>NZ_CAJXNN010000009.1 GCF_913057115.1 uncultured Roseovarius sp.
GTGCAGGATTCGAACCTGCGACCCACTGATTAAAAGTCAGTTGCTCTACCAACTGAGCTAACGGCCCACTAGGCGGCCTATCTAGAAACACCCGGGCAGGGGGTCAACCCCGAAATTGCGGGAATTTCATGGGAATGCTGGATTCACTTATCCACCGGGTTTATATGCGCGGCATGAACACACGCGCAGATTCCAAATTGCCCTTCATGAAGATGCACGGGCTGGGCAACGACTTTGTCGTGCTGGATGCCCGTCTGCGCCCTGTGGAGGTCACTCCGGCGCTCGCCATCGCCCTTGCAGACAGGCATATGGGCGTTGGTTTCGACCAATTGGCCCTTATCGAAAACGGCGAAGGCAACGCGCATCTGACCTTTTATAATTCTGATGGTTCCACCTCGGCGGCTTGTGGCAACGCCACCCGTTGCATTGCGCGGCACCTGATGAATGAGACCGGCCGCGACAGCCTGTCGCTGACCACCGACCGTGGCGTGATTCTGGCCCGTGATGCCGGGGGCGGCCTGACCACCGTCAATATGGGCGCGCCGCAGCTTGAGTGGGATGCGATTCCCTTGGCCGAAGAGATGGACACGCTGGAACTGCCCATCGAAGGCAGCCCAACCGCCACCGGCATGGGCAATCCGCATTGCACCTTCTTCGTGGACGACGCCGAGGCGATCCCGCTGGAGCAATTCGGCCCGCGCTATGAACATCACCCGCTTTACCCCGAACGCACCAATGTTCAGGTGGCCAGTGTGGTCGCCCCCGACCACCTGCGCGTGCGGGTCTGGGAGCGGGGCGTGGGCGTGACGCTGGCCTCCGGGTCGTCCAGTTGCGCCACCGCCGTGGCCGCCGCGCGCCGGGGCCTGACGGGGCGGCAGGTGCGGATTGATCTGGATGGCGGCACGCTCGATATCGACTGGCGCGAGGATGGCGTCTGGATGACCGGCGGCACGAGCCATGTCTTTGACGGGGTGCTGACGCCCGAATTCCTGCGGGGGCTGGAATGACCACGCCACCCAAGTTCACCACGCTGGGCTGTCGCCTCAATGCCTATGAAACCGAAGCGATGAAAGAGCTTTCGGCGCAAGCCGGGCTATCGGGCGCGGTCGTGGTCAACACCTGCGCGGTAACGGCGGAAGCTGTACGCAAGGCCCGGCAAGAGATTCGCCGCCTGCGCCGCGAAAACCCCGAGGCGCGCCTCATCGTCACCGGCTGCGCCGCCCAGACCGAGCCTGAGACCTTCACCAAGATGGAGGAGGTCGACGCCGTCATCGGCAATACCGAGAAAATGCAGCCCGAAACATGGGGGCGGCTGGCCGCCGATTTCATCGGCGACAGCGAGAAACTTCAGGTCAACGACATCATGTCGGTGACCGAGACCGCCGGCCACCTGATCGACGGCTTTGGCACCCGGTCCCGCGCCTATGTGCAGGTGCAAAACGGCTGTGATCATCGCTGCACCTTCTGCATCATCCCCTATGGCCGGGGCAATTCGCGCAGCGTGCCCGCGGGCGTGGTGGTGGATCAGATCAAGCGGTTAGTCGACCGGGGCTATAACGAGGTGGTGCTGACCGGGGTGGACCTGACAAGCTGGGGCGCGGACCTGCCTGCACAACCCCGGCTGGGTGATCTGGTCATGCGCATCCTCAAACTGGTGCCCGACCTGCCGCGCCTGCGGATCAGTTCGATCGATTCCATCGAGGCCGACGACAACCTGATGCAAGCGATTGCAAGTGAGCCGCGCCTGATGCCGCATCTGCACCTCAGCCTGCAACATGGCGATGACCTGATCCTCAAGCGGATGAAGCGCCGCCATTTGCGCGACGACGCCATTCGTTTCTGCGAGGAGGCCCGCCGCCTGCGCCCCGAGATGACCTTCGGCGCCGATATCATCGCGGGCTTTCCCACCGAGAGCGAGGCGCATTTCGAGAACTCGCTGAAGCTGGTGGCCGACTGTGACCTCACATGGCTGCATGTCTTCCCCTATTCCAAGCGCGAAGGCACCCCTGCCGCGCGCATCCCGCAGCAGGTGAACGGCAAGCTGATCAAGGAACGCGCCGCGCGCCTGCGTGCGGCGGGTGAGGCGCAGGTCACACGGCACCTCGCAGCGCAACAGGGCCGGACCCATCACATCCTGATGGAAAACCCCCGCATGGGCCGCACCGAGCAATTCACCGAGGTGAGTTTTGATACAGACCGCCCCGAGGGCCAGATCGTCACCGCAAAGGTGAAAGGCATACGGGATGGGCAATTGGTCGCCGCCTGAGGGGGCTTTGCCCCCGTCGCCCTTCGGGCGACTCCCCCAGGATATTTTTGAACAGAAGAAGGGATGGTGTCCGACGGGATGAAAATCGCGTACTGACCTTTGCGCGCGAACCCTCTATAGGCAGGGGAAAGACCGCCCAAACCCCCAAGGCCCTTATGACCAAGTCAACCCGTCAGAAACTCTATACCGAGCAGGACCGCGACAATATCCGCTGGTTCTGGCGCAATTACCTCAAAGACAAGACGCCCAAGCTCTTTCTGATCCTTGGCATGATCCTGATCCAAGGGCTGGTCTATCAGCAGTTTCTGTCGATGACGGAAAACGGGTTGCGGGTGATCTTCGAGTCCGGGCAAGCGCGGGAACTGGCCATGGTCTGCGTCGTGGTATTCTTCCTTTTCGCGGTGCGTGGGTTGATGTCTTATCTGGTGCCGCTTGTGGCGGTTCGGGTCACTAACCAAGCGGTTTACGAAATGCGGCGCGATTTGATCGGGCATTTGATGGCGCTGGATCTGGCCTATTTCGAGCGCACCAAATCGGGTGAGATCATTCAACGGTTGGTGACCCAGACCCAACAGTTGGGCATGTTCGTGGGCATGGCCACCGCCAATGCGGTCCGCGATGCCGTGACCGTGGTCATTGTCTCGGGCTACCTCATCTGGAAAAACCCCATTCTCTTTGCCACAGCCGTTGTGGTTTTGCCCTTCATCATCTGGGTTATGAACTATGTCTCGGACCGGGTGAAAACCGCCCAAGGCGAGGCGGAAACCGCCCTTGGCGATTACATGAACGGGATCGAGGAAACGGTAAACGGCATGCGCACCGTCAAGATCGCCAGCCAAGAGCAGGTTGAGACCGACCGCCTGATGAAAGGCACCGGGGCGATCCGCGACCTGATGAACCGGGTGCAGATCACGCAGGCGCTTGTCATGCCCTCGATCGACCTGAGTTCGGCCTTTGTCTATGTGCTGGTGATCGGCGGCGGCGGTTACATGGTGCTGAGCCCCGATTTCGACGTTGATGGCGCAGGCATCATCACCTTCCTGCTGGGCATGGTCATGGTCTTCGACCCTGCCCGCCTACTGGCGCAGTTCTTCGGCACCGTACAATCCAACCTTGTCCTGCTGGATCGCATTCGAGGCCTTTACCGCGAAACCCCCTCGATCAAGGATGCCCAGCGTGCCAAAACCACATTCGACACGGGCGCCGACATCACCCTCGAAAACGTACACTTCGCCTATACCCCCGAACAGCCGCTCTTTGAGGGGCTGAACCTGACCTTCGGCGGCGGCAAGGTGTCGGCGATCGTCGGGGCCACCGGATCGGGCAAAACCACGATCCTGTCGCTCCTCTCAAGGCTCTATGACACACAAGGTGGCGAAATCCGCTTTGGCGATACCCCCATTCGCGATCTACAGGTGTCCGCCCTGCGCGGGGCCTTTTCGGTGGTGGCGCAGGATATCGTCATCTTCAACGCCTCGATCTGGGATAACATCCGCTATGTGAACCCCGAGGCCAGCGAGGATCAGATCTGGCAAGCCGCCGAGGACGCCGAAATTGCCGATCTCATCCGCAAGCGCGGCACCGCCCCCGTCGGCCCCAAGGGCGCACAGCTTTCCGGCGGTCAGAAACAGCGTATCGCCATCGCCCGCGCCTTCCTGCGCGACGCGCCGATCCTGCTGCTGGACGAGGCGACGAGCGCGCTCGATCAAGCCACCGAGGAGCGCATCAAATCCGCTCTTTCGCGGCTGACCAAGGGCAAAACGACTATCGTTGTGGCGCACCGCCTGTCGTCGATCTCTAATGCAGACCGAATTTTCGTGCTGGAGGCCGGGCAACTTGTCGAACAGGGCCAGCACGAGGCACTTTTGGCCGAAAACGGGCTTTATGCCCAACTCTACAAGGCACAAAAGAAAGGCTATGACGGGGCCTGACACCGGCCTTGACGTGGATCAATGCTGTGGCCCCCAAAAGCGCCTTTATAAGGTGTTAGAGAGTGGGCAGCATGAACACCGTTTTTCGCACGCAGGATCTGTCGAAGGTCTACGACACCGGGGACCTCAAGGTCAGGGCGCTTGATGGTGTGGATCTTGAACTTTTTTCCGGCGAACTGGCAGTCCTGCTTGGCCCCTCCGGAAGTGGAAAATCCACCCTGCTCAACATTCTGGGCGGCCTCGATCACGCGACTGCGGGCAAGGTCTGGTTCCGTGACCTCGAACTGACGTCCCTGAACGATCGCAGCCTGACCCGCTATCGACGCGACCATGTCGGCTTCGTCTTTCAGTTCTACAACCTTGTGGCCAGCCTGACAGCCCGCGAGAACGTGCAACTGGTCACTGACGTCGCGCCGAACCCGATGCCGGCGGAAGAGGCCTTGGCGCAGGTTGGGTTGGAACACCGCTTGGACCATTTTCCGGCTGAAATGTCGGGGGGCGAACAACAGCGCGTTGCAATTGCGCGGGCCATCGCCAAACGCCCCGAGGTGCTTTTGTGTGACGAGCCGACCGGCGCACTCGACAGCAAAACCGGCATTCAGGTTCTCGAGGTCCTGCGGGATGTGAACGACAGGCTGGGCACCAGCACTGCTGTCATCACCCATAATGCCGGGATCCGCAAGATGGCACACCGAGTGGTGTACTTCCTGGATGGACGGATCGACCGCGTGGAAGAAAACACCACCCGCATCGCACCCGCTGAGATAAGTTGGTGAGGCCCTGCGATGAACGCCCTTGACCGTAAGCTGCTAAGGGATTTTCAACGCCTCTGGGCGCAGGCCTTGGCCATCGCATTGGTGCTGGCATGTGGGGTTGCGATCCTGCTGACGACCTTCGGCACCTATATCTCGCTGGAAGACACCCGTAGTGCATACTACGAACGCAATCGCTTTGCCGATGTCTTCGCCGATGCCAACCGCGCACCGCTCTGGCTAATGCAGGAGGTCCGCCAAATCGACGGCGTGCTGGCCGCGGATGCGCGCATATCGAAATTCGCGGTTCTCGATGTCCCCGGACAAGAGGAAACCGTCACGGCGCGCTTGCTGTCGCTTCCGGACAACGGCAACCTTCAACTCAACCTGCCGGTCTTGCGAGAGGGTCGCCTGCCATCTCCCGGCTCAGACCACGAGGTGGCCGTCAACCAGCCCTTTGCCAAGGCCAACAACCTTCGCCCCGGCGATACGTTCCGGGCCAATCTCAATGGGTATCAACGGGTTCTGACCCTGACAGGGACCCTGCTATCACCTGAATTCATCTACACAATCGGGCCCGGCGCGCTGATGCCAGACAACGAGGCCTTCGGCATAGTGTGGATGCGCCAAACGGCCATCTCAGCGGCCTACGACATGCAGGGGGCATTCAACAACGTCACCCTGAAACTTGGCCGCAACGCCAATATCGACGACGTGATCGACCGGCTTGACGACATGCTCGCCCCCTACGGCGGTTTGGGGGCATATGGCCGGGACGTCCAATTGTCCAACAGTTTCATCGACTCCGAACTCGAACAACAACGCACCGGCGCGATAATTCTGCCGCCGATCTTTTACGCGATTTCCGCATTTCTGGTCAGCATGGTCATCGGCCGCATCATCGCCCTCGAACGCAGCGAAATAGGGCTTCTCAAGGCAATTGGCTATTCCAATACCGAAGTCTGCATTCATTACCTTCTTCTGGCAATCCTGATCGCCTTGGCTGGTACCTTGATCGGTTGGGCGGCCGGCACTTGGCTGGCGCGGGCACTGGCGCGGCTCTATGCGCAGTTTTTCGACTTTCCCTACCTGATCTACAATCTCAGCTACACCGCCTACGCCCTGTCAGGCCTGCTGGCCATCGCCAGTGCCGGCCTCGGCGCGGCGCGAAGCGCAATGCGCGCCGCGCGCCTGCCTCCCGCAGTCGCCATGGCACCCCCCGCGCCTCCCCGCTTCAAGCGCCGGTTCCTTGATCAAATCCTGACCGCTCTTCACCTGTCGCAACCGGTGATGATGATCCTGCGCAGCCTGATGCGTTGGCCGGTGCGCTCGGCGTTTACGGTGTTGGGCTTTGCCTTGGCCGCGGCAGTACTGGTGGCTTCGGGTTTTTTTACATCGGCACTGGACGAGATGATTGACACCACCTTCAACCGCTCCAACCGGCAAGATGCCATCTTGCTCTTTGATCCGGGCGTGCCCGAGACAGCCCTTGCCAGCGTGACACGCCTGCCCGGTGTGTTGCGCGCCGAAGGTCAGCAATTCCAATCCGCCGTTCTGCGCAATGGACATCTTGAAAAGGAGGCCGCGATCGAAGCACGCCGCCCCGGTGCCGATCTCGCGCGTATCATCTCGACCGATGGGCAGGCCATCGACCCACCCGGCCATGGCCTTCTGTTGTCCCGGCGTTTGGCGGCGCAACTGGCGGTGCGCCCCGGCGACGTGATCGAGGTCGAGTTTCTGGGCGGCATCAATGAAACGCACAAGGTGCCGGTTACCGGAGTCGTCACACAATACGTAGGCCTCGGCGCCTACATGGATATCGAAACCCTCAGCCGCCTCTTACGACAAGCCCCGCAAATCACCGTCGCCAATCTAAAGGTCGATCCAAAGGCTTTGCCGGAACTGCACCACGTGCTCAAAACAACCCCCAACCTCAGTGGGCTGGTGCTCTTGGACAAGATGCAACGCTCCTTCGAGGCGACGATCCGCGAAAACGTGGTCATCATGACAACGATCTACCTGACGGTTGCGGTACTGATCACCATCGGCGTGGCCTACAATGGGGCGCGCATCCAGTTATCCGAACGGGCGCGTGAATTGGCCAGCCTGCGCATCCTCGGATTTTCCCGCGGCGAGGTATCGTTCATACTGTTGGGGGAAACCATGCTTTTGGCTCTGATCGCACAACCCTTGGGCTGGCTGTTTGGCGCAGGTATCGCGGCGGCTTTGGCCGAAGGTTCAAGCAGTGACCTCTATGCGATACCGCTGGTGCTGAAGCCAGCCGGGTTCGCCACTGCAAGCCTCGTGGTCTTGGCGGCGGCGCTGATCTCGTCTTTGGCGGTCCGCCGACGACTGGACCGGCTGGACTTGGTGCAAGTGATGAAAACGCGTGAGTAAGGAGGGCACATGAAAACCAGAACTGTCATACTCACAACCTTTGGCGTGCTGACCGCCGGTATGCTTGGCATCGTCGCCTTCCGCACCGAACCCGTTCCAGTTGATATCGCCATGGCCGAACGCGGGCCAATGCAGGTGACAGTCAATGTCGAGGGCAAAACCCGGATCGCCGAAATCTACGACGTCGCCGCCCCGATCCGCGGCGTGGCGCGCCGTTCTCCGGTCCGGGTGGGGGATGCCGTCAAGGCCGGCGAAACCGTGGTCGCGACAATCAATCCGGCCGCCTCAGATCCGCTCGACCCACGTAGCAGGGTTCAGGCAGAAGCCGCCATTCGAGAGGCCGAAGCCGGGCTTCAAATGTCGCGCAGCAATCTTCGGCAAACGCAGGAAGAACTTAGCTTGGCCGAAAGCGAATACCGGCGCGCGCAACAGCTTGTCGACCGTGGGGTGGCCTCGTTGACCCGCTTGGAGAACGCGGAGCAGACCCTCGGTGTTCGGCAAGCCGCACATGAAGCCGCGCTTTCCAATCTCGAAATGGCCAAGGGTGCGCTTGATCGCGCCCGCGCCGCCTTGATCGAGCCCGGCGACGACGCGATCAACATCGAGGATTGCTGCCTCCAGATCATGGCCCCGGTAGATGGCCGCGTTCTTGAGATCGAGATGATCAGTGAGCGCCCGGTCGCAGCAGGCGCTCGTCTTCTTTCCATCGGTCAGCCCGAAGAGCTGGAGATCGTGGCTGATGTCCTTTCAAACGATGCCGTGCGGCTTGAAGTCGGCGATCAAGCCATTGTCGAACGTTGGGGCGGGCCCGGCACGCTGGAGGCAAGGCTGTCAGAGATCGAACCCTCCGCATATACCAAGGTCTCGGCCCTCGGCATTGAAGAGCAACGCGTCGATGTGGTCTTCGACCTTGTTTCGCCCAAGGAAAAGCGCCCCTCGCTGGGGCATGGCTACGCCGTCAATTTGCGCGTCGTGGAATGGGAGAATGACGACGTTCTGCAAATCCCGCTGAGCGCGCTGTTCCGGCAGGGCGAAGACTGGGCCGTCTTCGTCATCGAGGGGAACGCGGCCCGCCTTCGTCTGGTCACGATCGGTCGAACAAATAGCTTTTCCGCCGAAGTCTTGGACGGTCTCTCCGCGAACAGCGAAGTCTTGGTTCACCCAAGTGAACGCATTGAAGACGGAACTCCGGTGGTCCGGCGCAGCGCGGATTGATCGGCGCCGTCGCCAAGGTTTGTCACTGCGGCAACCACTCTAACCCAACCAGTGCCACGTTTCGTGCCAGCGTGTTTTCACAAATTTGGCCCGAGGTGAGGAAACTTATTCGTACGACTCGTACGACAGGATCGTGGTGGGTGGCGATTTTCGTACGAAACTCGGGGGACGACCGTACGACTCGTACAATCGTTTCCGCGATTACCCGAAGCTTGAGAACGGGATATATCGCACCAACGTTCCGGGGGTGATATGCGCCTCACCATCGGGCAATTCCACCAATCCCTCCGCCCAACTCAACCCACTGATCCGCCCCGATCCTTCGGACTTGAAAACCTCGACCTGTTCGTCGCGCACCCGCGCGCGCAGGTATTCGCGCCGCCCCGGCTTCTTCCGTTTTTCAAAGGCGGAAGGCAGGGTAAACCCTTGTGGTTCCTGCCATTTTGTTCCAGCCAGCACTCCCATGGCGGGGCGGGCAAAGATCAACGTACAAACCATCGCGGCGACGGGGTTCCCCGGCAAACCGAAGACCGGCGTGCCTTTCCAAAGCCCCAGGGCCAAGGGGCGCCCGGGCTTCACGGCAATCCGCCATTCAGCCATTGCCCCCGCCTCGTTCAACAGCGCCGACACATGGTCCTCATCTCCCGATGACGCGCCGCCCGAGGTCAGAATTACATCAGCCTTTTCAACTGCTTGGTCCAATGTCCCGCGCAGGGTATCCCGATCATCCGGTACCCGGCCCATGTCCACAAGGTCATATCCGAATTGCTGCACCAGCCCGCCAAGCATCGGGCGGTTTGCATCAAAAATCTGCCCAGTTTCAACGGCTTGACCCGGATCACGCAACTCATCCCCGGTCGAGATCACGGCCACCTTTAGGCGGGCGCGTACCGGCAGATTGTTCAATCCAACCGCAGCCGCCAGCGCCAAATCCGCCGCTGTCAGCACCCGACCCTTGGACAAGATCACATCGCCCGAATGCACATCCTCCCCGGCTTGGCGGGTATTGGCCCCCGGCTTGATACCGGACCTAAAAGCGATCGCATCATCACCCAAGGTCACATCTTCCTGCAGGATCACGGTATCCACGCCCTCGGGCAAAGCCGCCCCCGTCAGGACGCGCACGGCCATTCCCTTTGGAACCGTTCCCACAAACGGTGCCCCCGCCGCCGCACGACCCTCGACAAGCGGTAGGACCTGATCGCCCTCCGCCAACGCAGCATGAGCAAAGCCATAGCCGTCGACGGCGGTATTGGTCTCGGGCGGGTTGGCGCGGATGGCGGTGACATCTTCGGCCAACACCCGGCCCAGCGCGTCAGTCAGGGGAAGGGTGGTTTGCCTGACAACCGGGTGCAACCGGGCACGCAGCATGTCCAACGCCTCATCCACAGGCGTCCAATCCACCCCGGCGGGCAGGGCAAAGCAATCATCGCGCAGGGGCGGGGGGCGCAGGCCCTCGGCCGCGTGGGTCAACTTATCCTCAAACCCCTGTCCCATGATCCAACCTTCTTCGGGTGCGTCGATGTTCAACATGGCGCGCATGTCGTCCATGGGCAAGCGATGAAGCGCGCGCGCCAGTAGCCGCACTTGATGGGCATCGCGTATCCCGCCTCCCGCTTCGGCCCGCTTGACCGCCGGGTCAATCAATCCCGGCCAAATCTCGACCAATCCCACCGGGGCCACCATCGGCTCAAACGGCCAAACCGCCACCTTGCCGGGAAACCGCCGCCTGAGGCGTTCCAGCACTGGCAGACCCATCAAAACCTGACTGCCCACAGCCCCCGCACCCGCCAATTGCCAACAGGTGAAACTGCCCTTGGCGCGGGCCTCTACCGCGCGCCTGTCGGGAAAGGGGTTGTGATATTCCGCCTTGGTACGCGGCAGACCCGCCACGTCATGCTTGGGGCGCGCATTGCCCCAAAAGGGGCCGGTCCCGCCAAACATGCGGTTGACCTCACCGGCCACGTCAAAGCGGTTGTTGGCCTTTGGGCTGTCACTGATCCGCGTCTCCAGCCATTCCCAGATCGCGAAGGGGCAGGCCTGCCCGGTCAACGCCTCGGCAAAGCCCGACGGATAGCCAAAGGGAAAATCAAACCCCAGCATAAGCCGCCGCCCGGCGCTCAGCTCCACTTCGATCAACTCGGTCAAAGCCGCCTCGGCCTCAAGCCGATTGCGCAGGTAACGCGGCGTTTCCTCAACCCCAGCCCGCACCAATCCCAGCCAAATCGCATCGCGTTTCGGGCGCGGCCCGCTGTCGTTCCCGCCCGACCAATCGACAATCGCGAAACTGTCGTAGAATGTCACAAACCCACCTGTTCAAGGATGAAATCGGCAATCGCCTTGGTATCATCCAAATCGAACACCGGCCGGTCCAGGTCCAGGTCCGTGTCACTGGCCACGGCGCGCACGGTGTCATCCTCGGGGGCAATCAAGGGGTTGCCGGTGACGCTTCGGTGCGCCTCGATCTTGGGGTGGCGGTCGCGCTTGTAGCCTTCCACCAAGACCAGATCGACGGGTGCCAGCTTGGCCAGAAGCGCCTCCAGCGCCGGCTCGTCCTCGTCGCGCAATTCATGCATCAGGGCAAAGCGATTTCGCGACGCCAAAAGCACTTCGGTCGCGCCCGCCTGCCGGTGGCGATAGCTGTCCTTGCCCTCGTGATCCACGTCAAAGCTGTGGTGGGCGTGTTTGACGGTTGAGACGGTGAAACCGCGCGCGGTGATCTCGGAGACCAAACGCTCCATCAGCCCGGTTTTCCCGGCGTTTTTCCAGCCGACGACGCCAAAAACCCTCATGCCTTGCCCTCCAGCATACCCTTGGCCTGTTCCAGATCCTCGGGTGTGTTGACGTTGAAAAACGGGTCGTTGCCGCCCTCGAACACCGCTTCGCGCCCATCGTGTTTTTCGGTCCAGATCACCACCTTGCGCAGCCCGTCGTTCAGGGCCGCGCGCAGGTCATCGCGCAGGGCCACGGGCCAAAGGCCAAAGGTGGGGTGGCGGATCAGGCCGCTGCTACTCATGGATTTGGTTGTCTCGCCCTCACCGCGCCGGGTGGCGGCCAAAACCAAGGGATGCGTCATGCCCCGCGCCCGGCCTTGCAGCACAGCCACCAGATCGGCGGGGAAAAACGGCGTGTCGGCGGCCACGGTGACGATGCTTTCCGCGCCCTCATCGGCGGCCCAATCCAACCCCGCCAAAACACCCACCAAGGGGCCGGGGAATCCTTCGATAGAGTCGGGCAGCACCGGCAGGCCGAAGCGGTCAAACCGCGCAGGCTCACCATTGGCATTCAGCGCCAAACCAGCCACCTGCGGGCGTAACCGGGCAATCACATGGTCAAGGATGGTTTGATCCCCAAGCGGCAAAAGCCCCTTGTCGCCGCCACCCATCCGGGTCGCCTTGCCTCCGGCAAGGATCACGCCAAGCGGGCCGGTCACGACCTGCCCCCCCAGCTTTCCACCGCCGCGCGCAGATCGGCCCGTGTCACCCCTTCGGACAGCGCGCTATCTGGCACATGGATCACATGCTTCGGGCCCATCCAGACATAAAGCCCCGCGCGCCCCTCGGACACCCCGGTGAAAAGCGGCCAGCCCAGCCAGATGGTCCAGTCCCGGTGGCGGCGGGCAATGCCCTCGGCAGTCACCGTTACTTCATCCGGCTCACCATGTGGCACCATCGCGAAAACGGCCGTGTTTTTAAGGCGCTCCACCTCGCGGTTGATCAGCCGGTTACCCAGCAGAAACCAATAGGCGAAACCAACCCCGATCAGGACCATGACCGATCCGCTTGCCCCGGCGAGGATCGCCCCGAACCAGACCAGAAGGAACGGCACGACCACAAGCGCAACCAGCCGCAGCCGGTCCTTTGGGGCTCCGGCCAATTTGCGGCGCAGCGCGGGCGGGATGGGCAGGCTTGCCCGTTCCGTCTTGGGGATGTCAGACAGGCGGTGCGTGAACGCCACTCGGTCAATCATTCCTGCCACCCTTGCGCCGGTGCTTACGCTCTTCTTCGGGCACCGCGCCGGGATCAGCATCGCGCAAAAGCCTCTCTTCACCGCTCAAGCAGACAAACCGTTGCCCGCGCATTCGCCCGATGCAGGTCAGGCCCACTTGCCGGGCAATCTCGACCCCCCAAGCGGTAAAGCCCGAGCGCGAGGCCAGAACCGGAATCCCCATCAGCGCCGTCTTGATCACCATCTCCGAGGTCAGCCGCCCGGTGGTATAAAGCACCTTGTCGCCCGCGCCGACGCCTTCGGACAGCATCCACCCGGCGATCTTGTCCACGGCGTTGTGGCGGCCCACGTCTTCCATATAAACCAAGGGGCGCGCGCCTTGGCACAGGACAGTGCCGTGAATGGCCCCGGCCTCAAGATACAAGGACGGCGTGCGGTTGATCTTGGATGCCAAGGCATAAAGGTCCGAGGTTTTCACCTGCACTTCCGGCAGGCTGACGGCCTCCAGCCCCTCCATCATGTCGCCAAAGACCGTCCCCACGGCACAGCCGCTCGTGCGGGTCTTTTTCTTGAGCTTTTCTTCATAAGTGGTCTGCCCATCGGTGCGCACCACAACGGTTTCCAGATCATCGTCGTATTCCACCCGCTGCACGACCTCGCCATCGCGCAACATGCCTTGATTGCGCAAAAAACCAAGCGCCAAATATTCGGGGTAATCCCCGATGGTCATGGCGGTAACGATCTCCTGACCATTCAGGAAAATGGTCAAAGGCCGCTCCTCGACCACCGAGATTTCCATGGGCTTTCCCTCATGGTCGACGCCTTCCACCTTACGGGTCAGGCGCGCGGCTTTCGGGTCGGGCGCGATGAAATAGTCGGACAGATCGTCGTGGGTGGCCAATTGCATCTCCCTGCGCTTAGGTCTAGGCCCTTGATAGACACCGCTAATCTAGGACGAAGGCGTGGCGACGGAAACCACCAAATCCATCTTCTGGCAAGGGGTGCGCGATGGCGCGCCCTTTATCCTTGTGATCATCCCGTTTTCCACCCTCTTTGGCGTGGTGGCGACCGAAGCAGGGCTAAGCGTTTTCGAAACCCTCACCATGTCGGTCTTGGTCATCGCGGGGGCCGCGCAATTCACCGCGATTGAGCTGTTGCGCAACGACGCACCAACGGTGATCGCGCTTGTCTCGGCTTTGGCGGTGAACCTGCGGATGGCGATGTATTCGGCTTCGCTGACCCCGTATCTGGGCAAGGCGACACTGGGCCAGAGGGCTTGGGCGGCCTATTTCCTAGTTGATCAAACCTTTGCCTGTTCGGTGCTGAAGTTCGATCAAAATCCCGATTGGACCATAGGCCAGAGGCTGACCTATTTCTTTGCCGTGGCGGTGCCGATTTGCCCGCTGTGGTATCTGTTCACGGTCATAGGTGCGCTGATCGGAAGTTCGATTCCCGACAGTTTCGCCTTGGACTTCGCGATTCCCATCACCTTTCTGGCTCTGATCGCGCCGATGTTGCGGACGCGAGCGCATTTGGCGGCAGCCTTCGTGTCGGTGGTTACCGCGCTTTTGCTCAACGGGTTGGTCTATAACCTTGGCCTTCTGATCGCGGGACTTGCGGGCATGATGGCCGGTGCACAGGTCGAGTTGATCGACAGCCGCCGCGCGGACCGGGAGGGCAACGCATGATTGATCCCGTTGCCCTCTGGACCGTCATCATCCTGCTGGGAGCAGGTAGTTTTGCCTTACGCTTTGTTTTTCTGGGGCTGATCGGTGACAAGCCGCTGCCGCCATGGGTCTTGCGCCACTTGCGCTATACAGCAGTGGCCGTGCTGCCGGGGTTGGTTGCGCCCTTGGTCATCTGGCCCGAGGCCACGGGCGGCGCACTCGACGCGCCGCGTATGGCGGCCGCCGTGGTGACCCTTGGCACGGGGTTACTGACACGCAATGTCGTTTTGTCGATCTGTCTGGGGGCCGCCACGCTTTATGGTGGCTTGTACCTGCTTGGGTGAGGGACAAAAGCCCGCGCAGTGCAAAGCCCGTTCGAACGGGCTTGGGTAACGCGGTTTCGAAACCGCGTCTCAAAGCGCCTTCGAAGGCGCTTGCTTCAAGCCGTTTCGAAACGGCTTGCTGGTCCGGGATTGATCGGGTGCACAGGACTGTCCGACAGGCCCCTAGTTCGCCGCTCGGGCCACGCGCTCGCGCTCCGGGTCCCAGTCATCCAGAACCTTGCTGTTGTCGTCACTGTCATACTCGCGCAGCACCCGTTCGGTGGTGCCGGGCAGTTGGGCGAATTGCTCTGACAGTTTGCGGGGCGACCAGGTTTTGTTGACTTGACCGGGGAAGATACCTGCAAGAATATCCGAGGTGCTGTTGGCGCACATAGCCTGCGGGACAGGGCCATAGCCCATGACCGCTTGCTCTGCAACGCGCGCAACTTCAGGCGATACATCCAGCTTTTGCACCTTCACGCGGAAGGTTTCGCGCGCGTGGTAGCGGGTATAGACATCCTCAACCTGCGGCGTGATACCAAACAAGACATCGTTGCGTTCGGGCAGGACATTGGATTTGTTGAATGAGCCGGCCGGGTCGAAAATTACCCGCTGCGATCCATTGACCATCAGAGCGGTATGCGCCCCGGCACCAGAATTGTTGTTCAGCATGGTGTAAAGCGTCAGGCGCGGTGGGCCGTCATGCCGATAGGCCACGCGCGACACTTCTTCATCCGGTGCCCAGACCCGTTCAGCCGCGCAACCACTTACCATCATCGCGGCACAGGCCGCAAATACCAACGCGCGCATTAAATGTCCCTCGAAGTGAATGTATCGCTCAGGCGTTGACCAAGGCGATGAAGATCAGGGTCAGGATGATCGCAACTGACGACCAAGTGACAGCCTTCATGAAGCCGTCAAAGGTCTTTTTCTGAACTTCGATGTCCATTTCGCCATGTTTATGGTCAGCCATTTTTCGCGGTCCCTTTTCAAGGTCAATTTCGTTTCTCGGCGCTTGGATACTGTATTTCAAAACGCCTGTCACGACCCAAGCTGCCGCAGGGGTCAGGCCTTTTCCAAATCCTGAGCAAGGCGGAAGCCGATCCGCCGCGGGGCTTCAGCCTCGATTTGCTTGGGCAGGGCGCGCAAAAGCACGTTCAATTGGCTGACATGCTGTACCAGCTGGGTTTTCGCGCCAGTTGGGTCGCTGCCATAAAAAGTCACGATATCGGGCTCGAAATAACCCATTCCCTCAATCCGCAGGACACCGGCATCGCCGCCGGTAAAGCCCATGGCGACCTCGTGCTCGTTATCCAGCTGCTCTTCAAAGTTCTTGATATAGAGAATCAGCCGCTCATAGGCCCATTCGGCGGGGCTTTTCTGGTCCACCGGTTTGCGGCGCAACCCCTCGGGCACCTCTTCGCCGTTGCCGACTTCGGGGTCGGCATGCACTTCGTGGCGGCGCGGCATGGCATCGCCTTCATGCGCCTCGGCGGAAGTCTTGATTTCGTCGTCCATGCGGCCTCATCCCTTTTTCTGCCACAGCCACGCGCCATCGGCGCGGCGGCTGCGTGTCACCTCACCAGCGTGATGCAGATGATTGAGATGCGCAACCGACTCCACGAGGGCCAGCCCATAGGTGCCGCGATCAATTTTGCGTTTGAACAGCGGCGCGAAACACTCCGCGGCGACCCTCGGTTCATCCAGATGGGCCAGCAACCGGCGCAACGCGCCATGGTGGTTGTCGATCAATTGCCGCATTCGCACGGGCAAGCCGGTGAAGGGCAGTTTATGCCCGGACAAGACCAGCTGATCGTCGCGCGCCAAGGCCGCCAACCGCTTGCAGGCCTCCATCCAATCACTCAAGGGGTCGGCCTCGGGCTCGGTGGGATAGACACCGATATTGGGACTGATCGAGGCGATGATCTGATCGCCCGCCAGCACCAGATTATCATCACGGCTCCACAGCGTGACATGCTCGGGCGCGTGGCCATTGCCCATATGCACATCCCATTGGCGGCCACCGGCACGGAGCACATCGCCTTGCCTTAGGCGGGTGTAGCCCACGGGTAGCGGATAACAGACATCCGAAAAATTATAGGGCCGGTCGCTTTTGCGCGCCTCATACACCTCCGCGTCCATGCCAGCACTTCGCCAATAGGCCAGTGCCTGTTCGGTGGGGCGCTCTTCTTCGTCCAAGATCAACATCCGCGCCATCAGCCACGCGGTGCGACTGGTCATCAACTCGGCCCCGAAACGGTCCATCAACCAACCCGCCATACCCACGTGATCAGGATGGTGATGGGTCAGGATTACCCGGCCCACGGGCTTGCCCTGCAACGGCCCCTCCAAGACATTTTCCCACAGTTTGACCGAGCGTTTCGAGTGAATACCGGTATCCACGATGGTCCAGCTTTCGCCGTCATCCAGCGCATAGATATTCACATGGTCCAAGGCCATCGGCAGCGGCAGGCGGATCCACAGGACACCGGGGGCCACCTCAATGGCCTCGCCATGCGCGGGCGGTTCGTCCCAAGGGTAGCGAAGGGTGCCACCCGCCCCGTCCATCATGCCGCGAAATCCTCGGGTGTCATGGAATAAAGCCCCTCGGCCCCGGCCGTGGCATGGGCGCAAAGCCCCGCGTGTTCGGGCAGTAAGCGCTCGATATAAAAGCGCGCCAATGCACTGCGCCGCCCATTGCCACCCTCGGCAATCGCCGCGGCCAGATGGTAATGTCCACCCAAGACACGGGCAAAGGCCCGAAGGAATGGTACCGAGCCTGCAAAGCGTTCGTTGAGATCGCTTTGCCCCGCCATCCAATCCACCACTTCGCGCAGGGTCTCACTGGCTTGCCAAACAGGCTCGGCCAGATCGGGTAGGGTGCCGCGCGCGCCTTCCGCCTGCGCTTCGATCTCGTCCAGCAGGGCGTTCATCGCCTCGCCCCCATCCGAGAGCTTGCGCGCCACAAGGTCCATCGCCTGAATCCCGTTGGTGCCTTCGTAAATCGTGGCAACCCGCACATCGCGCGCATATTGCGCGGCCCCGGCTTCCTCAATGAAGCCCATGCCACCATGCACCTGCACCCCGGTATTGGCCACCTCGACGCCGACATCGGTGCCAAAGGCCTTGGCAATCGGCGTCAGCAATGCGGCACGGGCCGACCAATCCTTGGCCCCGGTGGCGGTTTCCATGTCGATCGCAACCGCACAAGCCAAACCAATCGACCGGGCGGCAAAAACATCGGCCTTCATGCCCAAGAGCATGCGGCGCACATCGGCATGGTCCAGAATGCTGCCAGTCCCGCCTTCAATCGGCGAACGGCCCTGCGTGCGGTCCTGCGCATAGGCCAGCGCGTGCTGATAGGCCCCTTCGGCCACGCCGATGCCTTGCCCCCCCACGCCAAGCCGCGCATTGTTCATCATGGTGAACATGGCACGCATCCCGTCGTTTTCCTCGCCAACAAGCCAGCCCTTTGCGCCCTCATAGCTCATCACGCAGGTAGGAGAGGCATGCAGGCCCATCTTGTGCTCAAGGCTCACGACCTTGAGAACGTTGCGCTCACCCGGTGTGCCATCGGCATTGGGAATATGCTTTGGCACCATAAACAGGCTGATGCCCTTCGTTCCCTTCGGTGCATCCGGCAAGCGGGCGAGCACGAGGTGGCAGACATTCTCGGTGAAGTCATTGTCCCCCCAGCTGATGTAGATTTTTTGCCCGGTGATGGCATATGTGCCATCGCCATTCGGCTCGGCCTTGGTGCGCAGCGCGCCAACGTCACTACCAGCCTGCGCTTCGGTCAGGTTCATGGTGCCGCACCATTCGCCGCTGATCAGTTTCGGCAGGTACAGCGCCTTGATCTCGTCGCTGGCGTGATGCTCCAGCGCTTCGATCTGGCCTTGGGTCATAAGCGGGCTGAGCTGGATCGACAGGCAGGCGGCA
Organism: uncultured Roseovarius sp.; assembly: GCF_913057115.1. Classification (GTDB taxonomy): domain Bacteria; phylum Pseudomonadota; class Alphaproteobacteria; order Rhodobacterales; family Rhodobacteraceae; genus Roseovarius. The sequence continues at coordinate 18,439 of NZ_CAJXNN010000009.1, forward strand.
CTGATCATTTCATTCACCGCCGTGGCCAAGGTCATCGGCAGGCCCATGCCGCCATACTCCGGATCGGCACTGATCGACACCCAACCGCCCTCGGCAATCGCGCGATAACCCTCGTCGAATCCGGGGCTTGTGCGCACCACGCCATTCTCCAGATGCGCGGGGTTCAGATCACCCACCCGTTGCAAGGGCGAAAGCACCTCTTCGCACATCCGGCCCGCCTCGGTGACGATGGCCGCGGCCACGTCGCCGCTGGCCTCGGCAAAGCGGTCGGTCTTTGTCACCTGCTCAAAGCCAACCACATGATCGAAGATGAACTGGTACTCCTCCACCGGTGCGCGATACGGCATTGATCTCTCCTAATCTCATGGGCATGGGCACCTTGGCATCGCGGCCCGCGCCCTGTAATCCTGTTGCTTGCCTGTTACCCTAGGGAAATGAGGCACGCCATCAACCGAAACGCCGCGTCAGAGTGCCCGCCGATGTCCCAGACCACAAAAATGCTGATTCCCGACGCAGAAGGCTTTGAGGACGCGGCGAAAATTCTGGGCGCAGGCGGGCTTGTCGCCTTTCCCACTGAAACGGTCTATGGCCTTGGCGGCGATGCGCGCAACGATCATGCCGTTGCCCGGATATTCGAGGCCAAGGGGCGGCCAAAGTTCAACCCGCTGATCGTGCATGTCCCGGATATCGAGACCGCAAAAACTCATGTCGAATGGGGCGATGCCGCCGACCGCCTGGCAAGCGCCTTTTGGCCCGGGCCGCTTACATTGGTATTGCCGCTGAAACCTGATGCGGGGCTTTCACCGCTTGTCACCGCCGATCTGCCCACCGTGGCCATCCGCGTTCCGGCGCACCCGGTGGCCCGGCAACTCTTGCAGACCTTCGGCGGGCCTGTGGCCGCGCCCTCCGCCAACCCCTCGGGCCGGATCAGCCCAACGCAGGCCGCGCACGTGTCCGCCGGCCTTTCCGGGCGGATCGAGGCCATTCTCGATGGCGGCGCCTGTGACGTGGGGGTGGAATCCACAATTGTCGGGCTGTCTGATACGCCCACGCTTCTGCGGCCCGGAGGCCTTCCCGTGGAGGCACTGGAACAGGCGCTGGGCGCACCACTGTCCCACCATGGCAAGTCCGACCCGCTGACCGCGCCGGGGCAGATGACATCGCACTACGCCCCCGGTGCGCCGATGCGCCTGAACGTAACTGATCCCGAACCGGGCGAACGCCTGCTAGGCTTCGGCCCGGTGGACTGCACACTCAACTTGTCTCGTGCTGGCGATCTGACCGAGGCGGCGGCCAATCTCTTTCACCACTTGCACGCTTTGGATGCCCAAGGCGATGGCCCAATCGCCGTCTCGCCCATCCCGCAAACTGGCCTTGGCCTTGCAATCAATGACAGGCTGAAGCGCGCCGCCGCACCGCGCGACGTTTGAACCCAAAACAGGGCCCACGAGAGGGCCCTGCAACAGTCTCGATCAAGCTCGTTGATCACTGACAGCGCTTTTCGGCCTCTTCGACGGCGGCGGTATACCCCAAAAGCGAGAAAGTATCCTTTGTGGTCGTGCCGCGGCTTGAGCGTGCGGTCAGCACGGCATCGGCCCCGCGTTTCATCGCGGCGATGATCTTGGCATCATCGGCTGTGCTGGCTGGCCAGGCCCATTCGCCCTCGGTGAACAGTTCATATTCTTGCCCGCCGATATTCAGGTTCACGGTCGATCCGCTGGCAAAGGGATAGCCGCCGGTAAAGGTGACTTGCCCGGCCACACCCGCCTCGGGGCGGTAGAACGTCATCAACAAGATGTCGCCCCGCCGCACGGCCACAACCCGGCCATCGCGGGTATTCACCGTTTCGGTGGGCGAGGACACCGCCCAGCATTCCCGCGGGCTCTTGTCTTCGAACACGCTCCAAGCGGTTTCAGCCGCCACTTGGTTGGTGCTTGTTTCCTGTGCCACAGCTACGCCCGCCGCCAATACAAAGCCAGCGGTCGCAATACCCCGTGCAATCCATGATACCATCTGTCCAGCCTCCAAGCTGTCCTTAGCCTCAATCTTTTCCGACCACGCGCATCCCTTTCGCGGGATTGTCATTTTCGCGGTCTTTCCGTACTCGACATTGCAACAATAGCCTGAAACAGGCGAGACTTGAAAGACAGAATTGGCGGAAAACCGCACAGAGCTTGCCCGGAGGCCCCACATGACCAATCCCGCCCCCCTTTGCGAAATCTGGCGCGGCCCCTTGGCCGAAAGCACACACATGGGGCACGCCGTGATTTGCGACGATACCGGCCAGATTGTTGAGGCATGGGGCGATCCTGAAAAAACCATCCTGCCCCGTAGTTCCGCGAAGATGCTGCAAGCGCTGCCGCTTATTGAAAGCGGCGCCGCCAAGGCACATGGCCTGACCTCGGAACAACTGGCCCTGGCCTGTGCGTCACACAATGGGGCCGAGATTCACACATCCCGTGTGAACCAATGGATCGCGGACCTTGGCCTGACCGATGATGACTTCCGCTGTGGCGCGCATCTGCCCTTCGGCAAGGACGACAGCGAGGCGATGATCCGCTCGGGCGAAACCCCCTGTCAGGTACATAACAACTGTTCGGGCAAGCACGCGGGCTTCCTGACGCTGACTAAATACATGGGCTGGGGCCCGGAATATGTGGACCCCGACCACCCCCTGCAGAAAGCCGCCCTTCAAGCGTTTGAGGACGTGACGGACGAGACAAGCCCCGGCTTCGGCATCGACGGCTGCTCGGCTCCCAATTTCGCAACCTCCATGCACGGCATGGCCCGCGCGATGGCGCGTTTCGCCTCGGCCACCGAGGGCGCAGACGCCCGCCAAACTGCCGCCGTGCAGCTTTGGCAGGCCATGGTCAAACACCCCGAACTTGTCGCAGGCGAAACCCGCGCTTGCACCGAATTGATGCGCGCCTGCACTGAACCCGTCGCCCTCAAAACCGGGGCAGAGGGGTTCTTCATCGCCATCATCCCGGGCCGCAAACTGGGCATCGCGGTCAAGGCCGCCGATGGGGCCACCCGCGCGGCGGAATGCACCATCGCCGCGCTTCTGGTTCGCCTTGGCTTGCTGGACGCCGAGCATCCTGCCACCCGCAAAGTGATGAACGCCCCCATCAAAAACTGGCGCGGCATCGAAACCGGGCGAATCATTCCCGCCGCCGCGCTACGCTGAGTCGATTTCGCTCAATCGCGTCCCGAGTTTTTGCCAAGGCCCCGGGTTCTTTGGAAATCCGCCGAAACCCGGCCTTGGCCTGCGCGACAACCCGCTAAAGCCCTGAAACCCTTATTTAAACGGCGATTTGACGCGCAGGCGGCATGGCGATTCCGGCCTGTTTCCGCGCTTATTCGTGGTACAGGCCAACCACGCGGGACACCGGATTTGGTCACACCCATCTTGCCTGTTGCGAGGGCCGCGAAAGGCCCCGTGACAGCAATGTGAAACCAAAAAGGAACATCTTCTATGACCAAGGAACTTCTTGCCACGACCTTCGCTCTGGCCCTCACCTTGCCCGCCGCTGCATTCGCCGAGACTGCCATGGATGCTGATGGCGACGGGATGGTGACGATGACCGAGTTCCAAGACGCCATGCCAGACGCCGAAGCCGGCACATTCTCGCAGGCGGACACCGATGGCGACGGCGCGCTCAGCGCCGATGAAGTGGCCGCCGCGCAAGAGGCCGGCGTCCTTCCTTCCGAAGGCTAAGGTCCACACTCACGACCGGGGCGCGCCGTCACCTGCGCGCCCCGGCGCTTGGCCAAGGACCGGACTTGCCAAGACGTTGGTTTTCTCCCAGATTACCCATGTTCTCAGGGCGGGGCGAAATTCCCCACCGGCGGTAAGGGGCCATGCGCCCCAAGCCCGCGAGCGGCCCTTGGCAAGCCCGAGGGTGTCAGCAGATCTGGTGCGATTCCAGAGCCGACGGTCATAGTCCGGATGGAAGAGAACGCCGGGAAAGGGCCGCGCTTGCGCCCTGCTCCTGTCGTGCTGCGCCTTGGGTGATTTGTGTCGACAGCTACAGGAGAAAACCAAATGACACTCACCCGATATGCCTTCATCAAAGCCAACTGGCACGCCGATATCGTGGATCGTGCCTTGGACGGTTTTTGCGAGGTTATTCCCAAAAACCAGGTCGATATCTTCGACGTCCCCGGCGCTTTCGAGATGCCATTGTTGGCCCGGGATCTGGCCCAGACGGGGCGATACGCGGCCGTGGCCTGTGCCGCTTTCGTGGTGGATGGCGGCATCTATCGCCATGATTTTGTTGCACAATCCGTGGTGGACGGGTTGATGCGGGCGGGGATGGACACGGGCGTGCCGGTACTCTCGGTTTCGCTGACGCCGCACCAGTATCAGGAAACCGACCATCACAACGCCATCTACCGCGCGCATTTCGTGGAGAAGGGCCGCGAGGCGGCGCAGGCCGCCTTGATGATCGGCAAAACCCGGGCGTCTTTGGCAGCTTGATGCCCAAGCTTCGGTAAAGAATTGTTAACCATGCCCCGCCCAGGGTGGGGCATGCGTTATGCAGTCCTTTTCACCTTGGCCGTGCTGGCCGCCTGCGACACCCCAAGCCCGGATTTCCGTGGCGTGCCCGCCCATCGGGTTAGCATGGGCGGAAGTGACTTTGACATCCGTATCAAAGGCTTGCACGCCGAAGCGATCCGCACCAACGTGCAATGGGCACCCCGCATGGCCGCCACCGCGCCGCAGGGCTTGGCCGCTATCGAGGCGGTCAGCGGCTGCCGGGTAGACAAACTGACCGGGGATCAGGCGATGATGCAGGCGCGGTTGGATTGCGGGGATGGGCCGCCGCCCGGGCCTCGGTTCCCGCAGGAATGGGAGTGCGAGGCCTATGAGATCGACACAGGGTACGGCGCGTTGGATTGCCGACCTTATCCGTGAGGTCAATTTTCAGACAGCGTTAACCTTTGACCCGACGGTCCCCGAATCGCTGCGCGCCCCCTTGGTTAACAGTGATTTGGCGGCAAATGGGCCTGTCTGTATCACGTCGGTATTTTGTCGGTATCGCGTCGGTACGTCGGCTGTAAGGCGCGGGAATTAACAGGGCGCGCTGTGAACCCATGCAGGCCAAGCCGCAAATAGCGCCGGCCTGCGCTTTGCCGCACAGACAATATGACCACGGTCATGTTTCAGCCCTATCGCCATGTGCCGCCGCCGCAATCCGCGCACGGGCGGAGTTGGAGCGCGGCATCCAGAGGCCCCGGTCAATCGCCTCTTGCAGCCTTTCGGCCATCTCGCGCAGGGCGGGGGCGTTGTGTTGGGCGATGAACTCGCGGGTATCGTCATCTTCCAAGAACGCCGCCTCGACCATATCGAAGTGATGGCTGCGCACCGCCCCGGTGGTGGCGGCGAAGGCGAAGAGGTAATCAACGGTCGCGGCCATCTCGAAGGCGCCTTTGTAGCCGTGGCGCTTGACCCCTTCGATCCACTTGGGGTTCACCACGCGGGAACGCACAACGCGGCCGATCTCATCTTCGAGCGTACGGATCACGGGGCGTTCGGGGCGGGAATGGTCGTTGTGATAGATCGGCCGGTCTTGGCCCTGTAGGGTGCTGACCGCTGCTGCCGCCCCGCCTTCGAATTGGTAATAGTCATCCGAATCCAGAAGGTCGTGTTCGCGGTTGTCTTGGTTCTGCACGATCGCCTCGGTCTGGCGCAGGCGGGTTTCGAACCCTTCACGGTCGGCGCGGCCTTCGTCGCCCGCGCCATAGGCATAGCTGCCCCATGTCAGATACGCCTCGGCCAGATCGGCCTTATCGGCCCAGAGCCGTTCATCAATCATTGCCTGAAGCCCCGCGCCATAGGCCCCCGGTTTCGCGCCATAGACGCGGGGGGTGGCCCCGTCGGCCTGCGCGCGGGCGGCGGCGGGGTTGAGGTCTTCGGGTTCATCAAGCGCTTGCACGGCGCGCGCGGCGCTGTCGAAAAGCGAAATGAGCTGCGGGAAGGCATCGCGGAAGAAGCCCGAGATGCGCAGGGTCACGTCCACACGCGGGCGGCCCAGCACGCCTTGGGGCAGGATTTCAAAGCCCGTCACCCGGCGGTTGGCACTGTCCCATTTGGGTTTCACGCCCATGAGCGCCATGGCTTGGGCGATGTCATCGCCGCCGGTGCGCATATTGGCGGTGCCCCAAGCGGTGAGAAGCATGGTGCGGGGCCAATCGCCATGGGTTTGCAGGTGCTTTTCGATCAGCAGATTGGCCGATTTCCAGCCCAGCGCCCAAGCGGTGGGGGTGGGCACGGCGCGGCTGTCGACGGAAAAGAAGTTGCGCCCGGTGGGCAGGGTATCGAGCCGCCCACGGGTGGGCGCGCCCGAGGGGGCGGGGGCGACAAACCGGCCTGCAAGGGCGGTGAGAAGCCCCCGCCCTTCGTCCGGGCCGCAGGCGCGGAGCGTGGGGCGCACAGTGCTTTCCGCATGGTCCAGCACGGCGCGGCTCATCGGGCCCGGCGGGCCCTCTTCGCCACTCAGCAGCCGCGCGGCCAGTTCTTCCAGCCGCTCGACGGTGTCGCCGTGGCTGCGCCATGGGGCGCTGTCCACGGAGTGCAGCAGGTCGGGGGCTGGCCCGGTCCACGGCGCAGCCATGTCGCAATCGAGCGGATCAAAGCCAAGGGCCAGATCCTCGGCCAGTGCGCGGATGATGGAGGCATCGCCGCCCTGCCCCTGCCCGCGCGGCACGCGCAGGAGGGCTTGCAGCAGATCGCGTTCCTGCACGCCTGTGGGGGATTGGCCAAAGATGTGCAGACCATCGCGAATCTGAGCCTCTTTCAACTCGCAGAGGTAGGCGTCGAGCTTGGCAAGATCGGTGTCCTCATCCTCCCCCGACAGCCCCGCGTCCTTGTCCAGCCCCGTGGCGGAGGTGAGCGTCAGGATTTCGCGGCGCAGATGGTCGATCCGGCGGGGATCGACGCCTGCGGCTTCGTAGTATTCATCGACCAGCGCTTCGAGGTCTTTCATCGGGCCGTAGGTTTCGGCGCGGGTCAGTGGCGGGGTGAGGTGATCGATGATCACCGCCTGCGCGCGGCGCTTGGCTTGGGTGCCTTCGCCGGGGTCGTTGACGATGAAGGGATAGACATGCGGCGTGGGGCCGAACACGGCCTCGGGCCAGCAGGTTTGCGAAAGGGCCAGCGCCTTGCCGGGCAACCATTCAAGGTTGCCGTGTTTGCCCATATGCACGATGGCCTGCGCGCCGAAGTGGTGCCGCAGCCAGATGTAGAAGGCGATGTAGTTGTGCGGCGGGACCAGATCGGGGGAGTGGTAGGTATCGGTGGGGTCTATGTTATAGCCGCGCGCCGGTTGGATGCCGACGACGGCCTTGCCGAATTCCAGCGCCGAAAGGGCGAAATACCCGCAATCGACCTGACCGGGAGTGAAAAACGGGTCCTCCTCGGGCGCGCCCCAGCGGGAGGTGACCTGTTCCTTCATCTCCCATGGCAGGGCGTTGAAGTGATCGAGATAGGTGGAGAGTGGTAGGGTGACGCCGCCGGTTTTCTGCGCCCGGTCGGTGAGCCAGTTGGTGGGGCCGGACATGACGGCCTGCATCAACTGGTCACTGTCTTGCGGGGCGTTTTGGATGTCGTAGCCCGCCTCTTGCAAAAGGCCGAGGACGTGGACGGTGCCAGCGGGGGTGTCGAGGCCCACGCCATTGGCAAGACGGCCGTCCTTGTTGGGGTAGTTGGCCAGCACCAGTGCCACTTTGCGGTTCGCTTCGGGCGTGGCGCGCAGCTTGGCCCAGTTGGCGGCGAGTTGGGCGACGAATTCCACCCGGTCGCCTTGGGCGCGGTAGGTGGCGATGGGGCATTCGGTGGCCTCGTCAAAGAAAGCCTCGCCCTTGAAGCTGATGGCGCGCGACAGGATGCGGCCATCGACCTCGGGCAGGGCCACGTTCATCGCGATGTCGCGGGCGGAAAGGCCGGTGAGACCCTCGGCCCAGGCTTCCTCGGACGACCCGGCGAGGACCACCTGGAAGATGGGCGCGGCTTGGGCGGCGGGCATGGTGAGGGGGTTTTCGGGGCTGTCATCGCCTTGGTGCGGGGAGCCGACCGCGAAGGAGGTGCAGTTGAGGATCACCGCAGGCGGGGCGGCGGTGAAGAGATGCTCAAGCGTGGCGGTTGAGACCGGATCCTTGAGCGAGGCCACGAAAATGGGCAACGGGTTGAGGCCTTGGCGCAGGAGCGATTTGACTAGCCGGTTGATCGGGTTGAGGCCCGCGCCTTGCACCAGCGCGCGGTAGAAGATGAGGGGGACTGTGGGTTGGCCTTCGGTCCATGCTGCCTGCGCCGCTGAGAGGTCGGCCACGCCCGCGCCGGGCCAGTAAACGCCCGCGCGCAAAAGCGGACTGGCCGCCATGGGTTTCTCGCCGCCGTCCAGCATGGCGCGGGTGTAAGCGAGGAAGTTGGTGGCGTTTTCCGGCCCGCCTTCGACGAGGTAGGCCCAGAGGGCGTCGTAGTCTTCATCGCTTATGGTGGAAAGCGCGCGGAGTTCGGCGTCGGGTTTATCGTCGCCGGGCAGGAGGGCCAGCGGCACGCCCGCCTCATGGCATCGGGCGGCGTATTGTTCGGCGCCGTATTTCCAATAGCCCATGCCGCCCAGCACCCGCGCCACCACCAGCCGCGATTTGGTGGCGCAATCGTCAAGGTGCAGGTCCACCGACATCGGATGATTGAGGTGGGTGAGATTGGCCAGCCGCAGGCCCGGGGGGGCGTCCATCTCGACGCGCGCGGCGCTGAGTGCGGCCAGTTCAGTATCGGCAGCCGAGATGAAGACCACGTCGGCGGGCGTTTGGCCCAGATCGACGGCTTCGCTGCCATCGTCGATGGCCCCGGGGGTGGCGGCGAGGAGGTGCATCAGGCCGAGAGCGCCGCCTCGATCGCGGCGCGGTCGAGGCCGGATTGACCGATGACCACCAGGCGGGTTTCGCGCGCCTCATCGCCGGCAAAGGGACGGTCGAAGTAGCTGTCGATGCGGGGGCCGACGGCCTGAAGCGTCAGGCGCATGGGTTTGCCCGCGACGGCGGCGAAGCCCTTGAGGCGCAGGATGTCATGCGCGCGGATCACATCGGCCACTTGTTGGGCGAAACCTGCCGGATCGGCAATCTCGGGGCGGGTGACGACGAAGCTTTCGAAATCGTCATGGTCGTGATCGTGGTGATGGTGGTCGTGATCATCGTCGTGGTGATCATGGTCGTGGTGGTGGTGATGCACCTCGTGCCGGGCCTCCATATCGCCCTCGGCCCCCACACCTTGCCCCAAAAGCACATCGACCGGCAGCGCGCCCATGGTGGATTTGACCACCTGCACGCCATCGCGGCTGTCGGATTTGAGTTTGCAAACCAATGCCTCGGCCTCATCGCCTTCGAGAAGGTCGGATTTGTTGACCACAATCATATCGGCGCAGGCGACCTGATCGGCGAAAAGCTCGGACAGGGGCGTTTCGTGATCGAGGTTTTCGTCTTGGGCGCGCTGCGCATCAACGGCGGCCACGTCATGGGCAAAGCGCCCTTCCGAGACGGCCTTGCCATCGACCACGGTGACCACGCCATCGACGGTGACGCGGGTGGAAATCTCGGGCCAGTTGAAGGCGCGCACCAAGGGTTGCGGCAAGGCAAGGCCCGAGGTTTCGATCACGATGTGATCGGGGGCATTCTCACGGTCGAGCAGCTTTTGCATGGTCGGCACGAAATCATCGGCGACGGTGCAGCAGATGCAGCCGTTGGAAAGCTCCATGACATCATCCTCGGCGCAGCCTTCGATGCCACAGCCCTTTAGGATGCCGCCATCGACGCCAAGATCGCCAAATTCATTGATAATGAGCGCGATACGCTTGCCATTCGCGTTTTCCAGCATGTGGCGGATGAGGGTGGTTTTTCCGGCACCCAGAAAGCCGGTGACGACGGTGGCGGGGATCTTGGCAGGCATTGGCAGGCTCTCCAGTCAGGTCAGGGGCAATACGCGGTCAGTCAATAACCAGCGTTACGGTGGCTTCGATAGGTTGGCCATTGATGGCCAGTTGGCTGTGGTCGTTGGCATTCAAAGTCACGCGGACCTCATGCGTGCCGATGGGCAGGGCATGGAGTTGCACCCAAGGGGCGTAGGCGCGGGGCTGTTTGATGCCGTTGATATAGACATGGGCGTGGCCATGTCCGGGTTTGTGCGGGCCGTTCACACCTTCGGGGTCGAAGGTGAAATGCGTGGTCTTGATATGCAGGTTTCGGCTTTGCATGCCATCGGGCAGGACCCTGAGCGTGAGCGTGGGCGCGGGCCTGTCTGCCTCAATCAGTTTCGAGTGATCATGGCCTGACATATCGCCCTGACCATGGTCATGGGCGGAATGGTCATGGGCGGCATCGCCCGTTTCGGCGGAATTTGGCACGTTATGGGGTGTTGGCCCCTGTTCAAGGTTTGACCCAAGCACAAAGCCAAGTCCAAGACCCAAAACCACGCCTAGAAGCAGTGCCGCCACGCCGCGAGTCATCCAAAACCCCGTGATGGAACCACGAAGCGGCCCTGTCAGAACCGCTTCGCTGAATATGCAGCGAGGTTAGCCCGCAATCATTGCGACGACCGGACCCTCGACAATCTCAAGGCACAGGAACACGCCGACACCAGCAACCGCCGCACCGACGAGGCGGGCATTGGTGGAGGCCGCTTCGGTTGCGCCAAGCAGTTTTTCCGCGGCCCAGCCTGCCGCGATGGCGATCGCGTATTGGATCACGCCAAGACCGATGAGATAGCCGGTCAGAACCGCGGCACCGGCCCCACCTTCTTGCGCCGCAACCGCGTCACCGAAGGCCGAACCGTGGAACAGGCCGAACGCCGCAAAAAGCGCAATCGCCGTCCCCGCGCCCAGCGCGCGGCCCGAAAGAACGACCCCGCCAACAGCCAGAAGCGAGACCGCGATCATGGCCTCCTTGACCGGCATGGCGATGCCCGCATACATCAGGCCACAGCCTGCCAGCATCGCCAGAAGATAGGCAGCAGGAGCAACAAAGCGCTGTGCGGTGAACAGGGCTGCGATGCCCATGGCGACCACGAAGAACAGGTGGTCAAAGCCAAGCACAGGGTGACCGACGCCGGACATCACACCATGCATGAAGGTTTCCATCGGCTGACCAGCCAGCGGATGGTGCGCAAGCGCAGGAGTGGCAGCAATCGACGCGGCCGCGATAGCAAAGAGTTTTTTCATGTCTGTCCCCTTCGGGTCTTTTTGAAGGGGGTCGCGCAGAGGCCCGTTGGCGCACATCGCCTGTCACGGTCCCTCAACGGCACACCCCGTCCGTTGTTTCATGGGTCGGATGCAAGCACCCGTTGCGTGGCCGGTCTCCTGGCTCGCGGGTCGCTGCGAATGCCTGCCTTCCCGGGACTGGCCCAGTGGCATGATGGCATCCGCTCACCGCATACAGTCGCGGGGGCGGCTGACGCATAAGCTCCCGACATGGGTCCGCTGTCACGTCATTCCCTGTTTCATCCCCGGTGCTTTGCACCTTCTTAGGGGAACCACACAAAGGCTTGTATGGCGCTCAGGCCCTTGGCCGTCAAGGCGGATTCCGACGCGATACGGTACAGGCGCGCCATATTCGAGCCATGCATTCCAAAGCACAACTTTCCGAGAATCGGCAAAACCATCGGCAATCGCAACCTTTTGATCCTGATGCCGCCATAGGCAGCGATCCGCCAAATAGCTCGGAAATTTGCGCATATCTTGTGGATAAGTCACCTCATAACGCCATATACAGGGGTTCTGCATTGACAGACCGCACAAGCGCCCGTCACATTTCATGCCAGACGGAATCATTGCGCCCGAGGTGCCCTTGCAGTTTTCCAAGCTCAGATTGACCGGCTTCAAAAGCTTCGTGGACCCCACCGACCTGTTCATCGCCGATGGGCTGACCGGGGTTGTGGGGCCGAACGGCTGTGGCAAGTCGAACCTTTTGGAAGCGCTGCGCTGGGTCATGGGGGAAAACCGGCCAACGGCGATGCGCGGCGGCGGCATGGAAGACGTGATCTTTGCCGGCGCGGCCTCGCGGCCCGCGCGCAACTTTGCCGAGGTGTCGATCCATATCGACAATTCCGACCGGCTTGCGCCTTCGGGGTTCAACGACAGCGATCACCTTGAGATCGTCCGCCGCATCACCCGCGATGTCGGCAGCGCCTATAAGGTGAACGGCAAGGATGTACGCGCCCGCGACGTGCAGATGCTCTTTGCCGATGCCTCCACCGGCGCGCATTCCCCGGCGCTTGTCCGGCAGGGGCAGATCAGTGAGTTGATCAATGCCAAGCCCAAGGCGCGGCGGCGTATCCTTGAGGAAGCCGCCGGGATTTCGGGCCTTTATCAGCGCCGCCATGAGGCGGAGTTGAAGCTGAAGGGGGCCGAGCAGAACCTGGCCCGAGTCGATGACGTGATCGAACAACTGGCAGGCCAATTGGCGCAACTGGCCCGCCAGGCCAAACAGGCCGCGCGCTATCGCGCGATTGGCGAGGAGTTGCGGCAGGCCGAGGGGCTGTTGCTGTATCGGCGTTGGAAAGAGGCCGACGAGGCCCGCGCCCGGGCCGAAGAGGAACTGCGCGAGCGCACCAGTGCCGCGTCACAGGCCGAAGCGGCGGCGCGCGAGGCCGTGAAGGCCCGTGCCAAGGCCGAAGAGGCCCTGCCCCCGCTGCGCGAGGAAGAGGCGATTGCGGCGGCGGTTCTCCAACGCCTTCAGGTGCAACGCGACACGCTGAACGACCAGGAGGAAAACGCCCGCGCCCGGATCGAGACCCTGCAAAGCCGCATTGAGCAGCTTACCCGCGACATGGAGCGCGAGTCGGGCCTGAACCGCGACGCGGGCGAAACCATCGAACGGCTGGAATGGGAGGCCCGCGAACTGGCCAAGGCGGGTGAAGGTCATGAGGAAAAGCTGGCAGAGGCGGCCGAAGCGGCGCGCGAGGCCGCCCAAGTCTTGCAGGATCGCGAAACCCAGCTTTCGGAACTGACCGAAGACGTGGCCCGCCTTGCCGCGCGTCACCAATCGGCGCAGCGTTTGCTCTCGGACAGCCGCAAGACCCTTGAGAAAAGCGAGGCCGAAGCGGTACGCGCCCGACAGGCCGCCGAAGCCGCGCAAAATGCTCTGGATCAGGCAGGGCGCGACCATGACGCGGCCAAGGCCGCCGAAAGTGCCGCCGTTGAGGCCGCGCAATCCGCCGAAGAGGCCCTGAACAGGGCCGAAGAGGCGCGCTCGGACACCCAAGCGCGGGAAACCACCGCGCGCGCCGAACGGTCCGAGGCCGAGGGCGAGGTCAATGCGCTGTCTGCCGAGGTCACGGCCTTGGCCAAACTGGTGGACCGCGATACCGCCGAGGGCGGGCAAATCCTTGACCGGCTGCAAGTTGAGCAGGGCTTTGAAAAGGCGCTGGGCGCGGCGCTGGCCGATGATCTGCGCGCGCCCGAGGTCGAGGGCGATGGGCCGTCCGGCTGGATGGTGTTGCCCAGCTATCAAAGCGAGCAGACCCTGCCCGAAGGGGTGACCGCGCTTAATCAACACGTCTCGGTCCCCGAGGTGCTGTCGCGTCGCATGTCGCAAATCGGGCTTGTCGACCCGGACGATGGCCCACGCCTGCAACCGCTTTTGAAACCCGGTCAGCGGCTTGTGACCCGTGAGGGGGACCTGTGGCGTTGGGATGGCTATCGCGCATGGGCCGAGGATGCGCCTTCGGCCGCCGCGCTGCGCTTGCAACAGCTCAACCGCTTGGAAGAGCTGAAGCAGGAATTGGCCCGCGCCACAGCCCGCGCCGAAGGGGCGGTGCAGGCGCATGACACCCTGCGCGCCAAGCTGGCAGAATTGACCGAAGCCGACCGCGCCGCGCGCGAGGCCCGCCGGGCGGCGGATGCCGAAATGAACCAAGCCAACCGCGCGCTCAGCCGCGCCGAGGCGGATCGCAATCTTGCGCAATCCAAACTGGAATCGATGAGCCTTGCCGTGACCCGTCACGAGGAGGAGGCGCTTGCCGCGCGCAAACAATTGTCCGAGGCCGAGTCGGGCCTGCAAGGCTTGGGCGATCTCGATGCCGCGCGCGCCGATGTCGAAGACGTCAAGATGACGGTCGAGGCGGCGCGCATAACCATGATGGCCAAGCGGTCAGCCCATGACGAAACCCGCCGCGAGGGCGAGGCCCGCACCCGTCGGTCGCAGGAAGTCACCAAGGAAATCAGCGGCTGGCGGCATCGCCTTGAGACCGCCGAGAAGCGCAGCGCCGAACTGGCCGAGCGCAAGGCGGCATCCGAGGCGGAACTGACCGAGGCCAGCGCCAAGCCCGAGGAAATCGCCGCCCGCCGGGATGAATTGGGCCTTGAGATCGACAAGGCCGAAGCGCGCCGCGCCGAAGCCGCCGATAAGCTGTCGGCCGGAGAAGCTGCCGCGCGCGAGGCGGTGGCCGCCGAACGCGATGCCGAGCGCACAGCGTCAGAGGCCCGCGAGGCGCGCGCCCGCTCAGAGGCGCGCAGCGATGCGGCCCGCGAGGCGCGCGATTATGCCGCCGAGCGGATCGTCGAGGAGCAAGACAGCACGCCGGAAAAACTGTTGGAGCAACTGGGCGCGGACCCCGATAAAATGCCCTCTTCCGAGGCGATCGAAGCGGATGTGAACCGCCTCAAGCGCCAGCGCGATGCGCTTGGCGCGGTGAACCTGCGGGCCGAGGAAGACGCCCGCGAAGTCGAGGAAGAGCATGACGGCCTGCTCAAGGAAAAGCAGGACCTTGAGGAAGCCATCAAGACCCTGCGCAACGGGATTGCCAGCCTCAACCGCGAAGGGCGCGAACGGTTGCTGACGGCCTTTGAGCAGGTGAACAGCAATTTCTCGATGCTGTTTACGCATCTCTTTGGCGGGGGAGAGGCCAATCTGGTGATGGTCGAAAGCGACGACCCGCTGGATGCGGGGCTTGAGATCATGTGCCAGCCGCCGGGCAAGAAACTGGCCACCCTGTCGCTTTTGTCGGGGGGCGAACAGACGCTCACCGCCTTGGCGCTGATCTTTGCGGTGTTCCTGGCCAATCCCGCGCCGATCTGTGTGCTGGATGAGGTGGACGCGCCGTTGGACGATGCCAACGTGGGCCGCTTCTGTGACCTGCTCGATGAGATGTGCCGCCGCACCGAAACCCGCTTCCTGATCATCACCCACCATGCGGTCACGATGAGCCGGATGGACCGCTTGTTCGGGGTGACCATGGCCGAGCAAGGCGTGAGCCAATTGGTCTCGGTCGACCTCAAGAAAGCCGAGTCGATGGTGGCTTAGAAAAGCCGCCTTTTCCGAAAATTTTAAACTTCCTTTAAGCCGCTCCTCTCAGGATGCTTTCACTGCAATCCCTTGCAGTGAAAGCAGGTGAGGATACTGACAGAAAAATCCTTTCGAAAGTGGATGGTGACTCTGGCAGCCGCAACGCTGCTGCTTGCTATCATCCGTCTTTGGATCGGGCGATAAGCCCATGACAAAGAAAGACCCTGCGGAGCTGCAACTCCGCAGGGTCACTGTTTTCAGGTGAAGACACTGAAAATCCTTTCGATACACCCAATATGATGGGCATCTATTACCAAAAAGTAAAGCGCACGGTGCTGGCATGGTTAACGCCGCCTGTCTCACAGCGGTCACATAGACGTGGGTTTCGTGCCCTTAACCTCGACAGACCGGGCAAGTCGGGCTAGCACTTTGAGCAACACGGCTATCCAAGGTCTTTACCATGATCGCACCCCGCGCCCTGCGCCTTCTATCGCTTCTGGCGTTCGGCCTTTTGGCGGCCTGCGCCCAAGCCCCCGGCCCGAATGGCCCGCCCCCCGGCACGCCGCAGGAGGTGGCGCAGCTGGCGCAGGCGATCCAAAACCTAGGCCCTGATGTCGACCCCGAGGAGGCGCAGCGCGCCGCTCAGGTCACCTACGCCTATACCCACCAATTGGCGCAGGAATACCAGATCACCGACCCGCCGCTGATCCACAACACCAAGGTGAACCTTGGCACAAAACCGCGCGGGCTTTGCTGGCACTGGGCGCGGGATATCGAGTTGCGCCTGCGCAAGGAGAACTTCCAGACGCTCGACCTGCATCGCGCGGTGGCCAACCACAATAACATGCGGCTGGAGCATTCCACCGCCATCATCAGCAGCAAGGGGGCCGCCCTGCATGATGGGGTCATCCTTGACCCATGGCGCAAGGGGGGCGTGCTGTTCTGGTCACCGGTGCGCGAAGATAAACGCTACGACTGGTATTCACGTGATCAGGTGCTGGCCGAGAAACTGGGCCACGACCAAGCGGTGCGTTTTCTTACCTACGAGCCCGAAGCGCCGTCATAAACGGTTCAGTAGACCGGGCGTCGGCCAGGCATCGGCGGGCAGGCCCAGTTTTTGCTGTATGTCCTGCACGGCGGCACGGGTGCCTGCGCCAAGGATGCCGTCGATATCACCCACGTCATAGCCACGCGCGGCCAGCTTGCGCTGTAGCTGCTTCATGCGCTCCCCCGAAAGGCCCGGCGCCGGATTGCCCGCGTCAAACACCGGCGCGCCTTCTAGACGGTTGGCGAAATAGGCGGCGGTGAGGACGTAAGTGAAACTCTGATTCCACTCGAAATAGACGTGGAAATTCGGATAGGCGAGGAAGGCCGGGCCGCCGCGCCCCTGTGGCACGATCAAGTTGGCGGGCAGTGATCCGGCGATCTGCCCATGCCGGGGCCGCACCCCCATGGCCGCCCACTCCGAGGCGCGCTTGGTGGTGCGCAGGCCCGTCAGGGACCAGTCCATATCCGCAGGCACCGTCACCTCCTGCAACCAGGGCTCGTTCGGGCGCCAGCCCAGCGAGCTCAGCATCTTGGCCCCCGACATCAGGGCATCGGGGGCCGAGGTTTTCAGGCTGACATGCCCGTCACCATCGCCATCCACCCCGTTCTCGATAATATCCTCGGGCAGCATTTGCACCATGCCGATTTCCCCGGCCCAAGCGCCGGTGGTGCGGGCGGGGTCAAAATCGCCGTGGGTATAAAGCTCCAGCGCGGCAAAAACCTGCGGGCGGAACAATTCCGGGCGGCGGCAATCATGCGAAAGCGTCACCAGCGCGTTCAGCGTGTTGAAATCCCCCTGAAACGCGCCGTAGTCGGTCTCAAACGCCCAAAAGGCCAAAAGGACCCCACGGTCAATGCCATATGTCGCCTCGATCCGGTCAAAAACCGCGTCATGGCGCTGCGCCATCTGCTGCCCCTTGTTCAGGCGACCCGCACTGATCAAACGGCGGGCGAAATCCACGAAGGGCAGTTGAAAGACCCCTTGCCGCCGGTCGGCCTTGATCACGGATGCATCACGGCGCGCGTTGGCAAAGAAGCGATCCACCGTGCCGCGATCAAAGCCGCGCGAGACCGCCTCGGACTTCAGGTCATTCACAAAGCCTTGGAAACTGCCGCCACAGGTCTGCGCCATGGCCCCACCAGCCAACATGATCAGACCCGCCGTCATCGACAAAAATCGCATGGGATATCCCCGCTTTTGAAAAGTTTTGCCCACCTTAAAGCGTTTCTCGGGAAACCTAAATCACCGTTTTCACAACTGTGCCGGTTTGCCCTAACCCCTCACGAAACCTCACGAAATCCTCACGCCATGGCTCTCACTTACGTGTTGAACATGTGTTTGGAAATTCGGCTTGGTCGGGCCCACCTCTTCAGTATCGCACTCGAAAAAAAGGAGTTCTGAAATGACCAAATCCATCAACACCAAAACCCGCAATATCCTTGGCCTTGCCGTCGCCGCGACCCTTGGCGCCACTGCCCTGCCCGCAACCGCGATGGATGCCGGCAACCTGAAACGCAGTGTCCCAAATTGGATCAGCGTCGATACCTTCAACAGCATGAGCCAGAACGAACTCTACAAGGTCGATTTGGCCCAGGAACGCGGACAGCGCGTCGTGATCGAAGGCTATTCGCTGTCGCAAAGCCGTGAGGTGGTCGATGATGCGCTGGCAAATGACCAAGAGGTCAGCCGCGCCGCCAACACCACATTTGGCGACATGTCCATGACCTCAGTCGGCAAGGGGAAAGAGCACCCCGTCAGCACACGTGACGACGTGCGTCGCTGATAGTCTTTGGACAGATTCGGCATTGGGCACCCCCTGCGGGTGCCCATTGTCATTTGCGCGCCGCCACCGCAATGACGCCAAGCTCAGCCAAGAAGACCGGCGATCATGGCAAACCCCAAGGTCAGCCCCCAACTGCGCCACAGCGCATTGCAACTGTCCTCGACCTCCTGCGCTCCGATATCACGCCGCCCCATGGCATTGACGAAGGGAAAATCGCGCATCCGACCCTCATAGGCCCGCGGCCCGGACAGCGCCACGCCCAGCACCCGCGCCATCGCTGCCTCGGGCCAGCCCGCATTGGGGGACCGGTGCAGGCGCGCATCGGCACGCACCGCGCCAAAGCCCCGCCAGCGCCCATGGCTCAGCCAGATCAAACCGGCGGTCAGGCGCGCGGGGATCACGTTAAGCAGATCATCGAAGCGCGCCGCGGCCCAGCCGAACTCTTCATGCCGAGGCGTGCGGTAGCCGATCATCGAGTCGGCGGTATTGGTGATCTTGTAAAGCAATAGCCCCGGCAACCCGCCAATGAGGAACCAGAAGGCGGGCGCAATCACCCCGTCACTTTGGTTTTCCGCTGCCGATTCAATCGCGGCACGGGCCACGGCGGGGCCATCCATCGCGGCGGTATCGCGGCCCACGATCATCGCGACGCTGCGCCGCGCCTCGCCGACCGAAAGGCGCAGGGCACGGGCCACGGCGCGCACGTGGGTCACGAGGGAGTTTTGAGCCAACAGCACGGCCACCACGACCACCTCGACGACCGGGCCAAAGACCTCAAGCACCATACCAAGCAACACGGCGCCCGCGCCCATCGCCGCCATCGTGCAAACCCCTTTGACCCGCCGCGCCTCACCTGCGTTCAATCGCCGGTCAAACCAGCCCACGACGCGCCCCATCAAAACGGCCGGATGCGGCACCCGATCCCAGATCGCGCGCGGCTCGCCCACAAGGGCATCCAGAATCATGGCGATGGCAAGGACAAGGGCGGTGCTCATAACGCGGCCTCCAAGCGGCTCCATTGCCCCGGCGCGGGCAGGCCCAGCCGCAGCCATGTTTTCGAATAGGGGAACACACGGCTCCAGATATGGTTTCGGGCAAAGCGCGCTTGCCAAGCCTTGGCGTCGTCCACCTCGTAAAGCCGAAAAAGCGACGTGCCGCCTTCAACCCGCGCCCCCGCGCGGATCATCAGGGCATCCAGCCGCGCGGCATCTTCATTCAGACGCACACGGGTTTCCACCGCCCAATCGTGATCGTCCAGCGCCACCGCGCCAATCGTCAGCGCCGGTCCCGACACGGCCCAAGGACCAAGCGCCGTGGCCAGTTGCCCAATCACATCCGGCGTGGCAATTGCGAAGCCAAGGCGCATGCCCGCAAGCCCCCAGAATTTGCCGAAACTCTTGAGGACGACAACACCAGGGCGTGCGGCCTCATGCACCCAGGACCGGTCGGGCCAGACATCGGCGAAACTTTCATCGACCACGGTCAATGGGCTGTCAAAAGTCTCTTCGGCGTACCAATGGCCGGTGGGGTTGTTGGGATGCACGATGACCCGCGCGCTGGCCCCCTCCTCGCCCATGTCCCAGCCGTGCGCCAAGAAGGCAGCGGCGTGTTCATTATAGGTGGGCGCGGGAATATCAACGCGGGCCTTGGGGGCCAGCATGGGCAGCTTGGCAATCAGGCTGGAGGCGCCGGGGGCCGCCAGAATCGCCGCCTCGTCCGGCACGTGCCAGTGCCGCCGCGCGGCGTCCAGAAGCGCATCCTGCGCGGCTCTATCGGGCAGGGCTGTCCAAGCCTCGGTCGCAATCTGCGGCACCGGGTAAGGCACCGGGTTTATCCCGGTCGACAGGTCAATCCAATCCGCACGACGTCCGCCATAGTCGGCCACGGCGGCATCCAGCCCCCCGCCATGATCGCGCGGCGCCTGCACGGCCTTAACCCTCTGCGTCGGGCAGCGGCGGGTGGCGGGTCACGAAATGCCCCTTCACCCCTTGCGGCCACTCGCGGAACGGTACGCGGCCCGTGTCGCTTTGCGCGTGCATCTCGGCATAATCCACGATGGCCTGCGCCGCCTCCTCGCCCGGCTCGAACCGTCCCAGCGTATAGGCCAGCTTGCCCTGCGCCTGAATCGCCACATTGCAGCCATGCGAGCAGCCCATGAGGCAAGACACCCGCCGGGTTTTCACATCGCGCCCCTCGGCCTGACGCTCCACCAGTTCGGCCAGATCCTCGCCATGGGTCCGGGTGTGGGTTTCGGCGGTCCAATCATCGCGCTTGCAGGTGTCGCAGACAGTGATCCATGTGGTCATATCGGGGAGGCCCTTGTCGAATTCAACACGGCCTTTCAAACCGAATTCCGCACGCCACGCAAGCATCAGTGAGCCACACCCCAAGCGCCAAAGCAAAAAAGGGCGCCCCTGTGGGCGCCCTTTGCAAGCCTATCTAGAATTTCAAGGCGATCAATCTTCGCTATCCAAGGGCAACGCCACGAAACGCGGCTCCCCGGCGCGACGCACAAGAAGCAGGATCGACTTGCGTCCGGCTTCCTCGGCATCAGCGATACGATCCTCGAAATCGCTGATCGCGTTGACCTTTTGCTGGCCCGCCTCAGTGATCAGGTCACCCGCGCGCAGGCCCTTTTCATAGGCTTCCGACAGGTTGTCGACATCGGTCACCACAAGGCCTGTCGCCTCATCAGTCAGATCAAGCTGGCCACGCAACTCTTCGGTCAGGGTGCTGAGCGTCATGCCAAGGATCGCCGCCTCCGAGGGTTCCGCCTCGCCATTCGGCTGCGCAGCAGGGACAGCGCCCTCGGCGGCCTCACGACGACCAAGCGTCACCTTGAGGGTCTGCGTTTTGCCCTCGCGGAAGACGACAACGCGCACGGTCTTGCCGACCTCGGTGTTTCCTACTTGGCGAACAAGGCCGCGGGTGTCTTCCACCTGCTTGCCATCGAATGACAGGATCACGTCGCCCGATTCCATGCCGGCTTCAGCGGCAGGGCCTTCTGGCACGTCAGTCACAAGGGCACCGCGAACCTCTTCAAGGCCCATGGCCTCGGCCACGTCATCGGTGACGTCCTGAATGCGAACGCCCAACCAACCTCGGCGCGTCTCACCATATTCCTTGAGTTGGTCGACAACGCGGGTCACGACATTCGACGCCATTGAAAAGCCGATCCCGATCGAGCCGCCAGTGGGCGACAGGATCGCGGTGTTCACGCCGATCACCTGTGCATCCATGTTGAACAGCGGGCCACCCGAGTTACCACGGTTAATCGCGGCGTCGGTCTGAATATAGTCGTCATATGTTCCGCTCAGGGCGCGGTTACGGGCCGATACGATCCCGGCAGAAACCGAGAACCCCTGACCCAGCGGGTTACCCATGGCCATCACCCAATCGCCCACGCGGGCGGTGTCGCTATCGCCAAAGCTGACATAGGGCAGTGGTTCATCGGGCGAGACCTTCAAAAGCGCGATGTCGGTCTTGGGGTCGGTGCCCACGACCTCGGCTTCCAGTTCCTTGCCAGAAAAGAACTCGATAATGATCTCATCGGCAGATTCGATGACGTGATTGTTCGTCACGACAAACCCGTCCTCGCTGATCACGAAGCCCGACCCCAGCGCCGAGGTGCGGCGCGGGCGATCCCCCTGACCGCTGCGGTCACGAAATTCGCGGAAAAAATCCTCGAAGGGCGAGCCTTCGGGAACGATGGGCGATGGGCCGGCCCCCTGCGCCACGACGGTTGATGTGGTGATGTTCACCACGGCCGGGCTGACCTTGTCGGCCAGATCGGCGAAACTTTCCCGGGCCTGCGCCACCATGGCCTGCGCCACGATCAAAACCGTGGTCAGAAGCGTCAGGTAAAACGCCCTCATCATCCCGGTGCTTTGCTGTTTCATTGCTACGGATTTGGCTGTCACCTTGGATCTCCTTGCCTTGGTCCGAATGTGTCGCCGGGTCTACGGCCCCGGAACGATCTATGGGTGTCATGTAAGATGCCAAACGCAGATCGCAAAGATCGCAACACAGTGTCACGCCCATGTGAACCGCATGTGAGCTTTAAATCAAGCGCCCAATGTCTTGGCAGCCCAGACCATCACGGTGCCAATCGCCAGACAGGCCAGCCCGAAGAACCGGCGCTGTTCCTCGCTCAGGGCCTGCAAGGCCACAAGCAGTTGCTCAATGATCGAAGGGGCCAGCGCATAGACCAGCCCCTCCACAATCAGTACCAGCCCAAGGGCCAGAAGTGCCGTTTCAATCAATTGGTCGCCTCGGCGTCGTTACCTTCGGTCGCCTGCTCTTCAAGACGCTGGCGTTCCGTTTCGGGAAGATCGGGCGATACTTCCATCTCGGGTGCCATTTCGCGCAGGCTGTCGATGTCGATATCCTCGAGATCGACCCTACCCAAGCCATCGGCCCGGATGGCGCCAAACATCTCGGTCAGGAACTCGCTGTCGGGCGAAAAGACCATGGTGGAATTCTCACTTTGCAGCGATTTTTCCAAGGCCGTCAGAGAGCGATAGAAGGCAAAGAACTCGGGGTTCTTGCCGAAAGACTCGGCATAGATCCGGTTCCGCTCGGCATCGGCCTCACCGCGGGTAATCTCGGCCTCGCGCTCGGCCTGGCTGACGGTTTCAACCACGGTCCGGTCCGCAGCAGCGCGCACCCGTTGCGCGGCCTCGTTACCACGGGCGATCTCATCCGCGGCCTCGCGCTCACGCTCGGCCCGCATCCGGGCAAAGGTCGCATCAAGGTTTTGTTGCGGCAGGTTGGTTTGCTTCAATCGCACGTCCACGATTTGCAGTCCAAGGCTTTCTGCGCTGGTGCGCGCCTGTGCCCGAATACGGCGGGCCAATTCGCCCCGTTCCGGCGACAGGATCGTGTCCGACGTGACCTGATCAGCACCCAGAACCTCACGGATCTGCGCGTTCAGGATCGACGACAAACGGTCCTCGGCGGCGCGAATGCCACCAACGCCAACCGCTTGCCTGAAGCGAACGACATCCGCGATGCGATAGCGCGCGAAGGCATCCACCACGAGGCGCCGGTCATCCGACGGTGTGACCTCGATGGTATCGGTGTCGAACGACAGGATACGGTCGTCATAGCGCACGACCTCCTGAATGACCGGGATCTTGAAACCAAGGCCGGGTTCTTCGACAACCTGTCGAATTTGGCCGAATTGCAGAACAAGCGCTTTTTCCCGCTCATCCACGATGAAGATCGACGACAGCACCCCGATAAAGGCAACCACGACGACCGGCAGAATAAGTGCGGTTTTACGCATCAGTTCGAGCCTCCGGTATTGGTGTTCGTGTTGGATGAGGTGCCACCACCCCGCCGCAGTTCATTCAGCGGCAGGTAAGGCACGATGCCTTGGCCGTCTTGTCCCGCGCCACTGGTTTCATCAATCAGAACCTTGTCAAGTTGGCCCAGCGTCCGCTCGATCGTTTCAAGATATAGGCGGCGTTGGGTCACTTCCGGCGCGCGGTTGAACTCTTGAGCCACGGCGATGAAGCGGCTGGCCTCACCGATGGCCTCGTTGACGACGCGCGCTCGGTACCCTTCGGATTCCTGAATGATCTGCGCCGCTTCACCACGCGCTTCGGCCAGAACCCGGTTGGCATAGGCGTCAGCCTGACGTTGCAAACGGTCGCGTTCCTGTTCGGCGGCCTGCACCTCGCGGAAGGCGTCGATCACTTCGCGCGGCGGGTCTGCCGTATCGAGGTTCACCCGCACGATATTGATGCCGCTTTCATAGTCATCCAGCGTTTCCTGGATATTCTCGCGCGCCGTATCTGCGATGATCCCCCGGTCACGGTTGAGGATCGGCGCAAGGTTCGAGGCGGCAATGATCTCACGCATGGCCGACTCGGAGACCGCACGAACGGTCAGCTGCGGATCGCGGATGTTGAACAACAGTTTGGCCGGGTCGTTGATGTTCCAGACCACCTGAAAGTCGATATCGACGATATTGGCATCGGTGGTCAGCATCAAACCGTCGTTGTCGCTGCCGCGGCCCACGCCAATGTCTTCTGTCCGCTCCGACGTAACGTTGACCACATCATAGGTCATAACCGGCCACGGGGCGAAGTTCAGGCCGGGGTTGCCGGTCGATGAATACTCACCGAGAAGCAATTCAACCGATTGTTCCTCGGGCTTTACGGTGTAAAGGCTTGCCGCCAGCCAGACCGCGACAGCGATCAAGCCGCCAAGGATAAAGGTGCCGCGCCCGAAACCGGGGCCGCCTGCACCGCCTCCGGGGCCATCACCGCCGCCGCCGCGCCCACCCATGAGCACGCGCAATTGGTCTTGGCCTTTTTTCACAAGCTCGTCGATTTCGGGCATCTGCGGCGGGCCATCGTTCGGGCGCCGAGGGCCACCACCATTGTTGCCACGGCGGCCGTCATCCCCGCCGCCGCCTGAATTTCCGCCGCCGCCCCATGGGCCGCCAGACTGTCCAGCCATGTAAACTCTTCCCTTGTTGTGCCGTCTCAAACGGACGCTGTTCATAACCTGTGTAGCACAGGCGAAAAATCAAGCGGTGCGCGCAGGCTCCCGCATGGTGACAATTTCTTCCGACATGGTGGGGTGCACCGCCACGGTGCGGTCAAAGTCCTCTTTCGTGGCCCCCATCTTCACCGCGATGCCGGCAAGCTGGATCATCTCGCCCGCACCGGGCGCGACGATATGACAACCCAGAACCTTGCGGTTGGCCTTGGCTACGATCAGCTTCATCAACACCCGATCAGGCCGCCCGACAAAGGCCGTCTGCATCGGCCGGAACGAGGTGGCATACACCTCGATCTCTTCCTGCTCGCGCGCCGCTTCCTCGCTCAGGCCCACGGTCCCCATCTCGGGCTGCGTGAAAATCGCCGTCGGGATCAGGGCATGATCCACCGGCGTCGGGTTGCCGTTGAACACGGTTTCCACAAAGGCCATCCCCTCGCGGATCGCCACGGGCGTCAGGTTCACCCGGTCGGTCACATCGCCAATCGCATAGATCGACGGCACGCTGGTCTGGCTGTACTCGTCCACCATAACCTCGCCCTTACGGCCCAGTTTCACACCGGCTTCCTCAAGCCCGAGGCCCGCGGTGTTGGGCGCGCGGCCCGTGGCGAACATCACCTGCTCGAACACCCGCTCATCGCCATTGGTTGATTTCACGCGAAAACCGCCCTCGACCTCCTCCATCTCGATGATGTTGGTGCCAAGGTGCAGGTCAACGCCGTTCTGGATCATCTCTTCCGAGATCAACCCGCGGGCCTCCTCATCAAAGCCACGCAGGATTTGCGCACCACGGTAATACTGCGTCACCTCAACGCCCAAACCATTGAGAATACCCGCGAACTCACATGCGATATAGCCGCCGCCGACGATCAGGATCGAGTTGGGCAAGCTGTCCAGATGGAAAATCTCGTTGCTGGTGATGGCATGTTCACAGCCCGGCATATCCGGCTTCACCGGCCAACCGCCCGTGGCCACAAGAATATGCTTTGCGGTGAATTTTTCACCCGTGGACAGCTCAACAGTATGCGCATCGGCCACCACCGCGCGGGCATCGTAACTTTCAACACCGGCATTGCCCAGAAGTCTGCGGTAAACGCCTTCCAAGCGGTCCAGCTCCGCTTCCAGCTTGCCCCGGAACCCGGCCCAATCAAAACCACCGGCATGCACGGTCCAGCCGTAGTCCTGCGCGTCTTCGATAGCGCCGGGAAATTCGCTGGCAAAAACCATGAGCTTCTTGGGAACACAGCCGCGCTGCACACAGGTGCCGCCGTATTTGTCTTCCTCGGCCAAAGCCACCTTGGCCCCGCCCTGCGCGGCCACACGCGCGGCCCGCACCCCGCCCGAGCCGCCACCAATCACGAAAAGGTCGTAGTCGAACGCCATGCCTGCCCCTTTATTCGGTCTCAATCGCCCAGATCGGTAAACAGGTTGTCGCTTTCCACGAAATCCAAGCGATCTTCCTGCACGGTGCCCTCATTAATGTCGCGGGTTTCAACACGCCCGTCGCCATAGCCAAGGATCACCACGTCGCAAATATCAATGAACAGCCCGTTTTCAACCACACCCGGCATCTGGTTCAACACCATCGCCATCTGGTTTGCATTGCCGATCCGGCCCAGATGCAGATCAAGGATGTAATTGCCCTCATCGGTCACGAAGGGCCGCTCGCCATTCATCCGCAGGGTCGCATCCCGGCCCAGCACGTCCATCGAAACCAGCATTTCCTCGATCAGCGACTTGGTGGTTTGCCAGCCAAAGGGGATCACCTCGACCGGCAGGGGGAAGTTGCCAAGCGTTTCCACCTCTTTGCCGATATCGGCGATCACCACCATCTGGTCGCTCGCCGTGGCCACGATCTTTTCCTGCAACAGCGCGCCACCGCCGCCCTTGATAAGGTTCAGGTTACCGTCAAACTCATCCGCGCCGTCAATCGTGACATCCAGCCACTTGGCCTCGTCCAGACTGACCACCTCGATGCCAACCTCACGGGCCAATTCGGCGGTGCGGGTCGAGGTGGGCACGCCCTTGATCTTCAACCCCTCGTCGCGAACCAGTTCACCCAAACAGCGCACCATCCACGCGGCGGTGCTGCCGGTCCCAAGACCCACGCGCATCCCGTCTTCGACATAATCGACCGACCGTTTGGCGGCGACGAACTTGGCCTTGTCGATAGGCGACAAATCTCCGGACATGGCAACGACTCCCCAGATGTTTGATGTGCTTATAAGCAAGTTGCTGGCTGGGTGCGAGGGGGCAAAACCGTCCAATTGCCCGTTTCCGTCTGTGCAGCGGTCGCTTTCCGGCTGGAATTGCAAAAAACTGGCGGTAGGGTCAGCGGCATGGAACCGCGCTATCGCCTGCATTACGCCCCCGACAACGCCTCGCTGGTGATCCGGCTGGCGCTTGAGGCACTGGAACAGCCCTATGAAACCGTGCTGGTGGATCGGGCCAAGAAAGCCCAGAAATCCGCAGCCTATCGCGCACTCAATCCGGGCGGGTTGATCCCAACGCTGGAAACCCCCGATGGGCCAATGTTCGAAACCGCCGCAATCTTACTGTGGCTGGCCGACCGGCATGGGCACCTCGCCCCCGCACCCGACAGCCCCCAGCGCGCGCGCTTTTTGTCCTACCTGTTTTTCCTCTCCAACACCCTGCACGCGGCCCTGCGCATCACCTTCTACCCCGATCAATACATCGGACATGACAGCGCCGCGCAAACCCGCCTACGGGCGCATTTGCAGGGCGAGATCAGCCGCCACCTCGACATGCTCGAAGCCGAAGCCGCCAAGGGCCATCCATGGCTTTGCGCCGAAACCCCCTCGGCGCTGGACCTCTATCTTGCCTGCCTGCTACGCTGGGCGAAACTCTATCCTGCACCACAGGGCGGCGATGGGTGGTTCACACTCGCCAATTGGCCGCAGATGCACGCCATGGCGACGCGACTGGACCAATCCAAAGCGGCGCTTGCCGCCATAAAGGCCGAAGGACTGGGGCCAACCCCGTTCAGCCGCCCGCAACTAGCCACCCCACCGGAAGGGAGCGCGACCTGATGTTTCTGTCTGTCTTCGAGATGTTCAAAGTGGGCATCGGCCCCTCGTCGTCGCACACCATGGGCCCCATGGTCGCCGCCGCGCGCTTTCTCGACAAGATGCGCGCCGCCCCGTTCGAGGCGCATGGTTTGCGCGGCTCGCTGCATGGCAGCCTCGCCTTCACCGGCGTCGGCCACGCCACCGACCGCGCCACCATCCTTGGCCTCGCGGGCTTCCTGCCCGACACCTATGACCACGACAAAGCCGAGGAGGTGCTGGCGCAAATCCGCGACACCCACACCGTCCGCCCCCCCGGCCTGCCGGAATTGCAGTTCCACCCCAAGGATGACCTGACCTTCGATTTCGGCCCCAACCTGCCGGGCCATGCCAATGGCATGATCCTGATGGCCACCGACGCCCAGGGCGACGTGATCTTGCAAGAAACCTATTACTCCATCGGCGGCGGCTTCGTGATGACCGAAGGGGAACTGGCCCAAGGCCGCAATACCGATGAGGGCGACCCGGTGCCCTACCCCTTCAAATCCGCCGCCGAAATGCTGGAAATGGCCGAGACATCCGGCAAAACTATTGCCCAGATGAAAAAGGCCAACGAACATTCCCGCGGCGGGCCGGAAAACTTGGCGTCAGGCGTTGCGCGCATCTGGCAGGTGATGGATGACTGCATCGAACGCGGCATGCACACCGATGGCGAATTGCCCGGTGGCCTGATGGTGCGCCGCCGCGCCAAGGGCATCCGCGATGCCCTGCTGGCCGAACGCGGCACCAACCTGCAAGCCCCGCACAAGATCAACGACTGGATCAGCCTCTACGCCATGGCGGTGAACGAAGAAAACGCCGCTGGCGGTCAGGTGGTGACCGCCCCCACCAACGGCGCGGCGGGCGTGGTGCCGGCTGTCATCAAATACTGGCTGGAACATGTCCCCGGCGCGTCTGAGGCGCAGATCGAAGATTTCCTGCTGACCGCCGCCGCCATCGGCGGGCTGGTTAAATACAACGCTTCGATTTCAGGGGCCGAAGCGGGCTGTCAGGCCGAAGTCGGCAGCGCCTCGGCCATGGGCGCGGCGGGCTTGGCCGCCGTTCTGGGCGGCACGCCGGAGCAGATCGAAAACGCCGCCGAGATTGCGCTTGAGCATCACTTGGGCATGACCTGCGACCCGGTCAAAGGGCTTGTGCAGGTGCCCTGTATCGAACGCAACGGGCTGGGCGCGATCAAGGCGGTCTCCGCCGCTTCGCTGGCCCTGCGCGGCGACGGCACGCACCTTGTCCCCCTCGACGCCTGCATCGAAACCATGCGCCAGACGGGCGCGGATATGAGCGAGAAATACAAGGAAACCTCACTGGGTGGTCTCGCCGTCAACGTGCCCAACTGCTGACCGGGCTTGACGGGGCCTGACCCGCAAGGCGTTTCGAAACGCCTTGCCCCAAGCGCCTTGCAAGGCGCTTCCCACGCGATTTCGAAATCGCGTCCCCAAGGCCTTTCGAAAGGCCTTGGCCCGACTGCCCCTTTGACAAACCGCCGCTTTTGGTGAACGTGGGCCAAGACAAAACGCAAGGCCCACGCATATGTCCCAAAACACTGCCACCACCTCGCTCGGCATCCTGCTCATGGTGGGGTTCTGCATCTTGGCCCCGCTGCAAGACAGCTTTGCCAAGCTGACCAGCCATGACATCGCCATCGGCCAGATCGCCGCCACACGGTTTGTCTTTCAGGTAGCGCTTTTGCTGCCCTTGGCGGCCTTTTTCGGCTGGCTGCACCGCCCACGCTCAGGCGAAATTGCCCTGCACCTCATTCGCGGTGTGCTTCTCCTCGTCGCCACGGCCTGCTTCTTCACCGCCCTGCGCTTCATGCCCATCGCCGATGCCATCGCGATTTTCTTCGTGGAGCCGTTCATCCTGACTCTCCTCGGCGGCCTCCTGCTTGGTGAACCGCTCGGCCCGCGCCGCTATATCGCCTGTGCCGTCGGCTTTGCCGGTGCGCTGCTCATCATCCAACCCAGCTTTCAAAGGGTCGGCCCCGTCGCCCTCCTGCCGCTGGTCACAGCGCTTTGCTTTGCCTTCTACATGATCCTCACGCGGCGCATGGCGACCCGGATGCACCCGATCACCCTTCAGGTCTACACCGGCACCGCCGCATTGGTCCTCGCCCTGCCGATCCTCGCCATGGCCGATGGCTCCGGCATCGGTCCGCTTGACCCAAGCTGGCCCAGCGGGCGCGATATCTGGTTCCTCTGCGGCCTCGGCATCATCGCCACGCTCAGCCATGTCTGCATCAGCTTCGCGCTCTCGCTCGCGCCCGCCTCGCTTCTGGCCCCGCTGCAATATCTTGAAATCGTCGCCGCCACCGCGCTTGGCTACTGGATTTTCAGCGACCTGCCCAATGCGCTCAGCTTTGCAGGCATCGCATTGATCGTCGCCTCGGGGCTTTACGTCTTTTTCCGCGAACGGCAGCTCGAACGCCAACTCGAACGGAAAAACCGCCCCGTCACCCCGCCCTAGAAACCGAATGCCTCAGGCGGCACAAGTGCCGCCAAAGGCATGACGGCGGACCGCCTCGGGCCTCTCGCCATACTTGCGGTGAAACCACTTCTTCATCAGTGTTACATTGGAAAAGCCGCAGGCGACCGAAACCTCCCCCAAGGGCATCGGGGTCTGCTGCAACAGGCGATGCGCCCGCTCCAACCGCATATCGCGATACACCCGCAGCGGCGATTGCTTCAGCATGTCACGAAACCCACGCTCCAGCTTGCGGGGGGAGACATCCAGCAGATCGGCAATCTGCCCCACGGTCAGGGTATCCTCCAGATGCTCCTGCATGATCTGCAAGGCCTCGCAAATCACCTCGTCTCCCTGCGCCATTCGCTTGTAGCGCCAATGCTCGCCTGCAACGGTATCGCCTTCCGGCTCGGTCAGGCCAAGGTACCGCGACAGGGCCGAGCGCGTGAACTCTCCATCCCGCGCGCCGACCAGTTCAACGATCATGCGCATCGCCGCCGCCGGACTGATCGCGCTCGACAGGGCCTTGTGATGACAGGTCGCGCCCTCATCCACCTCCAGCCCTTTGCCCAACTCCTCTACACCGGGGCGAAAATTCGGGTGAACGGCCAATCGCTTGGTTCCCAGAACACCAGCCGTCAAAGGCACGAAAACCGCAGCGCCCACCACGCAGACCCGCGCGGCATCACGAATGGCCCGGCGCAGGGCCGCCACCCGCGCCGCATCAGGCCGCCAAGCGCGCTCCAGTCCCCCGATCAGTACCAAGATCTGGCCCGCATCACACAGCGGGCCATCGACCGCCTCAAGGCCCTCGTCACCGCTCAGGTGCCGCCAGCCATAGGTCTCGCGCCCGGTCAAACGGTTCGCCGCACGCAGCACATCAATACAGGCCTCCGCCGCGAACCCGACGCTTGCATCCTGACTTACGAATACAAACTCACCCGCAAGGCTGCGCTTGGCCTGCGCCATACCGGGCAGGGCGGGCCGATCTGTCTCAAGGTTTTCCAGATACATGATGAAACTCCCCTAGCTGACAGGCGGCACGCCCGCGTTACGTTAACTTACATTCTTCATGGATTGGTGCAGCGCATGCTGGAACGTCCCCGCCGAGGACGAAGCCGAGAGCAACAGATAGGCCTCCTCGCCGGTGCGGATGATCAAAACGCCCAAGTGCTCCATCACCGTGCGCGCCGCCTGATCCACACCAAAGGCATCAGGGTGCAGGTCCAGCGGGCAAATCCGCTCCAAGGCGTCACGACAGCGCGCGCCAGAGATCTCAAGCGCGACCCAAACATCGGTCTGATCGGTGGTATAGGCCTTGCCCTTCAGCTTTTCGGCCACGAGGGCCTCGGCAGTCGGTTCCGTATGGGTAAAGATCACAAACCCCTGATCCAGACCCAATCGCACCAGCCGCGCGTCACCGGCCACAACCGATTGCCCCACCTCGGGCAAGGCCACGCCATAAGCGGCCTTGACCGCCTTCTCCGCCGCCGCCTCGCCGCCCAGCGGCAAGGCGATGGAAACGATCGCCACCCCCTCAGGCGCTCGCAACCGGATGCCCCCAAGTGTTTCGTCATAACCCGCCAGCGGCGGGGCCGATATCAAGCTGAACTCAGGCACGCAGACGCTCTCCTTCCGGGTCGATGAAATGGGCCGAGACCACCTCGACAAGCACTTCGCGGCCATGCACGGGGCTGACGGCGCGCAGAATCTCGCCCTTGCGGGTATCGCCACTTTTGATGAAACCAAGGCCGATGGAATGCCCAAGGCTGGGCGAATAGGCCACCGATGTCATCCAGCCCTGATCGTTGTCCATATTGGCCGAGGCATTGCGGTTGATGAAATGCATGCCCGCAATCAGCGGCTCCGCCGGGTTCACCGGCTTCAGCCCCATCAGCTTCACCGCATCCTCGCGCAGCATCTCGGGCCGCTGGCTCAGCACATTACCGATGCATTCCTTTTTCTGGCTCACCATCCGGCCCATGCCAAGGTTATGCGCCGTGGTTTGCCCGTTCAGCTCATTACCCGCCGCATGGCCCTTCTCGATGCGCATGACGCCCAGCGCCTCGGTC
This sequence comes from uncultured Roseovarius sp., assembly GCF_913057115.1. GTDB lineage: Bacteria > Pseudomonadota > Alphaproteobacteria > Rhodobacterales > Rhodobacteraceae > Roseovarius. The sequence goes on from NZ_CAJXNN010000009.1 coordinate 50,674, forward strand.
CCATACGGCACCGCATCGAACTCGCGCCCTGCCTCCATCAACACATCCATCATGGAGTTGCCATAGCGCGCCGGCACGGCGATCTCATAAGCCAATTCCCCCGAGAACGAGATCCGGAACAACCTCGCGGGCATCCCGCCGCAAACCGTCACCTCGCCACAGGCCATGAAGGGGAAGGCCTCATTCGACAGGTCGTGCTCCTTGTCCACGACCTTCTGCAACAACTTGCGGGAATTGGGGCCAGCCACGGCAAACTGCGCCCAGCCATCGGTGGTGGAAATCAGGTGCACGTCCAGATTGGGCCACAGGCATTGCCGTGCAAACTCCAACCGACGGAAAACGACAACCGCATTGGCTGTGGTCGTGGTCATCACGAAATGGTTTTCCCCCATCCGCGCGGTGGTGCCATCGTCATAGGCAATCCCATCCTCGCGCAGCATCAGACCATAGCGCACCTTGCCCACGGCAAGCGTGGCAAAGCCGTTGCAATAGACCTTGTTCAGGAACTCGGCCGCATCCTTGCCTTGAATGTCGATCTTGCCCAGCGTGGTCACATCGCAAATACCCACCGAATTGCGGGTCATCTCGACCTCACGATCAACCGAGTCGCGCCAGCCCTTCTCGCCGTCCCGAGCAAACCACTGCGCCCGCAGCCAATTGCCCACCTCCACGAAAGTCGCGCCGTTTTCCTCGGCCCAGTTGTGGCTTGGCGTCAAACGATAGGGGCGGAAATCCTTGCCCCGCGCCCGACCGGCCAGCGCACCCATGGGCACCGGCGTATAAGGCGGGCGGAAAATCGTCGTGCCGACCTCGGGAATGGTCTTGCCCGCTTCCTCGGCCAGAATCGCCAAACCCGCGATGTTCGAGGTCTTGCCCTGATCCGTCGCCATGCCCAGCGTCGTGTAACGCTTCAACAACTCGACCGAGCGGAAGCCCTCACGATTGGCCAGCTTCACATCCTTGACGGTCACATCATTCTGCTGATCGACCCAGGCGCGCTTCTTGCTTTCCTTCACATGCCAGAAGGCCGCCGCCTCACGCGGTTCATCCTCGGCCTCAGGCACGTCGACATTCGCTACCGTATGGCCCAGCGCCTCAAGCTGCGCCTTGGCCTGCGCCTGGCCCTCGGCCAATGCGGCGGCCAGCGTCATTTGCCCGTTCGCAGCCCCCGCCACGGCCATACCGGGCGGCAGCGCGCCACCGGGCACAAAGGCCTGCAAATCGTCGCGCCACTCCGGGCGGCCCCGCTGGTGACAGGTCAAATGCACATTCGGGTTCCACCCGCCCGACACCGCCAAGCAATCCACCGGGATCACCTGCCCATCGGTCAGGGTGATCGCCTTCACGCCCTTGCGGCCCACGGTATCCATCACCGCAGCCCCGCGAACGTGCCGCGCGCCGGGCACCTCGCAAACCGCCGGCTTGTCACGGCTGTCAATCACCGCGACCACCTCAACGCCTTTACCGGCCAAATCCTTGGCCGTGCGCCAGCCATCGTCGTTGTTGGTGAACACCGCCACATGATGCCCCGGCGTCACGCCAAAGCGGTTCACATAGGCGCGCACAGCCCCCGCCATCATCACACCGGGCCGGTCGTTGTTGCCAAAGGCAATTGGCCGCTCGGTCGCCCCCGCCGCCAGAACCGCCCGCTTGGAATAAATCCGCCACAGGATTTGCCGGGGCTTACCGCCACTTTCGGCCAAATGATCGGTACAACGCTCCAACGCGCCATAAACCCCGTGGTCATAAGCGCCATATACCGTGGTGCGCGGCATCACGCGGACATTCGGCATATCCGCCAATTCCGCCACCACCCGTGCTGCCCAATCGGCCCCCGCCATACCACCCAATTCCAGCGTCTCGGCATTGAGCCGCCCACCGGGCGCGAAATCCTCATCAGCCAGAATAACCCGCGCCCCGCTGCGCGCCGCCACCAGCGCAGCCATCAACCCCGATGGCCCCGCGCCGATGACCAACAGATCACAATGCAAGAACCCCTTGTCGTAATGGTCGGGGTCTTCCTGCATCGACAACCGGCCCAAGCCCGCCGAGGACCGGATCACCGGCTCATAGAGTTTTTCCCAAAAGGCCCGCGGCCACATGAAAGTCTTGTAATAGAACCCAGCACTCAGGAACGGCGACATCAGGTCGGTCACCGCCATCAGATCCCACTCCAAGGATCCGCGATGGTTCTGGCTCGTGGCGCTCAGGCCTTCGAACAACTCTACGGTCGTCGCCCGCGTATTGGGTTCCTGATGCGCCCCGGTTCGCAACTGCACCAGCGCATTGGGCTCTTCACTCCCGCAGGTAAACACCCCACGCGGGCGGTGATACTTGAACGATCGCCCCACCAGCTTTTTACCATTCGCCAAAAGCGCCGAGGCCAGCGTATCGCCGGGATGCCCCTTCATCCACCTGTCGTTAAACCGAAAGCTGATCTCGCGGCTCCGGTCCACCTGACCGTCACCAATCCGATGTGTCTGGCTCATCTGTCGCGCCCCCGCGCCCGGGCCACATCCCGGGCCAGTTCCACCTGTGTAATCTCATGCGTCGTGGTGTCCCGTGTCACCACAAGCCACGAACGGTCGCCCTGCTCGTGATACCAAAGCTCTTGATGCGCCCCCGCCGGATTGTCCCGCAAATAGCCATAGGCGTGGAACTGCGCTGCCGCATCCTCAGCCTCCCAATCGGGCCGGTCGATCAGGCTCGCATCGCCCAGATACACAAACTCCGCAGCATCGCGCGGGCCAAGAAGGGGATGGTTGATAATCATGCTCTGGCCTCCCTCAATGCAGGTTGGGCTGATTGCCCACGCCTTTTTCGTCAATCAGGTTGCCGGTCATGAACCGATCCAACCGCATCTGCGTGGCCACCGGGTGCGGCTCTCCCTTGGCCAACAAATGCGCATAACAAAAGCCGCTGGCCGGGGTCGCCTTGAACCCGCCGTAGCACCAACCGCCATTGAAATAGAGGCCCTCGATGTGGGTCTTGTCGATGAAGGGCGAACCATCCATCGACATATCCATGATCCCGCCCCAGGACCGCAGCAACCTTGCACGCCCGATCATCGGCATGATCGCCATGCCACCCTCGGCCACGTCCTCGACCACCGGCAGGTTGCCGCGCTGCGCATAGGAATTGTACCCGTCGATATCGCCGCCAAAGACCAACCCACCCTTGTCCGACTGGCTGACATAAAAATGCCCCGCGCCAAAGGTGATGACCCCGGGGATCACCGGCTTCAGCCCCTCGGTCACAAAGGCCTGCAAGACATGGCTCTCGATCGGCAGGCGCATCCCGGCCTTCTCCATCACCCGGCCCGAAGACCCGGCCACACAAACCGCCACCTTCTTGGCCCGGATCGCCCCACGCGAGGTTTGCACGCCGGTGCAGCGCCCGTTCTCGATGTCGAACCCTGTAACCTCGCAGTTCTGGATAATGTCCACACCCCGCGCATCCGCCCCCCGGGCATAGCCCCAGGCCACCGCGTCATGCCGCACCGTGCCACCGCGCCGCTGAAACAAACCACCCTTGATCGGAAACCGCGCATTGTCGAAATCCAGAAACGGTAGTTCGGCCCGCAACTGATCGGCATCGGCAATCTCGGCATCCGCCCCGGCCAGCATCATGGCATTGGCCCGCCGTACAAAAGCATCCCGCTGCGCATCGCTGTGATAGAGGTTCAGGATCGACCGCTGGCTGACCATGGCGTTATAGTTGAAGTCCTGCTCCAACCCTTCCCACAGCTTCAGCGACATCTCGTAAAACGGCTCATTCCCCGGCAGCATGTAGTTCGAGCGGATGATCGTCGTGTTCCGCCCGATGTTGCCCGAGCCCAGCCAACCCTTTTCCAGCACCGCGATATTCTTGTGCCCGAATTCCTTGGCAAGGTAATAGGCCGTGGCAAGGCCATGCCCCCCGCCACCCACGATGACGATGTCATATTCGGCCTTCGGCTCCGGCTCCCGCCACACGGACTTCCATCCCTTGTTGCCGGTCAGGCCCTCGCGGAGAATTCGTAAAGCACTGTAGCGCATGGTCGGAAACCTCGTGTCTGCTCGCGCGACCATGCCCTGACTCGCCCCCATAGACTTTTCCAAAACAGCCATATACTTGTCCGTTATGGCCAAAACCCCCGAAACATCCCGCCGCATCGGCCTCCTGCCCCTCGATGGCTTCGCGCTCATGTCCTACGCGTCACTGACCGAGCCGATGCGCGCCGCCAACCTGCTCGCCGATGGCACGCTTTACGAAATGATCAATATCACCACCGACGGCACACCAATAATCCATAGCTCCGGCGCGGCCAGCGTCACCCCGCAGGCGCAAGTCGGCGATGACCTCGACCTCGATTACCTCTTCGTGATCGCCGGCGGCGACCCCAGCCGCTTCGATGCGCCCCGCATCGCCAACTGGCTCGCACGCATGGCACGGCGCGGCACACGGCTGGGCGGTGTGTCAGGCGGCCCGGTGATCCTTGCCCGCGCCGGGCTGATGGACGGTCGCCGCATGACCGTCCATTGGGAACACGCCACAGCACTGGCCGAAATCTCCCCCCACCTCGCCATCGAACGCACCCTCTACGTGATCGACCGCGACCGCGTGACATGCGCAGGCGGCACCGCGCCGATGGACCTGATGCACGCTCTCATCACCCGCCACCACGGCGCGCCCTTCGCCCGACGCGTCAGCGACTGGTTCATGCATACCGAGGTCCGCCCCTCCATCGGCCCTCAACGCGCCGGCCTCGTCGAACGCCTCGGCACCACCGATCCGGCGATCCTCGATGCGGTGGCCACCATGGAAACCCATATCGCCGATCCGGTCACCCTCAAGGACCTCGCGCAGATGGCCGGGGTCTCCCCCCGCCACCTCAACCGCCTGTTTCAGGACAAGCTGGGCCGCTCCACCATGGGCTTCTACCGCAGCCTGCGCCTCGACACCGCCCGCAGCCTGCTGCGCAACTCCTCCCTGCCCCTCACGCAAATCGCACTCGCCACCGGCTTCGCCTCCTCCGCGCATTTCTCCCGCGTCTACGCGCAACACTTCGGACAGCCACCCTCAAGCTACCGCTAGACCCTACCTTCTTCTGTTCACAAATATCCCGGGGTGAATTGGCCGCAGGCCAAGAGGGGCAGCGCCCCTCACACCAGTCAAACCTGCGGGGCGCAGCCCCTCATTTTGGCAACATTTCGTACGACTCGTACGACCCTACAAAGCCACCCCCCGATTTTCGTACGAAACTCACGTACAAAACGTACGACTCGTACGTTTCACCAGCGGCTCAGCGCGTCTTCGTCTTCGTCCTTGGCCTCGACCCAATCGGCCCCTTCTGGCGTGACTTCCTTCTTCCAAAACGGCGCGCGGGATTTGAGGTAATCCATCAGGAATTCCGCCGCCTGAAAGGCATCCACCCGATGGCGCGAAGATGTTGCCACCATCATGATCAAATCCTCGGCCTTTAAGACCCCATGCCGATGAATGACCAGAATATCACCAATATTCCAACGGCTTAGCGCCTCTTCGGCGATCTTGGAAATCGCCTTTTCGGTCATGCCGGGGTAATGTTCGATCTGCATCGCCTGCAAATCCCCCTCCCCCAAATCGCGCACGATCCCGGTAAAGGTCACAACCGCACCCATGCCCTTTTGCCGCGCGGCAAAGGCATTGGCCTCCGCCCCCAGATCAAAGCTGTCTTCCTGAACCCGAATATCCATCTAACCCCCTGTCATTGGAGGAAAAAATGCCACTTCCCGTGCCCCGTCAAGCGACGCATCAAAGTCCGTAAGCTCCTGATCCACAGCCACCCGCAAGGCATCCAGATCGGCAAAAGCCGCCTCATAGCGTTCTTCACGGCTGCGCAGCTCCTCGACCAGTTCCCGCACCGTGCCGGCGTTGGTCTCGATCTTGTCCTTGGGGTGTCCGATCCGCTCCCGAACCCATGCGAAATAGAGCACGTCCATCAACTTAGTCCTTCAAGTAAGGCGTTGATTTCCTGAAGTAATCCACGCCCGTGATCAATGTCAGCGCGGCCGCGATCCACAGCAGCCACAGCCCCGCATGACCCGTCCAAACCATGCCCATCATCTTCCAACGAAGGCCATGCAGGTCTTCTTCCTCACCACTCAATATGGCATCGAACAGCGCCTGATCCATCCCCATCGCTGACATACCAAGGTAGTGCTCGAACACGCCCTGGGCAAAAAGCACAGCAATCGCAACCATTTGCGCGGTGGTTTTCCACTTTGCCAGCTGCGTGACCTTCAACGTCCCGGCGGTATCGCCCAGATACTCCCGCAGGCCCGATACAAAAACCTCGCGGAACAAGATCACCGTGGCGGGCAGGACCAGCCAAGGCGACATGCTCGAATAGCCAACGATGACCATCAGCGCGATCACCACCATCGCCTTATCGGCAATCGGGTCCAACATCGTGCCCAGCTTTGTCGTTTGTTTCCAAAGCCTTGCAAGATACCCGTCAAAGTAATCCGTAATCGCCGCACCGATGAAAAGCGTCAGGGCAAACCAATCGGCCCATGGCCGGTTGAAGTACAAGAACATCACCGCCACCCCCGGTGCCGCCAACAGCCTCAAGATAGTCAGGATATTGGGAATGTTCCATGTCATGGCCCCGTTCTAGCCCGGATTCGCAGCCGTGGAAAGACAGAGCGTCAGGCAATTCGATGTGCCGTTTTCCGCCCGGAAAAAGGTCCGGAATTCGTCGCAAATTCCGGCACTTAGCCCTTTTCGTGGAAATGGTCATAGACCTTTTGCGCCAAGCCCGCCGAAACGCCATCGACTGCCTTCAAATCCGCCAGCGCTGCCCGGCTCACGGCCTTGGCCGAGCCAAAATGCGCCAGTAGCGCGCGTTTGCGCGCCGCGCCCACCCCGGGGATTTCATCCAACGGCGAAGCCCCCATGGCCTTGGCCCGTTTCGCCCGATGGGTGCCAATGGCAAAACGGTGCGCCTCATCCCTAAGCCGTTGAATGAAATACAAAACCGGATCGTTATGGCGCAGGGCCATAGGCCGTTTGCCGGCCCGGTGAAACTCTTCCTTGCCGTGGTCGCGGTCCACCCCTTTGGCCACACCCACCATCGGGATGTCGACAACGCCCATCTCGCGCATGATCCCGGCCACGGCACTCACCTGCCCCGCGCCGCCATCAATCAACAAGAGGTCGGGCCAATGCCCCTCCTTGCGATCCGGGTCTTCTTTCAACAGGCGTTTGAACCGCCGGGTCAGCACCTCTTTCATCATCCCGAAGTCATCCCCGGGGGTCAGGTCATCCCCCTTGATGTTGAACTTGCGGTACTGGTTTTTCATCATGCCTTCCGGGCCCGCCACGATCATCGCACCCACCGCGTGACTGCCCTGAATATGGCTGTTGTCATAGACTTCTACGCGCTGTGGCGGCTCGGGCAAGTCAAAGGCTTCTGCCAGTCCTTTCAACAGTTTGGCCTGGGTGGCGCTTTCCGCCATCTTGCGGGCAAGGCTTTCCCGGGCATTGCGCAGCGCGCCATCCACCAACTCGGCCTTCTCGCCCTTTTGCGGGATCAGCAATGTCACCTTCCGGCCCAGTTTTTCGGTCAGGGCCTCGGCCATCAGATCGGCGTTTTCAATCGGGTGTGACAGGATCAACTGTCGCGCCGGTTCCTTGGTGTCGTAGAACTGCCCGATGAAGGCCTCCAGCACCTCGGCCTCCTCCACATCGGCCCCAACGCGCGGATAGAAATCCCGGTTGCCCCAGTTCTGCCCGGCCCGGACAAAGAACATCTGCACACAGGCCTGCCCCTTCTCAAGATGCAGGGCGATGATATCGGCCTCCTCCACCGTGCGCGGGTTGATGCCCTGCGCTGTCTGTACCTGCGTCAGCGCCTTGATCCGGTCGCGCAGGGCAGCGGCCCTTTCAAACTCCATCGCCTCCGAAGCCTCGGCCATCTGCGCCTTGAGCTTGTCCTGAATCTCGGTCGACCGCCCCGACAGATACCGCTGCGCATCCTTCACTGCCGCCGCATAGTCCGCCTTGCTGATGTACCCCACACAAGGCGCGGTGCAGCGTTTGATCTGATATTGCAGGCAGGGCCGCGTGCGGGTCTCGAACTGCGCATCGGTGCAATTGCGAAGCTGGAACACCCGCTGCAACTGCGACAGCGTCCGGTTCACCGCGCCCGCACTGGCGAAGGGGCCATAATACTTGCCCTTTTCCTTCTTCGCGCCGCGATGCTTCTTGATCATCGGGAAATCATGTGCGGTGACAAGAATATTGGGAAAGCTCTTGTCGTCACGCAACAACACATTGTAGCGCGGCTTGAGTTGCTTGATGAGGTTCTGCTCCAACAGCAACGCCTCGGTCTCGGTCGAGGTTGTCAGGAACATCATCGAAGCGGTTTCACGGATCATCCGGGCGATCCGCGGCGTATGCCCCGCAGGCCGGGCATAGTTCGACACCCGCGCCTTGAGGTTCCGCGCTTTGCCGACGTAAAGCACCCGGGCCTGCGCATCCAACATCCGATACACCCCAGGCGAGGCATCCAAAGTCTTGAGGTAAGACTGGATCACCTCATGCCCGGTATCGGGAGTTTTTTCCTCTGGCGTGTCGGTCATGGGCTCATCGGTATGATTCTCGGGATGTGCTGCAATCTTATCGGCGTTGGTACAAGAGGAAACCTGTCCCCGTTTCATGTGGATAACTCTGTGGGAAAAGCACGGCCAATGGGAAATTCTCATTGAATCCAGCGTATTTCACCGAACTGCTTAAAAATTAGGCGAATTATTAACTATCTGAAATACAACATTAATTTTTTACACATGCGCCAAAACATTGAAATCATTATAGTTTTTGTAACGCTCAGTTAACGCTTCTGTGACAGGTGCACAACTTCCCTTGGGGCAAGCTCACTCAACCCCCAAAACATCCGGTGTCTGCCACCCAAGATGCTGCCCGCCATCGACGCACAAAAGCTGCCCGGTGACGGCTGGCGCATCCAAGAAATAGGCCAAGGCCGCGACGATATCCTCGGCATTCGCGCCCCGACCAAGAACAGTCGATTGGCGCTGCTTTTGGAAGTGACGATCGCTTTGCCGATGGCCCTGCAATGTGGGGCCGGGGCCAATCCCATTGACCCGAACACGCGGTGCCAAGGCTTGCGCGGCCGTCTGCGTAAAGGCCCATAGGCCCATCTTGGCCAGCGTGTAGGTCATGAACTCTGGCGTCAGCTTGCGCACGCGCTGATCGATCATGTTGATGACCAACCCGCGCGCCACCGGCTCATCCATTTCGCATGACTCGGGCTCTGGAATTTGCGCGGCCAAGGCCTGGGTCAGGACAAAAGGCGCGCGCAGGTTGCTTTCCATATGCCGGTCCCAGCTTTCGCGCGTGGCGCTCTGGATATTGTCGTACTCGAAAATCGAGGCATTGTTGACAAGGCAGGTCACCGGCCCGCCAAGCGCCTCTATGACTTTGGGCAAAAGCGCCTCCACCTCGGCTTCGATCAGCAGATCGGCCTGCACTGCCAGGGCGCGCTGTCCCATGCCGGTAATCTCTTGCACAACGGCGTCGGCTTCGTCCCGACTGGTGGCATAGTGTACGGCAACGTCGAAACCGCGCCGTGCCAGTTCAAGCGCCATCGCACGACCAAGCCGCTTGCCTGCTCCTGTCACCAATGCCGTCGCCATCATTCGCCTCCGTTTATGTCAGGACAATGGTGACATAGGCCAAATATAGGCCCGTCAAGGCCACGCCCCAAACGCGCCCGATGTCCTGTTTGAAGAATACGAAAGGAATGATCAAAAGCGATGCGCCCAACATGACCCAAAGGTCAAACCGCAAGAATTCCGGATCCACCGGAATGGGCCCGACAAGCGTGGTGATCCCGATGATCGCCAGGAGGTTGAACATGTTCGACCCGATGACATTGCCTAAAGCCACATCGGCCTGCCGGCGCAGGGCCGCCATTACCGTTGTCGCCAATTCCGGCAAAGATGTACCGAGCGCCACCAGCGTCAGGCCGATCACCGCATCGCTCACGCCAAAACGCTGCGCAATGATCGAGGCATTGTCCACAAGCAAGTCCGCACCCAGCGGCAAACCGATCAGTCCCAGCACAAGGAACACGATGATCTGCCACCACGGCATGTCCGGGTCAGCACCCTCTACGTCCTCCTCGCCATCCGCATCCGCCAAAAGAAGCGCTGCATTGGCCTTTCTATGGCGTCCCGCCTCCAAGAAGGCATCGGTCAGGACAAAGGATAGCATTGCCAGAAGGATGAGGCCCGAAACGATGTTGAATTCACCCAAAAAGGCGAGACCAATGAAAACCACCGATCCGATCAGCATGTAAACATAGGTTTTCTTGGTATTGCAGTCGCTGGTATGCAGCACCGACAAGATCGCGGGGACGCCAAGAACCAACAGGATATTGGCGGTATTCGATCCAACCACATTGCCAAGCGCCAGCCCCGGCTTGCCATCCAGCACCGCGTTTACCGCAATCAGAAGTTCAGGCGCGGAGGTGCCGAAAGCCACGATTGTGAGGCTGACGATAAGGGCGGGGACCCCCAGACGCAGGCTCAGGTTGACGGCACCTTTTACAAGCGCATCGCCCGCCAGAAGCAAGATAACAAGGCCTAAACCCGCCAGCGCCCATTCAATCATTTACGCACCTTCTTCTGACACTGGCAGGGCCCTTTTCCGATGCGGAAGCGTCCGCATTTCGGGCATTTGGCTGAGGCCAGCTTTTTTTGCCCCGGAAACCGCAGTTTTCCGAACATGGCCATTACGCCCATGAACACGAGAAACAGTATGACAATCTTGACGATCACCTCAGAGGCCAAACCGGGCATAGTCCGCCCGTTCCTCGACCGCCGCTAGCGCATCGTTCGCCATGCTTGCGCCGAAGCGCTGCAAGAGTCCACGCTTGCGCCCATACTTGGCAAAGCGCACATCCTCACCATAAAGCTCTTTGAGCTTGGGCACGATGTGTCCAATACCGTCCACAAGTCCCAATTCGTAAGCGCGTCTGCCCAACCAGAACTCACCCGTGAACAAATCTTCGTCGCTCGATAGCTTGGGACCCCGGCGTGATTTCACATAGTCGGTAAAACCGCTGTGCATCTGCTCCAAAATGGTTTTCAGGCGCGCAACGTCTTCTTCCTTTTCCGGCAAGAACGGGTCCATGAAACTCTTGGAATGGACCGAGGTATGCACCCGGCGCTCAACCCCTTGGCGGGCAAGGAACACCGGCGCACCGAAACCCGCCGAGACCACACCGATCGAACCGACGATGGAGCCTTGATCAACCCAGATGTCATCGGCGGACGCCGCCAGCCAATAGCCGCCCGAGGCCGCCACATCTTCGACAAAGGCATGTACGGGCACACCCCTTTCCTCGGCCAGCCGCCGGATGCGCGCTGCGATCAGCGAAGATTGCACAGGCGACCCTCCGGGCGAATTGACCACAAGGGCCACCGCCTTGGGCTTCCCACGCTTGAAGGCCTTTTCGATCTCCGGGCCAAGCGTTTCGTCATTCAATTGATTGCGGCCACCGATACCGATGGACCCCTGCAAACGGATCACCGCAACAAGTGGCCCGCGTTTGAGAAATGGAATACGCGCTTTCATGCCTTGGCATGTAGAATGCCCGCGCGGCTTAAACAAGGCGGCAAAACCCGGCCGGGTGAAAGAATGGCGCATTTGCCCGGAGCAAAGGGGCAAATAAGTCACGCGCGCCCTCAGCTTTTGATGCGATACCCGGTTTTGAAGATCAGCCAGACGATTCCAAGGCACAGCCCCAGAAACACCCCGATGGCCGCCAGACTTGCCACCACGGGCACATCGGCATAGCCAAAGAAAGACCAACGAAACCCCGAAATAAGGTAAACGATCGGGTTGAACAGGGTCACCGTCTGCCACGCCGGCGGCAACATCGAAATCGAATAAAAGGCCCCGCCCAGAAACACCAAGGGCGTGATCACCAGTAGCGGGATCAGTTGCAATTGCTGAAAGTTCTCCGACCAGATCCCGATGATGAAGCCGAAAAGCGAAAACGACAGGCAGGTCAGGATCAGGAAGGCCAGCATCGCCAGTGGGTGCCGCACTTCGATATCCACGAAGAGCCCCGCCGTAAGCAGAATGACCACCCCGATGAGAAGCGCCTTGGTGGCCGCCGCCCCGACATAGCCCAGAACGATCTCGAAGAAATTGATCGGCGCCGACAGCAGCTCGAAAATCGTGCCGATGAACTTGGGGAAGTATATCCCGAAAGAGGCATTGGAAATCGCCTGCGTCATCACGCTCAGCATGATCAAGCCCGGCACGATGAAGGCCCCATAGGTGACCCCCTCGACCTCGTCGATCCGGCTCCCGATGGCCGCGCCGAAGACCACGAAATACAGCGTGGTCGAGATCACCGGCGACAGAAGGCTTTCCATGATCGTGCGGAAAAAGCGCTTCATCTCGTAGACATAGATGGCCTTCACCCCTTGCCAGTTCATGCCGCGCCCTCCTGCACCAGACTTACGAAAATCTCCTCAAGGCTCGACTGCCGCGTGTGCAGATCACTCAGCGAGAGCCCCTCAGCGGCCAAGGCCTGCAACAGCCGGGTGATGCCCGTCCCCTCCCCCTGGGTGTCGTAATGATAGATCAAGGCCTCGCCGCCGTCGGCAAGTTCAAGGTCATAATCGGCCAAGCCGAGCGGCACCGCGTCGATGGGCGTGCCCAGATCAATCCGAAGGGTCTTGCGCCCCATCCGCCGGATCAGCTTGTCCTTGTCCTCGACCAAGAGGATTTCGCCGTGGTTGATTACCGCGATCCGGTCGGCAATCGCCTCGGCCTCTTCAATGTAGTGGGTGGTCAAAATGATCGTCACACCGCTTTCACGCAGACCCTCGACCACCTGCCACATGTCGCGCCGCAGTTCCACATCGACACCCGCTGTCGGCTCATCCAGAAACAAAACCTGCGGCTCATGGCACAGCGCCTTGGCAATCAGCACACGGCGTTTCATACCGCCCGAAAGCTCGCGAATCCGGGCGTCGCGCTTATCCCAAAGCGATAGCTGGCGTAGAACCTTTTCAATCAAAGCCTCGTCGCGCGGCTTGCCGAACAGCCCCCGCGAAAAGCGCACTGTGTTGATGACCTTTTCAAAAGGTTCGAGCGCCACCTCCTGCGGCACCAGCCCGATCATCGCCCGCGCCGCGCGGTAGTCGTCCACGATGTCATGGCCCCCCACGCGGGCTGCGCCACCGGTTGGCGTGGTGATCCCGCAGAGCGCCGAAATCAGCGTGGTCTTGCCCGCCCCGTTGGGGCCGAGCAGGGCCAGAATCTCGCCCTCCTGAATGGCAAGCGAAACGCCTTTCAACGCCTCGAAACCACCTTTGTACGTCTTTTGCAGACCCTCGACCTCAACGATCGCTGTCATGGGCTTCCTCCGGTTCATTGTTCGCCAAGCTAGGCGAATGACCCAGAAGTGCAATCACCGTATGCGCAGGGGAAACTGTGCAGGCCCGCAGGGGCGTTATCCTTATGGTAACTCAAGCGGATCATGATATCTCGAAGGCTCACTCATCCATGGCCCGAGGACAGACAATGCGCTTCATACTGACGATCACCGCCTTCGTCGCTTTTCTATCCGGCTGCACCGAGACCGTCAGCCGCGATGACCCGGCACGCATCCTCGCCATGGGGGACTCGATGCTTGCGGTGCATGGCGCCTCCGGAAACTCGGTGTCGCACGCGGTTGAGCAGGCCTTGGGCGAGGATGTGATCGACCGCTCTGTCATGGGTGCCAAGTATTTCTATGCCTTGCCCATTTCGGGCAGTGCGGGCCTCAACATTCGCAAACAATACGTAGAGGGTAAATGGGATTGGGTTGTTCTCAATGGCGGCGGCAATGACATTTGGATGGGCTGCGGCTGTGGCCGCTGCGACAACCGCGTCGACCGGCTGATTTCCAAGGATGGTCGGCGCGGCACGATCCCGGGATTCGTCTCGGAGCTTCGCGAAAAAGGGTCACAGGTGATCCTGCTGGGCTACCTGCGCACACCCGGCGTGATCTCACCCATCGAAGGCTGCCGGGACGAAGGCGACGAAATGGATCGCCGCATGTCACGGCTGGCCCAGTTGGATCGTGGTGTGCATTTCCTGTCGCTGGCCGATGTCGTGCCGCATGGCGACCGCTCGTATCACACGGTTGACCTGATCCACCCCTCGGCCAAGGGCAGCACCGAAATCGGCAAACGCGTTGCCGAAGTCATCCGCCGGACCGAGGCGAAGACGCGCTAACCGCGCCCAAGGATTTTCGAAAAGCCTTGGGCCAAGCGGTTTCAAAACCGCTTGCCTGCCCAGCGATCCGAACACGGTTCACATCCTCAAGCGCCTTGCTCTAGTCTAGCGCAGAAAACACGGGGGGCGTGGATGCTGCAAGGATACCGTATAGTCGAAATCGAAGGTCTCGGGCCCGGCCCCTTCGCCGCGATGATGCTGGCCGATCTGGGGGCCGAGGTGATCGTCATTCACCGCCCCGGCGGCGGCAATGCGGTGGCGGGCGAGGTCAATCTTCTGGACCGCGGCAAACGCTCGATCACGCTGGACCTCAAAGACCCCGATGACCTGCAAACCGCCCGCGCGCTCATTTCAACCGCCGACGCCCTCATCGAAGGGTTCCGCCCCGGCGTGATGGAACGTCTTGGCCTTGGCCCTGAGGTATTGCAAGCCGCCAATCCCCGGCTTGTCTATGGCCGGATGACAGGCTGGGGGCAAACGGGCCCCAAGGCGCAAACCGCTGGCCATGACCTCAATTACATCGCCTCCTCCGGCGCGCTTTGGTACGCCTCACGCCAAGGCGATATCCCACAAACGCCACCGACTCTGCTGGGCGATATCGGTGGTGGTGCGATGTATCTGGTGGCAGGCCTGCTTGCGGGGCTCCTTTCAGCGGCGCGCACCGGCAAAGGCACGGTGGTGGATGCCGCCATCGTCGATGGCTCGGCGCATATGATGGCGCTTTTGATGTCCATGGCCCCCTCAGGCAACCTGCATGAGGCGCGCGGCACAAGCCTTCTGGACGGGCCGCATTGGTCCCGGGTCTACGCTTGCGCCTGCGGCGGGCATATCAGCGTGCAATGTCTTGAACCGAAGTTCTACGCAACCTTCCTTGATCTCATGGGCCTTGCCAAGAATCCGATCTTCGCCGATCAAAACGACCCAGCGCAATGGCCCGAACAAACCGAACAGCTGGCCGCCCTTTTCGCCGAGGAAAGTGCCGCCCATTGGGCAAGGATCTTCGACGGCTCGGACGCTTGTGTCGCCCCTGTCCTGTCGCCTTGGCAAGCGGCTGATGATCCTCACAATTCTGATCGGGAGATCTGGACCATGTCCGACACCGGCCCACAGCCTGCCCCGGCCCCACGCTTTAATGGCCAACGCACCACCCCCGGGCCGGTCCAGAAGCGCGGCGCGGATGGTGAGGCACTGCGCGCAGACCTCAAGGCGCGCGGCCTGTTAACCTGAGACCATACCACCCCTGACACCGACGCAATACCGACGTTTTACCGACGCGATGCAGACAGGGATTTTCGTCGTTAACCCAATGGCTTACCCCCGATTCGCGCCACCCCCCTTTCATCGCCCCGTCACAGGGTCTATCTTGGTGCTTCCGCAGCGCCGCACAGGACCAATCACCGATGGCAAAACCCAAGGACAACCCGAACTACAAGGTCGTGGCCGAGAACCGCCGCGCCCGGTTCGACTATGCCATCGAAGACGATCTGGAATGCGGCATCATTCTTGAAGGGTCCGAGGTGAAATCCCTGCGCGAAGGCGGAGCCAATATCGCGGAAAGCTATGCCAACGTTGAAGATGGCGAATTGTGGTTGGTGAACTCCTACATCGCGCCCTACGAGCAGGCCAAGACCTTTGCGCACGAGGAAAAGCGCAAGCGCAAGCTGTTGGTTTCCAAGAAGGAATTGGCGAACCTGTGGAACGCGACACAGCGGAAAGGCATGACGCTGGTGCCGCTCGTTCTCTACTTTAATCACAAGGGCATCGCCAAACTGAAGATCGGGATCGCCAAGGGCAAAAAGGCCCACGACAAACGCGAAACCGCCGCCAAGCGCGATTGGAATCGTCAGAAACAGCGCCTGCTGAAAGACCACGGATAGGGGAAGCGAAACGGCGAAATTCCCCTTATTTTCCATGCCTATCCCCATAGGCTGGCCTGGTGTTTGGACGAAGGGGAATACCATGGAACTTATCATCAGCCTGATCGCGGGCGCCGTGGGCGGTAACGTCGCTGGCGGCATCTTCAAGAACATCAACCTTGGCCTTCTGGGCAACTCCATCGCCGGCATCATCGGCGGCGGCTTGGGTGGGCAGATCCTATCCATGCTGGGCGCGGGTGGCGTTGCCGAAGCAGCGGGCGGAGCCGATATTGGCGCGATCATTGGCCAAGTCGCCTCGGGCGGCGTCGGTGGCGGCGTTGTGTTGGCCATTGTTGGCATAGCCAAGAAATTGATGGCGAAATAAGTCCGAAGGGGGCGCGGCAAGCGGCGCTCGCCCTTGCCCTTCTCGCCCCCGCAGGGTAGGCAGATAGCGTCCGCAAACCGGGGGCGCCCATGGCACTTGATGACCCAAAAACACTCGTTTCAACCGACTGGCTGGCAAACCACCTGAAAGACCCCGACCTTCGGGTTCTGGATGGCACCTGGTTCATGCCCTCCGAGGGCCGGAATGCAAAAGCCGAATATGCGCAAGCCCATATCCCAGGCGCCCGGTTCTTCGACATTGACGATATTTCCGACAACCGCTCGGAGTTGCCGCACATGGCTCCGCCCGTCGAAAAGTTCATGTCGCGCATGCGCGCCATGGGCGTGGGCGACGGTCATCAGGTGGTTGTCTACGATGCGCACGGTCTGTTTTCGGCGGCGCGTGTATGGTGGCTCTTCCGCCTTATGGGGCAAGAGAACATCGCGGTGCTGGATGGCGGATTGCCCAAGTGGCAAGCCGAAGGTCGCCCGACCGAGGATATGCCCCCCATCGTGCGAGACAGGCACATGACCGTACGACGCCAAAACCAAATGGTAAAAGACGTGACGCAAGTTTCTGCGGCCTCCAAACTGGGGGATTACGAGATCCTTGATGCGCGTTCCCCCGGGCGCTTCCGTGGCGATGATCCCGAACCCCGCGAAGGCCTGCGCAGCGGCCACATTCCTCGGTCCAAGAACGTGTACTACCGCGACCTGCTGAATGAGGACGGGACAATGAAAACGCCCGACGACCTGCGAACCACATTGCATTCGGCAGGGGTGGATATGGGCAAACCCGCGATCACAAGCTGCGGCTCGGGCGTGACCGCGGCAATCATAAATCTTGCGCTTGAACGTGTCGGCAAGACCGACCACGCGCTTTATGACGGATCATGGACAGAATGGGGCGCTTTCCCCACCGTGCCCGTCGCCACCGGAGAGAACTGATGTTCGAACACCTGAAGGAACAACCCAAAGACAAGATCCTTGCCCTGATGCAGGCCTTCAAGGACGATCCGCGTGAGACCAAGATCGACCTTGGCGTTGGAGTCTACCGCAACGCTGAGGGCGTCACCCCGATCATGCGCGCCGTCAAAGAGGCCGAGCGCCGCTGGTGGGACGAGGAAACAACCAAGGCCTACACCGGCCTTGCCGGTGATCCGGCCTTTTCCGACGCAATGATCGGCCTTGTTCTGGGCGACAGCGTTTCGCGTGGTCAGGTCTCGGCCGTGGCAACCCCCGGCGGGACAGGCGCAGTTCGCCAGGCGTTTGAACTAGTTCGCATGGCAAACCCTGAGGCACGCGTATTCGTGTCAGACCCGACATGGCCCAATCACCTAAGTATTCTGAAGTTCTTGGGCATGGAAACCATCATGTACCGCTATTTCGACAACGCCTCCGGCGGTGTCGATTTTGGCGGGATGATGGAAGACCTCGGGCAAGTGCGCAAAGGTGACGTGGTTCTACTGCATGGTTGCTGTCACAATCCGACTGGCGCCAACCTGAATATGGTTGAGTTCAAGGCCGTGATCGACCTGATGAACAATAAGGGCGCGGTCCCGATGATCGATATCGCCTACCAAGGGTTTGGCGACGGTCTGGACGAAGACGCAGCGGCGACTCGCGCGGTCGCGTCAAGCTGTCCTGAAACACTTATTGCAGCCAGTTGCTCCAAGAACTTCGGGATCTACCGCGAACGCACCGGCCTTTTGATGGCCGTAGCGCAGGACAAAAACCTGCAAGCGGTGGCGCAAGGCAACCTTGCCTATCTCAACCGCCAGAACTTTTCTTTCCCGCCTGATCACGGCGCACGCCTGGTCAGTATCGTGTTGAACGATGATGGCCTGCGCGCGGACTGGCAAGCGGAGCTTGAAGAAGTGCGAACCGGGATGCTTGCCCTGCGCACGCAGTTGGCCGATGAGCTTCAGAAGCTTTCGGGATCTGACAGGTTTGGGTTTCTTGCACAGCACCGCGGCATGTTTTCGCGCCTTGGGGCCGCACCTGACAAGGTTGAGAAACTCAGGGCCGATCACGGTATTTACATGGTTGGCGACTCGCGGCTCAACATCGCCGGGTTGAACAAGGACACGGTTCCAGTATTGGCCAAGGCCGTAATCGACGTAGGAATTTGATCAGGGCGGTCGCCTGCTATCAGACGACTGCACCGCGCGAATGCGTGTCCTTCTGCGTCCTGCCTTGACGCTGGGCTTTCTGCTGAGGCGCAATCGTATCGCAGAAGACACGGTGCAGCAGGCGCACTTCGTGCAAGCCGCCGCTGATCAAGATGACGGGCCAGTTTCGGCCCTTCACGCGAAGACACAATTTCGCACTGTCTCTGTCGATGCCGGGCCTTTGGACATAGACGCTTTGAATGTCTTTGTTGTCGATTCGGTAGTCAATGCGCGTGGTACCGTTCAGATTGATCTTGGTTACTGAAACTTGGCCTTTGTTCGTATCTAGAGACATCTGTCTGCGAAACCCGCGCGAACCGTAGGCGTAGATCAACAGGCCTACGGCCGAACACATCGCGGATGCGATCAGAACCGATGCCTCGGGCAAAACACCGGCCATCGTCACTATGGCCACCAAGAAGAAAACGGGGCCGACGGTTAGGATGATTCCAACCGAGCGCAAAGCGATTTCAGTGATTGCCTCGGCCCTGAATCGTTCAAGCCGCTCCTTCGCAATGAACCCACCTTTTATTGGTGAGAAGCTGTAAGAGCTAAGCTGTGTCTCTCCTTGTGATTTGAACACTTTGTTCACGGCACTTCCCCGTTTGACATCCCCACACCGAGACTCAGGGTTAATCATGTCGAGATTAGGACATTGGCCGCGCAATTTAACGGCCTTCGTTTTTGCAAGTCGGGAAAACGCGCACTACTTGGCGCCGTAGCGCGCCATGAACATCTTTACCGCGCCGTCAATGATATGTGCGACATCGGCCTCGGGGAACTCATTCTGTAGTCCGCAAAGCTTACGCACGAAAAGGTCGCTCTTGCAGAGTTCGGCAAATTGATTCACCGCCAATTCGTAGTCATCTATCTGCAGCTCGCCTTTGTCAGCATAGAATTTCAAAACCGGGATCATTCGCTCACGCACAAGCGCGGGACCGGAGTTATAGAAGCGTTTGCCAAGGTCCGGAAAACGATGCGATTCTGAAATGCAGATGCGAAACACCTGTGCACCGAAGTCAGAAAGGAAAAAGCCAACAAGATGTCGCGCTGCGGCGGCAAGGTTTACTTCGACTGGTGCGCCGATATCAATCTCGGCAATCGCACCATCGGCCTGCCGATTGCATTCCGCTTTGGCCACCTCGGAGAACAATAAGCGCTTGTCGGGGAAATAGCTGTATAAAGTGGCCTTAGAGACACCCGCCGCCTTGGCGATGTCGTCCACGCTGGCCCCTTCGAAGCCATCGCGCATGAAAACCTCGCGCGCGCCATTAAGGACTTGTTCGAACTTTCGGCCTTTTTTGATTTCTGCGGACTCTGCCGTCATACGGACCCTCCCCCGAGCCGACACAGTCTATTCGGCTCAAGGGGTTATCCGCAAGCCTGCCTTTGGGGAACAAGGAAAGGAGTTCAACAGATTATTTTGAGAGTCCGCTGTCGCTTTGGGTCACTGGTGCCGGTGCAGGTTCAGGAAACGACAAGGTCGGTGTCAGTGTGGAGGTATCAATGCTCATTGCCGAAGCGGGAGCGGCCAGAGACAGGAACCCCAGGGCGATACAAAGGATTTTCATTTCACTTCTCCATCTAAACCGTTTGGTTTAGATAAAATAAACCGATTAGTTTAGTTTGCAAGCGTTTTCTAAACCCAATAGTTCATTTTTGAGGCTTGCAAAGGAAGCCGAAGGTCGTATTTTAGAATCATTCTAAGGAGTGTGATCATGATACCAGGTGTTTCCGCACGCCGCCGCTTCTCCGACCTCAGCGAACAAGAAATTCTTGCTCTTGCCATTTCATCGGAAGAAGACGACGCGAGAATCTATCGAAGCTATGCCGAGCGCCTGCGCGTGGATTATCCTGATACGGCCAAGGTTTTTGACGGTATGGCCGAAGAGGAAGACGGCCATCGGCAATCCTTGATTGATCTGCACAAAGTGCGCTTTGGCGACGTCATACCGCTCATTCGGCGCGAGCATGTTGCAGGGTTTTACGCTAGGCGGCCCATCTGGCTTGTGGAGAACCTTGGCATTGAACGCATCCGCGCCGAGGCCGAGATGATGGAACGCGACGCCGAGGCCTTCTATATAAGAGCCGCGCAACGCACGAGCGACGCGGAAACCCGGAAACTTCTGGGCAGTCTCGCCGCCGCCGAGGCAGGCCACCAAGACCGCGCCGGTGAGCTTGAAAAAGAGCATCTGGACGAGGAGGCCCGCGATACCGAGGCCGAAGTTTCCAAGCGTCAGTTCGTACTGACGTGGGTACAACCCGGCCTGGCGGGCCTGATGGATGGCTCGGTATCGACCCTTGCGCCGATCTTTGCCACGGCCTTTGCCACGCAAGATACCTGGACAACATTCCTTGTGGGTCTTGCCGCCTCGGTGGGCGCGGGTATTTCCATGGGCTTCACCGAAGCGGCCAGTGACGACGGGGAGCTTTCAGGCCGCGGCAGCCCGATCAAGCGCGGCTTTGCCTCGGGGATCATGACCACGGTCGGCGGTTTGGGCCACGCCCTGCCTTACCTCATCCCGGATTTCTGGACAGCCACAGTCATCGCGATCATCGTGGTGTTCGTCGAACTCTGGGCGATCGCATGGATTCAGAACAGATACATGGAAACCCCCTTCTTCCGGGCAGCGTTTCAGGTGGTTTTGGGCGGTGCGCTTGTCTTTGCCGCGGGGGTTTTGATCGGCAGTGGATAGCATCCGGCGTTTCATCCAGCAAAAACGGGTGATAACAAGCGCTAGATGCTGGATATTTTTCTACAGACACTGCCGTTCTTCCTGATCATCGGGCTGGGCTATGGCGCGGGGCGCACGGGCTTCTTCAGTGAAGAGGCGACCGCATGGCTGACCAAGTTTGTCTTCTACTTTGCCTTGTCGGCCATGTTGTTCCGGTTTTCCGCCAACCTGTCTTTGGGCGAGGTTTTGGATTGGCGTTTCGTTCTCGCATACCTTTGGGGTACGGCCTTTGTGTACGGGCTGGCTACCATGATTGCCCTATTGCGCCGCGTCAGTGTCGAGGAAGCCGCGATTGAAGCGCAATGCGCGGTGATCGGCAATGTCGGATTTCTAGGCGTGCCCATGCTGGTACTGTTAATGGGTGAAGCGGCGATTGGGCCGGTGATGCTTGTTCTAGCAGTGGACCTGATTGTTTTCGGCTCGCTTGTGGTGATCCTGATCACCGGCTCACGGGACGGGCGGATGAGTCTCGGCATCCTGCGCACCGTGGGGCTTGGCCTGCTCAAAAACCCGATGATCGTATCCATCGTATTGGGGCTGTCATGGTCGGCACTCAGCCTGCCGATTCCGAAACCGATGAACCAGTTTCTGGACATCCTCGGCGGGGCGGCGACCCCCGGGGCGCTTTTTGCTATTGGGGCCTCGCTCGCTTCGAAATCGGCCGAACGGCCTTTCGTGGCGGGCTGGCTATCGTTCTGCAAACTGGTTTTGCACCCGGCCTTCGTGGCCTTCTCGGCCCTGATCCTGTTCCCTGTTGAACCCTACCCAGCATCGGTGATGATTGCGGCGGCGGCGCTTCCGGTGGCGGGAAATGTCTTTATTCTTGCCAGCCATTACAAAGTGGCCCCGCAACGGGTTTCAGCCTCGATCCTGATATCGACAAGCCTTGCCGTGATCACGGTCTCGGTGATTATTGGCTGGGTGTCGGGACTTTACTGACGATTGCCGTCTATGGGGTTGCCATGTGGCCCGCGCCGTGGTGACTGTCGGGCCAAACATCTATCGCGAAAGGGATTGCATCATGGAAACCGTATCGGAAAATGCCTGTTTCGGCGGGGTTCAAGGGGTCTACACGCATAAATCCGAGGCTTGCTCGTGCGACATGACCTTTGGGCTTTTCCTGCCCGCCGAGGCCAAGGATGGCCCGGTTCCCGTGCTTTGGTATCTGTCGGGGCTCACCTGCACCCATGAAAACGCGATGACCAAGGCCGGCGCCCAGGGTTGGGCCGCCGAGCAAGGGATCGCCCTATGCTTCCCCGACACATCACCGCGCGGTGAGGGCGTGGCCAATGATGAAGCCTTTGACCTTGGTCAAGGGGCTGGCTTTTACGTCAATGCCACGCAAGACCCGTGGAAACCTCATTTCCGGATGTGGGATTATATCGCCGATGAGTTGCCCCGCGTCCTGACCGCGAATTTCGCGATAGATGAAGACCGTCAAGCCATTACCGGGCACTCCATGGGTGGGCATGGTGCCCTGACCTTGGCGATGTCCCTACCCGGCCGCTATGCCAGTGTTTCGGCCTTCTCGCCCATCTCGAACCCCACGCAAAGCGATTGGGGCCGCAAACAGTTTTCTGCCTATCTAGGTGACAACGAAAGCCAATGGGCCGCACATGACGCCAGCCTGCTGATGCGAGACCGTGGCTTTGACGGCCCGGTTCTGGTGGATACCGGCACGCAGGATCAATTCATTGATCTACTGTGCCCCGAGGCCTTTGCCGCTGCCTGCGCCGAGAAACGCCAACAGGCCACGCTGCGGATGCAGCCGGGCTATGACCACAGCTATTTCTTTGTTTCGAGCTTCATGGAGGATCACATCAGCTTCCATGCCGAAGCGCTTTATGCGGGGTAACCCATGTCACATTATGACCTGATCATCATCGGCTCCGGCCCGTCGGGGCGCTCTGCGGCCATCCAGGCGGGCAAGCTCAAGCGCCGGGTTCTGGTGATCGACCGCAAGGATCGTTTGGGCGGGGTTTCGGTGCACACCGGGACAATCCCGTCAAAAACCCTGCGCGAGACCGTGCTGAACCTTTCGGGCTGGCGCGAGCGGAGCTTTTACGGGCGATCCTATCGGGTGAAGGATGACATTGACGCGGGCGACCTGAAATCGCGCCTGCACATGACCTTGGATTACGAGGTGGATGTGCTTGAGCATCAGTTCAACCGAAATCACGTTGACACCCTGAGCGGTATGGCGCGTTTCGTCAGCCCCACCGAGGTTGAAGTCGCCACGGAGGCGGGTGAGGTGACCAAAGTCTCGGGCGATAAGTTCATGATCGCAACGGGCACGAAAACTTACCGGCCCGACAATATCCCTTTCAACGGCTCCACTATTGTGGATAGCGACGAGTTTCTCGAACTGGCGCAAATCCCACGTAGCCTCATCGTGGTGGGCGCAGGCGTGATCGGGGTGGAATATGCCACGATGTTCTCGGCCCTTGATGTGCGGGTAACGTTGATCGAACCGCGTGACAGCTTTCTGGATTTTATCGACCGCCGTCTAATCGAGGAATTCACCCACCAGATCCGCGAAAACGGGGTGGACCTGCGGCTTGGCTCTGCCATTGAAAAGGTCGAGGATGGCGGCACCCATGTCGAGGTATCCTTGGCCAACGGCCGCCATGTGCGATCCGAGATGTTGCTATTTGCAGCCGGGCGCATGGGGGCCACGGACAAGTTGAACGTCGATGCCGCGGGGCTTGAGACAGATCATCGTGGACGGCTGGAGGTAGATCGCAAGACCTATCAAACCAATGTGCCACACATCTATGCCACAGGCGATGTAATCGGGCATCCCTCGCTTGCCTCAACCTCGCTTCAACAAGGGCGCGTTGCGGCCTGCCATGCGCTTGATACGCCAACCCTGCCCGAAAGCCCTTGGTTTCCTTACGGGATCTACTCGGTGCCCGAGATCTCAACCTGCGGGATGTCCGAGGAAGAGATGCAGGAACGCGGTATTCCCTATGAGGTAGGTATCGCGCGCTTCCGCGAAACCTCTCGCGGGCATATCATGGGGCTGGAACATGGTATGTTGAAAATGCTGTTCAGCCTCAAGACGCGCCGGGTTCTGGGGGTGCAGATCGTTGGCGAAGGCGCGACTGAGTTGATCCACATTGCGCAGGCGGTTTTGAACCTGAAGGGCACGGTGGATTACTTCGTGCAGAATACGTTCAACTATCCGACCCTAGCCGAAGCTTACAAGATCGCGGGCTTGGATGCCTTCAACCGGATGCCGATCCCCGAGGAGTACAAGGTCAAGCGCGAGGATAAGCCGAAGAAGGCCAAGACGTGAGCGCGATCTATGTCGATGCCGACGCCTGCCCGGTCAAGGACGAGGTTGAGAAGGTCGGCACACGCCATGGCTTGCGCATGTTCATTGTCTCGAACGGCGGCTTGCGACCCTCGCAAAACTCGCTGATTGAAACCGTGATCGTGCCGGAAGGCCCCGATGTGGCCGACCAATGGATCGCCGATCGCGCGGGCAAGGGCGACGTGGTTGTCACCGGCGATATTCCATTGGCCGCAAAGTGCGTAGAAGCCGGCGCGCAGGTGATAAAGCACAATGGCGAGATGCTGACCGCGCGTAACATCGGGCAGGTTCTGGCCACCCGCGACTTGATGGCCGATCTGCGCGCGGCAGATCCTTTTCGGCAAGGCGGCGGCAAGGGGTTTACAAAGGCGGATCGCTCCCGTTTTCTGGACGGGCTGGAGAGGGCCGTGAGAGCCGCCTCTGGCTAAACCCAGAGGCCTGCCATGACAACCGCGACCGTCCAGCGATCCAACCTGACCGGGGCGCTTTTTGCGCTGATGGCGGTGATGTGCTTTTCGCTCAACGATGTGGGCATCAAGTTTCTGTCTGACAGTTATGCGCTGCATCAGGTGATTTTCATCCGGTCTATTGTTGGAACGGTGCTGTTTCTGGCCGTGATCATGCCGCTGAGTGGTGGGCTGAAGGTGATGCGAACCCGGCGGCTAAAGGTGCATTTGGTGCGCGGCATTTGCGTGGTATTCGCCAACATGTGCCTGTTTCTGGGGTTGGCGGCGATGCCGATTGCCGATGCTATCGCGGTATTTTTCATCTCGCCCTTGGTGATCACCGTGTTTTCGGTAGTCTTTCTGGGCGAAACGGTGGGGGGCCGCCGGTGGGCGGCGATTGCCGTGGGCTTTATCGGGGTTTTGGTGATCGTGAAACCCGGTACCTCGGCGTTTCAGGTGGCCTCGCTTTTGCCGATGCTGGCGGCGACGCTGTACGCGGTGATCCATATCCTTGCGCGCAAGATCGGCGGCACGGAAAGCGCCGCGACCATGGCCTTTTACATTCAACTGACCTTTATCTTGGCCAGTGCGGGTTTTGGCCTGACCCTTGGGCACGGGGCCTATGCCACAGATGCGCACCCGTCGCTATCGTTCCTCTTGCGAGCTTGGGGGCCTATCATGGCCGATGATTGGCCCATTCTGATCATGCTTGGCGTAAGTGGTGTCTTGGGTGGCTTCTTCATTTCTCAGGCCTATCGGTTGTCCGAAGCGGCCTTTGCCGCACCCTTTGAATATGTCGCGATGCCCATGGCGATCATCTGGGGCGTGACGGTCTTTGGCACATGGCCCGCGCCCACGGCATGGATCGGGATTGCCTTGATTATCGGGTCTGGCCTCTACCTCCTATGGCGTGAGTCGGTGAAGGACGACACATTGGCGGGCAAAGCCCCGCGACGGAGGTAGCGATGCCCATCAATGCGGTGATCTTCGACATAGGCAATGTCTTGATCGAATGGCAGCCAGAGCGGTATTTCGCCCATCATATCGGCGAAGAGCGGACCCGCGCGATGTTTGCCGAGGTGGATATCCACGGCATGATGAACCGGATTGATGCGGGGCATACCTTTGACCAAGTGGTCGAGGAAACCGCGCAGGCCCACGGCGAATGGCACGCTGAAATCCTGATGATCCGTGACAACTGGGCCGATGTGGCAAGCCCCGCCATTCCGTTGAGCGTTCATTTGCTGCGGCAGTTGCGCACCAAGGGTGTTCCTGTCTTTGCCCTGTCGAATTTCGGGGTTGAGAATTTCCCTGTCAGCGTGGCGAAATATCCGTTTCTGGATGAGTTCGATCGGCACTACATCTCGGGGCGGATGGGGATGATCAAACCCGATGCCGCCATCTATGAGGCGGTCGAAGCGGATTGCGGGCTGCCTCCTGAAACCCTGCTTTTCACCGATGATCGGCACGACAATATCGACGCTGCACGGGCGCGCGGCTGGCAGACCCACCTGTTTGACGGGCCGGACGGATGGGCGCATTGTCTGGTGGAACAGGGATTGCTGACAAAGGACGAAGCGCAATGAGCATCACGATCATTCCATTCGACGAGGGCCAGAAGCATTTGGATTGGTTGGGCCTTTGCGACGCCTTTGAAGCGGGGCACAAACTGCCCAAGGCCGAGATTGGCGATACGTTTCTCTACCGCGATCCCGATACCCTTTTGTCACGCGCCGCTTGGATTGACGGGATGGGCATGGCCGTGAAAACCGCCACGATCTTTCCGGAAAATCCCGGCAAGGGCGATCCGATGATCAACGGGGCGGTGAACCTTTATTCGGACAAGGACGGTACATTGGCAGCGCTGTTGGATTTTCACCTTGTGACCAAGTGGAAGACCGCCGGGGATAGCTTGTTTGCGGCGCGCAAATTGGCGCGGCCCGATAGCGAAAACATCCTGATCGTCGGCGCGGGGACGGTTGGGCGGTCCTTGTTCGAGGCCTATCAATCCGCCTTTCCAAAGGCGCGGTTCCGCGTCTGGAACCGCACCCGCGCCAATGCCGAGGCCATGTGTGATGATTGCCCGGGCCTGCGGGTGGCGGATGATCTGGAACGCGCGGTGCGCGATGCGGATATCGTCACCTCGGCCACCATGTCGACCGAGCCGGTGTTGAAAGGCGAATGGTTCCAGCCCGGGCAGCATATCGACGTGATCGGAGCCTATCGCCCGGATATGCGCGAGGTGGACGATGAAGGGATGAAACGCGCCCGGATTTTCGTGGACAGCTACGACACCACAGTGGGCCATATCGGCGAGATCAAGATCCCGCTTGAGGCCGGTACGATCACCCGCGATGACCTGATTGCCGAACATTACGATCCTGAGACATTCACCCGGACCAGTGACGATGACATCACCCTTTTCAAGAATGGCGGCGGCGCGCATCTGGACCTGATGACCAGCCGCTACATCCTTGATGCGTGGCAGAAAGCGCAATGATCGAGTGGCTTCTGGCCGGGCTGGCGGGCGTGGTTCTGGCCCCCACGGTGGCCGAGGTTTTGCGCCCCCGTATGGGACCAAAGACGCGCCAAGAGGCCCCCGGTGCGTTTGCCGAGTTGCCGCGTGGTGTGACGCATTATCAATGGCAAGGCCCCGAGGGTGGGCCTTTGGTGGTTTGCGTGCACGGCCTGACGACGCCTTCGTTCGTCTGGGAGGGCATCGCGCCCCAGCTTGCCAAGGCCGGGTATCGTGTGCTGACCTATGACCTTTATGGGCGCGGGTATTCGGATCGCCCCCGTGGTACACAGGAAGCGGGTTTTTTCACCACACAGCTAGAGCACTTGTTGGATCATCTGGGTGTAACCGAGCGCTTCACGCTCATCGGCTATTCCATGGGTGGGTCCATCGGGGCGTGCTATGCGGAACTGCACCCTGAGCGTTTGAACAAGCTAATCCTGTTGGCCCCTGCGGGCATGGGCCATGACCTCGGCCCGGTGGCGCGCTTGGTGGTGAACTATGGCGGGTTTGGCCGGTGGTTGTTCATGGCGATGTACGGTCGATCCTTCCGGCAAGGCACCGAGACTGAGAGGGACTTGCCCTCAAGCGTGCCCGACATCGTGGACCGGCAGCAAAACGAACTGCGCTATCGTGGGTTTCGCGGGGCTGTTCTTTCGTCCATGCGCGGGATATTGGACCGCGACCTTGAGGAAGAACACCGCAGCGTTGCCGAAAGCGGCCTGCCCGTTCTGGCGATCTGGGGGCGGGAGGATGAGGTGATCCCGATTTCGGGTATGGGTAAACTGGCCGAGTGGAACCGCAGAGCCGAGCAAGAGGTAATCGAAGGTGCGGGCCATGCGCTTGCCTATTCGCATAGCAGTGAGGTCATTGCCCTGTTGCTACCTGCGCTTGAGGCCGCGCAAACGTAACCGGGCCCCGCGAGGGGCCCGGAAGTTCAGTTTAGCCTTTGACAAGCATCTGCGGCGAGATCACGTCGATCCCAAGCGCCTTGCCCACGGCGTAGTAGGTCAACTGCCCGGCGTGGACGTTCAAGCCGTTCAGCAGGTGCGGATCATCGGCGCAGGCCTGTTTCCAGCCCTTGTCAGCCAGGGCAAGCATGAAGGGCATCGTGGCGTTGCCAAGGGCGATGGTTGAGGTGCGCGCGACGGCACCGGGCATGTTGGCCACGCAGTAGTGCATGATGCCGTCGACCTCATAGATCGGATCGGCGTGCGTGGTCGCTTTGGAGGTCTCGAAACACCCGCCTTGGTCAATCGCCACATCCACCAGCACCGCGCCGGGTTTCATGGTCGGGAACTGATCACGGCGCACCAGCTTGGGCGCTTCGGCCCCGGGGATAAGGACCGCGCCGATGACCATATCAGCCTGTTCCAAATGTTCGGCCAGCAAGCCAGCCGAGGAATAGCCGGTGTTGAAAGTATCGCCGAAGACATCATCCAGATAACGCAGGCGCGGCAGGGAGCGGTCAAGTACAGTGACATCCGCGCCCATGCCCGCCGCGATACGCGCCGCGTGCGTTCCGACAACCCCGCCGCCAATGACAACAACCTTGGCTGGGCCAACACCGGGTACACCGCCCATCAAAACGCCACGGCCGCCGTTCGCTTTTTGCAAGGTATAGGCCCCCACCTGCGGCGCCAGACGACCGGCCACCTCGGACATCGGGGCCAGCAGGGGCAGGCCGCCACGGTCGTCGGTCACGGTTTCATAGGCAATCGCGGTGCAGCCGGATTCCAGCAAGTCGTGGGTTTGGGCGGGATCGGGCGCGAGGTGCAGGTAGGTAAACAGAAGCTGCCCTTCGCGCAGCATCTTGCGCTCAACCGCTTGGGGCTCTTTCACCTTCACGATCATATCGGCGGTGGCAAAAACCTCCTCGGCGGTGTCGATGATCTTGGCGCCTGCGGCCTCATAGGCGGCATCGTCGAAACCCGCACCCAGACCGGCCCCGGCCTGAATGATCACCTCGTGACCGTGGGAAACGGCCTCTTGCGCGGCATTGGGCGTCATGCCGACGCGGAATTCTTGTGGTTTGATCTCGGTTGGGCATCCGATTTTCATTGCGTGTCCTCCTCGCATTCGATTGGGCACAGAATGTCGCAGGTGGCGCGCAATTAGGTTGATATTTCCCTCGCACTGAGGGATTTTTTGTGAATAGTCTTCGAAATAATGATATTAGATGCGAAAGGTCTTGCGGAAATGGCTTTGGATGCGATGGATCGGCGGCTTTTGGCGGTTCTGCAACGCAAAGGCCGAATTTCGAATGCCGATCTGGCCGAGGCAGTGAATCTTTCGGCCAGTGCTTGCCACCGGCGGGTGCAGCGGCTTGAGGCAGAGGGCTATATTCGTGACTATGTGGCCCTTCTGGACGCGCGCAAACTGGGGATGCCGGCGACGATTTTTGTCGAGATCACCCTATCGACACAAGCCGACGAGGTGCTGGAAGCCTTTGAGAAGGCCGTGGCGCGTATTCCTGACGTGTTGGAATGTCACCTGACGGCGGGGGCCGCAGATTACATCCTCAAGGTCGTGGCCGAAAGTACCGAGGATTTCGCACGCATTCACCGGCAATACCTGACGCGGTTGCCAAGCGTGGCCAAGATGCAATCCAGCTTTGCCTTGCGGACGGTTTTCAAGACGACTGCCCTACCACTTTGAATTGACACCGCCACCCAGAGAACAAATGGGGCCTTGGCATTCTTGCCAAAGCCCCGTGGCGATTTATCGTAAGTGATGGCACGCCGGGTTAATCACACGCTGCACACAAAACACTAACAACTCGTTACGTCTGCATTCGTTACCACTCGCTACAATTATCCATTATTTATCGCAGGTATCGCGCGCGCCTACATGGGGAAAAACCATGCGGCGTTACCCGTTTTGAAGCGGCCAGCATTTGCACCGATGAAAAAAAGGCCCCGGCAAATGCCAGGGCCTTTTCAAAATTTGAGAGAGAAGAACGATTACTCGTCGGCTTTCTCTTCTTTCTTGGCTTCCTCGCCGGTCTCTTGGTCAACGACCTTCATCGACAGGCGCACCTTGCCGCGATCGTCAAAGCCCAGAAGTTTGACCCAGACTTCCTGACCTTCCTTGAGCACATCCGAGGGGTGGTTCAGGCGGCGGTTCTCGATTTGGCTGACGTGGACGAGACCGTCGCGCTTGCCAAAGAAGTTCACGAAGGCACCGAAATCGACGATCTTGACGACCTTGCCTTTGTAAATCGCGCCTTCCTCGGGCTCGGCGACGATCGAGTGGATCATCTCATAGGCCTTCTGGATCGACTCGTTGTTCGGGCTGGCGATCTTGATGACGCCATCGTCGTTGATGTCGACCTTGGCCCCCGAGGTTTCCACAATTTCGCGGATCACCTTACCGCCGGAACCGATGACTTCGCGGATTTTGTCCTGCGGAACAGTCATGGTCTCAATCCGGGGGGCATGAACGCTGAAATCACCCGCTTCGGTCAGGGCGTTGGCCATTTCGCCAAGGATGTGAAGGCGGCCTTCTTTCGCTTGGGCGAGGGCCTTCTTCATGATCTCGGGCGTGATGCCTGCAACCTTGATGTCCATCTGCAAGGAGGTGATACCAGCTTCGGTACCGGCAACCTTGAAGTCCATGTCACCGAGATGGTCCTCGTCGCCAAGGATGTCGGTCAGAACGGCGTAATCGCCATCTTCTTCAAGGATCAGGCCCATGGCCACACCGGCCACGGCCGATTTGAGCGGAACGCCCGCGTCCATCATCGACAGCGACCCACCACAGACAGACGCCATGGAGGAGGAGCCGTTCGACTCGGTGATTTCCGAGACCACGCGGATGGTGTAGGGGAAGTCGGTTGCGGCGGGCAGAACGGCCTGAAGGGCGCGCCATGCCAGTTTGCCGTGGCCAACTTCACGACGGCCCGGAGGGCCTACGCGCCCTGCTTCACCGACCGAGTAGGGTGGGAAGTTGTAGTGCAACAGGAAGTTCGAGCGGAAGTTCCCGTGCAGCGCGTCGATGATCTGTTCGTCATCGCCGGTGCCAAGGGTGGTGACCACAAGGCCTTGGGTCTCGCCACGGGTGAAGAGGGCCGAACCATGGGTCCGCGGCAGGATTCCGGTTTCGGACACGATCGGGCGGACCTCATCCAGCGAGCGACCGTCGATGCGCTTGCCGGATTTGACCACGTCGCCGCGCAGAACGGCGGCTTCGAGTTTCTTGAGGGCCGAGCCGAGGTTCGGGTCTTCTTGCTGTTCCTCGGTCAGGCCTTCGAGCACGGCCTCCTTGGCGGCGCTGACGGCGGCCTGACGTTCCTGCTTGTCGAGGATGGCATAGGCGCTGCGCATCTTCTCTTCGCCAAGGCCTTTGACCACCTCGTAAAGCTCGGAGTAATCCGGCGGGGTGAAATCGAAGGGTTCCTTGGCGGATTCTTCGGCGAGGCTGATGATCAGGTCGATGACCGGCTGGATTTGCTCGTGCGCGAAGGTCACGGCGCCCAGCATCTCATCCTCGGTCAGCTCGTAGGCCTCGGACTCGACCATCATCACGGCGTCTTTGGTGCCGGCAACCACCAGATCAAGGCGTTGATCGGGGTTGTTGCGCAGGTCGTGCATGTCTTCGACATCGGGGTTGAGGATGTATTCGCCATCCTCATAGCCCACGCGGCAGCCGGCGATCGGACCCATGAAGGGCGCGCCGGAAATGGTCAGCGCCGCCGAGGCCGCGATCATCGCGACCATGTCGGGATCATTGACCAGATCGTGGCTAAGTACCGTGCACATAACAAGAACTTCGTTCTTGAAGCCGGGCACGAAGAGCGGGCGGATCGGACGGTCGATCAGGCGCGCGGTGAGGGTTTCCTTCTCGGTGGGGCGAGCCTCACGTTTGAAGAAGCCGCCGGGCACTTTGCCCGCGGCATAGTATTTTTCCTGGTAGTGCACGGTTAGGGGGAAGAAATCCTGACCGGGCTTGGGTTCCTTGGCGAAGGTCACGTTGGCCATGACCGAGGTTTCCCCAAGGGTGGCGATGACCGAGCCATCCGCCTGACGGGCAACCTTGCCCGTTTCCAGAGTGAGGGTATCTTCCCCCCACTGCATCGATTTTTTCACTTCGTTGAACATCGTCGTATCCTAGTTGGAAGCGCTCTTGGGCGTATCCCAAGTCTTCCGTTTCAATGGCGGCCCCATTGCCGCCGACCCCTCGTTACCATGCCATGCGCCGGGGTCAGAGCGTCACGTCTCAGATGGGTGGGCATTACAGGAGTTTGGGCTGTTTTGAAAGGATAGATCACGGCACCTGCCGCGAATCAGAGGTTAAGCCAAGAAAACAAGGCAAACAGCCCCTCTGCACCACGTCGGTATAATGTCGGTATTGCGTCGGTATCGGCCTCCGCGGCCCTGCGGATTAACAGGGCGTGCGGTGGCAAGTCGTACGTTTTGTACAGCTGTTTCGTACAAAACGTACGAAACGCAAAACGCCCGCTCGGGGAGCGAGCGGGCGCTGCGTTGATCCGATGGATCGAAACCTGTTAGCGGCGAATGCCGAGGCGTTTGATGAGGTCTTTGTAACGGGCCTCGTCCTTGCCTCTGAGGTAGTCCAGCAGCTTCCGGCGCTGTGCGACCATTTTGAGAAGACCACGGCGACCGTGGTTGTCTTTCTTGTGGGTCTTGAAGTGCTCGGTCAGCGTGGAGATACGCGAGGTGAGAATGGCAACCTGAACTTCGGGCGAACCGGTGTCGCCGTCCTTGGTTGCGTATTCCTTCATCAGGCGCGATTTTTCTTCGACTGTGATCGACATCGGGGTCTCCTTTGAGATTAAGGGTTGAGGGCGCAAGCCGGGATGTCGTCCAGCAGGGTCCTATGGAGATGTCGCGAGGGAATTTCCCAAGCGATGGGGGCGTATAGGAGATTTGCGGGAAAAAGAAAAGAGGGAATGAGCGTGAGGGTTTAGAACCATCGGGCGCGGGACAAAGGGCCGAGCTTCAGGGGCGTCGGATAAATGGGCGCATAGGTGACAAACCACTTTGCATTTTCCGGGGTTTGTTCACTGGAGCGCTTCGCAATGCCGGGCCTTGAAGGGACGATTTTTGGCTGCGTAGGTCTGGCGCAGGCTTCTGTCCGATGCGCAGACGAAGCCGGCGTTGGCAGGGAACACCTCTATACGCGGACCCTAGGTGCTTTTGATCGAAGCACTTTCAGTATCCGCGAGTTCGGGCACAACTGACAAAGGCCGCCCTCAGCGGATGGATTAAGGTACTTTCATGCGTGTACTACCCAGAGCATGTCGCGAAATGCTGCGCTGCAGGCTTTTCGCGAAACGCGTTATTTCGGCATCATGAAGAACTCTTCTCGGGCAATCTTGCCATCCTCGACGGTGTAGACCGCGATTTCGCTCAGGGTCATCTGCCGCCCGGTTTCTTTCTGCGTCACCTCGGCCCTGAAGCGCACCGCGAAACGGTTGGGCGGATGAACATAAGGACCGTCCGCGTCCAGCTCGTGAATTTCATGGGTTGCCGCCCAATCCTCGCGTTTTGCCTCGATCGCGCCCTTTCCCTTGGCGATTCGCACATCGCGCCCGGGTGGAATGACGGCCTCTACCGATTGTGCGTTAACGGCATAAATCCTGTTGACATGGCCTATGCCGCGACGCTCCCGCATCGCCTGAACAAATTCTCTTCCCAGTTTCACGAGGTCTTCCATAAGAACTCTCCTTACAATCCATCAAGCCGCAGCAGGGGTCACGGCGCGCTATCCGGCCAAACTCAACATGGCGCGCCGATCACCGCACAGTCACGACTGTGCATTCAGCCTGTTGATTGACTTTCTGAGACACACTTCCCTGCAAAAACCGTTGCAGACGCCCCAAGCCTCGATGGCCGATGACAATCGTATCTGCTCCGGCCTCTTTGGCCATTCTCAGAATGCCTTCGTCGTAGTCTCCATTCACCACACGGGTTGACACGTCCTTTGCGCCCGCATCGCGCGCCTTGCTTGCAGCGCGGTTCACGATTTCGTCGCCGATCACGGCGATCATGCGCTCCCGCTCCGCGCCAGAAAGTCTGCCGGTGAATATGGCGTCCATGTTCGACGGGATGTCGGCGATATCCGGGCGGGCCTTGGCAGAGACATGGCGCACCATGTGCTCGGCTTCCGCCATACGACTCAACTCCTCCGTCCGGGCGCCATGTTGCAGCACGTGGCCCACGGTCAGCGGAATGCCGAGCCGAGAGGCAAGACCCGCCGCCAAGTCAATGGCGCGATCAGCCGTGTCAGACCCATCCGTTGCGACCAAGATATTTGAAATCATATCGTCACCCCCCTTCAGATCCGCATTGATGGTGAAGGAATTAACGGTTGGATGCGTTGATGTAGGTCAAACGAACACGACAGCGGGCTTGGCGATGTGTTTCGCGACCGTCAGGCATTTTCTGCAAGTTTCAAACGGCTGTGCAAGTAGGCCGCCGGTAGAAGCGCCTTTCGGTTAAAGGGCGGTCATGGAGCTTGCTTGGATTGGACATGAGCCAACCTTCACTACCATCGCCTTTATCGCGCCGCGGCAATGCACGGAGACCGCGCCCTCAGAGTGTGCTTTGCGGGATCATGGTGATATGCGCAAGCGTCAGGTCCGGCGCATTGTCGAGGGAGGCAACGGCGGTGCCATTCAGAAGGACGGATTGGCGGCCCACTTGGTCAGGGTCCTCTTCGATGGTCACTTCGGGGTCCGGGTCGGCCAGATCGTCGTAGATCACGGCGAGGCTGTCTTCCTCGGTTGAAAAATCGGTGATCAGCGGTTCGTGGTCATTGGCCAAACGCGCATTGAGCGTGACCGTGTCGGCCCCGTTTCCGGTTGTGACGATATCGCCTGACCCGGGGGTTATGTCATCATCGCCCAAGCCGCCGTTAAGGTAATCGGTTTCATCATCGTCCGCGCCGTTCAGTGTATCGTCACCCAGCCCACCGAACAGCGTATCCTGGCCTGCGCCGCCCTCAAGGCTGTCGTCGTCCAGCGCGCCGAGCAGCGCATCATTCCCGGTGCCACCGTCTAGCGTGTCATTGCCGTTGCCGCCGACGAGGCTGTCATCGCCGGTGCCGCCGGCAAGTGCGTCATCGTCATTGCCGCCGTATAGCGTGTCGGAATCGGCCCCGCCGGAGAGGTGATCATTTCCATCGCCACCGTGCAGCGTATCCTCGCCCTCCGAGCCGTCGATGGTATCGTGTCCAACTTCGCCGTGCAGATCATCGCGACCTGCCAAGCCGGTGATACTGTCATCGCCTTCGTACCCATTGATCTGGTCGGAGTTTGGTGTGCCGTTCAGAGTGTTTCCTTCGGCATCGCCCGCGCTGATGGTACCGGTGCCGGGTTCGACGAGTGTCCCGATATCCATGACCGAGTCTTCGCCGGTTTCCGAACCCTCCCCCGGCTGAGGCGCGGCGCTGGCGCCTTCGTTATCGGGGTCTGTGACCAAGGAGTCGAACCCATAAAAGGCCGTCGCGCCGACGGCCAGCATACCCATTAAACCAACTAGCAGCATTTCTGCACCTGCTCACAACACCCCTTGTATAACGGCCACAAAGAGCCGGAGTGGTCAATATTATCTGGGCAAGATGGTTAATATATGCTCAACCGTCGAGTTTTATCCGATGTGTAATGTCTTGACCTCTTGGTAGTCTTCCAGCCCCAGAGGCCCGCCTTCGCGGCCATTGCCCGATTGCTTGTAGCCGCCGAAGGGGGAGCCATAGTTGACGGCCCCGCCATTGATATGCACCGCCCCTGCGCGCAGGCGGGCGGCGACGCGTTCGGCGCGCTCAGGATCGCCGGTTTGCAGGTAGGCGGCGAGGCCGTAGGGGGTGTCGTTGGCGATTTGGATGGCCTGTGCCTCATCCTCGAAGGGGATGATGACGAGGACCGGGCCGAAGATTTCCTGATGTGCGATGGTCATGTCGTTGGAGACATCGGCAAAGATGGTGGGGCGCAGGTACCAGCCCTTTTGGACGTCTGCGGGGCGGTCGGGGCCACCGGTGAGCAGGCGCGCGCCTTCGTCGATGCCCTTTTGGATGAGGGTGCGGACGCGGGTGAATTGGATTTCATCGTAAAGCGGGCCGATATGGTCGCCCTCTTGCGCCGGGTCGCCGAGGGCGATGTTTTCGGCGGTCTGCTTGGCGATATCGAGCGCGCGGTCATAGCAGGCGCGTTCCACCAAAAGGCGGGTGGGCGCGTCGCAGCTTTGGCCGGTGTTATACATACACTCCAGCACGCTGTCGCGCACTTGAGTGTCGAGATCGCAATCGGCGAACACAAGGTTGGGGGATTTGCCGCCCAGTTCCAGTGTCACGCGTTTGACGGTTTCCACCGCGTCGCGGGTGACGGCTTGGCCCGCGCGGGTGGAGCCAGTGAAGGACATCATTTGGATATCGGGGTGGCGCGAGAGGGCGGCACCGACGGTGGGGCCATCGCCATGGACAAGGTTGAAGACCCCCGGCGGGGTGCCGGCGTCGTGGATCATCTGGGCGTATAGGTTGGCCGAGAGCGGCGTGAATTCCGAGGGTTTGAGGACGCAGGTACAGCCGGTGGCAAGCGCCGGCAGCACCTTCAGCGCGATTTGATTGATCGGCCAGTTCCACGGGGTAATGAGGCCGCAAACGCCGATGGGTTCGCGCAGCAGAATGTCACCGTTGGAGAGCGTTTCGCGCAGGGTTTGCGATTTCAGCGCTTCAAGGAAGCCTTCGAGGTGGCCCACGGCGGCGTCGGCCTGTGCCTCGCGCGACATGGTGATGGGGGCGCCCATTTCGGTGCTGATGGCTTGGGCCAGATCCTCAAGCCTGTCGCGGCTGATTTGCAGCAGGGTTTCAAGCAGGGCGATACGGTCGTCGCGGGAGGTTTGGGAATAGGTTTCAAAGGCTTGCGTCGCGGCCTGCACGGCGCGGTCCACATCGCGGGCGTCACCCATGGCGAGCGTGCCGATCTGCGCCGCACTCGCCGGGTTGGTGACCGGCATGGTGGCATCGGACAGGGGCGTGACCCACTGCCCGCCAACGTAGTGTTTCCCAAGCATTTCGAGCATCCCTGCCCCCTTTCCGATCAGCTTTGGCCGCGTGTCGGGACAACCTCGTATCCCGGTTCTTCGGGTTCTTCGTCGGTCATTTCCGCCGGGAAGCCGGGGGCGCGGATATCGAGGCCCGTGGCATCCTCAAGCCGGCGGATGATGTTTGGCGATAATTCGCGCTCGCCATAGCGCGCGATGCCGTCGTCCAAGATTTGCATCAACAGGGGGTTCATCTCAAGCGGGATACCGGCGCGGTCGGCGACAGCTTGAAAAAGACCGATGTCTTTCTTCACAAGGTCCATGGTGAAAGAGATATCGCGCGAGCCGTTGAGGATCACCTGACTTTCGGTTTCATGCACGAAGGAGGTGCCGGAGCTGATCTTGATCGCCTCGTAGGCGGTGGCAAGGTCCATGCCCGCGCCCTTTGCCGTGACAAGCGCCTCGCAGCAGCTAATCAGGTTGGCGGTGGCAAGGTAGTTGGTGATGACCTTGAGAATCGAGGCGCTGCCGATCTCGCCGGTGTGCAGCACCCGGCGGCCCATCTTGGTGAGCAGCGGCAGGATGGTCTCAAACGTGGCCCGGTCACAGCCCGCGAAGATGGCGATATTGCCGGTATCGGCCCGGTGACAGCCGCCCGAGACCGGGCAATCGACCGCCGCGCCGCCCGCGTCGATGACCGCTTGGCCAAGGCGTTTGATCTCGGCCTCGTCGGTGGTGGACATTTCCATCCAGATCTTGCCGGGGCCGACATAGGGCAGCATTTGCTGCATCACCGCATCGGATGCGGCGGGTGACGGCAGGCAGGTGATGACAACGTCGCAATCCTGCATCAACTGTGCCGGGCTTTCACCGGCCTGCGCGCCCCGGCCGGTGAGCACCGCCATGAGATCGGCATTGAGGTCATAGACCGTCAGGTTCACCCCGTTGCGCAGCAGGCTTCCCGAGAGTTTGCTGCCGACGTTTCCCAATCCGATGAATCCAACTTTCATAATCCTGACCCTTCATTGTCATCCTGTCGAGGTCCAGTTTTCTGGATTGTCAGGCAAAAGAAAAACGATTTAAATTGACCAAAAGGCCATAAATAATTTATCCATGAGCACCTCCCTTCCCAACCTGACGTGGCTGCGCACTTTTGAGGCCGCCGCACGCCTGCGCAACTTCACCGCTGCGGGGGAGGAGTTGGGCCTGACACAAGCCGCCGTCAGCCAGCATATCAAATCGCTTGAGGCGAAACTGGGCTGTGCGCTGTTCCTGCGTCAGCCTCGGAACCTGCAACTAAGCGAGATGGGCAAGGCCTATCTGCCGCATGTGCGGCGGGCCTTGGATGATCTGAGCCTGTCGACGCTGGGCTTGTTTGGGCCTGAAATGGTGCGCGCGGTGACATTGCGGGTGCCGGTTTCGACCGCTGTTTTGTGGCTGGCCCCAAAGCTGTCGGCGTTTCAGGCGATGCACCCGGGGATCGAATTGCGGTTGGTCTCGACCATCTGGGCGGATTCGCTGGAAGATCAGGACGTGGATATCGACATCCGCAGCGGGCACGGCGATTGGCCGGGGCTGCGGGCCGAGAAAATCTCGAACGAGGCGATTGTACCGGTTTGTCCGGCAGGGGAGGATACGCCGATTTCGGCGCAGACCCCGCTGCATATCTTGGGGCAAGAGGATAACTGGGCCCGCTATGGCGAGGCGCAGGGTGTGGCGGTGCCGGATCGCTTTGGCATCAGCGTGGACACAAGCGCCGCCGCCTTGGAGATGATCGCGGCGGGCCAAGGGGTGGCGGTGGTTCTGGCGCGCTATGCGAGGGCGGCTTTGGAGGCCGGGCGGCCTGTGCGCTGTGCCGGGCCGGAGGTGCCGGTGCGCTTGGCGCATTACCTTGTGGAACGCGATGGCCGCGCCCCACCCCGCGCCGAGGTGGCCACGGTGCGCGATTGGGTGAAGGCGGTGTTTGCGGGATGATGTCTTTGAGTTGCGCGCCCGGCTGCGTCATTGGTTGGGCCAAATCAAGGGATGGGCCCAAGCGCGCAGTCCAGAGGGGCCGTCGAATGGCGGCTTTGCGGGACATAGCGGTCATTGCCTCGCGCGGAATCAAGGGCCGCCCCCACGGCACGGCGATTGAGTTGAACTGAGCGCTTAGAATGAAGGTTTCGCGCCAGTGGTCGGGATAAAGTGCTTTATCCAGGCCGTTGGATCGCCGCACCGCGGCCCATCGAGGCGCGGCTCATGATTTCAATGTCCAGCAAGGACTCGAACCCGATATCCGCTGCAGCTCACCTGAACGGAAGTTTAAGGCCTGCGCAGGGTATCGCCGTAGGTGATCGTCGGCTCAAGCGCAATCCTGGTGGGTTCGGGCGCTTCGGAGTCATCCTCGACCCGTTTGGCGATGATTTCAGCCGCGCGGCGGCCGATCTCAAGCCGGCAAGCGTCCATCGAGGCGAGTTCGCGCGGCAGGCCCTTGAGCAGGTTCAACCCGTTGAACCCGGCCAGCCCGATCTGGTTTGGAATATCGACGCCTTTTTCCCAAAGGTACATCAAGCCGCCCGCGCCGATCATGTCGTTGGAGTAGTAGAGGAAATCCAGATCCGGGGTGCGTTCCAGCATGGCTTGGGTCATCTCGCGGCCCTTCACAAGCGCCGAGCCGCCGGAATAAAACTCCTGATCCGCGATTTCGATCCCGGCCTTGGCAAGCGCCTGCGTGAACCCCTCGAAGCGTTTACGCGCCCGATGGTCCAGCGGCATCTTGGTGCCCAGAAAGCCGATACGCTTGTAGCCGCCCTTTATGATGGCTTCGGCCATCTGTTGCCCGGCGCGGCGGTGTGAGATGCCGACCACCGAGTCGACGGGCGTGCCATCTGTATCCATGATCTCGACCACCGGAATACCCGAAGCCCGCAGCATGGCGCGCGAGGCGTCGGAATGCTCCAGCCCCGCGATGATCACGCCAGAGGGGCGCCACGAGAGCATCTCATAGAGCACCTTTTCTTCTTTTTCCGGCAGATAGTCCGTTAGGCCGACGACGGGTTGCAGATCAGTGGATTCAAGCACTTGGCTGATCCCGGTCATCACCTCGGGGAAGACCATGTTGGACATCGAGGGGATGATCACCGCGACAAGGTTGACCCGCTGGCTGGCCAGGGCGCCCGCGATCTTGTTGGGGACATATCCCAATTGCTTGGCCGCCTCCAAAACACGCTTGCGGGTTGCGTCCGAGACATCACCACGATTGCGCAAGACGCGGCTGACGGTCATTTCCGAGACGCCCGATGCCTCGGAGACATCGCGCAGGGTCAGGGGGCGGTTTTCGGGGTTGCTCACGGTGGGATGTCCTGAAGGGTCTTTGATCTTTGTTATCGCAAACGGCGGGCCGGGATCAAGCAGATCGCATTTGGCCGCGATGCACGGCAAGGTCGAATTGGGGTCATGACAAATCGGGTTTGGGCGGATATGGAAGGCGATGTGCGGCCCCGTGGCTCAACTGGATAGAGCAGCCCCCTCCTAAGGGGCAGGTTGCAGGTTCGAATCCTGCCGGGGTCGCCAGTCAAGAATATTTATTTAAAATCAGTATATTAATGATTAATTTAACACAAGATTCGATAAAAATGTGTGGCGCCTTGTGTGGTGTGTAATGGGGCTTAGTTACACTAAATTACAAAGCACTGAACCAGCCGATGACAAACTTTCCCGCTTTGCCGCCTAACTAACGTCTATCTATATGATATGTTAGTTGCCTCCTCTGGATGCCTTGGCCCAGATTACCTCGAAATCAAGCACCACGCCTCTCTGCCACAGCTCGTCTCCGAAACCGTTGCGTCTAACAAGTCGACTGTAGCGGCGCATCTATGACTGGATCACGTCTCTCTAGACAAGGTAGGTTGGTATCCTATAGTTGGAGTGTCTACACAATATCTATCAGGTGTCCCAATCAGTTTTGGCTTTTAATTTAGGAAAGCCCTAGGGAAAGGAATGAAATTATCGATGAGACACGTGATTACGATTCAAAAAAATAGATTCCGTCAGCTTAAAAAGAACCTAAGAGGTTTAAAGAAAACCGCTTTGAGAAACCGCAAACTTATTTCTAATGAGTGGTGGGACAGCGAATTTTATATTGATTCATCTTTAGAAGATCGCAAAACAATTTTTAACTCGTGCGACGCTGCTGCGGCCGCTTATCACTATGCTTCAATTGAGCTATTGATTTCAAAGTATTTTTTCGAACAAAAAATTTCCGCTGACGGTCTAAAAGTATTGGATATCGGTAGTGGGTCAGGCCATTGGTTAGATTTCTACGAAAGCTTAGGGTTCGGTAACATGGTTGGTGTCGATGTATCTGAAAAAAGCATCGAGCACTTGCGCTCAAAGTACAAGGAAGACCGTGAGAAGACTTTTTATAAAGGCACAGCAAAGAATTACTTAATGGGGCGTAATGATAAATTTGATGTTATTAACGCTATAGGTGTAATGTTTCATATCGTTGATGATAGGGAGTGGCTGGAAACGATAAAGCTATTTGCCGACCACCTCACCGAAGACGGTGTAATCGTAATTGGCGGTTTTTTTGGCGCTTTAAACAACATAGATGTTCAGTTTGGCGCTGATGGTTCTGTCAACAAGAGGCTGCGATCTGCAAAAAACTGGAAAGAAAAGCTCTCCGAAAATGGATTGAAAGACATCAAATTGGTCAAAAATGTTACTTCCCTAGAGATTGATCACGTTCTTCCAGAGAATAATCTGATTTTTGCAAGGTTTTCAGCATAGTCACCAACATCCCCTTGGCCAATGTGTCACTTCCTTTACATTTCGCCAGCTTGATTGAAATCGGCGCTAATTTAGAAAGCTATTGGGTAATAAAGAATATAGCGCCTTGCGGATCGCTGCGACGAATAAGAACTTAAGAGCGACAAGCAATCAAACACTAGATTCATCCCACAGAGTGCA
Source organism: uncultured Roseovarius sp. (assembly GCF_913057115.1). GTDB lineage: Bacteria > Pseudomonadota > Alphaproteobacteria > Rhodobacterales > Rhodobacteraceae > Roseovarius. The sequence continues at coordinate 93,331 of NZ_CAJXNN010000009.1, forward strand.
AGTCGGTGGGCAACATAGCAGCAAAGCTGGGAACAGATAAACGGCAGGAGTGGGTCGTCCGCGCCTACACCAGCGTAAACCAAGCAGGATTGAGACGGCAACTACGATAGGAA
>NZ_CAJXNN010000010.1 GCF_913057115.1 uncultured Roseovarius sp.
AGTGGTCGAATGCACCGGTCTTGAAAACCGGCGTGCGTGAAAGCGTACCGTGGGTTCGAATCCCACCTCCTCCGCCAACCATATTTTATTTATAAAGACAGTTAGTTACGAGATATGCGAATCGACTCATTGCACCCAGCGATGCAGCGCGCAACGGTCGTCTCGAACAGGTGTCGCAGACGTTCGCTCTCGCGGAAGCGCCGATATCGGTTCTTGGAAAATGTCGAGTGATCTAGGACACGATCGTTCAGATCAAGACGGCAAAACCAGCGATACGCCAGGTTCAGCTGGACTTCTTCACAAAGTCGCCGCTCGACCGTACACCTCCATCGGCGGTGTACGTATCGCCTGTGAACTGGATCGCATCGCTGAGTTGCGTGAGTATCCTTGCCTGATGATCTCGGACAATGGCGCCGAGCGGACCTCGAAGGCGATGCTCAAATGGCGGGAGGATCGTCAGGTCGGTTGGCACTACATCGCGCCAGGCAAACCCATGCAAAATGGCCTGGTGGAGAGCTTCAACGCGCAGATGCGCGAAGAGGACCAAACCCTGAAAAGAGCTAACTCATAAACGCGGACCCAAAGGGGAGCAGGTCAACGGGTTTAGCCCAATGTCATTGTTTACTTGCGGAATATCCGGGTGGAACGGAACATGTCCTCCAGCTCTTCGATACGATCCCGTGCGCCTTGCTGGCGTTCCGTCTGGATCGCGGCGATCAAGGCTTCGACAATCAGGTTGATCGCCAAAGTCGAATCCCAACTGGATGGGACTTCGATCAGTGCATTGACGACATGATCGGCTGTTTTTGAGATTGGTGACCCCCATTGATCGGTAAATAGCAGGACTACGACGCCACGCTCCTTTGCCAGACTTGCGAGTCGCGCCAGATCCGCCTCGTAGCGGCGAATGTCGAAGAGCACGAGAACCGACTGTGGCCCCATGTCGATCAGGTATTGCGGCCAGACATTCGGTGATTGCGACAAAAGCGTCACGCCTGGTCGTATGATCTGAAGATGGTTGAAAAAATAATCCGCATTGGAACGCGTAATCCGTCCGCCCAGAAGGAAGATGTCCCGCCGTGTATCGGCCAGTATCTTGGCCAAGGCATCGAATGTTGCCGGGTCAAGGCGCTCGATTGTCAGGTTCAGGTTATCGAAGACGGCCTCGGCAAAGCTGCGGAACGCGGGTGAATCCTCGCGGCCTTGTGGCCAGCCTTCTCGCTTGAGAATGGGCCTTTTGATCTGGGCAGAGGCTTCTTCGTGAAGCGCGGCCTGCAATTCGGGGAAACCGTCATAGCCCAGCTTGCGCGCCAGCCGAATGACAGTGGGGGTAGACACCCCTGCCGCGCCCGCCAGCTTCGTGATCGATTGCAAGCCGGACATCGGGTAGTCTCGCAAAAGAACATCCGACAAAAGCCGCTCGGCCGGCGTCAGCGCACCAGCCTGATCCTTGATTTTGTCCTTGACGATCACGGTCCGCTTCACGCGAATTCCCACCTTGAAGAGTTTGTTCCAGCATAGCCCCGCGCAGTAACAACGTCTACAAAATTTCTTGACAGCCCTCGGGTACCTCCCCCTAATGTTGCGCTATGAGCGCATCGCACGCATACCGGATTCTGACGCCTGACGACGGGCATCCTGCCGAGGTTATTAATCCCGGCGGGAGAGCACCGATTTGCCTCATCTGCGAGCATGCCAGTGCAGTCATTCCACCATCTCTAGGCACGCTCGGCTTGTTGCCGGAGCATCGGTTTTCCCATGCGGTATGGGACATCGGCGCCGAGACGCTGGCGCGCGACCTTTCAGAAAGACTTGATGCGCCCTTGGTCGTCGCGCGGGTTTCGCGGCTGGTCTATGACCTCAACCGCCCGCCGGATGCGCAGGGTGCGATGCCTTCCCAAACCGAAGATATTCCCGTTCCGGGCAACAGGGGGCTGTCCGAATCTGAAAGGGCTGCTCGCACAGCTGAGATTTACGAGCCCTTCCATGCGACAGTCTCGGATGTGCTTGATGGTTTCAGCGCGCCACCCGCATTTGTTACGATCCACAGTTTTACGCCGGTCTGGAAGGGGGCGGCCCGCGAAACGCAACTTGGCCTGTTGCACGATTCCGATGCCCGGCTTGCCAAAGCGATGCTGAAGCAAACGGGCCGCTCTCTCGTTACACAGTTGAACGAACCTTATTCGGCGAAAGATGGCGTCACACACACACTTGAACGGCACGCCATTCCTCGCGGTTTGGAAAATGTGATGGTCGAGGTGCGTAATGATCTGCTTGGTTCGCGGGCCGATGTATCGCGGATATCATCTCACCTCGCCGGGCTTCTCGCGGCATCCCTTGATATGGAAACCAGCTTCGTATGACCACATTGATGCTGAAATACGTCGCAGTGATCGATCGCATGAACCGCTGGATTGGGCGGATCGTCATGTACGGAATCTTCGTGATGATGGCGATCCTGCTGTGGTCGTCCTTCACCAAGGTCGGCAGTGACCTTGGCATGGGTATCAATCCCTCGCTCTGGACGCTGGAAATGGCGCAATTCGCTATGGTCGCCTATTTCATTCTCGGCGGCCCCTATTCGATCCAGATGGGATCGAACGTGCGAATGGACCTGCTTTACGGAGAGTGGGACGAGCGGCGCAAGGCACAGGTGGATGCCTTCACCGTCCTTTTCCTGATCGTCTACCTCGTCTTCCTGCTTTGGGGTGGATGGGACAGCCTAATGTATTCTCTCAAATACGGTGGCGAACGCAGTTCGAGCGTTTGGCGTCCTTATCTGTGGCCGATCAAATCAATCATGGTCTTCGGCATTTTCCTGATGCTGCTTCAGGCGATCAGCGAATTCTTCAAAGACATTCTCAGGCTCAAGGGGCATGACATGGGGCGCAAAGATGTGGACCACGGCGAAATCAAGACCACAGGAAACAACGCCTGATGCCTTATGAAGCCATCGCCGCGCTGATGTTCGCATCCATGATGCTCATGCTTTTGACCGGGCAAAGGGTTTTCGGCGCCATCGGATTTGTCGCCGTCGTTGCCGCTTTCTTCCTGTGGGGGGATCGCGGGGGGTATGACCTTGGCTTTGCGGCGGCGATCAAGTTGATGAAATGGTATCCGCTTCTGACCCTGCCGATGTTCATCTTCATGGGGTACATCCTGTCCGAAAGTCGCATCGCCGACGACCTTTACCGGATGTTCCACGTCTGGATGGGAGGGCTGTCCGGGGGCCTCGCTGTCGGGACGATCGGACTAATGGTGCTGATTTCCGCCATGAACGGGCTGTCGGTTGCGGGCATGGCCATCGGCGCAACCATCGCGCTGCCCGAACTTCTGAAAAGGGGGTATGACAAGCGCATGGTCACCGGCGTGATACAGGCCGGGTCATCTCTTGGTATCCTGGTTCCTCCATCGGTCGTGCTGGTGCTTTATGCCATGATCGCCCGCCAACCGGTGGGCCAACTCTGGCTGGCCGGGGTTTTGCCGGGTCTCATGATGGCCGCCATGTTCATTCTTTACATCGTGATCCGCTGTCGACTGAATCCGTCACTTGGTCCGATCCTGCCGAAAGAAGAGCGGGATATACCGATGTCCGAGAAGCTCCGCCTCCTGCGCGCCGGGCTATTGCCGTTGGTCATTTTCTTCACGATGATGGTCCCCTTCGTGAACGGCTGGACCTCACTGGTTGAATCCTCTGCCATTGGCGCGATTGCCGCCTTTGCGGCTGCGGTGATCAAAGGACGCATGACGCGCCAGGTGTTTGAAACATCGGTGCGCAAGACGCTTGGCATCTCATGCATGTTTATGTGGATCATTCTGGCCGCTCTTGCCTTTGGTGCGGTCTTTGACGGACTGGGGGCGGTCAAGGCCATCGAAAGCCTGTTCACCGAACGATTGGGCCTGAGCCCCTGGGTCATTCTCGTCCTGATGCAGCTTTCTTTCATTGTCATGGGAACCTTTCTGGACGATACCGCCATGCTGGTCATCGTGGCCCCGCTGTACGTACCTTTGGTCGGGGCGCTGGGCTTCGACCTGATATGGTATGGTGTCCTTTACACGATCACCACACAGATCGCCTACATGACGCCGCCCTTCGGTTACAATCTGTTCCTGATGCGTGCCATGGCGCCGCCCGAGATTTCGCTGAGAGACATCTACACGTCTATCCTGCCTTTTGTGCTGGTTATGTCTCTCGCGCTTACGATGATAATGGTGTTTCCGGAAATCGCACTTTGGCTGCCGGGATATGTTTATGGAAATTAAAACAAGACCTTGGTCACAAGGCTCCGAGCAACTCAACCTAACAGAGAGGGTAATAAAATGACGACAAGACGCAAGTTTCTGAAATCTGCCGGTATCGCCGGGGCCGCAACTCTGGCTAGCCCGGCCGTTGTAAAAGCGCAAAGCGCGATCAAGTGGCGCTTCCAGACCTACGCGGGCAGTGCCCTCGGCGAACAGGTCACGAAACCGGCCATTGACTATATCAATGCCAATGCAAACGGTGAGCTTGAAATCGAGCTGTTTTATGCCGATCAGATTGTTCCCACGGGTGAGTTGTTCCAAGCACTTCAGCGCGGCACCATCGACGGCGTACATTCCGACGACGACTCGATGGCCTCGCCCACGCCGCTGCGGGTGTTTGGCGGCTACTTCCCCTTCGCCACGAAGCACATCCTCGATGTGCCGGTGCTGTTCAACCAATATGGCCTCGCCGATATTTGGCGCGAGGAATACGGCAAGGTCGGCGTGCAATGGCTCTCTGCCGCCGGGCAGGACCCCTGCAACTTCAACACCAAAAAGGAAATCACATCGGTTGCAGACCTAGACGGCCTCAAACTTTACACCTTCCCGACAGCGGGCCGTTTCCTTGCCAAGTTCGGCGTCGTCCCCGTGAATATTCCCTATGAGGATGCCGAAGTTGCCGTGCAGACGGGCGAACTGGATGGCATGGCATGGTCGGGCATCACCGAAGATTACACCGTGGGTTGGGCAGACGTCACTGACTACTTCTTGACCAACAACATCTCGGGCGCATGGATCGGGTCGTGGTTCGCCAACCAGGAGCGCTGGGCCGAACTTCCCGAGCATTTGAAATCCGTCGTGATGGCCGGAATAGAGGCCGGCCATACATACCGGAACCAATGGTATTGGGGCGGTGAAGCCGCGCTACGCGCCAATGGTGACAAACTGGAACTACGGTCGGTGCCCGCGTCCGAATGGGCCGAGGTGGAGAATGCCGCCAAGGAGTTCTGGAACGAGATCGCCGAGGAAGGCGAGGTACATGAAAAAATCGTCGGAATCTTCCGCGAGTACAACTCCGTCATCAATCAGGCCGGCGTGCCGTACAACTTCGAGTAAGCCTGCCCAAAAAAGCGGAGCGCCCTTTTTGCAAGGGCGCTCCATTCAATTCCACGGAGAATACACATGACCGCCAATCTGAGTTTCGATGCCCTGAAAGACCTTGCTGCTCGTGGCGAGATCGACACGGTTCTTGTCTGCCTTGTCGACATGCAGGGCAGGCTCATGGGCAAGAGATTCCATGTCTCGAACTTTCTCGACTCCGGGCACGAGGAAACCCATTGCTGCAACTATCTGCTTGCGACCGATCTTGAAATGGACACGCCCGATGGCTTTGCCGCAACCTCGTGGGAAAATGGATATGGCGATTATGTTATGAAGCCGGACCTTTCCACGCTGCGCCGCCTGCCGTGGCTTGAGGGGACCGCGATGGTTCTGTGTGATGTGATCGACCATCACACGCATGAACCGGTGCCGCACTCACCACGGCAAATCCTGAAAACGCAAATCGCTCGGGCTCAGGCCATGGGCCTCACCCCGATGATGGCGACGGAACTGGAATTCTTTCTTTTTGAGAAGTCATTCGATGAAATCCGTCGTGACGGGTTCAGGAACCTCGAGCCGATCAGCGGCTACAACGAAGATTACCACATCCTTCAGACGACGAAGGAAGAACACGTAATGCGCCCGATCCGCAATCTGCTGGTCGAGGCGGGTGTGCCCGTCGAGAATTCCAAGGGCGAGGCAGAAACCGGTCAGGAAGAGCTGAACATTCGCTATGCCGAAGCGATGCTATGCTCCGATCATCACACGATCGCCAAACAGGCGGTCAAGGACATCGCCAACCAACAAGGGCATGCCGCAAGCTTCTTGCCCAAGTGGCATCATGCCAAGGTCGGCTCCGCCGCGCATATTCATCAATCGCTCATGAAGGGTGATGCGCCCGCGTTTTTCGATCCCGACGCAGAGCTGACCATGTCGGACACCATGAAAAGCTATGTTGCGGGCCTTTTGAAATACTCAACCGACATCACCTATTTTCTGGCGCCCTACATCAACAGCTACAAGCGCCTGATGCCGGGCACCTTCGCGCCCACCAAGATCGCCTGGAGCATCGACAACCGCACCGCGTGTTATCGCCTTGTCGGCGATGGGACGAAGGGCGTCAGGATCGAATGCCGGACACCGGGCTCCGACATCAACCCATATCTCGCCTGCGCCGCGCAATTGGCCGCAGGCCTTTGCGGCATAGAGGAAGGTCTTGATCTTGCGCCCCCGGTTGCCGGTGACGTCTATAAGATGGACGAGATACCAATGCTGCCCCACACCCTGCGGGCGGCGACAGAGGCTTTGCGAAATTCCGACATGCTGCGAAAGACGATGGGCGACGAAGTCGTCGATCACTACATACGCGCGGGCGAGGTCGAGCAAGAGGCCTTCGATGGTGTCGTGACCGACTGGGAAATCGCAAGAGGGTTTGAAAGGGCCTGAAAATGAACAAAACCATCGACCTTATTTCACCGATCGACGGATCGGTCTATCTGACGCGCGAACTGCTGTCGCGAGACGCGGCATTCAATGCTGCGGCCAAGGCTCGCCGCGCTCAAGCCGACTGGGCCGCTTTGCCCCTTGAAGACAGGGTGGCCATTGTGCGCAAGGCTAATGAAATCGTTGGCCAGACCACCGACCAGATGGCGACTGAACTGGCGCATCAGATGGGCCGCCCGGTTCGCTATGGTGGCGAATACGGCGGTTTCAGCGAACGCCTGACACATATGGCCGAAGTTGCCGCCGACGGTCTTGCCCCTGTTGTGATCGAGGAAAGCGATGCCTTCCAACGGATGATCAAGCGTATGCCGTGGGGCGTCGTTCTCGTCGTCGCGCCTTGGAATTATCCTTACATGACGGCGATCAACACGGTTGCCCCGGCGCTGATCGCTGGGAATAGCGTCATTCTCAAACACGCCAGCCAGACGCTTTTGGTGGGCGAACGGCTGGCCGAGGCCTTTCACGCCGCGGGCGTCCCGGAAGGCGTGTTCCAGAATGTCGTAATCGATCATGATACGACCGACGCTCTCATTTCCGAGCGGCACGTGGATTTCGTGAACTTCACAGGCTCCGTCGGCGGTGGGCAGGCGATGGAACGTGCGGCCGCCGGGACATTCACACCTGTTTCGACGGAACTCGGCGGAAAGGACCCGGGCTATGTGCGCTTCGATGCGGATCTGGACGCCGCCGTTGAAGGTTTGATGGACGGGGCGATGTTCAATGCGGGCCAGTGTTGTTGCGGGATTGAGCGGATTTACGTCGCCGAAAGTCTTTTCGATGCCTTCGTCGAGAAAGCGGTGGCCTGGGTCAAGGCGCAGAAACTCGGCAACCCGCTGGACCCGGAAACGACGCTTGGACCGATGGCGAACATACGCTTTGCGCGCGAGGTGCGTGCCCAGGTCGCCGAAGCCCTGAACGATGGGGCGACCGCGCATATCGACCGCATGGCGGCCGACAACGGCGAAAACACCTATGTAACGCCGCAGGTCTTGACCAATGTGACCCATGAGATGCGCGTCATGCGAGATGAGTCCTTTGGACCCGTGGTCGGTATCATGCCCGTGGCCGATGACGACGCGGCACTTCGCCTGATGAATGACAGCCGCTTTGGCCTAACCGCCTCGATCTGGACGAACGATATCGTGGCGGCGGAACGCCTTGGCGATCAAATCGAAACCGGCACGGTCTTCATGAACCGCTGCGATTACCTTGACCCGGCGCTTTGCTGGACCGGCTGCAAGGATACCGGTCGCGGCGTGGGATTGTCGAAACTCGCATATCAGGCCCTCACGCGGCCCAAATCCTACCATCTGAGGAAGATCTGACATGGCTCTTACAGGTAACTGGTCCTATCCCGCCAACATCCGCTTCGGCGCAGGGCGCATCTCTGAAATCGGCGAGGCTTGCCGCACCAGCGGCATCTCCAAACCCCTCTTGGTGACCGACCGTGGCCTGAAGTCCATGGATATCACCAACAGGACGCTCGACCTGATGGAACAGGCGGGCCTTGGCCGCGCGCTTTTCGCCGAGGTCGATCCGAACCCCTCCGAGGTGAATGTCGACGCGGGGCTTAAAGTCTATCGCGACGGCGGCTATGACGGGGTCATCGCTTTCGGCGGCGGATCGGGGCTCGATCTGGCGAAAACCCTCGCCTTCATGGCCGGGCAGTCGCGCCCGGTCTGGGATTTCGAGGATATCGGCGATTGGTGGACCCGCGCGGACCCCGACGGAATTCATCCCATCGTCGCCGTGCCCACGACCGCCGGCACGGGCTCGGAGGTAGGGCGCGCCTCGGTCATCACCAATTCCCAAACTCACGAGAAAAAGATCATCTTTCACCCCAAGATGTTGCCCTCTGTCGTGATCTGTGATCCGGAACTGACAGTTGGCATGCCCAAGCCCATCACGGCGGGCACCGGGCTGGATGCCTTTGCCCATTGCGTCGAGGCCTTTTCCAGCCCGCACTATCACCCGATGAGTCAGGGGATCGCCTTGGAGGGAATGCGCCTGGTCAAGGATTACCTGCCACGCGCATATGCCGACGGCACCGACATTGAAGCCCGAGCCAACATGATGAGCGCCGCGGCTATGGGCGCGACCGCCTTTCAAAAAGGCCTTGGCGCAATTCATGCTCTGTCTCACCCAATCGGCGCGCATTACCATACGCACCACGGTACGACCAATGCCGTCTGCATGCCTGCCGTGCTGAAGTTTAATGCGCCGGCCATCCGAGACCGATTTGGCCCCGCAGCGGCATATCTTGGGCTCGAAGGCGGGTTCGACGGCTTCTGCAGTTTCGTGGACGAGCTGAATGACAGCCTTGGCATTCCCAAAACCCTGACTGAGATGGGCGTTACAAGCCCTGATATCGACACGTTGGTCGAAAACGCCCTCCGAGACCCGTCAACCGGCGGCAACCCCATCGAAATGACCGCTGAGAACACGAAAGCACTTTTCGAACAATGTCTTTGACCGAGCAACAGTGAGTACGGCGGGCGGTCACTGCCTCCGCCATACTCACTTTTGCCATCCCAGTTTTTGATTGCGGCAACATGGAGATATCAGAGGCAAAAAGCAGGCCGACCCGCATGTGCTTTGCGCACTGAAAACTGGAGCGTTTGAAAATGGAATTTGCTGCTCGGTGTCTCTGGCCGAGAGAGGCGCGAATTCGCATGAAAGCACCTGCGCCAGGATTGGGTTGTGCACTGCATGTCGCGCAAGTCCGTGGTTCGGGATGTCCGCGAAACGCTTTATTGGCGCAAGTCGTCGATCACGTTGCACAAGAGTTCAATGCCGCTTTCGATAAGATCGAGGTTGATCGACGACACGCCAAGCCGAAAGAACTTCTCGCCGGTCGCAGTGTCGGAAAAGCACGGCGACAATGGTTCCACGATGACCCCCTTTTCAAGCGCGGCCCCGGCAATGGCCTTGGCGTTCAGCCTTGGGTCGTCGCTGGCCAGAACGAAATTCGTTCCGCCGTATTCCCCTGATTGCAGGAAATCGGGCAGCCGGTCGCGAAGTATCGTGTCGGCCAGACGCCAGCGTTGCTCATAATTCTGCCGAAGCCTGCGCAGCAATCCGTCATAGCATCCCTGCCGGATGAAGGCGGCCGCGGTTTGTTGGAGGATCATCGGCGGATGGCGCAACATCATGCCCCGGCAGTCCCGCGCTGCCGCGATGTATTCTTCGGGGGCGGTCAAATAGCCCAGCCGCAGCCCCGGCGAGAGCCCCTTGGACAGGCTGCCCAGGTAAATCAGGCGCCCGGTGTTGTCCAGGCTGTGCAGCGGCAAGGGGGTGGAGTGCCGGTAATCCACGTCGCATTCGTAATCGTCTTCGACGATGTAGAAATCATAGGCCTCGGCGGCTTGCAGAAGCATTTGCCGGCGGCGTTCGGACATCGTGACGGTTGTCGGCACCTGACGGTTGGGTGTCACGAATACCAAGTCGACGTCGCGCAGGCGTTCGTCGACGATGATGCCCTCGTCATCCACCGGCTGAAATCGCAAGGCGCCGAAATTCGACCGCAAGATCTTGCGCGCATCCGGGTAGCCGGGGTCTTCCATCGCGGCGACGCGGTCACGCCCCCCGAACAACAGGCTCGTGATGAACAACCCGTTCTGGGTTCCCAGCGTGATCAGAATGGAACTGCCGGGTTCGAAGATGCCCCGGCGCGGAAGAATACGTTGGCTGACCTGTTCGATCAGTTCTTCGCTATCAGCATAAAAGCCGTCGGCCGACCAGATTTTGAGGTCTTTGCGGCTCATGGCCAGCCGGGTGCATTCACGCCATTCGGTGACCGGGAAGCTGTCTTCGTTGATCTGGTTGCAGACGAAGGGGTAATCATAGGCGTGCCAGTTGTGCGGGCGCGTGATGGTCTCGATGTCATCGGCGCGCCGCAGCTTGTTGATCTTGTCGCCGATGGGCGCGCGCCGGCTGGCCTTCTTGCGCTCCTGTCTGGCATTGTCGAGGCGCATACCGTGGTCGGACGACACGTAATAGCCCGACCGGGGGCGGGCCTTGATCAATTGTTCCTCTTCCAGCTTGCGATAGGCCGAGACCACCGTGTTGATCGACACATCAAGTTCCCGGGCCAGTTCCCGGCATGATGCAAGTCTCATCCCGTTGGGCATGAGGCCTTGGAAAATCAGGCGCGAAATCTGCGAAACAATCTGGTCGCGCAACCCGATGGACAGTGTCTTGTCGATGGTGAGCCGCTGCATCATTCGAAAGCTCGTGGGGTTCGGGGCCTGAACAGTATGAACGGGCCCGTGCAATATGTCAGTATGTCAATTGAGCCAAGCATGGGCTTGGATGCAAAGCAAGCCGTGCGGCGCGGTTTGCTCCGGTTGAATTGGGAAGCGGCGCCGAGGGAGGTAAGCGGCGCCGCTTCGCTGGCTGGCAGGTCAGGCGTCCTTACCACTTGTGAAATTGAACTCCGCACCGGTGCGGATGCCCGAGGGCCAGCGCATGGTCATGGTCTTAAGGCGGGTGTAGAACCTGACGCCTTCCATGCCATGGATGTGATGATCGCCAAACAGCGACCGCTTCCAGCCGCCAAAGGAATGATAGGCCACCGGCACCGGAATGGGGACATTCACCCCGACCATGCCGATACGCGCCCGCCCCCAGAAATTGCGCGCCGCGTCGCCGTCGCGGGTGAAGATCGCCGTGCCGTTGCCGTATTCGTGATCGTTGATCATCTGCACGGCGGTGTCGTAGTCGGCGGCCCGCACGACCGACAGAACCGGGCCAAAGATCTCTTCCTTGTAGATCGACATGTCGGTGGTCACGTTGTCAAACAGGCAGCCGCCGATGAAATACCCCTCTTCGTACCCCTGTAGCTTGGTGTCGCGACCATCGACGACCAGGTTGGCACCCTGATCAAGGCCATCGGCAATCAGGTTGTGAATCTTGTCGTAGCTCTGTTTCGAAATGACCGGCCCCAGCTCGGAGTCGGGATCGGTATAAGGTGCGATTTTCAGCGCCCGAATGCGCGGCTCCAAGGCCGCAACAAGCCGGTCAGCGGTTTCCTCGCCCACCGGAACGGCCACCGAAATCGCCATGCAGCGTTCCCCGGCGGAGCCATAGGCCGATCCGATCAGGGCGTCGGTCACCTGTTCCATATCCGCGTCGGGCATGATGACCATGTGGTTTTTCGCGCCACACAGGGCCTGCACGCGTTTGCCGTTGTCGGTGCCGCGCGAATAGATGTAATGACCGATCGGTGTCGAGCCCACGAAACTGACCGCCTCGACCTTGGGATTGTCGAGCAGGGCGTCCACCGCCTCCTTGTCGCCGTTGACCACGTTGAAAACGCCCTCGGGCAGCCCGGCCTGCGCCAGCAATTCGGCAATGCGCATGACGACGCTGGGGTCCTTTTCCGAGGGCTTCAGCACGAAGGTATTGCCGCAGGCGATGGCGACCGGGTACATCCAGAGCGGCACCATGGCCGGGAAGTTGAACGGGGTGATCCCCGCAACCACGCCAACCGGTTGACGCACGCTGAAACTGTCGACGTTCTGGGCGACCGCTTCGGAATATTCCCCCTTGAGAAGCTGCGGGATACCGCAGGCGAATTCGACGACTTCGATACCGCGCGCGATCTCGCCTTTTGCGTCTGGAAGGGTCTTGCCATGTTCGGCCGAAAGCAGATTGGCCAGTTCATCGGTGTGTTTTTTCAGCAGGTCGCGGAATTCGAACATCACCGCCGCGCGCTTGGCCGGCGGGGTCGCGGCCCAATCCGCAAGGGCATCGGCGGCGGTGTCCACCACGGTATCGACGTCCGATTTGCTGGCAAGCGCGACCTGCCCGGTTACGCCCCCGGTGGCGGGATTGCGGATTTCTGCGGTTCGGTCAGAGGTTCCAACCCAGGGTTTATTCGACATGAAGTGATCGATCTGGCCCATTTGGTGTTCTCCCTATCTTGGTGTTTCGCAGTCCCGGGTCGACGCCTTGGGCAAGCGAAACATGTTGATTGTCGCTTTTGTGCTGACCTTGGTAAGCCGATACGGAGAAACGCGACAGGTACAGTTGAGAACGTCAAAGGGAACAGTTGGGCGATGCGGATTTGCCGGGCCGGGCATGTCCCGTCTGGCCTAGAACGGCTGTGCGGAAAGGGTGCCGGGCGTGCGGATCGTGGTGCGACCGGCAGGAAATCCAGCCGTGAGTCCTCGGCTTGAAACCTTCTATCCTGTTGCTATTGATGTGTTTTTGCAGCACTGGCCGCACGGGCGGACTGTGGCGGGCATGCAAGGCCCCGCCAGCAAGCCACCATGCAGCCCGGGACAACTGACAGCGCCCTGGATTTTGAACGCGGCGGCTAAGCGTTAGCGTCCGAACACGCCCCGCCTCGACAATCTGTACCCTTGTTTAGCGGCATCTGTATCTTTCCTGCCCCCGGATCATGTCGTTTGCTGAAGCCACGTGAGGAGGTGATCGCGGAGCCGAGACCGGCGCGTCGATCTTTACTATTGTGATAGGTGGGGAGGCTGCGTCCATGGCGCCGTTTATCTGCAAGCCGGCGAAGCATTTGCGCGAGAATGGCCACCTGTTTCGCGGTTGGCCGCGAAACCCGGGGCCAAGCGCAGGGTGTCGTCTGCAAGGCAGAGGCGCCTGAGCGAACGGCAACCGCAGCCCCAAGGCGGCATAACAAGGGAGAAGGAGACCGACCCATGAAAACTCGACGGGGTGTAGGATGTTGATGCGCGGGCTTGAGCGCCTGACCGGCGCAGTCTCCGGAGCCGCAGGCTACATAGGCTGGTTCCTGATCCTTTACTGCATGGCTTTTGGCGTCTCGGACGTTTTCATGCGCTACGTGCTCAACGCGCCGTCGCAATGGATAGGAACGTCATTGCAGGCGGCCATGGTTCTCTTGGCCTGTGCGGGCGGCATCTATTCGCTTCAGCATGAAAGTTTCGTCAAACTCGACTTGTTTTACGCGAATGCCAGCAGCCGGAACAAGGCCATTCTGGACGTGCTGACAATGCCATTTGCCGTGCTGTTTCTGGGGGCGCTGATCGTAAAGGGCTATGAGGCGGCATCGCTTTCGCTGATGCTCAACCAGCAAACCCCGACGGCCATTCCGATTCCCATCTACCCGATTAAATTCGCGATCCCACTGAGCGGATGCTTGGTGCTTTTGATCGTGCTGAAACATTTCATTCGCGACCTGAAGATCATTTTCGGCCGCGATTGAAAGACCTGCCTTCGAAGGCGGCCTGTCGCTTTCCAAGGCCAATAAAAAGAACTGAACCATAAACAAGGAGGAAAAAATGACGATCAACAGATTTATTCACGCGACCATGTGGGCAGGCGCTTTTGCGGTCACCGCGAGCGTTGCCGTGGCACAGGACGGCCCCCCGGATGAGGTGACCGAATGGACCTTTCAGCCCGCTTTCGACCAAAGCGATGCTGGCTGGGCCGGTGGTCTGATTCCATGGGTGGAAGCCGTCGAAGAGGCCACCGAGGGAACCGTCAAGATCCGGGTCGAGCCGGCTGGCGCATTGGTGAGCGGCTCCGAAGCCTTCGGCGCTGCGGCTGCCGGTATCACCGACGGCTACGCCGGTTGGGGCTCGGTCTATGGCGGGGACATGCCGGAAGGGATGCTCGCCTTTGGTCTGGCCATGGGGGCCGAGAACTCCGAAGAAGCCTGGGAGGTTATGTGGGGCAACCCTGATTACCGCGTCGGCGACATCGTTCAGGAGGCGGCCAATGCGCGCAACCTGCACTGGGCCGGCTGGACCAACCAAGGCCCGAACGCGATGTTCACCAAGTTCCCGGTCGAGAAGATCGAAGACCTCGAAGGCCGCAAGATGCGTGCCGGTGGTCCACAGGCGATTTTCCACTCCACCGTGGGCGGCTCGCCGGTGTCGATGAATGCCGGTGAAATCTATACCGCCATCAAGCTCGGGACGATCGACGGCACCTACTGGGACACGGGCGGCATTGATGACATGTCGTTCCACGAAGTGGTCGACTATGCGATCATGCCCGGCTGGAACCCGGCACAGCATCAGGAGATCTTCATCAACCTCGATAGCTGGAACGCCCTTACGGATTGGCAGCGCGAACAGATCGAGGGTGTCTTCAAGGAAACCTACTTTGAGACCAGCCGCATTCATGCGGAAGGTGTCGAAGGGGCCTTGCAGGCGCTGCGCGATGCCGGTGGCACCGTGATCGAGATGAGTGATGAGGAAGTTCAGCGGATGCGTGAGCTGTCGATTCAGAAGGTATGGCCGCAAGTGGCCGAAGCCTCTGAGGGCAACGCAAAAGGTGTCGAGATCTACAAGCAATTCCTCGCAGACAAGGCCGCTTCGGAATAAGGCCCCTGTGACGTTCCCCGTCACAGGCAAGCCTAAAAAGACCACGCTGGCCTGCCGGGCAGGCCAGCGTAATGCCAGACCGTTGCGCACCTACCGCCGTCGAACCGAGCCATCGGAGAAAGGTGAAGCGCGCACCAGGATTGGGTGTTGCACCGCATTACGGGAAAACCTGTGAGTCAGGTTTCCGCGAAATGCTTCAGGTAAGGAAACCGAAGATCATGAGTCTCGAATTAATCACAGCGCTGTATTTTCTGGTCTTGTTCAGCATTCTGTTCATGGGGCTGCCGGTTGCGTTCGGCCTGGGGGGGACAGCTGTCCTATTTGCCATTTTCATCGAGCCGCGCGCCTTGCTTGCCGTTCCCAGTGCCTTCTATTCGACACCATGGAATTCGGTCCTGGTCACGGTACCGTTGTTCCTGTTCATGGGGTCACTGATCCGGTTTTCCGGGATAGCCGAGGCCGCTTATGATGCGGTCTACAAGCTGATCGGCCATATCCATGGCGGGCTTGCCATGGGGACCGTTCAGGTGTGCACCGTCTTCGCGGCCATTACCGGCATCACGCCACCGGCGACCACCACCATGGGTCAAATCGCCTACCCCTCGATGGTGCGTTACAATTACGACCGCCGGATCGCCATCGGCTCGATCGCGGCGGGCGGCGCCCTTGGCGCGTTGATCCCGCCCAGCGTTCCGTTCATCTTCTACGGTCTGCTGGCCAAGGTGTCGATCGGTGACCTGTTCATGGCAGGCCTGATGCCCGGGCTCATGCTGGCGGCATTCTACACGATCTACATCGGCGTTCGCTGCCGCATACAACCCGAGTTGGGGCCTGCATTGCCGTCAGAGAAAAAGTTCACGGCGAGGGAAAAAGCGACCGCTGTGCTGAGCATCTGGCCCTTTGCCCTGCTGATCGTCATCGTCTTGGGCATTATATGGGGCGGTATCGCCACACCGGCGGAAGCTGCGGCTTTCGGGGCGGCGGGCGCCTTCATCATCAACCTGATCTACGGCAAGCTGACCCGGCGCGTCCTGCTGGATTCGCTTATGTCCACGCTGAAGCTGAGCGGCATGGGCCTGTGGATCCTGATCGGCGCGACGGTTTACCTCAACGTCTTCAACACGCTGGGCAGTCAGGATCTGTTGACCGATCTGGTGCTTTCCATGCCGGGCGGCAGCACGGGGATCCTGTTGATGATGATGCTGATTATCCTCGTGCTGGGGATGGTCATGGACGACTGGGCCATCATCATGCTCTGTACCCCGCTGTTCATCCCGATCGTGGATGAACTGGGGATCGACAAACTTTGGTTCGGCGCCCTGTTCATCGTCAATATCCAGATCGCCTATCTTACCCCGCCCTTCGGCTTTGTCCTTTTCTGGATCAAGGGGGTGTTGCCGCGGGATGTGAGCATGGGCGATGTCTACAATTCTGTCGGCCCCTTCGTGGTGCTTCAGTTCGTTGGCCTGACCCTGATCTTCATGTTCCCGCAAATCGCCACTTGGCTGCCCGGCATCTTCAAGTAAATCGGAGAATGAGATGTACAGAAATATCCTTGTTCCGGTCGCGCCCGACCACATAGACGATTGCGAAGCCCAACTGGATGCCGCCCAGCGCCTTCTGGCAGATGACGGGAGCATTTCGGTACTGTCTGTGGTCGAAGAACTGCCCTCCTACGTCGGGTCGTATTTCCCCAAGGAGCAGGTCCGCGAGAGCATCGACAGGTTTGACAAGGCGCTCAAGAAGGCGATGCCCTCGGACAAAATCGAAACGCATGTCGTGTCCGGGCACCCGACGAACACGGTCCTCAACTGGGCCAGCAAGAACCGTGTGGATTGTATCGTTGTCGCGTCGCACCGGGCGGGCCTGTCGGGCCTGTTGCTCGGTTCGACCGCGGCAAGGGTCGTCCGTCATGCCAAATGCAGTGTCGTGGTTCTGCGCTGATTGTAGCGCGTCCCCGCCCGACAGCACCGCCACAGCCACAGCCCCGGGCAACCTCTGCCACTAATGGGCCGTTTCGCTATTCGAGGTCTCCGAGGGCGGGTTGGCGCAAGGGGGCTTTTGCCACCCTTGCCATCCAACGTCCGCCCCTGCCCCTCATCAGCTTGTCAAGGCTGTCAGCTGATTCTCGTTCAGGTCCTGGGCACGTTGTTTCATGCGCGCGGTGGCGGCTTTTACCGCCCGGCGGAAATTCAGCTTTGGCGACGTCGGCAGGAGCAAGGGCGTCCCGACGACAACCTCCAACCCGGGGTCGTTGCCGAAGGCTTTCGGAATGCTCGCCGGGGAAAGCCTGCCCACGATACCGGACTCGACATGATCGGGCATGAATGAAATCGACGCGTCCAGAGCCGCAAGGAAGGTTCCATTCCCGGCCTGGCTTACGAAAACTTCGTTCGGTCTGAAATGGTGAACGATCGCATGGGCCGCCGATTGCAGGAAGCTGGTGAAGTCCGCCGCGCTTGTCTGCCGGAAAATCCGGTCAATCCGCCGGATCTGCACGGCAACAAGATTGAGGTCGCAAGAACTCGCTTTGGACATCTGTTCAAGGTAGTTCTGGAATACCGCAGGCGACAGGACCGAGTCATCCGCGGATTGGATTTCGTTGATATCGAACAGGGGTTCGATACGCTCGGGACGGCGCACTTCGAGGATCGGCGCCGTCTTTTGCCGACCTTCTTCGATATTGTGGACCGCCATGTAGCTGTCAAGCGCGGCCTTGCGTTCCTGCACGAGCCGTTCGGCCACCTTGATCCGGGTCAAGACTTCGAGGAACTCGAAGGGTTTGGTGATGTAATCGGTCGCGCCTTTGACGAAAGCTGTCTGAACTGCACTGCGGTGCTTGTAGCGCGTGATCATGAGCACCGGGGTGTTCTTGTGGTGGTCGAGCTTGCGAATCTCCGAGCACAGTTCGATGCCGTCCATTTCCGGCATGTCGACATCCAGCAATATACAGTCGTAGGGCTGATCCGTATCACTGATCTTGTTCAAAGCAGTCCGGGGCGACGTTTCCAAGTCGACGTTTTCATATCCACCCTGAACGAGACACTCGCCGAGCAACTCGAGTGAAACCTTGTCGTCGTCTACTGCTATGATCTTCATGGGACACGCCTCCTGCGCTTTAAGTTCTCGGACGGTACTTCGATGGCTTATCTTTGCCACGTTTGATGTCTTTGCCTGGTTTTTTCTCGGCACATGACACGGTAGCTAAGAGGCAAAAATGTCCAAAATATGGACATCTGAAATCTCTCTGAAATCTCGGCCAAAAGCCGCTCATTCCTGCCGCGAATCGCAGGTTTGGACGGGATTAATGCCCTGCGGGAGGGCCGCAAAAGTTAGATTCTTGGCGCATTTGCGTCGAATTGACTTCATAATTCCCCAAAAGTTTCATTAATTTCAGAGCCTTAAGCCGAAACGCCACACCGCTGCATTCCGGTTTGACAGGTCCCAAAATCGCCACCTTCGACCAATATTCAATCAGCAAGAGAATCCTGAAGCCCTGAGAAATGGGAGCAAAGACACGTGCGTATCCTTCTGGTCGATGACGACCCCGTTTTCACCGAACTGATTTGCGCGAACCTGCGCGAGTGGGGGTTCGACGATATCACCCATGCCGAGTCGGCCGCGGCCGCAATCGAATTGGTCGAGACCCAACGCGTCCCCTATGACTGCTTCCTCATCGACATCGAGATGGAGCAGATGGACGGCATCGAACTTTGCGCCGTTCTTCGCGAACGGGAAGAATGCCGGTCCACACCGATGATCATGGTCACCGCGGGCGAAGCCGCCCAGTACATGGAGCGTGCCTTCAAAGCGGGTGCCACGGACTTCATGCGCAAGCCGCTTGACCCCGTGGAATTGGCGGGCCGGATCAACAGCGCCATGTTGCTGGTCAAGACAACGAAAGTCGAAAGACACAGCCGCGCTGCCCTGCGCGCCCTGATTTCCTTCGCCTCCGATTTCGACCTGATCGACCTTGGCGAGCGAGTGAGCTTTCCCGACGTGAACGGTATGGTCGATTACTACCAGATCGAAAACCGGCTGCTGAGGATGGAAAAGGGCCTTTACCCGCTCAGCCTCTTCCGCGTCGAAATCCGCGATTTCGTGGCATTGTTCTCGCGCAGCGAACGCAGCAATGTGCTGCAACACTTGCAGGCCATCAGCCATGTCATTTCCGAAACGGTCAACTCCCGCCGTTTCCTGATGTCCTACATCGGCAATGGCAAGTTCGTCATCTGCGTGATGGAACATACCGATATCGTTCCGCAACTGATGCAAACCCGCCTGTCGGACCGGGTGCGCCAGGCCATCAGCGAATTACCCGACGGCAAAGCGAACGAGATGGAATTGGAGCTCACGGCGCTGACGTCACACAGGATTCAATCTTCGCAGACCGCGCTTGAAATTCTGACGAAAGAAATGGCGTCTTCTCGCCGTTCGAAAAAGGGCACGCTTCCCGAAATCGACATCATCGAGAAAGAGATTTTCTCGCAGGTCGAGAAGGAAGAAATGAAGCAATCGCGCGATCGCTGACCATGGTCTGGCGTCTACACGGTGCGCGGGTTGACCACGTTCATCAGCGCCGCCTGCGTGCGGTCCCCGTCGATTTCCAGTGGCGGGCCGACGGGCGTGGCTTCCATTCCGATCCGCTTCATCCAGCGGCTGAACACCCCCGGGACAATGCCGATGATCGCCCGCGCGCCCAACTCGCGGGCAGAGGCCGACATGTGCTCCAAGAGAATTGTCTGGATCAAGAGGCGCCGCTTGGACGAGACCGAACTTGCCACGAAAAGGCGCGTCGCCTCCCATATGGCCGGACGCACCGGAGCCTCGAAATACAGCACGTTTTGCGGGATATGGTCCAGCAACCCGCGCTGCGCATCCCGCAACATGTAGGAGTACTGGCCACAGCTGGCGGTGGTCGGCGTCAAGCGCATCCCCGCCACGACCCGCCCATATTCGTGGATAATGACCCATTTGCTTTGCGGCGTGTCGTATTGGTCAAACTCCATGCCGCTCGTCTGCGGTAGGTCCCAGCCCTTGGCGTCGATGAACACCTCGCGACGGGCCTTCAGATAATTCGGGAACAGCCGCCCGTAAGCGTGCATGTTTTCAAACGACAAGGTCGTCGCCTGAATCTCACCCGTAAGCTCTGGAAGGCTCCGCGTGAATTGGTTCTCCATCGTTTCGATGTCACGCACGGGCATCGCCGTCGTGGGAGGTTGGGGAACTAATTCGGGAAACACATCCGCTGCACGATACAGGCTTCTCTGCTCAGAACCCATGGAAAATCCTCGATTTTTGCCAAGCAAGGCTCTTTTTTTATATTACATACCAGAGGTTGTATTTTCTGGCCATAGTTCCGCCACTTTTTTATGATGATTATTTTTAAATGGCTCGAAACAAAAGGAAAACTGGGCTTGACTGAGGCAGCGCGCTTACGACTGGCAGGCAATTCGCAGGCGTTTGCGACATAATCCGAGCAAACTTCGACTGGTGACACATGAACCCTTCGTCTTTCTATAGGGTAAAACTCCGCAACCCGCGCAATCTGTTCCTGCTGACATCGCAGATGACGGATTATGCACGTGTGGGCCAAAACCTTTTCTGGCAGCGGCAAGCGATCTATGCCTCCGCGCTTCTTCTTGAGGCGTTTTACTACAGCATGGGTGTGGCCCTGATCACCCTCGCCGTCGTGACGGCCGCGGAAGCCTTTGACGGATATGTGTTTCGCCGAATCCTGAGCATGAAGAAGCGCAGCGTGAGAGAGGCGCGAAAGTGCCTGCGCCTGCTTTATGCAGGAACCCTCCTGAGTTCGCTGAACATCGCCGGTTTCGCGGTGACGATCGCGATCCTTCAGGGGCACACGACCCACTTCATGCCGTTGTTTTTCCTGTTCGCGGCGGCGATTTTCGCCGCGATGCACAATCACCACATCAAGTCCGTTCTCATGTTGCGGCTGAGCATCTATTTCGCGGCCTTTCTGTTCATCCCGCTCTACGACATCATAAGCGTCAACGCGCATATCCTGTCGGAGCTTTGGGTCCAGTTCTTCACCAGTCTCTTCGTGATGTTCTTCATCGTGGACAGTTCCAGGGTGTACCGCGGCCTTTACATGAAAAACCTGCAACAGATCGAAGATCTGAGCATTGAGCATGAAAAAACCAAGGCGGCCTATGTCGCGAAGTCCGAGTTCCTTTCGACCGTCAGCCACGAGTTGCGTACGCCGCTTACCTCGATCAAGGGCTCGCTTGATCTGATCGGGTTTGGCGCGATGGGCGAGGTTCCGGACCGCATGAAAAACGTCATCTCGATTGCCCAGCGCAACGCGACGCGATTGAGCGCGATCATCACCGATCTTCTGGACCTGCAAAAAATGGACGCCGGGCAGATGTCCTTCGAGTTCGGCACCGTTGATGTCAACTCCTTCCTCGCGCAAGTCGTGGAAGCCAATGAACCCTACGCGGGCAGTCTGGATGTCAGCCTTGAATTGAGCGACATGGAAAAAGGGCTTTACGTCTACGCCGATGAAGCCCGATTGGAACAGGTCTTGTCGAATGTCCTGTCCAACGCCGCGAAGTTTTCGGAGGCGGGTGACACGGTCACCGTCACGGCAGAGGCTGACGAAGACACCATCCGCATATCGGTGATTGACCGGGGCCTTGGCCTTTCCGAGGATGCAAGGCAAGCCGTATTCGAAGAATTCCGCCAACTGGACTCATCCGACCGCCGCAAGGTCGGTGGAACAGGTCTGGGGATGAACATATCCAAACGCATCATGGACGCGCATGATGGCGTTCTGGATTACTTCAAGAACGACGGCGCAGGCACGACATTCTTCCTGGAGCTCAAGCGCCTGCATGCCTCGGAAGCGTTTTCCGCAAACCAGCCCGAAGAAGACCTGCGCAACATCGCGTGACGGCCCGTGACGTTGCTGTCCGGGGGTTTGACCGCCGATAAGCAAAACTCTGCTTGTCATTTTCTAAATTAGGAATCGTCAAACTTTCGCCCTCTTCTCCGGCCAGTTTAATTCTCGTGTGGCGTGTGTTTCTCACCAACTGTTGGGCTTCGTCCATGCAAGGGGGACAACTATGAAAATTCTGGCCGTCGATGATGATCCGATCATCCTTGAATTGCTTACAGAGGTCTTGCGTGCCGCAGACTTCGAAAACGTGACCGTATGCGGTTCTGCAAACGAGGCAATCGCAACGCTTGAGAACACGACCGTTCCTTTCGACTGCTTTTTGCTCGACATTCAGATGCCAGATGTCGACGGCATACAACTGACCTCGGCGATCCGCGCCATGCCCACCTATGCCGACACCCCAATCCTGATGATCACTGCCATGTCGGACCGGAGCTATATCGACAAGGCATTCGAAGCCGGGGCAAGCGACTATATCACGAAGCCCTTCGAGATCAGCGAAGTGCATGCCCGCTTGCGCGTATTCGAAGCCCTCGTGAAGGAACGCAAGTGGAAAGAAGACCGCAATCCCGTGACCCCGCAGCAAGAGCCACTGGCGATGGTTGCCGATGCGGATTTCCAAAGACGGCTTCGCTTGCACGACATCGACGGTTTCATTGATTACCTGGCCTTGGAAAACTACCTGCTGCAAGTCCCCCGCATGTCGCTGTTAAGCATGTGCACCGTGGGCATCGTCGTGCGCGACATGCATCGGATTTTTGCAGCCAGCAGCGTCTACGAGTATGAATCCGCCGTGGCGGATGTGGCCGAAGCCATCTCTGAAACCCTCAAGCCGCAACAGTTTTTCGGGGCCCACGCCGGGGAAGGCGAATTCGTCTGCGTTATCGACAATGGCAGCGGGTTTGAGGCCGAAGCCTTCGAGCGCGCCTTGAATGAAACCCTGCAAGAAATGGACCTTCATTTCTGCGACGGGCGCGCCATGAGCCTGCAAACTGCGGTGGGCGATCCGGTTTCCCTGAAGATCAGATCGGCAAAAAGCCTGCCGAACGCGCTGGTTCAGGCACTGTCAAACGCTGAATCCACGGCACGCACCGGGCGCGGTTCAAATACCGATACATGGGGAAAATCAGCGCTTCTGGGTTTATAACTACAGTGTTTCGCGAAAATCTGTTATTCAGGGTTTCCGCGAAACGCTCCAAGAAAATGAGTTCTCCAATTGGGCACCATGACAGATTTCAGTATGGCCGAGGGCTTGGCGAGGGTCCGGTGCCGTTTCATCGAGGAACTTGAACCGCGGCGTCACGAGTTGGTTCGCTTGCGCGATGAAATCACGGACGCACCCTTGGTCGAGGACAAGGTCGAGGCGATCGCGCGGATCGCCCACAAGATCGCCGGAACGGCCGAGACACTGGGGTTCGCAAAGCTTGGCAAGGTCGCGGCCGACCTCGATGAATTCATCGACCAGAACCCACAGCTTGGCGTCCTGCCAAGACATGTCCTTTTCGGCCTTTTGGACGATATCGTCGCGCTCTCTGACCAAATTCTTTCAGTCCCGGATCACCAGTTCGGCTAAAGCGAACGCCCAAGGCTCCAGCACGGCTTGCACTGACAGGCGGCCGCACTCAAAAAACGCCTACGAGCATTGGCGGCAACTTGTTGAAACCAAGAGCGCCCTTCCCCCGGCAAACGGCACGGTTTTCTGATGGGCTGGGACTCCAGCCTCGTGCGCGGTATCGCAACGCCGTTCCCGGGCATGCCCGGGGAAATGGTTCAAGAGAGTGTCTCGACGGTCTTTTCATCGACATCGTTGTCGACGTCGAAAATATCCAGCATGACAAGCACGATGACCAGCACGGGGATTGCCACGACCCCGCCAATCGGCCCCCAGATCCATAGACCGATCACCAATGATACGAATACCAACAAGGGGTTCACCGCAACATGCTTGCCCACCATCGCGGGCGTCACGAATTGCGCTTCGATCATGTTGATCGTCAGGAAAATCGCCGCCGGGGCAAGTATCATCAAACCCTCGAAGGCAATCACCCCAGCCAGCAACAAACCGGCCACGACAACCATCGGCCCGGCATAAAGAATGAAATTGAGCAAGGCCGCGCTGACCCCCCAGATGATAGGCCCCGGCAGCCCGATAAGGGCCAATGCCGTCCCAAGTACCGTGCCCAGAACGGCGTTCACGATACTGATCGTCAGGAAATACCGCGCGACGAGGCGTTCGGCGGTGGTAAAGCGGTTCAGGATGATCGCGGTGTCGCTCGAATCCCCGATCCAGCGGGCCGACCATTGATAAATGCCTTTACGTGTCAGCAGGAAAAAGAACAGCGTCCCGCCAAAGATCAACACCTGCGCGACCACAACGGGTGCAAGATACAATGTCCCGCTGACCGTCGGCATCGGGTTTGGTCCGCCTTCGCCCTCGCCGCCGCTCTCTGCCTCCGTGCCAAGCGCCTCCTCGACCTCACGGTTGACCGCGTCAAGCCCCCGCACCAGCGTGCGGAACTCCTCGATTATGGCGCGCAACTCCCACTTGATGCTGGGCAATTCCTCGATCACCCGCCACACGACGGGCTCGATCAGCACGATGAGAATGGCAAGACCGGAAATCCCGAGCACCAGTACGATGGCCGAGGCCAACCCCGTGGGCAGGCCCCAACGCTCAAAGACTTCCGTGACCGGCGACAGGATCACCGCCGCCACAATGCCAAGGACCATCGGCGCAAAAATATCCGCAGCCAATTTGAGAGCCCCGAACCCGAGGGTCACGGCGATCACGATAACGGCCACCCGCAATACCGGATCGCCCGAGGAGCGTTGATTGAGCATGAGGGTTGAACGCACCCGACGCGCGGAAGTTCCCTTGGCCCGCACAGGAACAATGCGCCCGCCCGAACGTTGAGTGTTCGAAAAGCAAAGCAGAAAGGACAAACTCATGAACTGGGATGAAATCACCGGAAAATGGAACCAGCTCAAGGGCAGCGCCCGCGCCGAATGGGCCAAGTTTACCGATCAAGAGCTTGATGCGGTTCAGGGCCAACACGAGAAACTTGTCGGTCTCCTCCAAGAGAAATACGGCCGCACCAAGGAGGAAGCCGAGCAAGAGATCGACCGCTGGGTGCAGAAGGTGTCGTGATGGCTGACAAGACCAACCTGAAACACGAGCTTTGGCAACGTATTGATGATCAATCGGCTGGCATGCTGGGCCTCGAAGGCACCACCATGCACATGCGGCCGATGACGCCCCATATCGACGAGGCACGCAACACGATCTGGTTTCTCTGCGCCTCTGACAATCAACTGGCGCAGATGGAAGGCGGGTCCGGAAAGGCGCATTTCACGATTCAAAGCGCTGATGAACGCTTTTACGCCTGCATCCGCGGCACGCTGAGGGTCAGCCATGACAAGGACAAGCTCGACACTCTCTGGAGCGTATTCGCCTCGGCCTTTTTCGAAGGTGGCCCGGAGGAATCAGACGCGATCCTGCTGGAGTTGACCCCGGAGGACGCAGAAATCTGGACGGTAGACGTCGGCAAAACACATTTCGCCGCCGAAATTGCCCGCTCGGCCTTCGGTGACAAACCGCAACCCGATCTGGGTAGCCACGAGATGGTAAGCCTGTCCTGACCGGTCCCCATGTATCGCTCGGAACCAAACGCCCGCTTGGGCGTTTGGGCTGCATGGGACGACTATGCAAAAAGTTGATCGTTCTCGCCATGGCGCTGTTTTGCACAAGCGTCATTGCGCAAGACGATCAAGGCGCTTGGTATGACGCCGAGTCATTGAACGAAGGACTGGGTCCGCGTCCCGAGAGCATCAACCTGACAACACCACGCGCGGCCATGCGCGCCTTCGTCGAGAACGGCAGACAGGACCGTTTCGGTGCCGCTGCGCATGTCCTCAATCTCAATCAGATCGAGGACAGCCAACAGGCCAAGAGGGCCGAACAGATTGCCCAGCAACTCTACCAGGTGCTCGACCGCCGGGTTTGGGTCGATTGGTCCGACCTCCCCTCGCGGCCCGATGCCAAGGTGGAACAAACCGCCGGTAACTCAAACACGCCCGGCGAGGTGCGCCGTGATCTGGGCATCAAACTTTTCGAATTCGATGGCCGCGCCTATGAAATCCGCATCGCGCGCTACAAGGCGGGCGAAAACCAGGAAGCCGTTTGGCTTTTCACCCCGCAAACCGTCGCTGACGTCCCTGCCCTGCATGACGCCTATGGCCCCCGCGCCTTTGAAAGAGTCATCCCCCGTGAAATGAAAAAACAGCTCGGCGGGCTACGCATCTGGGAATGGGTGGCGCTGCCGGTCATGTTCGGTCTGCTGATCGCCATCGGCTGGTTGGTCAATACGGTCGTCACCGCCCTGTCGCGCAAGGCCCCCTACGCCTTCCTGCAACATGCTTTCTCGCGCGCGGGCTTTCCCTTGGCGCTTTTCGCCGTGGCCGTGGTCGCGCAACTGGTGCTGAGCCTCGCGGTGTCCTTCTCCGGCCCGGTCACCAGCATCGTGCAACCCATGCTGGTGATTGTCATGGCCTCGGGCGTGGGCGTCGCGGCGCTGCGCATCGTCGATGCGCTGTTGGATCGGATCACCCAGCGCTATGTTGGTGATATCGACGATACCCGCAGTCTCGACAAACGCGAGCTTTACACCTCGATCTACGCGCTACGCCGGATCATCGTGCTTCTCATGGTGGGGTTCGCCGCGCTTTATGTCCTTGCCCGGCTCAACCTGTTTGATTCCATCGGCATGACGCTCTTGGCCTCCGCCGGTGTTCTGACCGTGCTTCTGGGCATCGCCGGCCAGGCTGTCCTCGGCAATATCATGGCCTCGCTGCAAATCGCCCTCGCAAAGCCGGTGCGCATCGGCGACAGCGTGCTGTTCGAAGGCGATTGGGCCTATGTCGAAAGCATCTTCTACACCTTCATGCGCCTGCGCACATGGGACGAGCGCCGGATCATCGTTCCGGTGCGCCACTTCGTCTCGAAACCCTTTGAGAACTGGTCGGTCACGGATGCCCGCATCTTGCGCGCCATCCCCCTTGTGCTGGATCACCGTGCCGATACCGATATCCTGCGCGACAAGTTCATTGAATTGGCCAAGGCCGACGATGGCGTTATCGACCACGAAAACCTGTCCTGCTACGTCACCTCGCATAGCGACCGCGGCCAAGAGGTCACCTGCTATGCCATGGCGCCAGACCCCTCGACCGGCTGGAAAGCCGAAATGCGCCTGCGCGAAGGGCTCTTGTCCTACATCCGCGAAAACCACCCCGACTGGTGGCCACGCGAACGGATCACCGGCTCAGACGAAAGCCGCGCCGCCGCGGTCTCGGGCTGATGCCTCAGATCAATGGCCGCGCGACCGCCTTGCCATCGGTTTCGATCTGCGCGATCTCGCACAACTTTTCATAAGATTTGATGTCAAGCACACCGTTGCGCCAGACCGCCACGCCGTCTTCGCGCAATTTCTTGAGCGTCTTGTTGGTATGTACCAGCGAAAGCCCCAAGGCATCGGCCAGATCCTGTTGCTTGTAGGGCAAGGGCATTGCGCCCTGCTGTACGAGGCCCAGCGCTTTTCCACGAATGTAGATCCGCACGAAGGCACGCGCGATGCGTTGCAGCCCGTCCATATGGCCCAGCATCGCCAAGGCCTCGCCCAACAGGTGCTCTTCCACGGCCGCAAGCCACGTCAGGTCATAGGCGCGCTCGGGTTGATCCCGGAACAAGCTCCACAGGTTCTTGCGGTCAAAGACACACAACGTCATGGCGGTCGTTGCCTCCACCGAATGCTGCATTTCGTCCATGATCCCCGCTTGCAGCCCCACGAAATCGCCGGGCAAGACGATGTTGATGACCTGCCTGTCGCCCGCCGCCATGGATTTGTAACGCAGGCCCATACCCTCCAGCACGGTGTAAAGCTGCGGACTCTTCGACCCTTCCATCATCAGGGTCGAACCCGCCTCGACCTCAAGTTCGCCAGTCTTGAATTTTTGCATGAAGGCGACCTCACTGTCGGTCATCTGCGTAAAGACCGATTTGCGGCGCAGCGGACAGCTATGGCAAGAAACCACCATCAATTTTTCTCCTTTGGTTATGTCATAGTTTAATGCCCCTGAACCAATTATGCTTCACAAATCGGCTTTTGCTGGAGAAAGAATCAATGAGTGGCGACGTGACAACCTCTTGCTCAACAAACGAGCAAAGGCCCCCTGTCTTCCTTGTTCTGGAACGCGATTCCCTGATTGCCGAGGATATCGCGGGATCCCTCAAGGTCCTGGGCCCCTGCGAGACGATTCACGTCAATGATGCAGAAGACCTCGCCCGCCACCTCAATACCGACATCCGCGTCTCGGCGGCCTTCTTGGAAATGCGTTATGCGCAGGTGCTCGAAATGGGCCTTGATCGCCGCTTGGCCGAACATGGCGCGCGAATCGTCCTGACCATTGGTGAGGACGATGCGCAAAACGCCGTTGCGCGAGGGTGGTCGATGCTGGTGCGCCCGTTCACCGACGAAATGATCCGCGAGGCGCTGCTCGGCCCGCCGGACAAGGATTAATCGCGGTTTTCGCGCATCGCCTTGCCGGCTTGCATCCCTACGGCAAAGCCTTCGGCCACCTGCACGATCGGGTCTTTTGTCGGGTCCTGCCGGGTGCGCTCGGGCGCCTCCGGCGCGGTATTGTCGGGGCTTTGCCCCTTCTGTGCGCCCAAGGCCATCAGGCAAAACCCCAAGACGACATAAAGCGCCCCTATGGCCGCATAGGCCACAAGCGCGCTTTCCTGGGCGGCCAGGACGATCCACAGGGCAACCGTCAGGAACCCAAGCCCGACAAGCCCGAAAACCACGCCCATAACGCTGAAGGCTGTCGCCCGCGCCGCCCGGCGCAAGCGATCCCCCATTGCGGAAAACATGCCAATCATCGCTTATTTCCGCCCGGTCATGAAGCCCAGCAGGAAGCCAAGGCCAACCGCCAGCCCGACCGAAGCCGCCGGCTGATTGCGCACCGTATCGGCGGCCTGTTGGCCCATTTCTTCGGCCCGATACTGCGCCGCGTGCAGGTGTTCCTGACCCGCATCGCGAACATGCGCCGCCGTTTCACGCACCTGCTCACCCGCAGCGGCGCGTGACGACTTTCCAAGCTCCGAAAGGGTTTGCGAAATCTCCGAGATGTCCTGCTTGAGGCTCACGATTTGCTCGTTGAGTTGCTCAATGTCCTGTTGCGGCGATGCTTTGTTCGACTTGGCCTGTGCCATCTAAAAACCTCCAATCAAATGAGTGTTCAACAGGCCAACGCGCCCGCGCATCGGCTTGTTCCCGCCACGCCGCGAAATAGTGGCCGGGCACCGTGACTGGCGTTTTTTTTGGAACATTTCGGGTCGGCAAAGGGTTCTACCCGCAAGCGCAATCAACCAATGGAGGCACAAATGCTTTACTGGGCACTTCTATTCTTCATCGTCGCTCTGGTCGCCGGCGTATTCGGTTTCGGCGGCATTGCATCCGCATCGGCCGGGATCGCGCAAATCCTTTTCGTGATCTTCCTCGTGCTCTTCGTGGCGGCCCTCGTGATGCGGGCTGTGCGCGGATAGCCCTTCAAGCCGCGCGCTTGGAGCAATGGCCGTCGAAGTCAAACCATCCGCCCACATGCAAAAAGGCCCCGCGCATCCGGTGCGCGGGGCTTTTTGTTATCCGCGCAATGTCTCGGTGCTGGCGAAGAACATCGCTTGGCTGACGGCCGAAAGCACCTGTTCTTCCGAATATGGCTTGGAAATCAGGAAGGCCGGTTCGGGCCGTTCCCCGGTCAGCAAGCGCTCGGGGAAGGCGGTGATGAAAACCACAGGCACATCGCCCAGCTCCTTCAGGATATCGTTGACCGCATCAATGCCAGAGGATTTGTCGGCCAATTGAATGTCGGCCAGGATCATCTCTGGCGGGTCGCGCCGCGCCAGTTCCACAGCCTCGTCACGGGTACGCGCGTTCCCGGTCACCCTATGGCCAAGGCTTTCGACGATGGCCATGATATCCATGGCAATGATCGCCTCGTCCTCGATAACCATGACGCGGCCCTTGATATCCCCGGTCATCTCACGCCGCGCGATCGACAGAAGCTCGCTTGCCTCATCGGGTGATACACCAAGGATCACTGCAATCTCGCTGGTCTGGAAGCCTTCGATACTGTGCAGCAACAGGGTTTCGCGCGTGTTGGGCGTCAAATCCGTCAAGCGCCACTGGGCGCGCGCCTCGGCCGTTTCGCCCTCGGTCTGCTCTTCGACCGGGGCACCGGACGACATCCAGATACCGTGAAAGGCTTTGAATAAGGCCACACGCGGCGAAAGGTCCTGGTCGAACACGTCCTGATCGGCCAAAAGCGCCTCAAGCGTTGCGGCGGCATAATGGTCACCGGTCTGCTGACTGCCGGTCAAGGCCCGCGCGTAACGCCGAAGGTATGGCAGTTCCTCACCAATGGTCTGGGCAAGATCGGGCTCGGGGTTGGTATCTGTCATAGAGAGTCCTCAAAAAAAAATGCTGCTCTGTATGGAACCGAACGCCGCCAAGCGTGTTATGTTCCCGACGCGGCGCAAAAAAGCGCCTGCGCGATGATGGCAGAAAAACCGGCACAATGGCAAACAAACGCAGGACTTCCAGCTTGGAGCAGCAAATCGATGAAAACCTTCGGCGCGTCTATTCGGACACCGCGAACGAGCCGTTGCCCGACCGTTTCACCAAGTTGCTAGACCAGTTGCGCCAGAAAGAGCGCGACAAATCCGACACCTCGCCAGAGGATGACTCGTGACTTCACACACCGATCCCAAAGATGAATTGGTCGAGCATTTGCCGGCCATGCGCGCCTTTGCCATGAGCTTGACGCACAATTCCGCGACGGCCGATGACCTTGTGCAGGATGCCGTCGTCAAGGCTTGGAGCAATTTTGACAAGTTCACACCCGGCACGAACCTGCGGGCGTGGCTTTTCACCATCCTGCGAAACACCTATTACTCGCTTTACCGCAAGCGCCGCCGCGAGGTCGCAGACCCCGATGGAACAATGGCCGGCCAGCTGTCGGAAAAGCCCGAACATGACGGCCACCTGGCCATGACCGACTTTCGCGACGCCTTCGCGCAACTCACCGACGAGCAGCGCGAGGTGCTGGTGCTGGTTGGGGCCGAGGGATTTTCCTACGAGGATGCCGCCGAAATGTGCGGCTGCGCGGTCGGCACGATCAAGAGCCGCACCAACCGGGCCCGGAAGCGCTTGGCCGAGCTGATGCAAATTGACGACGACGACGAACTTGAAATGACCGACGCCGCCACGATGGCCGTTGTTCAGGGTACCAACGCTTCATGAGCAACAAATCCGCGCCGCCGCGGCGCGCCCTGCGCCCGGGCCTTGCTGCACAACTTGTTTTGGTGCTCAGCATCGCAATCCTGCCGCTGGGGCTGATCTCGGTATACCAAACCAACAACGTTCTCCAAGAACGGCAATCCTTGTCCGAAGCCGCCCTTCTCGCGCGCACTCAAAGGGCTGTCTCGGAAAGCCGCGAGGTGATCCGCTCGGCCATCGGCGCGGCGCAAACCCTTGCCGTCCAAGTGCCTGCCCTGCGCACCGACGAAGCCACCTGCGACACGGTCATGTCCAAGGTTGTCGAACGGTCCAGCACCTTCACCTTCGCCGGATATCGCGATAAACAACGCGGCCTGATCTGCACCTCCAAGCCGCTTGGCGACGATGATAACGACAAGCTCAACGCCCTGCCTGCACTGGACACCACCAAGGCCGAGGTGCTGATGCAACCGCTGGAATTTCTGGGCGGCGTCGCAACCCTCAATGTCACGGCGCCGGTGGTCGACGGACCGCGCCAAATCGGCACGATCTGGATCACGGTCCCCATCAGCGCTCTTAACACGGCCCTGTCGTTCACCCGCGAAGACGTCAATCTCGTCCTCTTCCGGAATGACGGTGATCTCATCGCGACCGAGGGGTTGACCGATTTCCGCCGCGCCGTTCTGCCAGACAACCAGAACCTTCAGGACCTCGCCGCCTCCGGACAGCAAACCTTCCGCACCCTGAGCCGGGAAGGCGAATTGCGCGATTTCGCGGTCTCTTCCATCGTCGAAGACCGCGTTTTCGTCCTCGGAAGCTGGATGCCCCAAGATCGCGGTTTCGACGTTCCAGCCTACCATCACGTCATGGCGCTCTATTTCCCGATCATCATTTGGATCACCGCCATAGCGGTCGCCTACATCGGCGTGCACCGCCTTGTTCTGCGCAACATCCGCCGCCTGCGCGGCTGGATGCGCGATTATGCAAGCGGCCGCACCACCGACTTCGACCAGGTCCGCCTCAATGGCGCGCCAGAGGAACTCGAAGTGCTGGCCGACAGCTTCCGTACCATGATCCGCCGCCTTTCGGAACAGGAGCGCCGCCGCGAGGAAGACCTGCGGGAAAAAACCGTTCTCCTGCGCGAGGTCCACCACCGCGTGAAGAACAACCTGCAACTGATCTCCAGCATGATGAACATGCAGATCCGCGCCACGCACAGCCACGAGGCCCAGCGCCTCCTGCGCCGCGTGCAAGACCGGGTCATGGCGCTATCCGCGATACACCGTTACCTCTATCTGGCCCGTAAACTGTCCACGCTGCGGGCCGACCAGCTGCTCGAAGACATCATCCAGCAACTGGTTATCGTCGGCACATTGGAGGAATCCGGTCAGCGCATCACCGTGTCGACCGAACTGGACCCGGTCGAGATCAACCCCGATCAATCCGTCCCCCTCTCGCTGCTGGCGACCGAGGCGGCAATGAACGCGGTCAAATACTGCGGCGTCACCGATGAAGGCGAGGCCTGGATCAACATTGCCCTCAAGTCTCAGGACGATGGCAACCTCTGCCTCAGCATCGTGAATTCCCGCGCCGGGACCGACAGCGATGAAACCAACGAAGAAACCGATGGCTCGGGCCTTGGATCCCGCCTGATCGAATCCTTCGCGGCGCAACTCAACGGCACGATCGACATCCAGGATCTGCCAAATCGCTTCGAATTGCACGTCGTCTTCCCGCTTGCCTGGCACGCAGGCGAGGAGGAGGAGAAAGACGAGATATCCGAATCCGACTAGAGGCCGGAATTCATGGAACTTTCACGGCTCCCGGACGTTCACTTGGCAGCAACTACAGTGGAGGTTCCCATGCTACGCACACGCATTTCGCTACTCTCGCTTCTTGCCTTGGCCTTCGTCACCGCTTGCGAAACCATCGAAGGCGCCGGTGAAGACATCGAAAACACGGGCGAGTCGATTTCCGAAACCGCACAAGAGGCAGATAGCTAACAAGACGCGCTGTCCGGCCTACCCACGGACAGCGCTTTTTTCTTGCCACAAGCCAAGAGGAAACCCCCATGCCCGCTCGATCAGAAGCCCAGCAAAAAGCCGCTGGCGCCGCCCTCGCCGCCAAACGTGGAGACACCAAGGTCTCGGAGTTGCGGGGGGCGGCCAAGGAGATGTACGAGACCATGACCGAAGAAGAACTCGAGGATTTTGCCTCCACCTCGCACGAGGACATACCGGACCGGGCCGACGACTAAACCAACACAGCAAAGCCCCCGGCAATGGCACCGGCGCAGATCAAGCCAATCAGCACCAGCAAACCGTCGCCCATGAAGATGCCTGTCGTCACGACCGCAATGACCGCCGCCGCGATCGACGATGTAAAGGGGATGAGTTCCAACAGCGGCATGATCAGGCCGAGAACCAAGCAAACGCCCTGCGGAAATCGCACCAAGGGGGGCGTCACCAGCCCATGCAATCGCCGCCGCGTCACCCTGTCCAGCCACCCGACCGGACGAACAAGCCAAGACAGGGCGCGGCGCGCCTTGTCCGAGCTCATTTCGGCCCGCTTGATCCATCCCGGCAGCCAAAGGCTGGGCCGTTCCATGATCTGCTGCGCGCAAACCGCCGCGATCAGCACCCCGAAGAGCGCCGTGAACCCCGGAATCCCGCTCAACGGTGACACCAAGGCCAGCGACGGCAACATCACCAGCGGCGTGTAACTCGCGACACCGAGCGCATCGATAAGCTCCCCCACAGTGGAGGTTTCACCATCAACCGCGTCATGTGCCTCTCGCAGCACATCACTCGCCGTTTGCGGATAAGCCGAAGCGCGCAAAGCACTCTCCTTGGAAAAAGAAACTCTCCCGGCCCAACGCCCCATCTACACATTCGTTCCCCCGACACCGCAAAATACGGGCAAAGCGGCCCGCGAAGGGGCCGCACAGATCGGCAAATCACAAATGATCCGGGAAAATATGGTGCGGTCGAGAAGACTCGAACTTCCACGGGTGTTACCCCACAGCGACCTCAACGCTGCGCGTCTACCAATTCCGCCACGACCGCACTGTCTTGACTTGGTGAGCGGGTCTTTAGACAAAAGCCCGCCTCACCTCAAGCAGAAAATCATGCCAGTTTGACTGGGGTCAGATTGCGTTTGGCCCAGATCGCGAAAAGCAGCGCCGCCCCAAGGACAATCACCCACCACCCATAGTCCGCAAACGGCCCCAGAACCGCGCGATTCATGGTCCGGCCCGGGATAAAGGTCAAAAGCCCCGCGACCCCGTTACCGCCAAACCAAAGCCCCTCGAGGGTCGCCCGGTGCCCGCGGTAATTCCCGGCGCGCGCCAAGGCAATGCCATACCACAGGCTCCACAAGGTCAGACCCGAGAACAAATGCAACGGCCCGAACCACCCCAGCCAGCCCATCGCACTGGGTATGAAAAACCCGCTCAGCGCCAGCCCGGCCATGGCGATGACCCATGCATAACCAAGCCGCTTGTGCCAGATCCCCGGCCTCGACCAGAACAAGACCACCGGCCCCAAACCGACCGCTGGCAAAGCAAAGGCAATATGAAGTTGAACGGCAATATCTGCGGTGAAAATCGGATCGAGTGTCATGCGCCAAGGCCTTTCGAATTGTCTCTGTAGTGACGATTGCCTATGGTTTGGCCGGACCTGCCCGCCCGGGCCAGTCCTATTGCCCAGATGACGAGACAGCTTCGTGAATACCAACGCCCCGCACTCCGCGCTTCGTGAATGGCGGGCGCATATGAGCCAACCCGCCCGGATCAGCGCGCTCTTGGGCAGTGCCGTGATCCTCACGCTCGTCGCGCCCTTCGAGACAGACACGGCAATGCGTCCCCTGCCCCGGTTGGCCTATTGGCTCACGCTGGTTCTTTCATCCTATTGTGCAGGCTATACCGTCAGCCTGCTGGCCGCGCGCATAGCCCCCCTGAGCCTGCCCAAACGCATCGCCATTGCGGCGCCCCTGACCGGGCTCGCGGTCTTCGCAATCGTCTATCTGCTCAATGGCTTGGCGCTTGGCTATTGGGCCACGGGCACAAAATTGATCACCCTCGCCGCCAATGTGCTGGTGATCGCGGCCATCGTGTCAACGATCATCCAATTGGCCCTTGCCTCTTCAGCCTCCGCCGCCCCCGCCAGCGCGCCCCAAGCCATGATCCCAGACACGGCGGCAGCCCCAGATGCCCCGCCCGCCCTGCTTGACCGCCTGCCGCTCGACAAACGCGGACCTCTGGTGTCGCTCTCGGTCGAAGATCACTACGTACGCATCCGCACCACCAAGGGCGAGGCCCTTGTCCTGATGCGTCTGGCCGATGCCATCCGCGAAACATCCACCGCCACCGGCACACAGGTTCACCGCTCGCATTGGGTCAGCTTCGAGCAGGTCCAAAGCGCCCGCCGCGAAGGCGATCGCGCGATCCTGAGCATGACCCACGGCCCCGACATCCCGGTAAGCCGCGCTCATCTCCCCAAAATCAAAAAGGCTGGGCTCTTGCCCCGATAAGCAATGGTAGAATGGATCACCTCCCCCGGCCTCACAGACTACGAAGACGCCGTGCAGAAAATGGAAGCCCGCGCCGAGGCCATCGCCCGCGGCGAGGCCGATGAATGCATCTGGCTGCTCGAACACCCGCCCCTCTACACCGCCGGCACCTCCGCCAACCCGGCCGATCTCACCGATCCCGACCGCTTCCCCGTCTACCCCTCCAAACGCGGCGGGCAATATACCTACCACGGCCCGGGCCAACGTGTGATCTACATCATGCTCGATCTCAACAAACGCGGCCGCGATATCCGCGCCTTCGTCAAAAGCCTGGAACATTGGGTCATCGCCACGCTGGACCAGTTCAACGTCACCGGCGAGATTCGCGACGGCCGCGTCGGCGTCTGGGTGCAGCGCGACGACAAACCGCTGACCGCTGCGGGCGAAAAACCCGAGGACAAGATCGCCGCCATCGGCATCCGCCTGCGCAAATGGGTCTCCTTTCACGGCATCTCCATCAACGTCGAACCCGATCTCGAGCATTTCACAGGCATCGTGCCCTGCGGCATCACCCAACACGGCGTGACCAGCCTTGTCGACCTCGGCCTGCCGGTCACCATGGATGACCTCGACGTTGCCCTGAAACGCACCTTCCCCGACAGCTTTCCAAATCCCTGATCGCTTTCTTCTGGCCTGAAATATCCCGGGGTTAGGTTGAAAATCCCATTTTCAACCAAGGGGCAGCGCCCCTTTGTCGGCGCGCATAAGCGCGCTTAAACCTGTGCGGCGCAAGCCGCGCCTTTTGGCAACCCGCCAAATCCTGAGTCCCGGATGCGACAATTCACCCGAAAGTCGCGCTTGCGCCCCGCGCTAGCTTACGTTTCAGTCGCGCCAAACGCGCAGTACCTGCAGGACCACCCGGTTCAACCCAGAAAACCAAGAGGTTCACAATGAAAACGCTTCTGACCGCTACAGCCGCCATGCTGGCCCTCGCCGCCCCCGCCCTTGCCGAAGGCGACGCCGCCAAGGGTGAAAAAGACTTCCGCCAATGCAAGGCCTGTCACATGATCCAGGCCCCTGATGGCGAAATGATCGTCCGGGGCGGGCCTGTTGGCCCCAACCTCTACGGCGTCATCGGCCGTACCGCCGGCACGGTCGAGGATTACCGCTATTCCAAGGATCACGCTGCCCTGGCTGACAAGGGCGTGGTTTGGAACGAAGAAAACATCGTCGAATACATCACCGACCCCTCGGAATTCATCGGCGGCCGCTCGAAAATGACCTTCAAACTGCGCAAAGGCGGCGAGAACATCGCCGCTTATCTGGCGACCTTCTCGGAATAACCATTCCCGAACAAATGCTTGAAGGGGTCCGGCCTGCGCCGGACCCCTTTTCTTGTGCGCCGCCCTTGCAAGCCCGGGGTGCGACAAATTTATTTGATCTGGGTCAAACTCGCGCATTGCCCTACCCCGCCTGCCATTCTAAAACCTGAATAGATAGCGGGCACGCGATGACGGGATTCGTGTGCTCAAAGACCATCAGCAGGAGGCACACAATGGCAGACGCAGCCATTCACGGCCACGAGCACGAAGATCAGCGCGGGTTCTTCACCCGTTGGTTCATGTCCACAAACCACAAGGACATCGGCCTTCTTTACCTGGTCACTTCGGCAATCGTCGGCCTGATTTCGGTTATCTTCACCGTTTACATGCGCATGGAGCTCATGGAGCCCGGCGTGCAATACATGTGCCTTGAAGGCGCTCGTTTCACCGCGGCCGCGGCGGGTGAATGTACCCCCAATGGCCACCTTTGGAACGTCATGATCACCTATCACGGTGTCCTGATGATGTTCTTCGTGGTGATCCCGGCGCTCTTCGGTGGCTTCGGCAACTACTTCATGCCGCTGCAAATCGGCGCGCCCGACATGGCCTTCCCGCGGATGAACAACCTCAGCTTCTGGCTTTTCGTGGCCGGGACCTCGCTGGGCGTGGCCTCGCTGCTTACACCGGGCGGCAACGGTCAGTTGGGCTCAGGCGTGGGCTGGGTGCTCTACCCGCCGCTTTCCACCACCGAGGCCGGTTTCTCGATGGATCTGGCGATCTTTGCGGTGCACGTTTCGGGCGCAAGCTCGATCCTCGGTGCCATCAACATGATCACCACCTTCCTGAACATGCGCGCCCCGGGCATGACCCTCTTCAAGGTGCCGCTCTTCGCGTGGTCGATCTTCGTGACCGCATGGCTGATCCTTCTGGCCCTGCCGGTGCTGGCCGGTGCCATCACCATGCTGCTGATGGACCGTAACTTCGGCACGACCTTCTTTGACCCCGCAGGCGGTGGTGACCCGGTTCTCTACCAGCACATCCTGTGGTTCTTCGGTCACCCCGAGGTCTACATCATCATCCTGCCGGCCTTCGGCATCATCTCTCACGTGATCGCCACCTTCAGCCGCAAACCGATCTTCGGCTACCTGCCGATGGTCTGGGCGATGATCGCCATCGGCTTCCTGGGCTTCGTCGTCTGGGCGCACCACATGTACACCGTGGGCATGTCCCTGACCCAGCAAAGCTACTTCATGCTGGCCACCATGGTCATCGCGGTGCCCACCGGCGTGAAGGTCTTTAGCTGGATCGCCACCATGTGGGGCGGCTCGATCGAGTTCAAAACGCCGATGCTCTGGGCCTTCGGGTTCCTGTTCCTCTTCACCGTGGGCGGCGTGACCGGCATCGTGCTGTCACAGGCCGGCGTCGACCGCGCCTATCACGACACCTACTATGTCGTGGCGCACTTCCACTACGTGATGAGCCTTGGCGCCGTCTTCGGCATCTTCGCGGGGATCTACTTCTACTTCCCCAAGATGACCGGGCGCACGATCCCCGAATGGATGGGCAAGCTGCACTTCTGGGCCATGTTCATCGGCGCCAACCTGACCTTCTTCCCCCAGCACTTCCTGGGCCGTCAGGGCATGCCGCGCCGTTACATCGACTACCCCGAGGCCTTCGCGGTCTGGAACTACTGGTCGTCGATCGGGGCCTTCATCAGCTTCGCCAGCTTCGTGTTCTTCTTCGGCGTGGTCATCTATGCGCTGACCCGTGGTGCCCGCACCACCGAGAAGAACCCCTGGAACGAATACGCCGACACGCTGGAATGGACCCTGCCCAGCCCGCCGCCGGAGCATACGTTCGAAACGCTTCCCAAACAGGAAGAATGGGACAAGCAACCGGCACACTAAGCCACGGCGAATATGACAAGATAGACAGGCCCCGGAATGAACTCCGGGGCCTGTTGCGTTACGAGGCAGGCTTTTGGTCGGCTTGACCGTACGCCCTGTTTACGCAAAGGCGCCAAACACCCAACACCGACGCGATACCGACAGGATGCAGACCGCGCAAAAACCGCAACACAAGCGCATTCAGCCTCGAATTGGGTATGGGCTGCCGCCCTCGCCCCTCCACCTGTCGCATTCCCCCTTCCCCGCCCGTGCACCCTCGTGCTACCCCGCCCGCACCAGACGCAGGAAGAACACATGTCCAACGAAATCCGCCTCGCCTTCGAACACCCCGCCGCCCGCGCCGATGCCACCGCTCCCGATGGCCCGCTGGATCGCATCTCGGTCCGCGACCATATCGTCGAGGTCGAGATCGGCGCCTTTCAGGCCGAACGTGGCGTCACTCAACGCGTCTGCTTCAACGTGGTGGTCGAAGTCCGCCCCATCACCGACCCGCTCGATGATGATGTCGACCGCATCCTCAGCTACGACAAGGTGACCGAAGCGATCGAGGCGGCCCTCGCCGAAGAGCGGCTCAACCTCCTGGAAACCCTCGCCGACCGCATCGCCGAACGCATCCTGTGGGAACCGCAAGCAGTGCGCACCTTCGTCCGTATCGAAAAGCTGGATCGTGGCCCCGGCGCCTTGGGCGTCGAAATCGTCCGCTCGGTCGAAGACCTCGCCACCAAGCCGGTGACGCCTCACGCCGATACCACCCCGCACCCGCATGTTGTGTATCTCACCAACCCGGCCATCCTGTCGCCCAACCTTGGGCGCTGGCTCGATCAGCTTGAAGCGCGGGCCGAGCCGGTGATCCTCTGCGTCGGCCATGCCGATCTGGCCTCGCCGAAAACCGGCCATAACATGACCCAACGCCGCGTCGACCTTCTGGCGCTGGAACAGAACGCTTGGGTTCTGGCAGGCCGCGATGACCGCTGCGTCGTGGTGGGCACCCGAACAGAACTCGACTGGGCCATGAAAAACGGCCAGATCAGTGTCTGGGCGCCGTCCAAAATCGTGCTCGACGCCGTCGATGGCCCCGAGACCGGCCCTGACGACCCCGTGGCCCTCGCCGCATGGTTTGCGGGCCATATGGAAGCCTCCGATCTGCTGCTCATCGGGGCCACCCCGCCCGAGGGCAAGGCCCCTGTCCCGGTGCTCGTGCAAGACATCGCGCAATCCGGCCTGTGATCCACCCAACCGGGCGCGCTCATCGCTATCGCTCCTCGCGAAGAAGCCCGTCAGGGCTGATGAGCGCGCGCTTGGCTTGACCAAAAGCACCACGCGCCGATAAAGGGGCAAACCCTCACAGGACACCGCCCATGACCGCCTATTATCGCCCTATCCCCCGCACCGACCACGCCCGCCCCGAGGCCGCGTTGACGCTCGCTGGCGGCTGGACGTGGTTCGACACGGTGGAGGTGCTCTACCGCGATGCGCCCGCGCGCCTTATGCCCGCCGCCGACCTGCCCCCCGATGCGCGGGAGCGCCTCACTGCCCCCCGTGCGCCTATCGCCGGACTGGGGTTTGAGGCCCCGCACCTCATGGGCATCCTCAACGTCACGCCCGACAGTTTCTCGGACGGTGGCGAGAATTACGACCGCCAATTCGCCATCACCCATGCCGCCACCATGCAAGCCCAAGGGGCCAGCATCATCGACGTCGGTGGCGAATCCACCC
Organism: uncultured Roseovarius sp.; assembly: GCF_913057115.1. GTDB lineage: Bacteria > Pseudomonadota > Alphaproteobacteria > Rhodobacterales > Rhodobacteraceae > Roseovarius. The sequence continues at coordinate 40,876 of NZ_CAJXNN010000010.1, forward strand.
GCCCCGGCGCCAAGGAAGTGGCGATTGACGAGGAAATCCGCCGCACCGCGCCCGTGATCAAGGCCATCCGCGAAGCCTCCGCCGTGCCCATTTCAATCGACACCCGCAAGGCTCCTGTGGCCCGCGCCGCGCATGAGGCCGGGGCAAACCTCATCAACGATGTGGCGGGCTTCACCTTCGATCCCGCCCTCGCCCCCTTCGCCGCCGAAGCCGGCCTGCCGGTCTGTGTCATGCACGCCCAAGGCACGCCCGACATCATGCAGGTCGATCCGCGCTACGATAACGTGGCGCTGGACATCTACGACTACCTTGAGGATCGCATCAAAGCGCTCGAAGCCGCTGGCATCCCCCGCGCCCAAATCATCACCGACCCCGGCATCGGTTTCGGCAAGACGCTGGACCATAACCTGACGCTTCTGCAAAACCTCGCGCTCTTCCATTCGCTGGGCTGTCCCATCCTTCTGGGGGCCTCGCGCAAACGGTTCATCGGCACCCTCGGCGGCACCGAAGAGGCCCGGCATCGCGCCCCCGGCTCTATCGCCGTGGCACTGGCCGGGGTCGCCCAAGGGGTGCAGCTTCTGCGCATCCACGATGTACGCGAAACCGCCGAGGCGCTGCGCCTCTGGCAGGCGGCAACATTGGGTCAGGCAAGCTGACCCAGCGGTATCAGGTCAAGGGATGATCGGTTTGTTTCGTACGACTCGTACGACACCCTGCGAAGGGCCGGTGATTTTCGTACGAAACTCCGGGGGTAAGCGTACGCCTCGTACGATAGTCAAAGCCGTCTGAACAATCGGCTCAACGCCCCGTATTGGCTCAATCCGACGCCGCACAGGATAAGCGCCAAAGCCGTCAAAAGACTGGGCGGCAAGGGTTCCGACAGGATCAATGCGCCCAAGACCACCGACCAGACCGGCACTTGATAATTGACGAGGCTCATAAACACCGGCCCCGCCGTGCGGATCACCAAAACCCGCAACAGGCTGGCCCCGGCGGTTGGCACGAGACCAAGAAAAAGCAATACGAACAATGTGTTACGGCTCACACTTGGTGGCGGCCCTTCAACAGCCCAAGCCGCCGCAATTACGATGACCGCCCCGATCAAAAGGGTCACCGCGTTCAAACCGATAGAGTCCACTTCCGGCAAAAGCCGCATCTGAACCGAGCTCAGCGCATAGCAAGCCGCGGCCGACAGACAGGCCAAACGGCCAAAGGGCTCCCAGAACTCTCCTGTTGTTTCAAAGGCTTGACCACCAATCAAGACCACGACCCCAACAAAGCCTATGACGAATCCAAAGGTCTTTCGCAGCGTTAGCCGCTCCCCCGGCACCAAGAAATGCGCCAAGGGCAAAACCATCAAGGCGACCCCGGCCATCGAAACGCCCGCAAAGCCCGAGGTCACGAATTGCTGTCCCCAACTCAGCAGCATGAACGGAATGGCCGATGATAAGGCTCCAATGATGATGAGCCTGGAAAAAACTTGTTTTCCAATAGGTTCCGCGAACAGTTTAAACCCGCGAAAGCCCCAGAAAGCGATCATCAACAGGGTCGCAAATCCGATCCTCGCGGCCGCCAACCAGAAGGGGGTGATCCCCTCCAAGGCCAGCTCGATCACCATAAAGGTCGCGCCCCAGATCAGGCCCAAGGCCCCGACCATCACCCAGCTTTGCGCGGTGATCTCCGGCGGATTTTCGTTTTTAGTCAATGCCTTGCACCCCCGTGACAGGACGTCTCGGTTTTCCTGACGTCTGCCTGCCCCAGGTGAATGGGTAGGTAAGCAACGAAAGGAGCATACCATGAATACCTTTGTGATACCCATCGTGACCCTGACCATCATGGCCCTCGTAGGTCTGCGCGTCATGCGTGACCACCCCGAGGACGAGGATCGCAACGAAGCCAAGCACAGCTTCAAATAGGTGTATCTGAAGGATTTTCTTGCTGATCCGGCCCATGACGGGCCGGATCAAGTTTATCTTCCAAGATATTGAATCTTAGTTCTTTTCTTTGTCGACCATCTTGCCGGCCGAAATCCACGGCATCATCGCGCGCAGCTTTTCACCGACTTCTTCGATCTGGTGGGCGTCGTTCATGCGACGGGTTCCTTTGAAGAAGGGCTGACCCACGGCGTTTTCCTGCATGAAGTCACGCACGAACTTGCCCGACTGGATGTCGTGCAGGATCGCCTTCATCTCTTTCTTGGTGCGCTCGTATGGCAGAACGCGCGGACCGCTGACATATTCACCATACTCGGCCGTGTTCGAAATCGAGTAGTTCATGTTGGCGATGCCGCCTTCATAGATCAGGTCAACGATCAGCTTCACTTCGTGCAAGCACTCAAAGTAAGCCATTTCAGGGGCATAGCCCGCTTCAACAAGGGTTTCAAAGCCCATGCGGATCAGTTCGACAACACCGCCGCACAGCACCGCCTGCTCACCAAAGAGGTCGGTTTCGCACTCTTCCTTGAAGTTGGTCTCGATGATGCCCGACCGGCCGCCACCGATGGCCGAGCAGTAGCTGAGGCCGATTTCCAAGGCTTTGCCCGAGGCATCGGTGTCCACGGCCACAAGGCAAGGCACACCGCCGCCTTTGACGTATTCACCACGCACGGTGTGACCGGGGCCTTTCGGAGCCATCATGATCACGTCAACGCCTTCTTTCGGCTCGATCAGGCCGAAGTGCACGTTCAGACCGTGGGCAAAGGCAATTGCCGCGCCGGGTTTGATGTGGTCATGCACGTATTTTTTGTAAGTCTCTGCCTGAAGCTCGTCGGGCATGGTGAACATCATCACGTCACACCAGGCTGCCGCTTCGGAAATCTCTTTGACTTCAAGGCCCTCAGCTTCGGCCTTCTTGGCCGAGGGCGAGCCCTCGCGCAGGGCCACGCAAAGGTTCTTGGCACCGCTGTCGCGCAGGTTCAGGGCGTGGGCGTGGCCTTGACTGCCGTAACCCAGAATGGCGACTTTCTTGTCTTTGATCAGGTTGATATCGCAATCGCGATCATAATAAACGCGCATGGCGCTCTCCTTTTCTGCTTGGATGTCGCCATCCTAGCCATTTTACCAAAGCAAGCCGGACAAAATCAGCTTGATTAGACCTTTTCATGTGATAATCATTCGTCATAACCTGTTTTTTTGAAAATTTCATGCTTGACGACACAGATCGGCGCATCCTGCGCCATTACCAACACGATCCGGCCCTTTCCCCTGCGGAATTGGCCGAACGTGCCAATGTGACAACTGCCACCTGCGCGCGTCGCTTGGACAAGTTGCAGGCCGACGGCGTCATCCGCGGCAACCATGCGGTCATTGATTGGCACGCGCTTGGCTATGAAGTCGAGGTGTCCCTACGCGTCACTTTGGACAAAACACAGCCCCGCGCCTTCGAAGACTTCACAGAACAGGCCAGACAAATTCCAGAAGTCGTTGAAATTCAGTCTTTTCTGGGCCGGGTCGATCTGCGCCTTTCGATCATCGCGCGAGATATGCAGCATTACCAGCACATCTACCGCACCGCGATCCTGACCCTACCGCATATCGCGGATATCGAAGCCCTCATGCATGTGGCGCGCCTGAAGTCAGACGAGGTGCTGCCCTTATGATAGAATTGGATACGATCGACCGCCAATTGCTACGCGAACTCATACATGATGCCACGCAGAGCGCCAGTGCCCTTGGCCGCAAACTGGGTCTGTCGCAACCCGCAACCTGGCGACGCATCAAGCGGCTTCGCGACAGCGGTGTGATCCGGGGGCAACGCCTTGATCTGGATGCGGAAAAACTCGGCTTCGGCGTTACGGTTTTTCTAGGCGTCAAGCTGGCGACCAAGGGGCGCGTCAGCCTTGAGGATTTCGAGCGCGCGGTTTCGGCCATCCCCGAGGTCCAGACCGTGGAACATATACTTGGTCTTTACGATTATCGACTGCGCGTCGTGGCGCGCGACATCTCGGATTTTGAACGGGTGCTCCGGCGCAGGTTGATGATGCTGCCCGGTGTCGGCGACATCGAGGCCAATGTCCTGCTCAGCGAGGAGCGCCTCCCGGGGCCTATCGGCTAACGAGTCTGACGACATCCGCACGCGACGTGTCGCATCTACGCATGGACTCACGCCGCGTGTTAGGATCATCTGTCTGGTAGATGCAGACCCACAGGAGACAAGAATGACCGCCCTACTTGACCACATCGACCCTGACGGGCTTCTGGAGTTTTCCGTTGTCTTTACTGATCGCTCACTTAATCACATGAGCAAAACCTTCCAAAGGGTCATGACGGATATCTCCGGCATGCTGAAGGAGGTTTACAAGGCCGATGCCGTGGCGGTGGTCCCCGGCGGTGGGACATATGCGATGGAGGCGGTCGCGCGGCAGTTTGGCAACGAGGCCCATGCCCTTATCGTACGCAACGGCTGGTTCTCCTACCGCTGGACCCAGATTTTCGACGCGGGCCAATTCACATCGGACACAACCGTTTGCATGGCACGTCAAACCGGCAATGGCCCCAAGGCCCCCTTTGCCCCCGCCCCGATTGACGAGGTCTGTATGCAAATCCGCGAAGCCAAGCCCGATGTTGTCTTCGCTCCGCATGTCGAAACCTCGGCCGGTCTGATCCTGCCGGATGACTATATCACCGAACTGGCCAAGGCGGCACATGAGGTCGGTGCGCTCATGGTGCTGGATTGTATCGCCTCGGGCTGCGCTTGGATCGACATGCAAGCAACCGGCGTGGATGTCCTGATTTCCGCCCCGCAAAAGGGCTGGTCGGCCTCGCCTTCGGCGGGGCTTGTGATGATGTCGGACCGCGCGCTTCAGCGGTTGGAAAACACCACCTCGAACAGTTTTGCCATCGACCTCAAGAAATGGCACCAGATCATGCAAGCCTATGAAAACGGCGGTCATGCCTATCACGCCACCATGCCCACCGATGCCTTGCGCGCCTTCCGCGACACCATGCTGGAAACCAAGGACTACGGCTTTGAAAAGCTGTCCGAGGCGCAATGGGCCTTGGGCAACGGCGTGCGCGCGATGTTGTCCGAAAAGGGTATCACCTCGGTCGCAGCCGAAGGGTTTGGCGCACCGGGCGTGGTGGTCAGCTATACCGATGACCCCGATATCCAGAACGGCAGCAAGTTTGCCGCGGAAGGGGTGCAGATCGCTGCGGGCGTCCCCCTGCAATGCAACGAACCCGAGGGTTTCCGCACCTTTCGGCTTGGTCTTTTCGGGCTGGATAAACTCTATGATGTCGACGGCAGTTTGAACCGCTTGAAAGCTGTGCTCGACAAGGTTCTCTAGGCCCTTAGCCGCGTGCGCCAAGGCCCAGTTGCATCAGGGTCTTGCGCACCGGTGCCATTGAATAAATTGCGTTCAGTCCCATGGCACGCGCATCGCGCAAAGGCTTGGCGCGCATCATCGAAGCGCGGTTCAATACATCGATACCAGTCACCCGCGCTTTGACCTCAAGGTGGCGGCGGCGGTGATAGTCGGCCAGCATCTTGGCATCGCCCAAACGCTCGGGCGCGGCTTGCGCCAACTCAAGGAGAACGCGCATATCCGCAAGGCTCATGTTCAGCCCCTGTGCGCCGATGGGGGGCACCACATGTGCCGCCTCGGCCACAAGCGCCACGCGCTCGGAATACATGCTATCAGCCAACTGGCTGATGATCGGCCAGACAGTGCGGTTCGAGGCCAACTCCAGAGGGCCGAAAAGCAGGCAAGACCGCTCGTTCATTTCCTGTTCGAAGTCTTGCTTTGGAAGGCTGGCAAGCCGTTTGACTTCGGGTCCCTCTTCCATCCAAACGATCGCAGAGGACGGTCGCCCTTCGTGATCCGGCAAGGGGACAAGTGTGAACGGCCCGCCCCACCGGTGAATTTCCGTTGAGACATTGGCATGGGGGATCGGATGCGTCACCGCGAAAGCAAGCGCTTTTTGCCCATATCGCGTGGTCTTGACGTCAATACCCGCAGCCTGCCGCACCGGCGAATTGCGTCCATCCGCAGCGATGAGGAGCTTGGTGCGCAGGCGTGTTCCATCCGTCAGTTCGACACGCGCCTCGCTTTCACGGGTGAAGAGCGATTTGAACCCGGCACCCGGGCGGAACTCGACCGTTTCAAGGCTTTCCAGATGAGCCACCAATTCGCGCCGCAAAAGCCAATTGGGCAGGTTCCAGCCGAAGGGGTTTTCCGAGATGTCAGAGGCGTCGAACTCCTTGACGATGCGCGGCTCTGCCGCGTCACCACCTGCATCGACGATCCGCATGATCTGCAAATCCGCCGCATGGGGCGCCAAACGCGCCCAGACACCGGCCTGATCCAGCAGGCTCTGCGAAGGTTGCAGAAAGGCCGTCGTGCGCAGGTCAGAGCCTTGCGCATCGCGCTCCATAACCGGTGGTGCGGGATCAACACAGACAACGGAAAACCCCGCCGCCCCGAAAATCGCCGCCGCTGACAGGCCAGCAACACCCCCTCCGGATACGACGATGTCGACATCTTTTGTGGTCATATGCTGCCCCTCCGCTATTTAGAAGAAATGCCTCATCCGCGTGATATGAGCAACAAGATCACCATCATGACAGGCACCATAGCCAAGGCGGGAATGTAAAGCCCGGGGATCCCCCATGTTGCGATGCTCAGACCCCAGCCGATCACGGCAAAAAGCACCGTGACCAAGATCTTGGCGGCAAGTCGCCCTTCGTTCGCGTCGGATTCCGAATGGACTGTCGGTGTGCTCATTGTTTGGGTATCGGTCGCGGTCATGCTTGCCTCTGTTCAGGTTGGATTGACCCTCTACATAGGCACCCCACCCGTGGGCGAAAGGCGCGTTTCGACGCAGGTGACGTTTCAGATTATCTTGGCAAGAAACCCGCTCAGGTCATCGGTGTGATGATGAATGTGACCCGCGTCAACCGGGTTAGGGGCAACATGAACTGTGCGCATGCCCATGGCATGTGGTGCGGCCAGATTGCGGGCATCATCTTCGAACATCGCGGCGCGCGACGGCGTCACCCCGTCACAGGCGAACACCGCGTCGAACGCCGCGCGTTCGGGCTTTGGCCGGAATTGCGCATGCTCGACGCCGTAGACGGCATCGAAAACACCGGATAGGCCACGTTTCTCGATCACCCTCTCGGCGTAGGGCGCACTTCCGTTCGTGTAGACGATCCGCCGCCCCGGAAGCGCCAAGATGCGGGCCCGCAAATCCGGATCGGGCGTCAAGGCATCGAAAGAAATGTCATGCACCGCAACAAGATAGTCATGCGGTTCCATGTCATGTTCACGCATCAGCCCCGCCAGCGTGGTTCCGTGATCACGCCAGTAATGATCCCGCAAGCGGTCGGCCTCGTCGCGACCCACCTTGAGGGTCTGCATGACGTATTCGGTCATCTTCACCTCGATCTGATCGAAAAGCCGCACGCTTGGACAATAGAGCGTGTTGTCGAGATCGAAGACCCAGGTCTCAATATGTGCGAAATGCTGTTTTGGCATGTCTGCACGGTAGTATGCCGCGACAATGGGCGCAACGCGCGAAGGCTTGATCGCAGAAGGCCCCGGCCTTACGGTTTGCCGAAAATAAAACCGCAGGGACGGACCTTATAATGAAAACACCTCAGAAAGATGCCTACACACTGATCCTAGAAGCGATCGACATGGGCATTTACAAGCCGGGTGACCGCCTTGTCGAAAGTGATCTGGCCGAGCAATTTGGCATGTCGCGCACGCCGATCCGCGAAGCACTACAGCGGCTTGAGACGCAATCCTTGCTGACGCGCGACGGTCGAAGCCTGATCGTGGCGTCGCTGGATCACAACCAACTGGCCGAGCTATATGTCGTGCGCGCGCAGTTGGAAGCACTCGCGGCAAACCTCGCGGCCCGGCATGCCACCGATGAGGAAGTCCGCGTTTTGCGCGACATGGTCGAGGATGACCGCAAGCTGATGGATGACCCGCAAGCGATGGCCCGCGCCAATCGGCGCTTTCACAAGCAAATCCACCTCGCATCGCACAATCGCTTTTTGGTGCAACAGCTTGATCTTGTACACCGGTCCATGGCTCTGATGGCCACGACATCATTGGCGGCTGCCGGTCGGCCCGAGGATGCCCTCAAAGAGCACGACAGTATCGTCAGCGCCATCGAGGCACGCGATTCCGAGACAGCCGGGGCCGCTCTCAAGGCACATATTTCAAAAGCCTTCGTGACCCGTCTTAAACTTGATTCCGGCGAGGTCGACAGCATGGTCTGACGATCGCAGGCTGGCTGCGTTCAACGAAAGGCCATGGGTTGTCTTTTCCCAGAAGAACGGCTTGGCGATCAACTCGTAAAGTGCCTTGTAGGCCGCAATAGAGCCCAAGGGGACATAGAAGTGCATCGTCGGCACCCATGGGATGAGATGTCTGTGCCGAGAGCCTGAAACGGCGACGATATGAATGGCGATGTTGATCGCTTCTATTGTTAAGAAAAGCGTCCCGAAAGCCACCAGAACATAACGCGGCAGAACAGGATCAAGAGGATGTGGCAACCCGAACAGGACAAGCCAGAACGTCCACAAGACCGGCGCCAGAAGAAACTGCGATAATGCCGTGATGAAATGCGCTTGAAAGCCCCAGAATTTCCAAGCCCCGAGTTGCCGGTAAAGCAAGAAAGGCCGACGCATGTGCACCAGATAGGTGGTCATATATCCTTTCAGCCACCTGGAGCGCTGTTTGACCCAAGGCCAAACACGACAATTGGCCTCTTCGCCCGTCACGGTACCGATCATCTCGGTTCGGTAGCCGTGACGCGCGAGCCGAAACCCCAAGTCGGCATCTTCGGTCACATTATGCGCATCCCACCCGCCCAATTTTTCAAGCACCCTGCGGCGAAAATAAAGTGTCGTGCCGCCTAGCGGAATTGCAAATCCCAGCTTTTCCATTCCGGGAAGGATCACTCGGAACCATGTGGCGTATTCGATGGTGAAACAGCGCGCCAGCCAGTTTTGTCTCGCATTATAGTAATCCAAGACCCCCTGCAGACAGACCACGTCATCCGGCAATTCCTGAAACCGTCGGGCAACAGCCGTGATTTGATCCGGGTCCGGCGCATCCTCGGCATCGAAAATACCGACGATGTCGCCTTCGCAAAAATCGAGTGCATAATTCATCGCCCGCGGTTTCGTACGAGGCTGTCCATCGGGAACAATCACCGCACGCATCCAAGGGGGAAGATCAATCGTCGCCAGCGTTTCGCGGGTTGTTTCATCCTCTTCTTCAAGAACAAGAACCACATCCAGCAAGCATTTTGGATATGTCAGTCGCGATAGACGGGCAATCAGGTGGTGCGCGATCTCTGTCTCCCGAAACAGTGGTACGAGGATCGAAACCTTTGGCAAAGGTGCTTTCGACGTGGGTGGAGCATCTGGCAACGCCGCATCGCCTGCTGCCATCCGCGCAGTGAAAGCGGCCGTTTTCAAGACTGCCGATACAATCAGGGTAAAGGCCGCCCAAGCGACGAAAAAACCCAGCACAACTTGTGGGAATCCCCAAGTCAGAGCGCCGATCAGCAAGAGCAAAACAAGGCTGACGGCCAAGCGCTGTTGCCGCTGGCTTCCCCAAGAACGGCAGCTTTCGATGATCGGAACGCGCGCCTGTGCCAGTTCGGTCAAATGCCCCCGGTGACGTGCAGCGATCTCATCCTGCACCTCGAGGGGGTCAGCGAGCAGGATTCGCTGGTCCGGGGTAATGCCACCTTTGGCTTCTACCACGTAAGGATGCCCTGTCGCCACGGCTTCCGTCCCATCACGGTCGACGACCGGCAGAACGCCATCCTTGATAAGGTCGCGAGGATCGGTCTGGGTTGGCGCGTGCGAGGCGAGGGTTTCAAGCTCTTTCCGGGACAGGCGCCGGCTGTTCAACCGGCGGGCATGCGCTTCGAGCAAATCATCTTGGTTGACCAGTCCCTCGGCCATAAGCACCCGGTCGAGCGTCGCATCGCAGTGCTTTCGCACAACTCCGGCCAAGGCGGCGTCTTGTGGGCCAATGACACCTTGGCGTACCAACTCCCCGCCAAGCGCATCAAAAGCGTTGTCGCTTTGATCAGTCCCTATGGCGGCTTGACGCAGTTCCGAGATTCCCATGACTTGACCCTTGCTGACCCCGGGATCAGTTTGGGCAAGCAAGGTTAATCCATCGTAAACAACAAGTTAATAAAGGATTAACGCCCCAAGGCTAGTCAACCATGGATGCCGCGAACCGCTCGAACAGATAAAAACTGTCCTGCGGCCCGGGACTGGCCTCGGGGTGGTGCTGTACCGAGAAGACCGGCGCATCGGTCATGCGGATACCGCAGTTCGATCCATCAAAGAGCGATACATGCGTTTCCATCACACCCTTGGGCAAGGTCTGGCTATCCACCGCGAACCCGTGATTCATGGAGGTAATCTCGACCTTACCCGTTTCCATATCCTTGACCGGGTGGTTCGCGCCATGGTGGCCATGGTTCATCTTGACGGTTTTCGCTCCGAGGGCCAGGGCGAGCATCTGGTGCCCAAGGCAAATTCCGAACATCGGCAAGCCCTTGTCCAGAACGCCCTTGATCATGGGAACCGCGTATTCGCCAGTGGCGGCCGGATCACCCGGACCGTTGGACAAAAACACGCCGTCTGGCTCATGTGCCAGAACCTCCTCGGCCGTGGCTGTTGCCGGCAATACGGTTACCTCGCATCCGGCACTGGCGAGGCAACGCAGGATATTGCGTTTTGCTCCATAATCCACCGCCACGACCCGGTGCTTGGCTTCAGTTTGCGCGGCATAACCATCGGGCCAAGCCCAACGCATTTCGTTCCAGCGGTAGGATTGGGCACAGGTTACCTGTCTGGCCAAGTCCATCCCTTCCAGTCCGGCAAAACCGCGCGCTTTTTCGACAAGGGCGCCCGTGTCGAACTTGCCTTCAGGATCATGCGCAAGCGCCACATGCGGTGCACCTTGATGGCGGATCGCGCGTGTAAGACGCCGCGTATCCACCCCACCGATTGCGATGCGCCCGCGTTTGGCCAGCCAGTCGGAAAGGGTTTCCGTCGCACGCCAGTTGCTGGGCTCGGTCGGGTCCCATTTGACGACCATCCCTTCGGCCACCGGATCGGCGGTTTCGTCATCTTCGGGATTGACCCCGACGTTGCCGATATGAGGGAAGGTGAATGTCACGACCTGTCCCGCATAACTGGGGTCGGTCATGATTTCCTGATAGCCGGTCATCGCCGTATTGAAACAAAGCTCGGCCACCGTGTCGCCGGTCGCGCCAAAACCGTTTCCGTAGAATACCGTCCCATCGGCAAGGGCAAGACATGCGGTTGGGTGGTCCTGGGTCGCTGGGGCCATGACGTGAGTCTCCGGTCTGGGCAAATTGGCGTATACCTATGTGGCAGGACTATCAGGGTCAAGCCACAAGATGCGTCTTCAGCTTTATGCCCGAGCGCCTGAAAAACCTGGGGTTCCACATACTTTCAAGAGCTTGCCTCAGTGGCCTGATTTGGCTAGGGTCGCAAACTTGCACGCATAGTAGGGGATGCATAGTCATGGGTTTGCGAGAGCGGATCAATACGGCCCTTAAAACGGCCATGAAAGAAAAGGACAGCGCGCGCTTGGGAACGTTGCGGTTGATCAGCGCGGCGATAAAGGATCAGGATATCGCCAACCGAGGCACCGAAGATGATTCAGGCGTCAGCGATGCCGATATTCTTGCCATCCTCGGCAAAATGACCAAGCAGCGTCAGGAAAGCGTGCGCGCCTACGAGGAAGGTGGTCGGCTCGACCTTGCCGAGCGTGAACGGCATGAGGTTGCGGTCATCGAAGAGTTCCTGCCGCAGCAATTGTCCGACGAGGAGGTCGAAGCGGCCATCGACAAGGCAATCGCGGATGTTGGCGCGTCTTCCATCCGTGACATGGGCAAGATCATGGGTGAACTCAAACAGAAATACACCGGTCAAATGGATTTCGGAAAAGTCGGTCCGCGGGTCAAGGCAAAGCTGGGGTAAAGGCGCTGCTCACTCTGCCGGTTCCGGCGTGATCGCGGCACGCAAGGCGTCGACCAGTTCACCATAGAGTACCTTGCGCTCATCCTCGGACAAGAAAGAACCAATCTCGACCATGCGTCCTTTGCCGTGCATGGTCAGGTAATGCGCCACCGGCCCGCCCGTGGGGTGCATATCGACCTTGGCCCAATAGCTGTTGCAGTCCCACTCCTGCGTTTTGCCGCCTGGGTTGATGCGCGTAAGATGCACTTCTTCAGGGCCGATCACCAATTCCTCGGTCATATCGGCATCGCGGTAAGAGCGTTCCAAGGCCCACCAGATGCCCCCGACAGACAAAAGCAGGAACGGCAAGAGCCCCCAAAGCACGAAGGTCCCGAGCAAAGGGTAAAGCGGGAAGGTAATAAGGGTGAATGTACCCATTATGAACGCCGCGAAACCACGGCGCGGCAATGACCTGTGAGGCCACAATTTCAGGCGGGTCCGCTGTCCGCGGCTGTCTTGGCTCCATTCATAGGGCATACGGTTAGTTTAGCGCGCTCTTGAGGGCTGAAAAGGGCCTTATTCCATAAAGCGCTGCGTGAATGCGACGCTGGCGGATCAAGGACGATCAAATACGCGCGGAGGGCCTGTAAGCCGGATTCTGTCCACCCCTTGCGGGGCTGGATGACCATTCCTCTAGGCGTGTTGTCGCCAACACGCGTCTAGCTGCCAACCCGGATCGCAGGGCCAAGGCGGCCTGCGGGCGGTATCCCGGAGTTCCCTCCCGGACCGGCCCCCGCGCGCGATCCCTATTCGGCATTGCTCCCGGTGGGGCTTGCCGTGCCGGTCCTGTTGCCAGTCCCGCGGTGAGCTCTTACCCCACCGTTTCACCCTCACTCCGGCAGGCCGGAGCAGACTATTCTCTGTGGCGCTTTCCCTGGGGTTTCCCCCGCCGGGCGTTACCCGGCACCGTTGCCTTGTGGAGTCCGGACTTTCCTCGCGGCCCGAAGGCCCCGCGGTCATCCGGCCCTCCGCGCAAGTTGCACTTAGGCAGTCTGAAGGTGGCGGTCAACGGGGAAGCGCGCGGCCAAGTCGGCCATGAGGGCGCAGTCTTCTTCCGAAAGGGGCCCCTTGGCCCATGGGCGAAACCGCTGTCGAAAAGCCTCCAGTATCGCGGCCTCATCGACATCATTCGAAGACACATACCCGAAAGCCTGCGCATCATGCAGAAAAACGCCCGGCGCGCGGCCCGCCTCGGGCCAAATACTCAGCCCCTCCAAGGCCAAGCGCCGCCAGTCAAACCTGCGACCGGGATCGGTTTTGCGCAAGGGGGCCATGTCCGAATGGCCAATGACCCGCTCTGGCCGGATGGTCCAACGTTGCACGATACCGCGCATCAAATCCGCCAAAGCCACAATTTGCGGCTCGGGAAACGGATGGCAGCTAGTATTGGCCAATTCGATCCCGATAGAGCGCGAATTCACATCGCTGACGTCCCCCCATGCCCCTGCCCCGGCGTGCCACGCACGCTGCGCTTCGGGTACCAATGCGACCACTTGCCCGGTTTCGCAAATCAGGTAATGCGCCGAAACCTCGGCCTGCGGATCGCACAGCCGCTGCAAGGCTGCTTCGGCGCTCTCCATCGCGGTATAATGCAGGACAATCATATCGGGCCGGGCGTCATTCCGCCTCGGCCCTTGGTTGGGGGAAGGTTTTTCAATCACCGGCACGGGCACGGCCCGTCAACCACCGACCGCCCTCTGGAAAGGACCCGGATTCCAACCGCAGGCATAACCATCACCATCGGGGTCAAGGCCAAGCCGGTCTTTCTTGGGCCCGCCGCGCGACAGGAAGTCCTCCTGCGCACGATCCGGCGAGGCATATTTCGCGCAGTTGCGGCGGAATTTCGCCTCCTTGTTAAAGCCCACGCGGTTGTAGATCTGCGTGCCGACAGGATGCTTGCTTGCCAAGGCATAGGCCACGATGTTGGGCCCCTGTGAGCCGCTACGCGTCGGTAACGCTTCGGGTTCGATGACTTTGTAGCGGGCGCGATTTTGCGCGATCAAGGCGGCATCGCTTTCAATAGACCGCTGCTCGCCCACGGCTTCGAAATCGTTCTCTCCCGAAATTCCGGTCGACGTGTTCACCGTCGCCGGTGCCGGATTGCTTGGGCTTGCGTGCACCACATCATCGCCCGAATTGGCATCGGCCTCGGCCAATGCGGCTTCGGCCTCTGCGGCGATTGCCTCGGCGTCGTTGTCAGACACTGTGCGCCCGCTGGAATTCAGCGTTTCAGACGAAACCGCATCGGGTGCCGGGATCGCCCCGCCCGACAATTGAGCATCGCGGGCGCGCTTGTCCTCAAGGTAGGAGTCATAGTCGTCAAATCCGACACCGGCTCCGCTATCGGGGACGGCTGTCGTACAGGCACCAAGGGCCACCAAGCCCAATGCCCAAAGGAAAACACGCATCTGTTTCAATCCTGCCAATTCCATTGCGGGCGGTTTACCACCATTTTTCGGGTTTTGCCACAAATCCGGCAGCCTGCTCCAAGGCATAGGCGGTGTTCAGCAGATCACCTTCCTCCCACGGACGGCCAATCAATTGCAAACCAAGCGGCAGCCCCTGCTTGTCCAGCCCCGCAGGCACCGAAATACCGGGCAGACCGGCAAGGTTCACCGTGACCGTGAAGACATCGTTCAGGTACATCTGCACCGGGTCGGCCTCGGTCATCTCGCCCAAACCAAAAGCCGCCGAGGGCGTGGCGGGCGTGAGGATCGCATCGATGCCTTGATCAAAAACCTGCTCAAAGTCGCGCTTGATCAGGGTGCGGACCTTACGGGCGCGGTTGTAGTAGGCGTCATAGAACCCAGCCGACAACACATAGGTGCCCACCATGACGCGGCGCTGCACCTCATGGCCGAAGCCTTCGGCGCGGGTCTTTTCATACATCTCGGTGATGCCGTCGCCCTGCTCCAGCTTGGCGCGGTGGCCATAGCGCACCCCGTCATAGCGCGCGAGGTTCGAAGACGCTTCAGCTGGCGCGATCACATAGTAAGCCGGAAGCGCATACTTGGTGTGCGGCAGGGAAATATCACGAATCTCCGCGCCGGCATCTTTCAGCATCGCGGTGCCATCGGCCCAGAGCTTTTCGATCTCTTCGGGCATGCCGTCCATGCGGTATTCTTTCGGAATACCAATAACCTTGCCCTTGATATCGCCGGTCAGCATCGCCTCGAAATCCGGCACCGGGATATCGGCGCTTGTGCTGTCCTTTGGGTCATGCCCGCACATAGCCTCAAGCATAATGGCCGCGTCGCGCACATCCTTGGTCATCGGCCCGGCCTGATCGAGCGACGAGGCGAAGGCCACGATGCCCCAGCGCGAACACCGCCCATAGGTGGGCTTGATGCCGGTGATCCCGGTGAAGGCCGCCGGTTGTCGGATCGACCCGCCGGTGTCGGTACCGGTGGCGGCCAGGCAAAGATCGGCGGCCACGGCGCTTGCCGACCCTCCCGAGGAGCCGCCGGGCGTCAAATGCCGGTCGTCCACTTTCCAAGGGTTCACGGCATTGCCGTAGACGCTGGTCTCGTTCGACGAGCCCATGGCGAATTCGTCCATGTTGAGCTTGCCCAGCATGACCGCGCCCGCGTCAAACAGGTTCTGCGTGACGGTCGATTCATATTCGGGCTTGAAGCCCTCAAGGATGCCGCTGGCCGCTTGGCTGGCCACCCCCTTGGTGCAAAAGAGATCCTTGATCCCCAAGGGGATACCGCACATCGCCGGTGCATCGCCGCCCTTGATCATGTCATCCGCCGCCTTGGCCTGTTCACGCGCCAAGTCAGAGGTGTCATGCACGAAGGCATTGAGCACGCCCGCGCCCTCGATCTGGGTCAGGCAAGCCTCGGTCAGTTCGGCGCTTGTCACCTCACCCTTGCGCAGGGCATCGCGTGCGGCGGCAATGGTCAGTTTGTTCAGATCAGTCATTATTCCACCACCTTCGGCACAGCAAAAAAGCCTTCGCGCGCATCGGGCGCGTTCGACAGGACTTTTTCGGGCATTCCGCCCTCGGTCACCTGATCCTCGCGCCGCTTGAGACGCATGGGCGTGACGCTGGTCATCGGTTCAACGCCCTCTACGTCCACCTCGCCCAATTGCTCAATGAAGCCAAGGATGTTGTTGAATTCTTCCGCCAGCGCGGGCAACGCATCATCTTCCACGCGGATGCGGGCCAGCTTGGCCACCTTGGCGGCGGTTTCCTTGTCGATCGACATTGCCTGATCTCCCGTTTTTCGGTTGCCTTGCGTTTAGCGCCGCAGGCGATGACCCGCAAGCACCCCAAGCAGGCAATTCCACGGCACAGGCCCCTTTTCGCCTGTCAAAGCCGTGTTAGGCTCGGGTATCCAGCAGACAGGAGGAAGCAATGAAAATCACTTGGTTGGGCCATGCCTCGTTCCGGATCGAAATCGGCGGACAATGCCTGCTTGTTGATCCGTGGCTGACGGGCAACCCGATGATGCCTGAAGACAAGCACGAGGAGGCCACAGATGGTGCCACGCATATTCTCTTGACCCATGCGCATTTCGATCACGTCACCGACGTTCTCGGCGTGGCGAGGGCGCAAAACATCCCGGTGGTCGGGCAATTCGACCTAATGTCTTACTGGGAAAAGGCCGAAGAGATCGAGGTTATCGGCTTCAACAAGGGAGGCACGGTCGATCTGAATGGCGTCAAGGTCACCATGGTGCACGCCGTGCATTCCTCGAGCTTTGGCGGCGAAACCGGGCCCAACGTCCCGGGCACCGAATGCGGCTACATGATCGAGGGCGAAGGCCATACGATCTATGTCTCGGGTGATACGGATGTCATGGCGGATATGAAAATCTTCAACGACCTGCACAAACCCGATATCGGTATTCTGTGCGCGGGCGGGCATTTCACCATGGACATGCGCCGCGCGGCTTATGCGGCCAAGGAGTTTTTTGACTTCAAGACGGTGATCCCCTGCCATTACAAGACCTTCCCGATCCTCGAACAATCCGCCGAGGAATTGGTGAAGGCCCTGCCCGGTGTGGATGTGATCGAGCCGGAGGTCTTGGTGCCGATCGAGGTGTGAATGGGGGCTTTGCCCCCGGGGCCTTTGGCCCCTCCCCCAGGATATTTATAAACAGAAGAAGGGATTAGGGGCGTTTTGCCTTGAAAAACTCGGTGAGCAGGGTTTCGGCCTCTGCCGCGCTGATACCGTCATAGACCTCGGGCGCATGGTGGCATTGCGGGTGGCAAAAGACCCGTGCGCCATGCGACACGCCGCCGGACTTTGGATCGCTCGCGCCGTAGTACACACGCGCGATCCGGGCGGCGGAGATGGCCGTGGCGCACATGGCGCAGGGTTCCAGCGTGACGTAAAGTGCATGGCCCGGCAGGCGCTCGCTGCTTGCTTTGGCGCAGGCCTCGCGGATCACGAGAACCTCCGCATGGGCCGTGGGGTCGTGCAATTCGCGCGTGCGGTTGCCCGCCTGCGCCACGACTTGGCCGCTTGGGTCGACAAGCACCGCGCCCACAGGGACCTCACCGCGCTCTGCGGCGGCGCGGGCCTCGGACAGGGCCAAATCCATGTAGCTTGTGAAGGTCATACCCCCTCTTGCCGCGCGATCTGTGCTTTCGCAAGCCCGGGCTTTGCGTTAATCGGGGCGCATGACAGAGAGCCAACATAAAGGCGAACGGATCGCCAAGGTTATTGCGCGAGCCGGTGTGGCCAGCCGACGCGAGGCCGAACGCATGATCGAGTCTGGCCGTGTGAAGGTTAACGGCAAGGTCATCGAGCGGGCGGCCTTGAATATTACGCCCAAGGACAAGGTGACGGTGGATGGGCGGGACTTGTCGGCACCGGAACCACCGCGGCTTTGGCTTTATCACAAACCCACTGGCCTTGTGACCACCACCCGCGACGAACAGGGGCGGACCACGATTTATGACGAGTTGCCCGAGGACCTGCCACGGGTGATGAGCGTCGGGCGGTTGGACCTCAATTCCGAAGGCCTGCTGTTGCTCACCAACGACGGCGGCGTGAAGCGCAAGCTGGAGCTTCCCTCGACCGGGTGGCTGCGCAAATACCGGGTGCGGGTGAAGGGCCGACCGACCGACAAAACACTGGACCCATTGCGCCAAGGCATTGAAATGGAAGGTGAAAAATTCCAGCCGATGACGGTATCATTGGACCGTCAGCAAGGCGCGAATGCCTGGGTGACGGTTGGCCTGCGAGAGGGCAAGAACCGCGAGATCCGCCGCGCGATGGAGGCTGTGGGGCTGTCGGTGAACCGCTTGATCCGGGTCTCTTACGGGCCGTTCCAACTGGGTCAGTTGAAGCCCGGCGAGGTGCAGGAAATCCGCCCGCGCGTGCTCAAAGATCAGCTCGGGATGCAGGGCGACGAGGAGAAGAAACCCGGCAAACCCACCCCCAAACGCACCCGCCGGACACCGGGAAAACCACGTGCAAAATAGCTGTCGGTAAAACGTCGGTATCTTGTCGGTATTACATCGGTGGTTCTGGCCGAGGTTGAGAGCCCCTACCCCGCCACTTGCCAGCTTTTGCGATAGGCGCGCGGCGACATACCATAGCGCTTGCGGAATCGCGCGCCCATTTGCGAGGCGCTGTTAAAGCCGGTGGCCGCCGCGATCTCGGCCACGCTGAGATCGGTTTCATTCAAAAGCGCATGCGCGCGGGCAATCCGCAGGTCGATGTAGAATTGCGCCGGGGTGGTGCCGACGTGACTGGTGAACAGCCGTTCAAGCTGACGCCGGGAAATGCCCACCTGCTCGGCCAGGTCGGAAATCTCCAAAGGCGCCTCGATGGTCTCGTTCATCGCCCGCATGGCGGCGATCAGATGCGGATTGCGGCTACTGAGGGCATGGGAAAAGCCCGAGCGCTGTGGCGCCTCGTGGGTGGAGGCGCGAAAATGCAGGCACATGTCGGCCACCACGCTGGCCAGATCGGCGCCGTGGTCGCGTTCGATCAAGTGCAGCATCATGTCGGTCGCGGCACTGCCGCCGCCGCAGGTGATAAGCCCCCGGTCAATCTCGTAAAGCGCGCCTGTGGGCTCCAATCCGATGAAGCGTTCGATGAAGGCGGGCTGATTTTCCCAATGCAGGGTAAAGCGCCGCCCGTCCAAAAGCCCCGCCCGCGCGAGGGCAAAGGCACCGGTGCAAATCCCGCCCACGGTGCAGCCAAAAGCACGCTGGCGGCTGATCCAACGGGTCGCACGGGGGCTGACGGTTTCGGTTGGTTCGATCCCGGCACAAACAAAGGCGAGCGCCTCACGCGGGACATCGCAAAGCGCGCTGTCGGGCGTGATCGTGACCCCGCACGAACAAGAGACCGGCCCGCCATCCTCGGTCATCAAGAACCAGCGATAAAGCGCGCGCCCCGCGACTTGGTTGGCCACGCGCAGCGGCTCAAGCGCCGAGGTGAAGGCCAAAAGCGTGAGTTTGGGCAATAGAAGAAAGTGCACGTCCCGAGGAGGGCCGTCGTAATCCACCCGAAAACTGGCCGCCCCGCGGGGCACGAATGTGCGTGTCGTCATGTGCTTTGGATACCACGGCCAACGCCGCGTCATAGGGCAAAGACACGCGTTTCGTTTTGTTTTTGCGACAAGCCTGGGCTAAGGCGGCGCGCAACGTGTAACGAGTAAGGAGCTTTCGGACATGGCCGAACTGTTGACGATCGAAAACCTTGGCAACCTTCTGATGCTGTGTTTTTTGCAGGCGGTGCTGGGTTTTGACAACCTGCTTTATATCTCCATCGAGTCGCAGCGTGCGCCGGTGGCTCAACAAAGGGCCGTACGTTATTGGGGCATCATCATTGCCGTGGCGCTGCGGGTGATACTGCTTTTTGCGATGATCCAATTGATCGACGCGATGGCCGAGCCGTTTTATGTCTTCGACTGGACCGGTGTGATCGAAGGCGGGGTGAATTTCGCCACCTGTGTCTTCATCCTTGGCGGGATTTTCATCATATACACCGCTGTCAAGGAAATCGGGCATATGCTGACCATCGAGAAACTGGATACCGATGTGAGCGGCAGGTCCGGCAAATCGGCGGCGCAGGTCATCATGCTGATCGTGACGATGAACCTGATTTTCTCGTTCGATTCGGTGCTATCGGCCTTGGCGATCACCGATGTCTTCCCGATCCTGGCATTCGCGATCATCCTGTCGGGTCTGGCCATGCTGGTTCTGGCGGATGATGTGACTGCTTTTCTTGAGAAAAACCGGATGTACGAGGTTCTGGGCCTGTTCATCCTTTTGATCGTGGGGGTCGTGCTTTTGGGTGAAGCGGGCCAAGCCGCGGCACATGCCATGCATGACGACGCGCTGGCGCTGAAGTTCTTTGGCTATGAAGTGGTGCCGATGTCGAAAACCACCTTCTATTTCTCGGTTGTCG
The DNA here is from genome assembly GCF_913057115.1 of uncultured Roseovarius sp. Taxonomy (GTDB): domain Bacteria; phylum Pseudomonadota; class Alphaproteobacteria; order Rhodobacterales; family Rhodobacteraceae; genus Roseovarius. Next base: position 61,286 of record NZ_CAJXNN010000010.1, read on the forward strand.
TTCTTGTGGCCGTGGAAGTGATCCAATCGGGCTATACCCGCAAACTGAATGCCGAGCGGCGCACCGCCGCGCGGCACTGACGACACCATATTGCGCATCGCCTGAAGAGATTCGGGCGATGCGCCACCTACGCGAATCTTCCCCCTAGCAAGCAAGCGCAGCATCGCCTAAGTTCTTTATGAACCGCTGGGCCGTGGGGGGTGTATGTCCGATACCGGGTTACAAAAATTGGCGTTTTTTCTGCTTGTTGCATTGATGCTTTACGTCTCGGTCGCGGGAGGCGCGTGACATGGCCCAACGGTACGGTGGAAAATTCAGCCCCGATGGCGCGCAAGGCGGACCAGCGCCGGTGGACCGCGGCAGCTTTCAGGGCGCGCGCCGCACCAAGGCCGGGGGCCGGGTGAACCTGCTGTTTCTTGCGCCGCTGCCGCTGATTTGGAAGGCTTTCACCTCGGAACCCGTTGTGATGGCGATGTATCTGGCCGCGCTTGGCCTGTTGATCCTGGCCGCTTGGCTCACGCGCGAGGGGATTTTGGCGCAAGAGGCCTATGAGGCCCGCAAAGTGGCCCGCCGCCCGGCCCTGCCGCGCAAAATTTTGGGATCATTGGCCACGGGTCTGGGCCTTGGTGTCGCCGGGCTGGCCGGGTTTGGCCCCTTGGAGGCGGTGATTTTCGCCGTGCTGGGCGCGGTCATTCATAGTTTCGCCTTCGGTTTGGACCCCTTGCAGGACAAGGGTGCCGAGGGAGTGGACCTGTTTCAGACGGATCGCGTGGCGCGGGCCGTGGACGAGGCGGAAAAGCATCTGGCGGATATGTCAGAGGCCATCAAGCGCGCCGGCGACCGGCAGCTTGAGGGCCGGGTCGAGCGGTTCAAAAGCACCGCGCGCGATCTTTTCCGCACGGTCGAGGAAGACCCTCGCGACCTGACGGCGGCACGCAAGTACCTGTCGGTTTACTTGCTGGGAGCCAAGGACGCGACGGTGAAATTCGCCGATATCTACAGCCGTAACCGCGATAGCGGGGCGCGGCAGGATTACCTGACGCTACTGGATGATCTGGAGGGCAATTTCGCCGCCCGGACCGAGAAGCTGCTGCTGGATGACCGCAGCGATTTGACGATTGAGATTGACGTGCTGCGCGACCGGTTGCAGCGCGAGGGCATCCGCCCTGATAGCAACAATGAGTAAGAGGACCACCATGTCAGAGAATATCCGCCAGAAAGCCGAGGCCGCGCTGGCCGAAGTCGAGGAAGTCAGCCGCACGATCCTGCCCGAACCGGCCGATGCCAATGCTATTGTTCCGCTCGAGGCGGCCGATGCGCCCGTTGGGGCCGAGATCCGCAAGCGGATGGACGAGATTGACATGGCCGACACCAATTCGATCGTCTCCTTCGGGTCGGCCGCGCAGGCGGAGTTGCAGGAAATCTCGCAAGGGATGTTGCAGGGTGTGCGCAACAAGGATGTCGGCCCCGCTGGCGATTCCTTGCGTGGGATCGTGACGACGATCCGGGGGTTCTCGGTTTCGGAACTGGATGTGCGCCGTGAACGGACATGGTGGGAGAAACTGTTGGGAAAGGCCGCGCCCTTTGCCAAGTTCACCGCCCGGTTTGAAACCGTGCAAGGCCAGATCGACAAGATCACCGACGATCTGCTGCACCATGAGCATACGCTGCTCAAGGACATCAAATCGCTTGATCTGCTTTACGAAAAGACGCTGCAATTCTACGACGAACTGGCGCTTTATATCTCGGCGGGTGAAGAGAAGCTGAAAGAATTGGACGAGAAGACCATCCCGGCCAAGGAGGCCGAGGTGCAGGCCGCGCCGGAGAACGACCAAGTGATCAAAGCGCAGGAATTGCGCGATCTGCGCGCCGCGCGCGATGATCTGGAACGCCGGGTGCATGACCTGAAACTCACCCGTCAGGTGACCATGCAATCTCTGCCCTCGATCCGCTTGGTGCAAGAAAACGACAAATCTCTGGTGACCAAGATCAACTCCACCCTCGTCAACACCGTGCCGCTTTGGGAAACCCAACTGGCGCAGGCTGTCACCATTCAGCGCAGCGCCGAAGCGGCCGCCGCCGTGCGCGACGCCAATGATCTGACCAATGAATTGCTGACCTCGAACGCGGCCAACCTGCGCGAGAGCAACAAGATGATCCGCGAGGAAATGGAGCGCGGCGTTTTCGATATCGAAGCGGTCAAGAAGGCCAACGCCGACCTAATCGGGACCATCGAAGAAAGCCTGCAAATCGCCGACGAAGGCAAGGCGAAACGCGCCGCCGCCGAAGAAGAACTCAAGAAGATGGAAACCGAATTGCGCGATACGCTGGCATCGGCCAAGGCGCGCAAGGATGGTGTAGGCGACAACGCTGGCACCGCCGTGCCGCAGGCGTAACCAAGATGGACAAGGCGCGTCGCATTTTGCATTCGGGACTAACGGGGCTGGCGTTGCTGGCCCTGTCGGCCTGCATGGCGGCGCCCCCGCCCCCCTCGACCAAACCACAGGCCCGCCCGGCGGGCGTGGCCCCACCGGAAAGCGCGCCGGAGCGGCGCTCTGGCCCGTCGCAGCGCAGTCAGGCCTTGTCCCGCTACTACTCGGCGGTGCAGGCCGATTTGCTAGCCCAAGGCCTTTTGCGCACGGGCGGCGGCGGGGTGGACACGCCCTATACCGACACCGACCTGATGCGCAATTTCGAGCGCATCGCCTTTTACGATGAATATGCCCGGAACGGTGGGTTCCGGCGTGGCAATGACAAGCCAGGTGGCTTGCGCAAATGGACCGGCCCGGTGCGCATGGCGGTGGAATTCGGGGCCAATGTACCACAAGAGCAACGCGCCACAGACAAGGCCATGGTCGACCGCTATGCCGCGCGCCTGTCGCGGATCACCGGCCACCCGATCAGTGCCGGCAGCTCCAACCCCAATTTCCACGTCTTGTTCATGAGCGAGGACGACCGCGATCAGGCGGTCAGCCGTGTCAAGCAGATCGTCCCCAATATCGGGCCGAATTCGCTGGCCTTGTTCCGCAACCTGCCCCGCTCGATCCATTGCCTTGTCGTCGCCTTTTCCGACAGCAACAACGACTATCGCTATAGCCGGGCAATTGCCTTTATCCGCTCGGAACACCCGGAATTGATGCGCCGCTCTTGCGTGCATGAGGAACTGGCGCAGGGGCTTGGCCTTGCCAACGACAGCCCAAAGGCGCGGCCGTCGATTTTCAACGATGACGATGAATTCGCGCTGCTGACCACCCATGACGAGGAATTGCTGCGCCTGCTTTACAACCCGGCCCTGACCCCCGGCATGACCCCGGATCAGGCCCGCCCGATCATCAGCAGCATCCTCTTGGGTGGCGGGCCGAGCTGACGTATTTGAAGGAGACCTGAAACATGGGTATTTTCGATTTTCTGACCGGTGAGTTCATCGACGTCATCCATTGGGTCGACGACAGCCGCGATACCATGGTCTGGCGGTTCGAACGGGAAGGCCATGAAATCAAGTATGGCGCGAAGCTGACCGTGCGCGAAGGGCAATCGGCGGTCTTTGTCCACGAGGGGCAATTGGCCGATGTCTTTACCCCCGGTCTTTACTTCCTTGAAACCAACAACATGCCGATCCTGACGACGCTGAACCACTGGGATCACGGCTTCAAATCGCCGTTCAAATCCGAGGTCTATTTCGTCAACACCACCCGCTTCAGTGACCTCAAGTGGGGCACGAAAAATCCCATCATGCTGCGCGACCCCGAGTTTGGCCCGACCCGCATTCGCGCCTTCGGCACCTATGCGGTGAAGGTCAGCGACCCGGCCAAGTTCCTGACCGAGATCGTCGGCACCGATGGTGAATTCACCATGGACGAGATCAGCTATCAGATCCGGAATATCATCGTGCAGGCCTTTTCACGTATCATCGCGGGCAGCGGCATCCCGGTCCTGGATATGGCCGCCAACACCCAGGATTTGGGTAAACTGGTGGCCGCCGAGATCACCAAGGTGGTGTCCGAGTATGGCCTGATCATCCCGGAGTTTTACATCGAAAACATCTCGCTCCCCCCTGCGGTGGAAGAGGCGTTGGATAAACGTACTTCGATGGGGCTTGCCGGGGATCTGGGCAAGTTCACACAGTATTCCGCCGCCGAGGCCATGACCTCTGCCGCTGGTACGCCTTCGGGCGGGGGCGGCATGGGCGCGGGTCTTGGCATGGGCATGGGCATGGCCATGGCGCAGAACATGGCGAACCAAGGGCCGTGGGGCGCACAGCCCGCGCAATCGCCCGCCGCGCCGCCGCCCCCGCCGGTCGAACACGTCTGGCACATTGCCGAGGGTGGCGAGACAAAGGGGCCGTTTTCGAAGGCCGCGCTTGGCCGCATGGCCACCGAGGGCAAGATTACGCGGGACACCTATGTCTGGACCGCAGGCCAAGATGGCTGGATGCGGGCCGAGGATGTGCAGGAACTGGCGCAGCTTTTCACCATTCTGCCGCCGCCCCCGCCGGGGACCTGATTGACCCTGTGATTTGCGCCACTCGGGCCTTTGGCTGACGTGGCGTGTCTTGCCCAGACAGGTGATCGCCATGACACCCGACACCGCACCCTTGGAAGAACACCGCTTTCCCTGCGATCAATGCGGGGCGGACTACCGGTTTGCGCCGGATCGTGGCGAATTGGTCTGCGACCATTGTGGCCATAACCAGACAATCGCCCATTCCGGCCCGTGGCAGAGTTCGATACGTGAATTGGATTTTGACCGCGCCTTGGCGCAGGAGTTGCCCGAGCAGGAGATCGAGGAAACCCGCGTTCTGACCTGCCCCAATTGTGCCGCACAGGTGGAGTTTGACGCCAGCCTCCACGCCGCCGAGTGCCCGTTTTGCGCAACCCCGGTGGTCACCGACACCGGCACGCACCGCCATATCAAGCCGCGTGGGCTTTTGCCCTTTGCGCTTGACGAAGAAAAAGCGCGCGAGGCAATGAATGATTGGCTGGGAAGCCTGTGGTTTGCGCCCAATGGATTGCAGGCCTATGCCCGCAAGGGGCGGAAAATGCAGGGGATTTACGTGCCCTATTGGACCTTCGATGCCGATACCGCCTCAGAGTACCATGGCGAGCGGGGCACGATTTATTATGAGACTCAAACGGTCTTTCGCGATGGCAAGCGCGAACAGGTGCGCGTGCCCAAGGTCCGTTGGCGCCGGGTGTCGGGGCGCGTGGCGCGGTTTTTCGATGACGTACTGGTCCTGGCCTCGCGCAGCCTGCCCAAGCGATTCACCGATGCGCTTGAGCCGTGGGATTTATCGGCAATGGAGCCATATAACCCCGAATACCTCGCCGGGTTCCGGGCCGAGGGCTATACCGTGGAATTGGACGAAGGCTTTGTCGAGGCGCGCGCCCATATGGACCGGGTGATTACCCGCGATGTGAAATTCGACATCGGCGGGGACCGGCAACGCATCCACGATATTCAAACCCGCGTCAGCGATGTGACCTTCAAGCATGTTCTGCTGCCCGTCTGGCTGGCGGCCTATAAATACCGGGGCGAAACCTACCGTTTCGTCGTCAATGGCCGCACGGGCCGCGTGCAGGGCGAGCGGCCTTGGTCGGCGTGGAAGATCACCTTTGCCGTTATCATCGGCCTGCTGATCGCCGGGGCCGTGGGTTATGCCATTGCCATGAATGAGGGGCAATTCTGATGGTGCGCAGCCTGAAGTCTATTCAGGTCATCTCGGCCCATGCCGAGGGGGAAGTGGGCGATGTGATTACTGGCGGCGTGGCGCCGCCGCCCGGAGATACCCTTTGGGCGCAATCACGCTTCATCGCCCAAGATGACAGCCTGCGCCGTTTCGTTTTGAATGAGCCGCGCGGTGGGGTCTTTCGGCACGTCAACCTGTTGGTGCCGCCCAAGGACCCGCGCGCCGATATGGGCTTTGTCATCATGGAGCCATGTGACACGCCGCCGATGTCAGGCTCTAATTCGATCTGTGTGGCGACGGTGCTGCTGGATTCCGGGATCATCCCGATGCAGGAGCCCGTCACACACCTGACGCTGGAGGCCCCCGGCGGGTTGGTCGCGGTGCGGGCGGATTGCGCGGATGGCAAAGCACAGCGGATTCATGTGACCAATATTCCCTCCTTCGCTGCCGAGATGGACGCCGAGATCGAGGTGCCGGGGTTGGGGCGGATGACTGTCGATACCGCCTTTGGCGGGGATAGTTTCGTGGTGGCGGATGCCAGTGCCCTGGGCCTTGATCTGGTGCCGGAAAACGCCCGGAAACTCGCGAAACTTGGCACCCGCATCACCCAAGCGGCGACCGCACAGCTTGGCTTTCACCATCCCACAAATCCCGATTGGCGACATATTTCCTTTTGCCTGTTCACCCATGCCCCGCACAACACGGCCCAAGGGCTTCAGGCGCGGCACGCCGTGGCGATCCGCCCCGGCAAGATCGACCGCTCGCCCACCGGCACGGCCCTGTCGGCACGCATGGCGCTGTTGCAGGCGCGCGGGCAGATGGGTGAAGGGGATCGCTATGCCGCCACCTCGCTGATCGACTCGAGGTTCGAGGGGCGGATCAAGGCGCTGACCGACCTAGAGGGCACCCCCGCCGTCATCCCCGAAATCTCGGGCCGGGGATGGATCACCGGCATGCATACCCATATGCTCGACCCCGATGATCCATGGCCCTACGGGTATCGCTTGTCCGATACATGGCCCAACGATAAGGACGATGAGGCATGAGCCAAGCCGACACCCTGCGCGAGATCCTTGACGCGCGCTATTCCTGCCGCGCCTACAGGCCCGATCCGGTGCCTGCAGAGGTGATTGCCGAGGTGGTGCGCGATGCAGGCCGCGCACCCTCGTGGTGCAATGCGCAGCCTTGGCAGGTGGTCGTCACCCAAGGCGCGGAAACCGAGGCCTTCCGCACGGCCCTTCTGGCCGAGGTGGAGCGCGCCAAGCCCGGGGCCGACATGCCATGGCCGGAGGGCTATCCCGGCGTTTACGGCGAACGGCGGCGCACCTGTGGCTATCAGCTCTATGAGGCGGTCGGCATCGCGCGGGAGGATCGCGCGGCCCGCGCCGAGCAATCCATGCAAAACTACCGCCTTTTCGGCGCGCCGCATGTGGCGATTGTTCATGCCGAGGCGGCTCTTGGCCCCTATGGTGCCATGGACACCGGCGGCTTTGTCACCGCCTTTCTACTGGCGGCCACGGCGCGGGGGTTGGGCACCATCGCGCAAGCCTCGGTCGCGGCCTATCCTGACCTGATCCGCGCGCATTTTGGCCTGCCCGAGACCCGCAACATCCTTTGCGCCATCAGCTTTGGCTACCCTGACCCGGGCCACCCCGCCAACCAATTCCGGACCGAGCGCGCGGCGCTTGATGATATCCTCGACCTGCGCGGTTGAGCCAAAAAAGGACCCGCCCATGCGCGCGCTTTTGCAACGTGTCACCCATGCCTCGGTCACAGTCGACGGCGAAGTGATCGGCCAGACCGGCCCCGGCCTTCTGGTGCTGATCTGCGCCATGCAGGGCGACGGTGAGGCACAGGCCGACCAACTGGCCGCCAAGATCGCCAAGCTGCGGATTTTCACCGATGAGGCGGGGAAGATGAACCGCTCGGTCCGCGATATCGAAGGCGCGGCCCTTGTGGTCAGTCAATTCACGCTGGCCGCCGATACCTCGCGCGGCAACCGCCCCGGGTTCTCCTCCGCCGCGCCCCCCGATGAAGGCAAGCGCCTTTATGAGTATTTCGCAGCGCAACTGGCCGCCCAAGGGGTGCCGGTGGAAACCGGGGAGTTTGGCGCGGACATGAAGGTGGATTTGCGCAATGATGGCCCGGTGACCATCTGGATGGACACTGACGCAGGAAAGGCGACCGCATGACATTGGCAAAACGAGACTGGGTGCCCGAACCCTGCGAAGCACGGGTGCAAGAGATCGCGGGCCAAACCGCCAAAACCGAGTCCGACGCTCTGCGCGACCGGATCGAGGAGCTGACCAAGCAAAACCTGCATATCCATGAGCGCGAGTGTTTCAACCTCAACCCCGCAACCAACGTGATGAACCCGCGCGCCGAGGCGCTGTTGTCGGCCGGCCTCGGCTCTCGTCCCTCGCTAGGCTATCCCGGCGATAAATACGAGATGGGGCTTGAAGCGATTGAGGAAATCGAGGTGATCGCGGCGGAACTTTGCGCCGAGGTGTTCAACGCCAAATACGCCGAAATCCGCGTGCCTTCGGGCGCGATTGCCAATCTTTACGGCTTTATGACCACCTGCAATCCGGGTGACACCATCATTGCCCCACCCGCCAGCATTGGCGGCCACGTCACCCACCACGCGGCGGGCTGTGCCGGACTTTACGGGTTGCATATCCACCCGGCCCCGGTGCTGGCCGATGGCTATACCGTGGATATCAAGGGCCTGCGCGATCTGGCGCATAAGGTGAACCCGGCGTTGATCACCATCGGTGGCAGTCTCAACCTCTTTGAACACCCGGTGGCCGAGGCGCGTGCCGTGGCCGATGAGGTGGGCGCGAAACTGCTTTTCGACGCCGCCCATCAATGCGGGATCATTGCCGGGCGCGCGTGGCGCAACCCGCTGGACGAGGGCGCGCATCTGATGACCATGTCCACCTACAAAAGCCTTGGTGGGCCCGCGGGGGGCCTCATCGTGACGAACGAACCCGACCTGGCGCAACGTCTGGACGCCATCGCCTTTCCGGGGATGACTGCCAACTTTGACGCCGCGAAATCGGCCGCTTTGGCCGTGACCATGCTGGATTGGCGCGACCAGGGGGCGGATTACGCGCAAGCGATGATTGATCTGGCCCAAGCGCTGGCGCAGGCGCTGGATGCGCAAGGCTTGCCAATCTTTGCCAAGGAACAGGGCTTTACCCGCTCGCATCAATTCGCGGTCGAGGCCGCGCGCTTTGGTGGTGGGCAGGCAGCATCGAAAACCCTGCGCAAGGCAGGGTTTCTGGCCTGTGGTATTGGCCTGCCGATTGAAGACGTCGAGGGCGATATGAACGGGCTTCGCATCGGCACGCCAGAATTGGTCCGTTGGGGCGTGGGGGTGGAGCATGCCGAACGGCTGGCCAACCTGATCGGCATGGCGCTCACCTCGAACGCGCCCGAGGCCTTGGCCGAAGAAGTGGCCGCTTTCCGGGCCGAGTTCACGACCCTGCATTATGTGACTTAACAAACCGAAATCTTCAAAAGATTTCGGTCCGATTTCTTTTTAAGAAATCGGTGCCATACCCCGAGGTGTCACTTCCCGTAGTAGTCGCGGAACCAAGCAACGAAGTGCTTGATCCCCTCGCGCACATCGGTTTGCGGGCGATAGCCCGTCAATTCCTGCAATAGCGTGGCATCGGCCCATGTTGCGGGCACATCGCCCTTTTGCATCTCCATCATGTTGCGGGTGGCTTTTTTTCCCAGCGCCTCTTCGATCGCCTCGATAAAGTCTAACAGGCGCACGGTTTGCGAATTGCCGATGTTGACCACGCGGTAAGGGGCCACCGGCGACAGGCTGTCATACTCGGCAATCTGGTCAGGGTTTTCGGGGCGTTCGGGGGCCGCGTCGATCAACAGGCGGATACCGCGCACCAAGTCGCTGATATAGGTGAAATCCCGGTGCATCTCACCGTGATTGTAAACGTCGATGGGCCGGTCATCGAGAATGGCATCGACGAATTTGAAAAGCGCCATGTCGGGCCGCCCCCACGGGCCATAGACCGTAAAGAACCGGAACATCGTGGTCGGCATGTTCCACAGATGCGCATAGGAATGGCCCATTGCCTCGCCTGCCTTCTTGGTGGCGGCATAGATGGTCATCTGTGTGTCGGCCTTTTGGGTTTCACGATAGGGCATATCGGTCTCGGCTCCATAGACTGAACTCGTCGAGGCCATCAGCAGGTGCTTCACCGCGTGCCGCCGGGCCACCTCCATCACGTTGAAGGTGCCCACCACATTGGCGTCGATATATGCGCGGGGGTTTTCAAGGCTGTAGCGCACGCCCGCTTGCGCGGCCAAATGCACGATCACCTCGGGGCGGAATTCATCCGTGACCCGGTCAAGGGTTTCGACATCCTCCAACATCGCCTCCACGCCGACGAAGCCGGGGTTTTGCGACAGCATCTGGTGACGGCGCTGCTTGAGGCGCAGGTCGTAGTAATCCGTCATGCCATCAAGCCCCAGAACGGTATGCCCCTCGCGCAGCAAAAGGTCAGCTAGATGATAGCCGATGAAACCCGCCGTGCCGGTGATGAAGACCCGTGTCATGCCGCCCTGCCCCCTTCGTCTTTTACCGGATAACGCCCTGCGCTCGGTGTCCCTTCACAAGCAAGATCAACCAAAGCAAGTCAATGGATTTCTGGACCCGATTATTTCCGACTAATTTTGTCAAATACCTCTTGACCCAGTCGCCACAGCTGGTATCTGACAAATTTAGTAAACAATCAGACTTGGAGGACCGCATGTCATCTCTTCGCACCACTTCGATCCTTGCCCTTGCCGCCAGCATCACGCTTGGCGCCGCGGCTCAGGCCAAGGCCGATGAACTCAACCTCTACTCCTCACGTCACTATGACACCGATGAGCGGCTCTACACTGACTTCGAAGAGATGACCGGCATCACCATCAACCGCATCGAAGGCAAGGCCGACGAACTGATCGCGCGAATGAAAGCCGAGGGGGACAATTCCCCGGCAGACGTGCTGCTGACGGTGGATACCTCGCGACTGGAACGCGCCAAGAAGGAAGGCGTTTTGCAGTCGGTCGAGAACGACACGCTCGAGGCCCGTATCCCCGATTACCTGCAAGACGAAGACAACCAGTGGTTCGGCTTCTCGCAACGGGCCCGCATCATCTTCTACGACAAGACCGACGTGGAAAACCCGCCGAAATCCTACGTCGAACTGGCCGACCCCGCTTACAAAGGCATGGTGTGCCACCGCTCCTCGACCAATGTCTATTCGCTCACGCTGCTGTCGTCGGTCATCGAAAACCACGGTGAAGAGGCCGCGAAAGAATGGGCCGCCGGCGTGGTCGAGAACTTCGCCCGCGAACCCCAAGGCGGCGACACCGATCAGCTGCGCGGGCTTGTCTCGGGCGAATGCGACGTGTCGGTCGGTAACACCTATTACTTCGCCCGCGCCCTGCGCAAAGACGTCAGCGGCCTGCCCGCCGACGCCATGGAGAACATCGGCTGGGTCTTCCCGGCTCAGGATGCGGAAGGCGCGCATATGAACCTGTCGGGTGGCGGTGTGGCAGCCCACGCGCCAAACCGTGACAACGCGGTGAAATTCCTTGAATACCTCGCCTCCGATCAGGCGCAGAAGTATTTCTCGGCGGGCAACGACGAATACCCTGCGGTCCCCGGTGTAGGCCTCAGCGCATCGGTCGCGCAACTGGGCATCTTCAAGCCCGACGATGTTGACCTGAGCGAAGTTGCAAAGAACGTGCCCACGGCGCAGAAAATCTTCAACGAAGTGGGCTGGAAATAACCCTCCCTTCGGCTCACCTTGGGCGGGCGCGAGACACCTCGCGCCCGTTTTCTTTTGCGCGGCTCGGTGGCGTTCTCGGAACGCGACGCTTTGAGAAGCAAAACACCCTCGCGCCAAACAACGAGGATATCGCTGATCTGCGACTGAACGTTCATCCGCTCCGGACCAGGGTCCTTTGGGCGGATACGCCGTTCGGCGCAGCGCGGCTGTGGGTTCCGCCGGTGAGGTGTTCGGCGAATGCCCTTGGTGTCCAATATCCAAGCGCCGAATGCGGGCGTGTTTCATTGGAGCAAGTGGGCCAAACCCGGATCACGGCGCGCCTGTGCGTCATGTTGCGAAACATGAGCTCTTTTTAAAGCTCATCACACCAGCGATCTTGGAGCCAGACTGGGACCCTACCCAGTCGGTTCAGGCGAATGACTGCAAAATTAAACTCTTGGTTGCATATGCGGCAATTTTTTTTGGCCGCCAAATAATCTCGTGACGCCCCTTCGGCACTGTATTGTGTAGCTAAACGATGCGCTTCCCTGCAAGCGGTTTAGTGCCAATGTGTAAACTATGCGGGTGGCAGATTTTGAACCGAAACACAGGTTGTAAGGCTCTGCAATAAATAGTTTTTCCCAATATCAATCCATTAATTTTCTATGAAACTCAGCACCTCTTGTCGATTTCGCGCCTAAGTCCGTTTCCGAGGGGCGTGAAACGGTCTGAGCAGAATAAAACCCGAAGTTCGATGATCACGACCAAAGGTTGAGGCTTGCGAATCGGAAGGATTTAACCTTTGTTGTGAACACATTATGTCATTTTATTGCCGAGATTTTGGTTGAAAGCGTACAGGTTAAAGAGGGCTCCGGCATGATACAGTAAGAGCATCAACTCATGTGCCTTGAGTGATGTGCTCACTATTCGGGGGGATAGTACAGGTCGTTTCGGTGGCGCGCTGTCGGGGGCAGCACGGTCCGCATCTTCTTGGCCAGCCTTGCGCTTGGAGCTATGTCTTCAAGAGCACCGGCACAAGATTTAGTTTTCCAGTTTACGAACCCGTCGTTTGGCGGGAATTCGTTCAATTCTAGTCATTTGTTGTCGCTTGCGGACATCCAGAATCAACACAAGGATGAGGGCGGAACGCAGAGCACCCGATCAAGCACTCAATCGGACTTGTTCGTTCGGCAATTGCAAAGCCGCCTTTTATCATCTCTCTCCTCTGGCCTTTCCGAAGTGATCACCGGTGCCGAACCCGGTGACTCCGATACGCTCACGATTGGCGATCAACAGATTTTCTACGAGCGTACGCTTGAGACGATCACCGTCGAAATCACCAATTTGCTTGACGGCTCCAGCACGGAGATTGTTTTGCCGGTTGTAGAACAGGCGGTGAACTGATGATTTCGATCTTTCGTCGGTACATGTTTCCGGGCGTCACTCGTGCCGTTGTCAAATCCGCAAGCGCGTTGAGCTTGGCATTCTTCGTGTCGGGATGTGCCGAGTTCGAAATGCCGGTTTTGGCGGACGAAGATCCGGCTATCCCACAAGTAACCTCAACCCGAAGCAGCTTGCTCGATATGCCGCCCCCAAAAAGCCGGGTGGATATCGCGGTTTACGATTTCGAAGATTTGACAGGGCAATTCAAACCTTCCGAAGGCTACCAGACCTTGTCAAAAGCGGTATCCCAGGGCGGAGGTGCTGTTTTGATGAAGGCGCTTCGCGATACGAGCGGCGGTAAGTGGTTCCGGGTGGTCGAGCGAAGCAACCTCGACAACTTGCTTCAGGAAAGACGCATTATTCAAGAAATGCGCCAAATTTACCTGAAAGAGACTGAAATCAACCCAAAGGCCCTGCCTCCGATGCTTTTTGCCGGTGTCATCGTTGAAGGTGGCGTTGTTGGCTACGATAGCAATGTCGAAACCGGCGGCGCGGGTGCTGCATTGCTTGGGGTCGGGGCGCGCGGCGAATACCGTAAAGATACGATCAGCGTGAACCTGAGAACTGTCAGCGTCAAAACCGGGGAAGTTCTGGCATCGGTCGTCGTACAAAAATCGATCCTTTCCACCAGTGTCGGAGCAAGTGTTTTCCGGTACATTGATACCGATGAAGTCTTGGAGCTCGAAGCCGGCGTCAGTGCGAACGAGCCAGGTTTCATCGCCTTCAGACGCGCTATCGAAAAAGCGGTCTATACGTTGATCTTGGAGATGGCGCATCGTGATTATTGGGCCTTCAAAAACCATAAGGCAGGAAAGCGTCTGATTAATCAGTACCTTGAAGACGACGGTCGCCTGGATCGGTCCAAGATTTCGGATCAGGACTATGATGGACAAAAAACATCGATGAATAAGTCTGCTGTGACATCGACAGCAGAGAACAAAAAAACGACCTGAGCAGAGATGACATATCGCCCTGACAAGGGGCGAAGATTTCGGGGGCGTGGCGTCTACTTGGCTGGACACCTGCGACACCACGCCTTGATCAGAGGCCGCATTTCGCGGCCGCCAACCGGCACCAAAGATGCCTTTGGTGCTTATAAAGGAGGTTTACCTCATGAAAAAGCACTTAATCACAAGCGTCTCGTTGTTTGCGCTGACTTTTGCCGGTCAAGCTTTGGCAAACGATAGCACGATAGACCAGATCGGTGGCGCAAACTTGGCCCAGATCGATCAAACCGGCGGGTCGGAAGGCGTGTCCACGGTCAATCAAATCGGTGATGGACACATCGCGAAAGTGACACAGGCCGATGACCCCAACAACGGGACGCCTGATTTCAACACTGCGTCGAACACCTCGACAATCACCCAGGAAGGGTCTGAAGCAAAAGCGCTTGTTGACCAAACGGGTGACCCCGGCGAGGCGCCCGGCAACGTATCAGAGATCATTCAGTTCAATGATGGTCCGCCCAAAGCGCTTGCGGACGTCAAGCAAAGCGGCGCGAACAACTTCTCCAGTGTCGAACAAGGGCGCGATGAAGACCCGATTAACCGTCGTGGACAAACCGCGATGATCACTCAGGACGGGTCTGACCACATCTCGACGGTGCTTCAGCGTGGCAACCTGAATACTGCGAACGTGAACCAGGCCTCCACCGGGAACATGTCCGACGTGACTCAGAGCGGGCTGGATAACGACGCCACGATCGATCAATCCGGCGCCGGCAACAGCAGCACCGTGTCGCAAAGCGCGAACTTCGGCATGACCACGGTCAACCAGAGCGGTGACAACAACAGCAGTGATGTGACCCAATCCGGTCGGGCCAACAGCTCGATCGCGGCAACCATCCTGCAAAGCGGTAACAACAACACCAGCTCCGTTTTGCAGACGTCGCTTGTGGCGGGCCCCGGCAGCGCGGACCAGTTTGCCGAAGTCACGCAGTCGACCGACAACAACGCCTCGACCATCGAACAAGATGGGGGTAACCCTGTTGTGGATGAAGTGAACACCGGCAACTCGGCCAGTGTGTTCCAGATGGCCACAAGCGGTAACACCTCGATGGTCATGCAGTCGGGCGCCGGCAACACCGCGACCGTCAATCAATAACCCAGAAATAACGCATCGACCGGGTGCAATGACCCGCGGCCGGTCGGTGTAACTCCATTCAACAAGGGATTAGACAAATGAAGACGCTTCTTATTTCCAGTGCCTCCGCACTCGCTCTGATGGTCGGCGCCTCCGCCGCCTTTGCCAACGACAGCACCATCGACCAGATCGGTGGGCTTAACACGGCGACTGTCGATCAAACCGGTGGCAACGAAGGTGTCTCGGACATCAGCCAAAATGGCACCGGCAACCTTGCCGAAGTCACCCAATCGGAAGACCCTAACGGCATCTCCGGCTTCACCGTCCCCACCAACGATGCAATGATCAACCAAATCGGCAGCAATGCACGGGCCCGCATCACGCAGGACAACCCGGATCAACCGAACGCCCCGACCAATACGGCCTCGATCGACCAGAATTCCAACGGCACCGTGCAGGTCCCGCCGGATGGTATCCCCTCGGGTTACAGCGTGAACGGCCGGATCATTCAGTCGGGCTCGGGCAACGCATCGTCGATCGTGCAATCGGGCAATCCGAACCAGCCACCCAACGATGGCGCTGGCTCGGGTGTCACTGCGCGCAACGATCAGACAGGGCAGGACAACTCCTCGACCATTCTGCAAGACGTGTTCGGTCAAGATGCCAACCCGTTCACCGATGCCAACGTCGCCCAGAGTGGTTCGGGTAACGTCTCGGATGTGCGTCAACGTGGCTCGGCGGCACTCACCAACGTGACACAGAACGGCTCGAACAACAGTTCGGATGTGAACCAAGGTGCAAACCGCGAGATGACGGCGGATGTCACCCAGAACGGCAGCGACAACGAAAGCCTGATCAATCAGGGCGCCCGCACTGTGACCGCCACTGTCAATCAAAGCGACACCAGCCAGTTCTCTGACATCAATCAGGGCCCGCAAAGCCGCTTCTCCACGGCCACCGTCACTCAAAGCAATGACAACAACTCCAGCACCATCACCCAGACGAATACCGCGTCCATGTCCATGGTCACGCAGTCGGGTGTCGATGGTATGAGCACCATCAACCAAGCCGATGGTGAGGGCGCCGAGGCAACGTTGGAGCAGTCAGGTTTTGCCAACATCAGTACGATCGGCCAAACCGGGGACTTCCATACTGCCTTTGTCACCCAGACTGGCGATATGAACGAAAGCATCATTTCGCAGACGGATGACAATCAAATGGCGACCGTCAAGCAAGGCAGCAACGATAACTGGAGTTCGATCACCCAGTCGGGTCTTGGTGCCGGGAATACCGCGACTGTTGAGCAGATGGCAACAAGCGGCAATATGTCCACCGTCATCCAGGCGGGTACTGGCAATGTTGCGACCGTGACCCAATAAGAAAGCCAAAGAATGCCCCGCGCGTATCTCGCGCGGGGCGATTATTCGGAAGAGACCTGGATCGTGATCCAGGAAAATCTTATTCTCACATCCGCAACGTGGCATCGGCAAAGATGGTTCTTGATGCGGTAATCGCTGCCGAGATGTGTTACATTCGCCCAATAAGGCCTTCGGCCTGATGGCCACTGGTAGCAAGGTTGGAAACGATGATCAGGACGACACTCTATTGCACCATGCTTCTTGTTTTCTGGCTCGGGCCATCGCTGGCTCAGGAAAACCTGGACCAGATAACCGACCCGACAAGTGCCGGCGGGGAAAGCGACGCCATTGGACGTAGTGCCTTGGGTGAGGTGTCAATCGACCAAATCGGTAGCGATAACCTCGCGGAGGTTACCAACGAAAGCGACACCAGTGTGCTTGTCGTTGAACAGCGGGGGAATGATCAAAATGCCTTCATTCGTCTTAGCGGTGCGGACAACCAAGGTGACATTACACAGCAAGGCGCCGGCAACAGTGCGGATGTCCTGATTTCCGGTACTATAAATTCGTTCAGTATCAATCAGTCTGCCTCGCAAAACGCCTTCGCAAGCAGCAACGAAGCGTCACTGGAACAACTTGGATTGGGCAATATCGCCTTTCAGACCCAGGTTGGCCAAGGCAATCGCATGTCGCTTAGGCAGGACGGCGCAGACAACTTCGCCGACCTTCTTCAAGACGGTCAGCGAAACAGTATGGAGCTTGAACAAAACGGTGACGGCAACGTTGCCGATCTGAAGCAATACGGGGTTGAGGCCGCGCCGATTTCAGTAAGGCAAACTGGTGGAATGAGCGTTCAGATCACCCAGACCGGCGATTGATGTCATGCGCGGCTTGTCGATCACACTCCTCTCATGGGGCATGATGATCTTCTGGGCAGGTGCGACCGCCCAAGCGCAAGAGGAGTTTGTATCCACCAAGGATCCGGCCATCGTTGAACAGATCACCCCAATCGTACCTGACGAGGCCGAGGGAATCTCGATAGAAGATACCGCGCCAATTCTGGACGAGATATTTGCCATATATGATTTCACGCTGGCAACGAATGAACTGGCGGATAATGAAGGTAGCGAAGTCGACAATACCCAAAAAGATAATGAGTCTAGCCAGACGGGACCTGAGGCGGCGCAATCTTCAGAGATTGACTGTGAAGCCGATGGGACTTTGTCGATGACTTTGGACGCGGACTGTGCGCATGGCGCCATGCCAATCGAAGCCAAAAAGGCCGGGGCTTCCACTGGACAGATCGTGACGCGTGACGATGGCGTGTACCTTCAGGTGGCTCCCGCTGAGGCACAATAGGCCCACGCCAGTAAAACAATGCCCGAAGGCTTTGTTAGATTATGGAGTATGATATGAAGATCAGTCGATTTTTTTTCGCGATCCTCGCGGCTTGGCCCTTCTCCGTGGCTTCGGATGAAGTTCCGCGTGCCTGGCTTGATATGTCTCAACACGACGGGCTTGTTCAGATTGAGGTTTTCTCGAACCTTAAAAAAGGCTTGGGGGGAGAGTACCAGCTTAACGTCGTCAAGAGTGGCCCAAGTGGTAAATCCGTCAACAGGCAATCGGGTACAGTTCCTGTGTCCCAAGGTGAGGCCATGGGCCCTCTTTCGGTCTCGCGCGTCTCGCTCGAACCCGATGCCAGTTTGAGCGTCACGTTGAAAGTGACCGACAAAAACGGGTCTGTCTTCGAAGATGAAAAATCCCTGATGGGTAAGTAACCTTACTGAGGGGCAAGGGGGCCGCGTTTTGCAATTGTGGACGGTCGCTTGATCCAACGCCTTTCAGCAATGCAACGGCCTGTTGGTGATTGGGCACGCTTCTTTTCCGCAAGCCGGTATAGCGACTGTGTCAAGATACCGTTACTCGCCGGATATTTTCCTTAGCCTCTGAGTTTCGGGAAAAAGGCGATTTTCATGACCAAAATTCAACGCGAGATAAGGCGTAAGTATCGGATACTGAGAACGGCACCTGAAACCTGCCCGAGACGCGTTTTACGACCTGCTCTGCCTTCAACAGGTCGATGACCTCCCAAGCGTCGAATTGGAGCGTTTTGCTAGTGACGAGCCAAATCATCCCGCCGTCGACAATATCTGCCTACCGCTGGAGGATTTGCACATGACCCGAGCCGCAGACAAACGAATACAGTGATATGCTCACCGCCTTGCGCCACCAGGTGCCGCGCGTTGCCTAAAGCGTACAGCTTATGCCATCCAAGCCTCGATCTACCCGATCACAGTTTTTGTGGCCCAACTGTCTTCGGAATCGCGGAGCTTCCTCGTCCGCCGGACCTGAAATTGAAGGCACAACTTGCGGCTTCAAGCTGCAATATCATTGGGGACTAAGCCTACGAACCGGCACACCTCTGGATCGCGCCGTTCAGCTTTAAGGTTTAGGGAGTCAGTCGTGGGTGACTGCGATATTGGCGTCCAGGATCGCGCGTGTCAGGGCTTGCGCCGCCGGGGTCAGCATATGTTGCGGCGGGGTGACCATCCAAACCTCGCGTCGGGCGGAGGCATCGACCAAAGGAAGGAATTCCAAATCAAGGAATTCCGGCAGAACCGCGAGTTCGGGCAGAAGCGTTACCCCCACACCGCCGCGCACGAGGCTGAGGATCGAGGCGGTATTGAGAACATTGAGCCGAGAGGCCGCCATGATCGGCGCGAAGCCTTCATCGGTGATGAAATCGCACAGACCGTTGGCGATGAAATCCACGCCTTCCAGGTCTTTCCACGTCAGTTCTGTCCAGTTCTTCGCCAGCGGGTGATCAACCGGGCAGACCACGCCAAACCGGTCGGTGAAAACCAGATGTCGTTCGAACCCCGGCATATGGCTGACGCTGGCCATGCCGATATCGGCACGTTCAGCCGCAAGTTCGCGTTGCACCGAGGCGGAGTCGGTATCGCGCATGTCGATCCGCACGCCGGGGTGGGTTTGCATGTAGTCCTGCAGGATCGGCGGCATGATAACCTGCGCAACGGAAGGGGTCACGGCCAGCCGGACCTGCCCCATCTCAGCGCGAGATAGCCCTTCAATCGCGGCCACGGTACGCTCGAAATGCGACAGCTCTCGGGTGGTCTCGATCAGGATCAATTCGCCCAAGGGGGTGAGGCGGGATTTGCGGGTGCTCTCGAAAAGCGGTGCGCCGACGTGATCCTCGAATTGGCGAAGCATCATCGAGACCGCCGAGGAGGTGCGGCCCAGAACCTCGGCCGCATCAGCGAGGGAACCGTGATCGGCCACGGCCCGAAAACAGCGCAGCATTTCGATTTTAATGGCCAAAATTCAGAATCCTTTGAGTCGGGCGCCTGGATAACAGTTTTGGCTTAATTCTGTGTTGAACGCATCCTTGTCATGCGCATTCCCACCAGAAAAGGGCAGGAAAGCGACGTTTCACCACCGTGGCGGGCAAGGCGTTTCGAAACGCCTTGGGCAAGCGGTTTGCAAACCGCTTGTGCCCCCGGCGCGCGCCGGGGGTGTGCAAGGGCTTTCGAAAGCCCTTGGCGGTCGGTCACGGTTTGGCGCGGCGCAGCGGAAGGGTGTTGCAGAAGACGACATAATGTTGGTGGTTTTCCACCGCCTGAAAGCCGCGTCGTTCGACTTCGCGCAAAAAGGCGTGGCGGCCAACAAGGCGTTCGACATCGCGTATTTTGCGCTTCACCACGCCGCCCTTGCGCGCTTCGGTCGAAGTGAAGACCTGTTGCAGCCAGATATCGGGTGTGAGGTGTCGCGGCAGGGTTTTCATGGGCAGAAGACTGCCGCAGCATGGTTAAGGAAGGGTTATCCTCAGAGCACCCCGATATCGGCCAAGGCGGCCGACAATTCGGGCGGCAGGCTGTCTTCTTCCTGCCGGTGCTGGGGCAGGTCGGCGGGCGCGTCCTCGGGCTTGAGGTAGCGCCAGCCTTGGAAGGGACGTTTGGGGGCGGTGGAGGTCCGGATCACCTCAGGCTCCAGAACAAAGCCGCAGCGACGGATACCGTCGCTGCCGATGACCTCGTCAAAGCGCAGAAGTCGCTGGCGGCATTGCACGAGGCCTTGCACGACCCAATAGATCGAGCCCCCCTCAAGCAGCTCTGCCTCGCGTTTGGGCCACATACGGGTGATATGCCGGGGCAGGCCGTCAGGCCCCTTGGCGCGGGCCGACGCTTGCCAGCGCATGAGGCTGTCCACGTTGTCCGATCCGACGCTCAGTTTGATGAGGTGCAGTGTGGCCATGCGATTCCCTTGGTTCAGGGCATATAGGGTAGTGGAAATGCGGGGCGCTTCAAGCTATTGTGGTTGCCTGCCAATCACAGGATTCGACCAATGACCCGTTTCGCTGCCACCATCGCCCAGTCCATCTGGGACATGAAATACCGCCTGAAGGAGGCCGACGGCACACCGATTGACGAAACGGTGGAAGATACATGGCGTCGGATTGCACGGGCCTTGGCCGAGGTGGAAAACGACCCAAGCCATTGGGAAGACCGTTTTTATGCCGCGTTGGAGGATTTCAAGTACCTGCCCGCCGGTCGCATCACCGCCGGGGCGGGCACGGCGCGGAGTGTGACTCTGTTCAATTGTTTTGTCATGGGCACGATCCCCGACGATATGGGCGGTATTTTCGAGATGCTGAAAGAGGCCGCGCTAACCATGCAGCAGGGCGGCGGGATCGGCTATGATTTCAGCACTATCCGGCCCAAAGGGGCCGAGGTGAAAAGCGTTGCCGCCGATGCCAGCGGCCCTTTGTCCTTCATGGATGTCTGGGATGCGATGTGCCGCACGATCATGTCGGCGGGGTCGCGCCGGGGTGCCATGATGGCGACCATGCGCTGTGATCATCCCGATATCGAGGATTTCATCACCGCCAAATCGGACTCCGCGCGCTTGCGGATGTTCAACCTGTCGGTTCTGGTGAGCGATGCTTTCATGGAGGCGGTCAAAGCCGACGGGTCATGGGACCTGCGCTTTGGCGACAAGGTTTACAAGACCGTCGAGGCGCGTGACCTGTGGAACCAGATCATGCAGGCCACCTATGACTATGCCGAACCGGGGGTGATTTTCATCGACCGGGTCAATGCGGCCAACAACCTGAGCTATTGCGAAACCATCAGCGCCACAAACCCCTGTGGCGAGCAACCCTTGCCACCCTATGGCGCCTGCCTTTTGGGGTCGATCAATATGGCGCGGTTGGTGAAAGATCCCTTTGGCGAAGCGGCCGAGCTGGACGAGGCGGCGCTGGATGATCTGGTCGCCACTGCTGTTCGGATGATGGACAACGTGGTGGATGCCAGCCGCTTCCCGCTTGACGCGCAAGCGCGGGAGGCCGCGGCCAAGCGGCGGATCGGGCTGGGCGTGACGGGCCTTGCCGATGCCTTGCTGATGGTCGGCCTGCGCTATGGCAGTGATGAGGCGGCGGCGCAAACCGAAGCCTGGCTGCATCAGATTGCGCGCGCCGCTTATCTGGCCAGTGTGGAGCTGGCCAAGGAAAAGGGGCCTTTCCCGCTGTTCGATGCGGAGGCTTATCTGGCCTCGGGCGCCATGCAGGGGATGGACGAGGACGTGCGCGCCGCCATCGCCGAACATGGTATTCGCAACGCCCTTTTGACCTCCATCGCGCCCACCGGCACGATCAGCCTTTATGCCGGCAACGTCAGTTCCGGGATCGAGCCGGTCTTTGCCTATAGCTATACCCGCAAAGTCCTGCAAAAGGACGGCACCCGCACCGAGGAAGAGGTGGTGGATTACGCGGTGCAGATGTGGCGCGAACGCTTTGGCGATGCGGAACTCCCTGACTATTTCGTCAACGCCCAGACGCTGGCCCCGCAGGACCATGTGAAAATGCAAGCCGCCGCGCAGCGCTGGATCGACAGTTCGATTTCCAAAACCATCAACTGCCCGGCCGATATATCCTTTGCCGAGTTCAAGGATGTCTACATGCAGGCCTATGAGACGGGCTGCAAGGGCTGCACCACCTACCGGCCCAATGATGTGACCGGCAGCGTGTTGAGCGTATCTGAGACCACCGAGGCCGCGCCGGGCGAGAGCGGCGCGCCGATGCCCGAAGATGGCGGCGAGATTGTCTATATGTCCGAGCCGCTGGACCGGCCTACCGAATTGGAAGGCGCGACCTACAAGCTCAAGTGGCCCGACAGCAACCACGCGATCTATATCACCGTCAACGACATCGTGCTGAACGGCCACCGGCGGCCTTTCGAGGTCTTCATCAACTCCAAGAACATGGAACATTTCGCCTGGACCGTCGCGCTGACGCGGATGATTTCGGCGGTGTTCCGGCGTGGTGGCGATGTGTCCTTCGTGGTGGAAGAGTTGAAGGCCGTGTTTGACCCGCGCGGCGGGGCGTGGATGCAGGGTAAATATATTCCCTCGATCCTTGCGGCCATCGGCGGGATCTTGGAACAGCACATGGTCTCAATCGGGTTCTTGGAGGGCGAGGGGCTTGGCCTCAAGACCGACCCGACGCAAACAGTGGTCAACCTTGACGCGCCGCGCGGCCCGGCGTGCCCGGCCTGCGGAGGGTATGACATGCGGATGGTCGAAGGCTGCATGACCTGCGCCAGCTGTGGCCATTCCAAATGTGGTTAGGGACTGTCAGCCCCCAATTGTCAGCAGGCGGTCATCAAAAAGCTAATCGACCATGGGCCGGGTAAAATTCATTTCTTCCGCAGCGAGATAACGTTCACGGTGCGCTGCATGCGGCGCGCAATTCCACCGCCTGCTTTCGCAAGGATCGGGAAATGAGCCGGTGCCTGTTCAGGAATGGCTCCAGCCGCAACCTGCACGTTGTTCAGGGTGCGAGGGTCAAGGCTCTGCTCCCTCGCCAGTGACGCGCCCTTATGCAAGCGGCGCTCGGGTGGTTCCACACCCAGCACTTTTGTCTCGGGCGGCATGGCGATGTTCTCGGTGATGGTGTCGCGCAGAATACCAGCGAAATCACCCGGATCTTTGTGCGACTTCGAGTGCGCCAGGGCATTGTAGAAGCAACCGAATATCTTGCAGGCCCCTGGCGTGCATGATGCATCATCGAATTTCCGAAATGCGCCTCGATTGCCTCCCGGATGCCCTCCTCCCCCCCGCGAGGTGAAACCGAAGCCGATGCGCCAAGCATGGTCCCAACCATCAGACGTGACTTCCGGTAACTTCTGGCCTGGCCCGAATGCAACCAGGACGCCCAAGCGTCCCGTTACGCGGGTCGCTTGATCCAGCATCTGTGCGTCCAACCAATATGGGCCAGCAATCCTGTCGAGGCGACGCAGCACTTAGCCCTGAAGAGGCGAAACCGATGGCATAGCCGTAAACCGTTAAAACGGCATCGGATGTGCCCGATGTGCTGCGTCAATCTCTTCCCGCACGTCATCCGAAAGCGCCACCTCCGCAGCCCCCAGGGCCACATCCAGTTGCCCCACAGAGGTGGCCCCAAAGATGACCGACCCCATGAACGGGCGCGTCATGCACCACGCCAAGGCCAACTGCACTGGGTCCAATCCGTGCCGCGCGGCGATGTCCAAGTAAGCCTCGACCGCCTTGAAGGCGCGTTTGGTCTTGCGGCCCCCAAGGCTTTCGTTCAGCGTCATGCGCGATCCATCAGGCATCGCCCCGCCCTGATATTTGCCGGTCAAAAGCCCCGCCGCCAGTGGCGAAAAGGCCAGCAATCCGACGTCCTCATTCACGCTCAACTCCGCCAGATCGGTATCATAGAGGCGGCACAGCAAGGAATATTCATTCTGAATGCTCGCCACCCGTGGCAGGCCCTTATCCTCGGATAACCGCAACCATTGCGCCGTGCCCCATGCGCTTTCATTCGACAGGCCAAAGGCGCGGATATTTCCCTTGTCCACCTGTTTTTGCAGGGCCTCCAACGTGTCTTCCATATGCGCCAAGGTCGCCGCGCGATCCTGCCCCGAGGGGTCAAAACTCCAGTTTTGCCGAAACATGTAACTGCCCCGATTGGGCCAGTGGAATTGGTAAAGGTCGATATAGTCGGTCTTCAGCCGCCGCAGCGATCCTTCCACCGCCTCCGGGATCGTCTTGGAACTGATCGGCGCGCCGTCACGCGCATGGGCCATCCCCTCGCCCGAATGTTTCGAGGCCAAAATGACCTCCTCGCGCCGCCCGCTCTTGGCAAACCAATCGCCAATCACCTTCTCGGTCCGGCCAATGGTGTCCTTGGCAACAGGGTTCACCGGGTACATCTCGGCGGTGTCGATGAAGTTGATCCCCCGCTCCAATGCCCGGTCAATTTGCGCATGACCTTCCGCGGTGGTGTTTTGACTGCCCCATGTCATCGACCCAAGGCACAGCGCGCTCACCTCGATCCCGGTCCGGCCCAATCGGTTTTTCTTCATCTTTTCCGGTGTCCCTTGTCCCTCGCGTTCGGCGCAGAGACTAGCGGTTTTCCCACCCGCGTCACCCCCCATTCCCGGCGGTGATACCGGCAATTCCCAATTGAGAACATTTAGCGAACATTGTAATCTGCCTGCATGACCGCACCGTTGCTGACTCGCCAAACGCATGACACCCGTCCGGCCCTGCCGGTGCTGGATGGCATGACCCTGACACTGGCCCGCCTGCATGAGATCTGCGGGCCTGCGCGCCATGTGCTGGCGATGATCGTGGCCAGGGCCACGCGCGGCCCGGTCTTCTGGATCGCTCCCGCGTGGCAGGGCGACCGCCTCAATCCCGATGGCATGCGCCCCTTCGTGCAACCGGGGCGCTTCACCTTCATCCACCCCCAGCAACCGATTGACCTACTCTGGACGCTGGAAGAGGTCCTGCGCAGCGGCGTGGTGCCGCTGGCGGTGGCCGAACTGCCCGAACCACCGGGCCTGACACCGGTGCGCCGCCTGCATCTGGCTGCGGAAAACGGCGCGAAAACAGGGGGGTGTGCCCCCATTGGCCTGGTCCTCACCCCCGGCGAGGGCGGCGCGCCGGGGGTTGAAACCCGCTGGCACATGGCCCCCGACCATACCCCCGACAGCCGCGCCTGGGCCCTCTCCCGCCACCGCGCCCGCAGCGCACCACCCGCCACATGGGCACTTACCGGACGACCGGGCAACTGGCATGTGACGCAAAGGTGAATGGCCGCCAACCCGTTTTGCCCCTACCGTCGCGCCATGCGCTATATCCTTGCCTTCATCCTCTGCCTCACCGCCGCGCTCAGCATGGCCGCGCCACAGGCCTATCGCCTCGATGCCGCGCGTTCGATCGTGGGGTTTTCCTATGACGTCGAAGGCAACCCAAATCAGGGCACCATGCCGGTAAAATCCGCCGAGATCACGCTAGACCTCGACAACCTGCCCGCCAGCCGGGTGCGCGTGACGCTCGATGCTGCCGGGGCGCGCGCCGGGTTCTTCTTTGCCACGCAGGCAATGAAAGACGCCAAGGTTCTGGACACAGCGCGCTTTCCGGAAATCACCTTTCGCTCCACCACCCTGACGGGCGACCTGTCCGGGGCCACGGTGCAAGGGGACCTTACCGTGCGCGGCGTCACCCGCCCCATCACACTCGACGCCCGCCTCTACCGCCAACGCGGCACCTCCCCCGACGACCGCCGCAACCTCGCTGTTCTGTTGACCGGCCAGATCAGCCGCAGCGCCTTCGGCGCGACGGGCTATTCGGGCATGGTGGGCGATACCATCGACCTGCGGATCATCGCCCGCATCACCCGTTAGGCCAATGTCAGAAACCGCGTCCAAGCGGTTTCGAAACCGCTTGGCCAAGGATTTTCGAAAATCCTTGGCGGCAAGACTTCAGGTTTCGCCCTCATCCTCCGCCGCCTCTTCGGCCTGCTCCACATACCATTCCTGCGCCGCTTCAACGGCAACGGGCGATGACGTGGGCACGACCCCAAGATAGCTGCCGGTTTCATCCACAGGCACCCCGGGCCGCCGTGTCATTCGCCAGCCCGCGTAAAGCGTGATCGACAGGAATACGACAGCCAGGAAAAGCCAAAAACCATGCGGCCCGGCCAGCTCCATGACCTGCCCCGTGGCCATCGGCCCCACGACCGCACCAACGCCATAGGCAAAGACCAACCCGCCCGAAGCCGCGGCCATGTCATCCACGTCCAGGTAATCGTTGGTATACGCGATAAAGAGCGCATAAAGCGGGTTCGCCACACCGCCCACAACAAAGGCCAGAACAAGCAGCGTTTCATACTGCGCGCCCACGACAAAGCCCACGCCGGTGGCCGTTGCCCCAATCGCGGCCAAGCCAAGGATCAACAACCGCCGGTCCATCCTGTCCGACAGCCAGCCCACGGGGAGCTGCCACACCAAAGACCCCACGAAAATCGCCGCGACAAAGCCGGTGATCTGCGCCACGCTCAACCCCGCAGCCGCCCCGTAAACCGAGGCCATGCCGAACTGCGCCGCAAAGGCCCCACCCAGCAAAAGGGTGCCGACACTGGCCAAGGGGGATTTGTGATAAAGCTGCATCAGGCTCATCGGCTTGGTGGTGTCCGAGGCGGGCGTCGGCGTGATCGACAACAGGATCGGCGCGAAACTCAGCGACACAAGGATCGACGGGATCACAAAAAGGAAAAACCCGCTCGCCTCGCCAAGGTTCATCAACCCCTGCGCCGCGATCAGGCCCAACATCTGTGCCACCATGTAAACCGACAGAACCATCCCCCGCGTCTGGTTGGTGGCGGCATTGTTCAGCCAGCTTTCGGCGGTGACGTAAACGCCCGACAGGCAGAACCCGAGGACCACCCGGATCAATGTCCAACTGATGGGATCGGTCAGGATCGGAAAGGCGATCAACCCCGCCGAGATGAACGAGGCCAGCGCCGCAAAGACCCGCACATGCCCCACCCGCCGGATCAATTCCGGCGCCAGCCGACTGCCCACCAGAAAGCCAAGGAAATACCCCGAGGTAATGATCGACAACTCCAGCGTGCCAAAGCCTTCCATGGCCCCGCGCACCCCCATCAGGGTGGCCTGCATGCCATTGCCGATCATGATCAGAACCATCCCCAAAAGCAGGGCCCAAACGCTTGCCAATACCTGAATCATCGCGCGGCCTTTCTGCCTTGGTATCTGGCCAGCGCCTAACAGCGCGCCACACCTTCCGTCAAACCGGAACGCGACAGGAATGTCGATTTTGTCCAATCCGCCCCGCGCCCTCTGGTCCTTCGCGCCCAAGGGCATTAAACCCCCTCCAAGACAGCACGGCGCGAAAGGCGGGACATTCACCATGGCACGGCACCTGATCACCTCGGCAATCCCCTACATCAACGGGATCAAACACCTTGGCAATCTCGTGGGCAGCCAACTGCCCGCCGATCTTTTCGCCCGCTTCCAACGGGCGCGCGGGCATGAGGTTCTGTTCCTGTGCTCCACCGATGAACACGGCACACCCGCCGAACTCGCCGCCGCCAAGGCAGGCGAACCCGTGGCCGACTACTGCGCCCGTATGCACAAGGTGCAGGCCGAAATCGCCAAAGGCTTCCGGCTCAGCTTCGATCACTTTGGCCGCTCCTCCAGCCCGCAAAACCACAAGCTCACCCAGCATTTGGCCGGTAAACTTTACGAGGCCGGGCTGATCGAAGAAGTCACCGAAAAACAGGTCTATTCCAACGCCGACAAACGCTTCCTCCCCGACCGCTACATCGAAGGCACCTGCCCGAACTGCGGCTACGACAAAGCGCGCGGCGACCAATGCGAAAACTGCACCAAGCAGCTTGACCCGACCGACCTTCTGGAGCCGCGCAGCGCCATTTCCGGCTCCACCGATCTGGAAGTGCGCGAAACCAAGCACCTCTTCCTGCGCCAAAGCCAGATGCGCGATACCCTGAACGCATGGATCGACAGCAAAACCGACTGGCCGGTGCTGACCACCTCGATCGCCCGCAAATGGCTCAACGATGGCGATGGCCTTCAGGATCGCGGCATCACCCGCGATCTCGATTGGGGCATCCCCGTCAAACGCGGCGATGAGGACTGGCCCGGCATGGAAGGCAAGGTCTTCTACGTCTGGTTCGACGCCCCCATCGAATATATCGCCTGCGCCGCCGAATGGGCCGAGGCCAACGGGCTGGACAGCGACGCTTGGGAACGATGGTGGCGCACCGAACGCGGTGCCGAGGATGTGCGCTATACCCAGTTCATGGGCAAGGATAACGTCCCCTTCCACACGCTTTCCTTCCCCGCCACGCTGATGGGGTCTGGCGAAGATTGGAAGCTGGTGGATTACATCAAATCCTTCAACTACCTCAACTATGACGGCGGACAGTTCTCAACCTCCCAAGGGCGCGGTGTTTTCATGGATCAGGCGCTTGACATCCTGCCCGCCGACTACTGGCGCTGGTGGCTGCTCAGCCACGCGCCCGAAAGCTCGGATGCCGAGTTTACATGGGAAAACTTCCAAGCCTCGGTGAACAAGGACCTTGCCGATGTGCTGGGCAACTTCGTCAGCCGCGTCACCAAGTTCTGCCGCTCCAAGTTCGGCGAGGTCGTCCCCGACGCTGGTGAGATGGGCGCGCGCGAAACCGCCCTCATCGACCGCCTGACAACCCGCATCCGCGCCTACGAGCGCCACATGGAGGCCATGGAGGTCCGCAAATCGGCGCAAGAGCTTCGCGCGATCTGGGTCGAGGGCAACGAATACCTGCAAGAGGCCGCGCCCTGGGCCACCTTCAAGGAAGACCCCGAGACGGCAGCAATGCAAATCCGGCTGGCCCTCAACCTCATCCGGCTCTACGCGGTGCTCTCCAGCCCCTTCATCCCCGATGCCGCGAAAACCATGCAAGCGGCGATGCAGACCAGCGATGACAGCTGGCCCGACGATGTGCCAACCGCCCTGACCTCACTCCCCCCCGGCCACGCCTTCACCGTGCCCGAGGTGCTTTTCGCCAAGATCACCGACGACCAGCGCGAAGAGTGGCAGGCCCGCTTCTCCGGCACCCGCGATTAAGCGGAGCGCGCCAAAAGCGCGCTCAGGTCATCTCGCCCGCGCGCCTTTGACGCCGGGCTCGTGCATATGGTCGGCCTGACGCCTCAATGCCAAGCGAGACGCGAAAACCACGGTTGGAATGGGTATTTTTGCCAAGAAAAAGCCAAGTGATGCTCTGCTCCTTTCTTCTGGCCAAAAATATCCTGGGGTGAGTTGAAAATCTTATTTTCAACGAGGGGCAAAGCCCCTCACCGGCGCGCGCAAGCGCGATCAAACCTGCGTGGCGCAGCCACTCCTTTTGGCACATGCATCAGGAAAACCCGCTGGTACCCGCGGCCGGACTCGAACCGGCACGGCCTTTCGGCCTGGAGATTTTAAGTCTCCTGTGTCTACCATTCCAC
>NZ_CAJXNN010000011.1 GCF_913057115.1 uncultured Roseovarius sp.
GCGGCCAGCGCGGTGTCTACGTCGCGAGTCGCCAGATGGCGGGTGATATTGGTCAACCGCGTGCCAAAGGTGAAGGCGTGCACCTTGGCCCAACCCGCGCCCTTCTCATTGGCAACCGCATGCAAGAAATGCAGCACCATGCGGCTGTATTGGCTCATAGAGCCAGAGATATCGCAGATCACCACCAGATTGGGCCAACGCGGGCGCGGCTTTTGCCGATGAATGCGCCGCATCTCACCCCCCCGCCGCAAAGCCGCGCGCAGGGTGGCACGGGCATCCAAACGCGCCCCACGCGCATCGGCCATCCCCCGGCGCGAGGCAAAGGGTTTCACCGGCAGGCGCAACCGCGCCAGCATCCGCTTGGCCTGTGCCACCTCCTCGGTCGACATCTGTTCGAAATCAAGGGTGCGCAGGCGTTCCTCGGTGGACATGGTGGCCGAGGCGTCGATCTCGATGACAGATTCTTCCTCGGGCTGATCGGCGAATTCGGGGATCTCCGGCTCCACCCCGTCCAACAGCGCCTCCGCCGCGCGCTTTTCGGCGGATTGGGCCACGCGCTCCTCCTGCACGCCGCGAATGGCGGGCAGCATCATGGCCATCATATGCTCCATATACCGCGGGTCGCGCCAATAAAGGCGAAAGACCTGCGCGAAAACCACGGCATGTTCGGGCTTGGAGACAAAGCAGGCCCGCAGCGTATAGAAAAAATCCGCCTTCGAGGTGAAGCCCGCCGCCTCGACCGCGCGGATGGCATCAATCACCCGGCCCGTGCCGATGGGCAACCCCGCCTTGCGCAAGGCGCGGGCGAAATGGGTGATGTTATGGGTGAGCTTGGGGTTATCGGGTAGCTCAAGATCAGGCAGTTCAACCATCAGCCCTCTTTGGGGGCCAGCCCCCAAACCCCCGGAGTATTTCGAGAAAGATGAAGCATCATGCCGGCTCCAGACTGGCCTTGGCTTCGTCCAGAATACGCTTGGCCTCGGAGCCTTGGATCTGCTGGATATCGTCCTGATACTTGAGGATCGCGCCCAACGTGTCGGCGATGACTTCGGGGGAAAGCGAAATCACATCCAGCGCCAACAGGCACTTGGCCCAGTCGATGGTTTCCGCCACGCCGGGTTTCTTGAACAGATCCTCGGTGCGCAATCGTTGAACGAAGGCGACAACCTCGCGGCTGAGGCTCTCGGCGGCCTCGGGCGCGCGGGATTGCAGGATCTCGATCTCACGGTCAAAACTGGGGTAATCCACCCAATGATAGAGGCAGCGGCGCTTGAGGGCGTCATGTACCTCCCGCGTGCGGTTCGAGGTGACGATCACGATGGGCGGCTCCGGCGCCTTGACGGTGCCAAGCTCGGGGATGGTCACCTGAAAATCGCTCAATGCTTCCAATAGGAAGGCTTCAAACGGTTCATCTGTGCGGTCCAATTCGTCGATCAACAGGACCGGCGCGCCACCCGCCTGCGGGCGCATGGCCTGCAAAAGCGGGCGTTCGATCAGGTACTCGTCGGAAAAAAGCTCATCCTTGAGATGACCGCGGTCCACGCCGCCCGCGGCCTCAGCGGTCCGGATGGCGATCATCTGTTCGGCGAAATTCCATTCATAAACGGCCGAAGCCGAATCCAGCCCTTCGTAGCATTGCAGCCGGATCAACCGCCGACCCAAGGCCGCCGACAGGGACTTGGCAATCTCGGTCTTGCCGACACCGGCCTCGCCTTCCAGAAACAAGGGCCGCCCCAGCGTCAGCGACAAGAACACCACCGTCCCCAGATCACGGCCACAGACGTAGCCCTCGTCGGACAAAAGGCCTTGCACCTCGTCAATCGTTGTCGGCAGTGTCATGGCATCCCTCCCTTGCCCGAAGAAGAACTGCATGGGGGATTGCGCGGGGTCAAGGGCGCAAGGCCCGCACTGCGACCTTTGTCGCAACCCTAAAACCTCTTGGATTCTCCCAAATTTCGCCCAAGTTGACGCGTAGCTCTCAACGCAAAGAACGCGCCAAGCGTTGAGAATGCATTGAGGACCTTTACAGGATGCAGGACAGCCCGAACATCTTCGACACGCCGTTATCCGGCCTGAACTGGGCCGAGTGGATCGACAAGGTCGATGACCAGATTCTCGAAAACGGATTCGTCGAGTACCTGGGGGCCAAACACTTGGCCGCCTTCGTGGCTGGCAAGCCGATCCTTCTGGTCACCTTCGAGTCGCTGGATCAGGTGCAGTCCCTTTCGGGCAGCGGTCAGCCGGTGGGCTGGCACTTGGCCAAGGCGCTCGGGTGGTCGCATATGGCCATGGTCAGCGACGGCGATACTTGGTTTCGCGATCCGCGGGTCTTTGGCTTTTTCGATCGGCTGATTGATGACGGCTTCTTCGAAGGTTTCGATCAAGTCCTTTTCTACGGGGCAGGCGCGGCGGGCTATGCTGCTGCGGCCTTTTCGGTCGCCTCCCCCGGCGCGCGCGTCTTGTCGGTTCAACCGCAGGCCACGCTCGATCCGCGAGTCGCCGAATGGGATGACCGGTTCCTGCATATGCGCCGCACATCGTTTGCGCAGCGCTATGGGTATGCGCCCGATATGCTGGATGCCGCCGAAGCGGCCTTCGTGCTTTATGATCCCGACATTCGGCTTGATGCGATGCATGCCGCTTTGTTCACCCGGCCCAACGTGACGAAATACCGGATGCGCCATCTGGGCGCAAATATGGAAAAGAGCCTGATGGACATGTCGCTTCTCCTGAGGATCATCGCGCAAATGAGTTCCGGCAAACTCAATGACGCCAACCTGTCCAAACTGTTCCGTGCGCGCCGCAAGCATGTGCCCTATCTCAAACGGGTCTTGCTGCGGCTGGAACGCGATGAGCGGCTCTATCTCAATGCGCGTTGGGCCCAATGGGTGCTGCGAAACTCTCCCGGGCCGCGCTTTCGCAAGTCGCTGCGCTTCGCCTATGACAAGGCCGAGGCGCGCGGCATCGACATGCCCAAGCGCGAATTCGGGTGATTTGAGGCAACGGGGCATCTGGCGCGGACCCGCGCGATTGTGTAAAGCCCTTGGCCATGACACAAAGCCTGACTCTCAAACGCCCCGACGATTGGCACCTTCACCTGCGTGACGGGGCCATGCTGCGGGCCGTCCTGCCCGAAACCACGCGGCACTTTGCCCGCGCGATCATCATGCCCAACCTCGTGCCCCCGGTGGTCACCGCCGCTGATGCCCGCGCCTACCGCGACCGGATCATCGCCGCCCGCCCCGAGGGCAGCGGTTTCACCCCGCTGATGACGCTATACCTCACCGAAGATACCGACCCGCAGGATCTGGCCGCCGCCCATGGCGAGGGGCTGATAACCGCCGTCAAACTCTATCCTGCCGGGGCCACCACCAATTCGGCCAGCGGCGTGCGCGATTTCGACAAGGTGCGCGGCGTGCTGGAAAAAATGGCCGAGATCGGCTGCCCGCTCTGCGTGCATGGGGAAGTGACCGACGCCGAGATCGACATCTTCGACCGCGAGGCCGTCTTCATCGACCGGGTGCTTGACCCCATCCGCCGGGCCACGCCGGGCCTTCGTGTGATCATGGAACATATCACCACCCGCGACGGGGTGGACTATGTCAAATCCAACGACACCGACCTTGGTGCCACGATCACCACCCATCACCTGGTGATCAATCGCAACCATATCCTCGTCGGTGGGATCAAGCCGCATTACTACTGCCTGCCCGTGGCCAAACGCGAGGAGCACCGCCTTGCCCTGCGCGCCGCCGCCACCAGCGGCGACAAACGATTCTTCCTCGGCACCGACAGCGCCCCCCATACCGACGCCAACAAGGAAAGCGCTTGTGGCTGCGCGGGCTGTTTCACCGCCACCAACACGCTGTCCATTCTTGCGCATGTGTTCGAGGAGGAAGGCGCACTCGATAAGCTCGAAGGGTTCACCTCGCGCCACGGCCCGGCCTTCTATGGCCTGCCCGAAAGCGATGACACCATCACGCTGACCAAGGGCGAGGCTGTCACCTACCCCGACCACATCATGACCGAAGATGGCCCCGTCACCGTCTTCGATCCGGGCTTCCCCCTGCACTGGCAGGTTAGCTAAGCCCCTTCTTCTGTTCCAAAATATCCCCGCCGGAGGCATGAAATCTCTGGCTCGCCGGCCGCAAAAGGACAAACCCGATGATCCCCACCGCCTACCCCGCACAAGATGAAATCGCCCGCCTCACCGCGCGCATGCTGCTGGAAATCGAGGCGGTGCATTTCAACGCCGATGAGCCGTTTACCCTGGCCTCCGGCCTGCCCTCGCCCACCTATATCGACTGCCGCAAGCTCATCAGCTTCCCGCGCATCCGCGCGACCCTGATGGATTTTCTGGCCGTCACCGTGATGCGCAACGCAGGGCTTGAGGCCTTCGACAACGTTGCCGGTGGTGAAACTGCGGGCATCCCCTTTGCCGCGCTTGTGGCCGAACGCATGGCCCTGCCCATGACCTACGTGCGCAAGAAACCCAAGGGTTACGGTCGCAACGCCCGGATCGAAGGCGCGATGAGCGAAGGGCAGCGCGTGCTTTTGGTCGAGGATCTGACCACCGATGGCGGCTCGAAAATCAGCTTTGTGGACGCCATCCGCGACACCGGCGCCAGCTGCGCCCACACGGCGGTGATCTTCTACTACGGCATCTTCCCCGAGACCGAGAAAACCCTTGGCGATCACGGCGTCACCCTGCATCACCTCTGCACATGGTGGGACGTTCTGGCCGAGGCCCGCGCGCAAGGCAGCTTTGACGCCGCCACCCTCGATGGCGTCGAATCGTTCCTCAACGATCCCCGCTCATGGCAGGCGGCGCGCAGCTGAAACTGCCGCGCAAAATCAGCTCGGAAAAAGTTAAATTGCGGCTTTGAGGTCACGCAACGTGAATTGCACCGCCTGAAATCCGCAACATGAGCCAAAAATCAGGCTGTGAACCACCAGATCATGTGTGTTACCTTATCCACAGGGTCGTCCACAGGTTTGTTCTACTTGGCGCATCCCACGCGCCACCGTATGACCATTCAATCGCGGAAAATGGGGGGACAAAATGAACGAAGTTGCAAGTTTCAATGCCACCGGCGCGCAGGTGCAGGACGCCGAAACCATGCCCCATTCCATCGAGGCCGAACAGCAGCTTCTGGGCGCGCTTCTGACCAATAACGATGTCTATGACCGCGTCGCCTCGATCATCCAGCCGCATCATTTCTACGACCCTGTTCACCAACGCATCTACGAAACCGCCGTTGCGCGTATCGCCAAGGGCAACCTTGCCTCGCCCGTGACCCTAAAGGCCTTTCTGGAAGAGGACGAAGGCCTTAAGGAACTGGGCGGTCCGGCCTATCTGGCGCGGCTGGCCGGTGCGGCGATCTCGGCTTTTGCCGTGCGCGATTACGCGCAGATGATTCACGATATGGCCGTACGGCGCGAATTGATCGCCCTTGGCCATGATATCGCGGGCAAGGCCTTGCAGGCCGATGTGGATAGCGAGCCCAAGGATCAAATTGTCGAGGCCGAACAGAAGCTCTACAAGCTCTCCGAACAGGGACAGGCCGAATCGGGTTTCCAGAGTTTCCTGCGTGCGGTCACCGACGCGGTGAACGTGGCCAACGCCGCCTATCAGCGGGATGGCGGGCTGGCCGGGATTTCGACCGGGCTGGCGGACATGGACCGCAAGCTGGGCGGACTGCACAAATCAGACCTTCTTATTCTGGCCGGACGGCCGTCGATGGGCAAAACCTCCCTGGCCACGAACATCGCCTTCAATATCGCCAAGGCATACAAGCGCGGCGCCCTGCCCGACGGCACCGAGGGTGCCATCGAAGGTGGCGTCGTGGGCTTTTACAGCCTTGAGATGAGCGCCGAGCAGCTGGCGGCCCGGGTACTGTCGGAAGCCTCCGAAGTGCCGTCGGAACAAATCCGCCGTGGCGACATGACCGAGGCCGAGTTCCGCCGCTTCGTGGATGCCGCCAAAACCTTGGAATCCTGCCCGCTTTACATCGACGACACCCCCGCCTTGCCGATCAGCCAACTGGCCGCGCGGGCGCGCCGCCTGAAGCGGACACATGGCTTGGACGTGCTGATGGTCGACTACCTTCAGCTTGTCCGCGCCGCCAGCGCCAAGGACAGCCGCGTCAACGAGATTTCCGAAATCACCCAAGGCCTCAAGGCCATCGCCAAGGAACTTGATATCCCGGTGATCGCCCTGTCGCAGCTCTCGCGCCAAGTGGAAAGCCGCGACGACAAGCGCCCACAGCTTTCGGACCTGCGCGAATCCGGCTCGATCGAACAGGACGCCGACGTGGTGATGTTCGTCTTCCGCGAGGAATACTACGTCGAACGCGAAAAACCCTCCGACGACCGGCTGGAGGAAATGGCCGCGTGGCAAGAACGGATGGAGCGCCTGCACGGCAAGGCCGAGGTGATCATCGGCAAGCAACGGCACGGCCCGATCGGCAGTGTCGAGCTCAGCTTCGAAGGCCAGTTCACCCGCTTCGGCAACCTCGTTCAACCGTGGCAACAAGGCGGCGATCAGGACTTCTGAGGCACGGGCAGGCCCCGGCGGGCCGCCTTTTCACTTGACCCCCTCGTGCATCCTGTCAAAACCCACTCCCATGAGCACCGCGACCCTGACCATCGACCTTGACGCGATCCGCGCCAATTGGCGCGCTTTGGATGCCGTGATGACCGGCGAAACCGCCGGCGTCGTCAAGGCCAATGCCTACGGGCTTGGCGCCGCCAAGGTGGCGCGCGCCTTGGCCCGCGAAGGGGTGCGCACATTCTTTGTCGCCATGGCCGAGGAAGGCGCGGCCCTGCGCGCCGAACTTGGCCCCGGCCCCACCATCAACGTCTTTTCCGGCCATATGGCGGGCGATGCCGATATGATCGGCGATTGCGATCTGGTCCCGATGATCAATTCCATCGACCAGATGATCCGCCATGTCGAGGCCCTGCCGGGCCATGCCTTCGGGGTACAGCTTGATTCCGGCATGAACCGCCTTGGCATGGAGCCCGGCGAATGGGCCGCCATGCGCGATGTGGCCTTGGAACAGAGCCCGGCCTTGATCATGTCGCACCTTGCCTGCGCCGATGAGCCGGAACACGAGATGAACGCCCATCAATTGGGTGCTTTCCAGGCCATGACCGCCGAGACCGGTGTGCCGCTGTCCTTTGCCAATACCGGCGGCATCCTCATGGGCCCCGAGTATCATTTCGATCTCGCGCGTCCGGGCATCGGTCTTTATGGTGGCTTGCCCTTTGCCGATGCCCAGCCTGTCGTCACGCTGGACATCCCCGTCATTCAATGCCGCGACCTGATCCCCGGCGAAACCGTCGGCTACGGCAACAGCTTCACCTCCACCCGCCCGATGCGGGTGGCAACCATCAGCGCGGGCTATGCCGATGGCATCATTCGCGCGATGGGGCCCAAGACGCATCTTTGGGCCGAGGGGGTGAAATGCCCGGTCGTGGGCCGCATATCCATGGACCTGATCGGTGTCGATGTAACCGACCTTGGCCATGACCCCAAATCGCTCGAACTTCTGGGCCGGCATAACACCATCGACACGCTGGCCGATAACGCCGGCACCATCGGCTATGAAATCCTGACCTCCTTGGGGGACCGGTACAGCCGCAGGTATCTTGGCGGATGAACTGGATCTTGCACCTACTGGCCGCCCTTGGCCGCAATGTGCTGTCGGCGCTCGCCATGATCGGGCGCGTGACGCTTTTTGCCACCGATACCGTCAGCCATCTGTTCCGCCCGCCCTTCTATGCGCGCGAGTTTGGCCATGCCCTGATCCAGATCGGCTGGCTCTCGCTTCCCGTCGTGGGCATGACGGCGCTCTTCACGGGCGGGGCGCTGGCCTTGCAAATCTACGCGGGCGGGTCGCGGTTCAATGCCGAAACCGTGGTGCCCTCCATCGTCGCCATCGGCCTCACGCGTGAGCTTGGGCCGGTGCTGGGCGGCCTCATGGTGGCGGCGCGCGTGGCTTCCTCCATCGCCGCCGAAATCGGCACGATGAAAGTGACCGAACAGATCGACGCGCTGACCACCCTCTCCACGAACCCGATGAAATACCTCACCCTACCGCGCGTTCTGGCGGCCACGCTGGCCGTGCCGGTTCTGGTCGGCGTGGGCGACGTGATCGGCATCATGGGCGGCTTTCTGGTGGGCGTCGGGCGGCTTGATTTCGGCGCGGGCACCTACCTGCACAATACAATTGATTTCCTTGAGGCATGGGACGTGGTTTCGGGCCTGATCAAGGGCGCAGCCTTCGGCTTCATCGTGGCGCTCATGGGGTGCTATTTCGGCATGCACTCAGGCCGCGGCGCGCAGGGCGTGGGCCGCGCCACCAAGGCCGCCGTGGTCGCCGCCAGCGTGCTGATCCTCGCCTCCAACTACCTGCTCACCGAACTCTTCTTCTCGGCATGACACAGGCCCTCGCCATATCCCGAAAGCCCCGCCCTTCTTCTGGCCCTGAATATCCCGGGGTCTGGGGCAGCGCCCCAGCGGCTTGCCAAGCGGAGCCTCACCCATGATCGAGCTCAAAGACGTCCACAAAGCCTTTGGTAACAACCGGGTTCTTCAAGGGGTCAACCTGAAGATCGAAACCGGTACCTCCATGGTCATTATCGGCGGCTCGGGCACTGGCAAATCGGTGGCGCTGAAATGCATCCTTGGTCTGATCCACCCTGACAGCGGTGAGATCACGCTGGATGGCAAGGACGTCACCAAGGGCGACCGCGATGCCTTCCTCGCCCGCTTCGGCATGCTCTTCCAGGGCGGGGCGCTGTTTGATTCGCTGCCCGTCTGGCAAAACGTCGCCTTCCGCCTACTGCGCGGCTCGCTCAAACGCCCCAAGGACGAGGCCCGCGAGATTGCCATCGAAAAGCTGCGCCGCGTCGGCCTCACTCCCGAACAGGCCGATAAATTCCCCGCCGAACTGTCGGGCGGCATGCAAAAGCGCGTCGGCCTCGCCCGTGCCATCGCCGCCGAGCCCGAAATCATCTTTTTCGATGAACCCACCACCGGGCTCGACCCGATCATGTCGGGCGTGATCAACGACCTCATTCGCGAGATCGTCGTCGAAATGGGCGCCACCGCCATGACCATTACCCACGACATGACCAGCGTGCGCGCGATTGCCGACAACGTGGCGATGCTGCACGATGGCGTCATACAATGGACCGGCGCCGTAGGCGACATGGACAACTCGGGCGATCCCTACCTCGATCAGTTCATCCACGGCCGCGCCGAAGGCCCGATCGAAGCGGTCCGCTGAGCCGCGTTTTCTTGCAAAGAAAACGGTCCGAAATCTTTGCAAGATGTCGACGCCGCCCCAAGTCTCGCAATCTTGCGGTTTTCCATCCCATGCAACCCCGCTACCCTTCTCACCACGGCCACTTGCAACATTGCTGCAATGATTGCTAATTAAACACGCGTTCAATTACATGCCGCCGGGAGGAGACGCAGATGGATTTCGGCTTGAGTGAAGAGCAAACCGCCATTTTCGACATGGCCCACGCCTTCGGGCAGGACAATATCGCCCCCCATGCCCAGAAATGGGAGCGCGAGGGCACCATCCCGAAAGAGCTTTGGCCGCAGATCGCCGAACTGGGCCTAGGCGGAATATACGTCAGCGAAGACTCCGGCGGCTCGGGCCTCTCGCGGCTCGACTCGACCCTGATTTTCGAGGCGCTTTCGATGGCCTGCCCCTCGGTCGCGGCGTTTCTCTCGATCCACAACATGTGCGCCAAGATGATCGACACCTTCGGCAGCGATGAGATGAAAGCGCGGGTACTGCCCAAGGCCCTGACCATGGAAACCGTGCTCTCCTACTGCCTGACCGAACCGGGGTCAGGCTCGGACGCCTCAGCACTCAAAACCCGCGCCGAACGCACCAACGAAGGTTACACGCTCAACGGCACCAAGGCCTTCATCTCGGGCGGCGGATACTCCGACGCCTACGTTGTCATGGTCCGCACCGGCGAAGATGGCCCCAAGGGCATTTCCACCGTTTATGTAGAAGACGGCACCCCAGGGCTTAGCTTTGGGGGGCTAGAGGACAAGATGGGCTG
This sequence comes from uncultured Roseovarius sp., assembly GCF_913057115.1. GTDB lineage: Bacteria > Pseudomonadota > Alphaproteobacteria > Rhodobacterales > Rhodobacteraceae > Roseovarius. Next base: position 10,093 of record NZ_CAJXNN010000011.1, read on the forward strand.
GCGCAGCCAACCCACCGCCCAAGTGCAATTCGACAATTGCAACATTTCCGCCGATAATTTGCTGGGCGAAGAGGGTAAAGGCTTCACATATGCGATGGCGGGCCTAGATGGCGGCCGTTTGAACATCTCCGCCTGTAGCCTTGGCGCAGCACAACAAGCGCTCAACATGACCATCCAATACATGTCCGAACGCAAAGCCTTCGGCAAACCCATTGACCAGTTCCAAGCCCTGCAATTCCGCCTTGCGGAAATGGAGATTGAACTGCAAGCCGCCCGCACCTTCCTGCGCCAAGCGGCGTGGAAGCTGGATCAAGGCGCCCCCGATGCCACCAAGTTCTGCGCCATGGCCAAGAAGTTCGTCACCGAAGCAGGATCAAAAATCGTCAACCAATGCCTGCAATTGCATGGCGGCTATGGCTACTTGGCCGACTACGGCATCGAAAAACTGGTCCGCGATCTGCGCGTGCATGAGATCCTCGAAGGCACCAACGAGATCATGCGCCTGATCGTCGCCCGCCAACTGCTGGCAGAACACAAATGAGCGATATCGACATCCGCATCACGGGCCGCGCGGGGCGCATTACCCTCACGCGCCCCAAGGCCCTCAACGCGCTCAGCTACGACATGGCGCTTGACATCGAAGCGGCGCTGGATGCATGGGCGACGGATGACGCCGTTGATCTGGTGGTGATCGACGCGGAAGGCGAGAAAGCCTTCTGCGCCGGGGGCGACATCCAAAAGCTTTACGAGACCGGCCGCGCCGGGGATTACGCCTTTGGGCAAAAATTCTGGCGCGATGAATACCGCCTCAACGCCAAGATCGCCGAATACCCCAAACCCTATGTCGCCTTCATGCAGGGCTTTACCATGGGCGGCGGCGTTGGCATTTCCTGCCACGGCTCGCATCGCATCGTCTGTGAGACGAGCCAGATCGCCATGCCCGAGGTCGGCATCGGTCTCGTGCCGGATGTGGGCGGCTCGCTCATCTTGGCCCGCGCGCCGGGGCGCGTGGGGGAATACCTTGGCACAACGGCGGCCCGGATGACCGCGGGCGACGCGATTTATGCCGGTTTTGCAGATAGTTACATCCCGGGCGAAGACTGGCCCGCCCTCATCGCCGAATTGGAAAGCTCCGGCGATGTGACGGCGATTGCCAAGGCCGCCCAAACCCCGCCCGACAGCCCGCTTGAAGGCAAGCACGCGCGTATCAACGCCCATTTTGCCGGTGACGGCCTCATCGACATCCTCAACTCCCTGCGCACTGAGGACAGCGATTTTGCCGATGACACACTCAAGGCCATGTCGCGCAACTCGCCCCTGTCGATGGCCTGTGCCGTGGAAATGATTCACCGCCTGCGCGGCCCCGCCGCCGATATCCGCCGCGCGCTCGATCTGGAATATCGCTTCACCTTCCGCGCCATGGAAAAAGGCGATTTTCTCGAAGGCATCCGCGCCGCCGTGATCGACAAGGACCGCGCGCCGAAATGGCAGCACGGGCTTGACGATCCGCCCTCGCTCGCCGCAACTCAGATGTTGATGCCCTTGGGGCAAGACGCACTTTCATTCGACAAGGAAGGATAAGCCATGAAAATCGGGTTCATCGGATTGGGCAACATGGGCGGGCCGATGGCCGCCAATCTGGCCAAGGCGGGCCATGAGGTGACGGGCTTTGACATGGCCGAGGTCAGCATCGAAGGTGTGCCACTCGCGGCAAGTGCCGCCGAGGCCGCGACTGGCGCGCAGGTGGTGATCACCATGCTGCCCAACGGCCAAATCCTGCGCAAAGTCGCAGATGAGGTGATCCCCGCGATGGAGGCTGGCTCGGTGCTTCTCGATTGCTCCACCGTCGACGTGGACAGCGCCCGCGCCGTGGCTGAGCAGGCACAATCGGCAGGACTTTCCGCACTTGATGCGCCCGTCTCGGGCGGCGTTGGCGGCGCACAGGGCGGCACGCTCACCTTCATGGTGGGCGGCGACGAGGCGGGCTTTGCCACGGCCAAGGAACTCTTCGATATCATGGGCCAAAAAGCCGTGCACTGCGGCCCCTCCGGCAACGGACAGGCCGCCAAGATCTGCAACAACATGATCCTCGGCGCCACCATGATCGTCACCTGCGAGGCTTTCGCGCTGGCCGACAAGCTGGGCCTTGATCGGCAAGCGATGTTCGATGTGGTCTCCACCTCCTCCGGCTCAAGCTGGTCGATGAACACCTACTGCCCCGCGCCGGGCGTTGGCCCGCAAAGTCCCGCAGACAACGATTATCAACCGGGCTTTGCCGCCGACCTGATGCTCAAGGACCTGCGCTTGGCGCAAGAGGCCGCGCAGTCCGCTGATGCCGACACGCCCTTGGGCGAAGCGGCCATGCGCCTTTACGCCCAATTCGTCGAAGACGAAGACGGCAAAGGCCGCGATTTCTCGGCCATGCTGCCGCGGTTTGAAAAACGCGGCCACAGTGCATGACATGGGTCGCGCAAGCCACTTCCCTGCCGCCGCTCGAAGCAGCGGCCAAGGATCGGCTTGCGCAACTCACCCCCTTCGACGCCCCCAAGGGCACCGCGCTCTTTCACCCCGGCGATGCGGTCAAGGGCTTTGTCGTGGTCCTCAAGGGGCGCGTTGACGTCTTTCTCACCGGCCCCTCAGGCCGTGAAATCCTGCTCTATGCCGTTGAACCCGGCCAAAGCTGCATCCAATCCACCCTTGGCCTCATGGGCGGCGAGGACTACTCGGGCGAGGCGATCACGCGGACCGATTGCCGCCTCGTCCTTATCCCGCGCGATATGTTCCTCGACCTGATGGATCATTCCGACGCCTTTCGCGGCTTTGTTTTCCGCGCCTTCGCCACCCGCATGCAATCCATGATGCACCTGCTGGAACGCGTGGCCTTTGAACGCGTGGAATCCCGCCTCGCCCGCTGCCTGCTGGACCGCGCCGAAGGCAACAGCCTCACTGCCACCCATGCCGAAATCGCCACCATGATCGGCTCCGCGCGTGAAGTGGTCTCGCGCCGCCTTGATGCGCTGGCCCGGCGCGGCATCTTGCGGCTGGAACGTGGGGTTGTGCATATCAACGACGCCAAAACACTGGCCGAATTGGCGAAAGACGCCTCCTGAACGACGATTATCTGTTCTTGTGTGACCACGTCACAGACGCGGGGCGAAGAATCATTGAATACTCTGTCCCATCACCACGCCCCACAGCGGGCTTTCCAGGGAACAGGAGTTTCACATGTTCAAGAAAAATGTCGGCAATCTCGACCGTATCCTTCGCATCGTCGTGGGCGCGGCCCTTTTGGTCGCCTTCGCACTCAACCCCTCAGGGTCCTATAGCTGGCTTTACCTGATCGGGATCATCCCGCTCGCCACCGGCTTGATGAGCAGTTGCCCGCTCTACTCCATTCTGGGCCTCAACACCTGCCCAATGAAGAAATAGCTCCGCCGGGGGGCCATGTGCCCCCCGCGCCGCACCCTCGCGCACAATCGCAAGGCCGCGAAATTGCCGCTTTGAGGGCCTCATACCGCCGGGTATCTTGCCTAAAACGGGTTAAAACAAACCGAGCAGGCAAAAACACATGGCACAAGGCCCATCCCGGCTGACCAAAGCCGTCACACAGGATGTCCAGAAAATGCTGGCGGGCGATCCCTCGCCACAAGCATTGGAAAACGCCCTGCGCCACCTTGCCAAATGGCGCGCGCACCTTCTGGAAAACACCCTTCTTCAAACCGATGGCGATGCCGTGCAAACGGGCCCTTTCAAGGGTATGCGCTACGCCACCCGCGCCACCGAGGGCGCGCGTATCGCCCGTATCTTGGGCTGTTACGAGGTCACGCTTGCCCCCGTGATCGAAGAGGTCATCGCCCGCGCCTACCCGCTTGTCATCGACCTGGGCAGCGCCGAAGGCTACTACGCAGTGGGCCTTGCCACCCGAATGGCCGACACCCGCATCATGGCCCGCGATGAAAACCCCAAGGCACAGGAAAGCTGCGCCGCCCTTGCCAAGGCCAACGATGTGGCCGACCGGGTTGAGGTGGGCGGGCTGATGGACCACGCCGATTTCGACATCTGCAAGGATCAAGAGACCCTCGTGATCTGCGATATCGAAGGTGCCGAAGACGCGCTTTTGGACCTCAACACGGCCCCCGGCCTTGCCCATGCCGATATCCTTGTGGAATGCCACGATTGCATGATCCCCGGCCTCTCGGACCGCATCGCAAAGCGCTTCGAAATGACCCACCAAATCACCCGCCTTGGCCGCGCCACCGACAGCAGCACCCTGCCCGCATGGATGGACCGGCTCAGCGATCTGGACCGCGCCATCGCCCTGTGGGAATGGCGCGCTGGCCCCACCCCTTGGCTCTGGATGACCCGCCATGGCTGATCACGCCCGCAACGCTGCCATCTGGTACGCCGACGACGGTTATGACCCCGACGCAAAAGGCATGAATGGCCGCCGCGTCGCCGGGGCCTCCTTCCTCAAGGGCTTTTTTCGCCACGCCGATGTGGCTGAATTCGTCTCGCTCTCGCATGGGTCAAAGGGGGCCGAAGGCTTTGCGAAGCACCTGAAATCCGCCACCACACGCGACATCCCGCACCGTGCCGCCCTGATTGGCGCACCGCTCAAGATGGCCCCGGTGGAAACGCTCTACTTTCCCGCGCCCAATTACGCCGCCGAATGTTGGAAGCGGCAGCATTTCGGCATGGCGGCCTATTCCATTTGCGGCGTGACCCACACCACCGCGACCCAAGCCGTGATGCAGGGCTTTCACGATCTGCGCGCCGCACCGCAAGCGCCTTGGGATGCGGTGATCTGCACCTCCAAGGCCGTGCATACCGCCACTCTGCGCAACATCGAACTGGCCGATGAACACCTGCGCCAACGCTTTGGCCAAGTCCCCCCACGCCCCCTCATGCCCGTGATCCCCTTGGGTATCAACTGCGATGACTTCGCCCATGACGCCAAGGCCCGTGCGCGCCTGCGCAAGCGTATGAACTGGAAAGCCGACGACATCGTCGTCGCCACCCTCTCGCGCCTCCTGCCCTACGGAAAATTCGACCCCGCCCCGCTGTTCATCGCCTTGGAACGCGCACAGGCGCAACTGCCCAAGGGCAAACGCCTGCATTTTCTGGCTTGCGGCATCTACGCCGATGACTACTCGCAAAAGGCCTTCGAGGACAGCGCCAAGGCCCTCATGCCCTCGGTCAGCTACACCCACCTCGACGGGGCCGATGCCACGGCGCGGTCCGAGACCCTTTCGGGCGCGGATATCTTCACCTTCCCCATCGACAATATCCAGGAAACCTTCGGCCTCGCCCCGATCGAGGCCATGGCCGCCGGTCTGCCCGTCATCACCTCCGACTGGGACGGCATGCGCGACACGGTGACCGAAGACGTGGGCATCCGCATCCCCACCCAAACGGTTGGCCCCCGCCATACCCGACCCGAAGCGTGGCGCTACCACCACGGTGGCCTGTCTTATGCGCAATACGGCAACAACCTCTCGGCCATGACCGAAATCAACCTACCCGCCCTGACCGAGGCCATCGTGACGCTGGCAAAGGACAAGACCAAGCGCAAGGCCATGGGCAAGGCCGGGCAAAAACGCGCGCTGGACGTCTACGACTGGGCCAATATCATCCCGCGGATGCAAGACCTCTGGTCCGAACAATCCGCCATGCGCCGCGCCCATGCCAAGGCAACGCAACAGGCTCCGCGCCCCATGCCCATGGCCCCCGCGCCCACCGACCTGTTTCAAAGCTATCCAACCAAGATCGCCAATCCCGGCGTCTGTTGGGCAGTGGCAACCGGGAATGGCACAGCACTCAGCCAAATCCTGACCGCCCGCCGGCACGTCAAAATCGGACAGATGTTCGAAAAGCCAGACACCCTTCACCGGGTCTTGGACGCAATTCAAGCCGCAGGCGACACCGGCACCGATGCACAGGCCGTGGCCCAAGCCCTCAACCTCAATCCGCTGACGGTCGAACGCGCTTGGCTCTTTTTCCTGAAATACGGGCTCATCGAGGTGAAGAACCCCGGATAACCCCTATTCCGCCGCGACTTTCTTGGGGCTCAGCATCTCCTTGAGATACCGCCCGGTATGGCTCCGCCCCACCTCGGCCACCTCCTCAGGCGTGCCGTTGGCGACGATCTCACCACCGCCATCGCCGCCTTCCGGGCCAATGTCGATGATATGATCGGCGGTTTTCACCACGTCGAGGTTATGTTCGATCACCACGACCGTGTTCCCCGCCTCCACCAACTCATGCAGCACTTCCAGAAGTTTCTTCACATCCTCGAAATGCAGCCCCGTCGTCGGCTCATCCAGAATATATAGCGTCCGCCCAGTCGAACGTTTCGCCAATTCCTTCGAGAGCTTCACCCGCTGCGCCTCACCGCCCGAAAGCGTCGTCGCCTGCTGACCCACCTTGATATATCCAAGGCCCACACGGCACAGCGCATCCATCTTCTCGCGGATGCTCGGCACCGCCTTGAAAAACTCCTGCGCGTCTTCAACCGTCATATCAAGAACGTCGGCTATGCTCTTGCCTTTCCACTGAATTTCCAGTGTTTCGCGATTGTACCGCGCGCCCTGACATGTCTCGCAGGTGACATAGACATCAGGCAGGAAATGCATCTCGATCTTGATGACCCCATCACCCTGACAGGCCTCGCACCGCCCGCCCTTCACGTTGAAGGAAAACCGGCCCGGCTTGTACCCCCGCGCCTTGGCCTCGGGCAAACCGGCAAACCAATCACGGATCGGCGTAAAGGCCCCGGTATAGGTCGCCGGGTTTGATCGCGGCGTGCGCCCGATCGGCCGCTGGTCGATGTCGATCACCTTGTCCAGATGCTCCAACCCCTTGATCGTTTCACAAGGCGCAGGCGTCTGCCGCGCCCCATTGAGGCGCATACTGGCCGTTTTGAACAGGGTTTCAATCGTCAGGGTGGATTTGCCGCCGCCCGACACCCCCGTCACACAAACAAACTTGCCCAGCGGGAAGTCGGCGGTAACGTTTTTCAGGTTATTGCCCGTGGCCTTCACCACGCTCAGCTTCTTCTTGTTGCCCTTCCGCCGCGTCGCCGGAACGGCAATCTCGCGCACACCGGAAAGATACTGCCCGGTCACCGAATTGGCATCATTGGCCACCGCCTCGGGCGTGCCGTGGCTCACCACTTGGCCCCCATGCACCCCGGCCCCGGGACCAATGTCAAAGACATAATCGGCGGTGCGAATAGCCTCCTCGTCATGCTCCACCACGATCACCGTATTGCCCTGATCGCGCAGGTTTTGCAGCGTGGTCAGCAACCGCCCGTTATCCCGCTGGTGCAACCCAATCGACGGCTCATCCAGCACATACAAAACCCCGGTCAACCCGCTGCCAATCTGGCTCGCCAACCTGATCCGCTGGCTTTCGCCGCCCGACAGCGTCCCGGCATTGCGGCTCAGGGTCAGGTATTCCAGCCCAACGTTGTTCAAGAACCCCAGTCGCTCGCGGATTTCCTTCAAAATCGCCGTGGCAATCTCATTCTTCTGCTTGGTCAGGGCCTCGGGCACGCCTGCGCACCATTCATAGGCTTCCCGGATCGACATCTGCACCACTTGCCCCACGTGCAGGCCCGCGATCTTCACCGCCAAGGCCTCCTCACGCAGGCGATAGCCGCCGCAGGCCCCGCAGGGCCGGTTGTTCTGATAGCGCTCAAACTCTTCCCGAATCCAGTTGCTATCGGTCTCGCGATAGCGCCGCTCCATGTTGGGAATGACCCCCTCGAAGCTGCGGCTGACTTGATAAACCCGCCCGCCCTCATCATAACGGAACTGGATTTCCTCATCGCCCGAGCCATACAAAAACACTTGCTGCACATGCTTGGGCAGGTCTTTCCACCGCGCGTTGCGGTCAAATTCGTAATGCTTGGCGATCGCCTCGATGGTTTGCAGGAAATAGGGGCTTTTCCCCTTCCGCCACGGCGCAATCGCCCCGTCGCTCACCTTCAGCGTGGCATCCGGCACCACCAGTTGTTCATCAAAAAACAACTCCGCGCCCAAGCCATCACATTCGGGGCAGGCCCCGAAAGGCGCGTTGAAGGAAAACAAGCGCGGCTCGATCTCTGGAATGGTGAAACCACTCACCGGACAGGCGAAATTCTCCGAAAACGTATGCCGCTCCGGGTCGCCCTCTTTCGGCGCGGTTTCCAGAATGGCAATCCCATCGGCCAAATCCAAAGCGGTACGGAAACTATCGGCCAGACGGGTTTCCAACCCCTCTTTCACAACAATCCGGTCCACCACCACGTCAATGTCATGGCGGTATTTTTTGTCCAGCACCGGCGGCTCGTCCAGATCGTGGAAGGCCCCGTCCACCTTGACCCGCTGAAACCCCTGCTTGCGCAGCTCCAGCATCTCCTTGCGGTATTCGCCCTTGCGGTCGCGCACGATGGGGGCCAACAGATAGGCCCGCGTGCCCTCCTCCATCGCCATCACCCGGTCCACCATATCCTGAACCTGCTGGGCCTCGATGGGCTTGCCGGTTGCCGGGCTATAGGGCGTGCCGACCCGGGCAAAAAGCAGCCGCATATAGTCGTAAATCTCGGTCACCGTGCCAACGGTCGACCGGGGGTTCTTGCTGGTAGTCTTCTGCTCAATGGAAATCGCAGGGGAAAGGCCGCTGATGTGGTCCACATCCGGCTTTTCCATCATGTCCAGAAACTGCCGCGCATAGGCACTGAGGCTCTCGACATAGCGCCGCTGCCCCTCGGCATAGATCGTGTCAAACGCCAACGAGGATTTGCCCGAGCCCGACAGCCCGGTGATCACCACCAATTCATTGCGCGGGATATCAACGTCGATCCCCTTGAGGTTATGCTCCCGCGCCCCGCGCACTTCGATGTTCTTCAACTCGGCCATCTGGTCCCCCGTCAACGGTGGTTAACAGATAGGCGATGCATCCGAGTCGTCCAAGTCGAAAATGCGAACATAGCGCGAACATGATGAATCGCGTCTATTTCTCCGCCAAGGCCCAGGCACAGATCGGAAAATCCGGGTCATTCTCAAGGTCATCACGCTCGCGGTCATACTCCGGCGGCCAGGGCTCCTCGAAATTGCGCAGCGCCGCCATCCGGTTGCCCCACTGGCGCGATTTGATCTTGTCGGCCTCGAAGCCTGCTTCGATCAACAGGTTCTTCAACCCCCGCGCCGACCAGCGCGAACAATCCACCGGCGCGCCGTGATAGGGGATGAAAAACGGCACCGCGACCCAGAAATACCCGCCCTTGCGCAGCATATTGCGCACGTTTTTCGTCGCGGCATAAGGCCGGTCCAGATGCTCCCACACCTGATTGGCCAGAATAATGTCAAACTTGCGCAGCTGCCCGTCCGCATCCTCGAAAGGCCCCGCGCAAATGTCATACTTGGGAAACCGGAACCGCTCATAGCTTTTGAACTCATAGCGCTGCCCGTGCTTGCCGGAAATCTCCGCCGCCGCCATCTGCGACAATGGCAATGCCTCCAGCCACCGCCTTGAGGTCCGCTGCATCACAATCCGGTTCACACTGCCCATAAGCCCTCCAAGCGCGCATCAAAAAGGGGCAGGACCAACCCACCCCTTCTTCTGTTTATAAATATCCCGGGGGAGGTGTTGAAAATCAACGATTTTCAACATCGGGGGCAGCGCCCCCATCACCCGCGCTCAAATATGGATCACCCGGTCAAAGGCATCCAGCACGCTTTCATGCATCATCTCGCTCAGCGTCGGGTGCGGGAAGACGGCACTCATCAGGTCCTCTTCCGTGGTCTCCAACTGGCGGCCGACAACATAGCCCTGAATCAATTCCGTAACCTCGGCCCCGATCATATGCGCGCCCAGAAGTTCGCCGGTCTTCTCGTCAAAGACCGTCTTGATCATGCCCTCGGGCTCACCAAGCGCAATCGCCTTGCCGTTGCCGATGAAGGGGAAACGGCCCACCTTGATCTTGTGCCCCGCCTCTTTCGCCTGCGCTTCGGTCAGGCCCACGCTGGCCACCTGCGGATGGCAATAGGTGCAACCGGCAATGCTTTCGGGCTTCACCGGGTGCGGATGCCCACCCGCGATCATCTCGGCGACCATGACACCTTCATGGCTGGCCTTATGCGCCAACCACGGCGCGCCTGCCACATCGCCGATGGCATAAACGCCATCAACACCGGTGCGACAGAATTCGTCGGTCACCACATGGCTGCGGTCCACCTTGACGCCCAAATCCTCAAGGCCCAGCCCTTCGGTATTGCCCACGATGCCCACGGCCGAAATCACGCTGTCGAAGTCGTGCTTTTCCACCTTGCCACCCACTTCGATATGGGCGGTCACCTTGTCCTTGCCACGGTCCAACTGCTTGACCATGGCTTTTTCCATGATCTTCATTTTCTGCTTTTCAAAGGCCTTCTTGGCCATGCCGGAAATCTCGGCATCTTCCACCGGCAGGATACGGTCCATCACCTCGACCACGGTCGTTTCCGCCCCCAAGGTATTATAGAAGCTGGCGAATTCGATCCCGATCGCACCCGACCCGATGACCAGTAGCTTCTTGGGCATATGCGGCGGCACCAGCGCGTGCTTGTAGGTCCAGACCCGTTCGCCATCGGCCTCCAGCCCCGGCAATTCACGCGCCCGCGCACCGGTGGCCAGCACGATATGCTTGGCCTCCAGTTCCTCGGTGCCCTTCTCGGTCTTGACGCTCACCTTGCCCTTGGCCGGGATCGTCGCCTCGCCCATGATGGCGGTAACCTTGTTCTTCTTCAGCAAGTGACCAACGCCGGAATTCAACTGCTTGGCCACAGACCGCGAGCGTTTGACAACCGCGTCCAGATCGTAATCCACGCCCTCGGCCTTCAGGCCGAACTCCTTGGCGCGGTGCATCAGGTGGAACACTTCCGAGGATCGCAGCATCGCCTTGGTGGGGATACAGCCCCAGTTCAGGCAAATCCCGCCCATGTGTTCGCGCTCCACCACGGCCACGCTCAGACCCAGTTGCGCGCCCCGGATGGCGGCCACATAGCCCCCTGGCCCCGCACCAATCACGATCATGTCAAAGCTCTTCGATGCCATCATGGCCTCCGTCCAAAAATTTAGTTTGACATTAAACTATCTGGCAAATCATAACAACGCAGCAAAGCGCGCCTGCCACCAATTGCCCCATACCCTCCATGCAACCCCTTGGGATAACGCAGGATTTTCTTAAACGCACTCAAACGCAAAACGCCCCCGACTCCGGGGGCGCTGCAAGAAATGAAAACCATAGGGGCGTGGATGCGCATCATCCTGTCGGAGCCAGACACGTGGCTCAGGCCGCCTTGACCTCCTGCAATTGCCGCAGTGTCTCTCCATATCCACCCTTGGCAACATAGTCCGTTTCCGCCCCTGTCGAGTGCCGCTCAAGCGCCGCATTTCGGTAAGGAAAGCGCCCAAACAGGCGGATCACCTCGCGATGCGCCCTTGCATGAAGCAGGTTGCTCTCGCCGCTCTCCGGCATCCGCTCACAAATCAGGCGCACGCATTGCTCCTGATCGCAAAGGTTTTCCGAATGCATCAGCGGCAGGTAGAAAAACTGTCGCGCGGGCTCGTCAATCCGCAGGTCCCATTTGCGGTTGATCGCCGCCTTCGCCGCCGCCAGCGCGGGCCGATCCGTGGAAAAGGCACGCCCTTCGCCCCGGAACATGTTGCGCGGGAACTGGTCCATCAGGATGATATAGGCCAAGGTGCCGCTGGGGTAGGTCAGCCACAGGCTATAGGCCCCATCCTGCGCATTCTGCCAAGCGGCCATGAACCGCTCGCGAATGGTCGCATCCAATTCCTCCGAGACATCGTACCAACCCTTTGGGCCGATCTCGTCCAACCAGAAACTCAGTACATCTTCAGGCGCGATCATAGGTCTCTCCTCATTCGCCCATGCGCGTAGCAAAACTGTTACTTAAAGGTTAACTGCATGTTATTGTTAAAGAACAGTAACGAATTGCTACACTTCCAACATCCCGCGTGACGTTAGCGCCATCACGACGGTGTATTGGCCTCCTCCTCCAAAGCTGCTTCTTCTTGTGCCGTCTCGATCGCGTATTCCTGCGCGAACTCCACCGCCATCGGCGTGGCCCCCAAGGCAACCGGCGCATAGCTTTCGGTATCCTCGACCGACGGCGCAGCCCGCTGTGTCATCCGGTAGGCGGCATAGCCCGCCATCGCCAGCAGCAAGGCGGCGATGAACAGGAAAAACCCGCGTGGCCCGATCACGCCCATGATCCACCCGGTCAAAAGCGGCCCGGTGACCGCGCCAAGGCCGTTGATGAAAACCATCCCGCCCGAGGCCGCGGCCATGTCGTCAAAATCCAGAAAATCGTTCGTATAGGCGATCAGCAGCGCATAAAGCGGGTTCGACACCCCGCCGATCATCAGGCCCGCAATCAGAAGCATCACGAAATACCCGCTCAGGGCAAAGCCCACCAAGGCCCCAAGCCCGCCGATCACCGCACAGCCAAGGATCAATATCCGACGGTCCATCCGGTCCGACAACCAGCCGATAGGATATTGCAGCACCAGGGTTCCGATAAAGAAGGTCGATACGAATGCCGAGATCTGCCCAACGCTCAATCCCGCCTCGGCGCCGAAAACCGGCGCCATACCGAACTGCGCCGAAAACACGCCCCCCAACAGGAACATGCCAACGCAACCCAAGGGCGAAATGCGCATGATCTGGATCAGGCTCATCGGCTTGGTCGTGCCATATGCAGGCGTCGGGCTGATCGACAGCAAAATCGGCGCAAAGGCAATCGACACCAGCACCGACGGGATGATGAACAGGATAAAGCCCGAAGGGTCCGCCAGAACCATGATTCCCTGTGCCGAGACGATGCCCACCATCTGCACGATCATGTATAGCGACAGGGATTGTCCCCGTGTTTCATTGGTGGCGGCATTGTTCAGCCAGCTTTCAGCCGTCACGTAAACACCCGAAAAACAAAAGCCGATCAACACCCGGCCCGCCATCCACGCAATGGGGTGTGTCGCCACCGGGTAAAGGATCAGAACCGCCGAGATAAGCGAGCCCAGCGCCGCAAAGACCCGAACATGCCCAACGCGCCGGATCATCTCCGGCGCCATGCGTGACCCGAACAGGAAACCGACGAAATAGGCCGACATGACCACCGACATCGAGAAAGTGGAAAAGCCTTCAAGCTGGCCGCGTACCCCCAACAGCGTGCCTTGCAGGCCATTGCCAACCTGCAAGAGCATCATGCCGAGCAAAAGCGCCCAAGAACTCGCCAGAACCTTGATCATCACCGGTCTCCTGTCACCCTCGCCGCGTGAGTAGCAGCATCAAAGGCGTGTTGGCCGGCCAATCCCGACTCACCCAATGTCGCTTTCATCGCTGCCAGAAGCTGACGTAGCGTTCAACCACCCATGCCCGCCATGCTCAGCAAATTAGGTGCTGCCCCCCCGTCGCGGGCTCATTCCTTGGATTGGCCGGTCAACATCGCGATCAAGGGCTTGCGCACAGAGTCGCGCTGCAAGGCCAGATTGAAAATCAGGCTCACCCCGGCCAAAAGCATCCCCGCGTTGTTGCTGCCCGTCATGATCAGAATGAAACTGACAAGCAACAGCACCCAGATCACCCCGCGCAACACCCATGCCGCATGTTTTTCCTGCATCACCTTTCCCCTGTCTGCATCAGTCCGGGATCAAGAGCGAGGCATCGCCGTAACTGAAAAAGCGGTATTCCTCGCGGACCGCATGATCGTAAATCTGCCACACCCTGTCCTGCCCCATCAAGGCACTGACCAGCATCATCAGCGTGGATTTCGGCAGGTGGAAATTGGTCATCAGCGCATCGGTGACGCGAAAATCGAACCCGGGGTAAATGAATATATCGGTGTCCCCCTCCCACGCGGCAATCTCGCCGGTATCCCGGGCCGCGCTTTCGATCAGCCGCAGTGCGGTCGTCCCCACCGGGATCACGCGCCCGCCATTGGCCTTGGTCTCGGCGATCTGCCGCGCAGCCGCCTCGCTCACCCGGCCCCATTCGGCATGCATCTTGTGGGTCGTCACGTCCTCGACCTTGACCGGCAAAAACGTCCCGGCGCCCACATGAAGGGTCACATGGCTGAACCCTACGCCCATATCGCGCAAGCCAGCCAGAAGCGCATCGTCGAAGTGCAGCGAGGCCGTCGGCGCCGCCACGGCCCCGGGATGCCGCGCCCAGACGGTTTGGTAATCCTCGCGATCTTGCGCGTCAGCCGCGCGGCGGGCCGCGATATAGGGCGGCAGGGGCATGGCCCCGGCGGCATCCAATGCCGCATCAAAATCCTCGCCTTCTAGGTTGAACCGCAAGATCGCCTGCCCCTCGCGCTTGGCCTCGCAGGTGGCCTGCAACTCGGCGCCGAAGTGCACAACCTCCCCCTCGGCCAGCTTCTTGAGGGGTTTCACCATCGCCGACCAAGTGCCCTCCGGCCCCGGTTCCAGCAGCGTCACCTCGATCCTGGCTTCGGTTTGCCCCTGCGCGCCCTCACGCCGCCGCACACCCGACAGCCGGGCCGGAATCACCGCCGTGTCGTTCAACACAAGCCGATCGCCCGGGCGCAGGAATTGGCCCAAGTCGCGCACCACCGAATCAACAATCTGCCCCCCATTGGCCACCAATAGCCGCGCCGAGGTGCGTGGCCGCGCCGGCCGCGTGGCGATCAGCCGCTCCGGCAAATCGAAATCGAAATCGCTTAGTTTCACTGCCCGACCCCTTGGATCCTACCTTGCTATTGCCGCTCTTCTCGCTGCGGCGCGCCTTGTTGTCCACCGTTTTGCCGCGGCGGCGCACGGCGGAACAACTCGCGGAACATGCCGGGAGTGAACACCGACAGCGGGTTCACGCTGACCCGTGGGTTCGCCGCCTGCCCGGTCAATTCGTAATTCACCCCGACAAGGCCCTCGCCGCGCCGGGTGAACAGCCCGCCAATCCCATTGATCAGGTAAAACGGCGAGATAACCCCCTGCATATCCATCTGCCCGCTCTGCATGAAATAATAGCCATCCATGGAAATCCCCATCGAGGCGCCCACAGCGCTGCCCGAGTACAGTGTCACCCGCTCCGGCGACAACTGGAAACGCGCATCCACCTCGCTGAAATGGATGCCTTCACCGTCCAATTGCTCCAACAATCCCACCACGCTCATTGCATTGAGCAGAGCCGCCAGCGCCGGTGCATCCTTCAAGCGCAGGTTGGCGGCCGTCAGTTGCCCATTATAGGTCCCCGCCGCCTGCGCAGGGGCCAGCACCAGATCAAGCGATCCATCGCGCGCCTGCTTGAGCAATCCCGCCGACCCCAAAACGCCACCCGCGTTGTCCGATTGAATACGGAACGCGCTTCGCCCCCGCTGCGGCACCACGCGTCCCCGAATGGGCGCACCGCCATTCACCTTGCCAAAGAAATTGCCATCCGCCCCACGGCGCATGTCCAATTCCGCGCGGAATTCGGTCAGCGCGATGCCGTCCGATATCTGCAAGCGGTCCAATGACAGCGCCACAGGCCCGCCCTCGCGCCGCTGTCCGCCCCCGCCGCTGCCGTCACCGGTAAGCGAGGTCTGACGCAAATCAATCGTCCCGCCCCGCACCTGAACCGCCGGGGCCACGCCTGCCCCCCGCCCGATCAGATCCACCGGCGCATTCAGCCATGTGCCCACCCGGACCGTGTCAAAGCTCGCGCGTTCCAACTGGCCATCGGGCCGCAGGGTAACGCGCCCCTCGGCGGTCAGGCCCGCCGCCTGCAAGGCCACCCGGCTCAGGTCCGGCGGTGTCCCCAAGCTACCACTAACCTCCAAGCTGCCTTGCGCGCCCGGCGACAGGCTCCAATCCAGTTGCCGCAGGCTCAGCCCCACACCGGCAAGGTCCGAAGTCAGTTCGAAACGCCCCGGCTGCCCCTTCACGAAATCAATCACAACATCGGCCTGCCCCGCCCCCGACAGGCTTCCGGGCGGCAAGCCGATATTGAACTCATCGGCAAAGCGCTCCGAAAGCTCCACCCAGCCTTCCACGCGCGCCTCGCCGCCCCCATCAGGGCCCAGCGCCGCCTTGTAGGTGCCATTCACCGGCACCCGGCCAAGCCGCCCTTCGCCACCAACGGTCAAGCCACTGTTCTGTGCGCGCACCTCAAGCTGCGTCGCCGCAAGGACCCGCCCGGGCACCAAGACCTCGCTGCGCACATCCCGCAGGGTGCCGCCAACGTCAAACGCCACCTCGTCGGGTTTCAGTCCGGGCTTGAGCAGGAAATCCAACTGCCCCTCCAACACCGCCCGCCCATCGGCCAGGGCCACGGGTCGCCCGGCCTTGTCCAAAAAGCGAAACGGCTCTTCGTTCAAAAGCGACAAGGCGGCTGTCACTGTACTATCAAGGTTCAGACGCGTACGCGCCGGGCCGCGCTTGATCGACACGTTCGGCACTTCGAAACTGGTGCCGGAAATGTCGATCCGCCCACCCTCGGCCGCCTGAACGAAACCACTGTCCGCCATGATCACGAAGCGATCATCATAAAGCGAGGCATGTCCCGAGGCTGCCTCGATCGGCGGCACCTCCTTGATGAAGCGGGTCTTGAGCCCTTCGTAATCGAATCCCAGGAACAGATCGGGCCGACTTTTCGGCAAGGACCGCACCGCAAGCTGAATGTTCTGCAACTGCGCCTCGCGCACGTTTTCCTCGATCCAGCCGCGCGTCTTGGGCTTCACGCTTTGCGGCCAAAGCTCCAACAGGCGCGCAGGCGTCAGCCCATCCATCTCGCCGTCCACGGCAAGGTTCCAACCGTCTTGCTCGGCCTCTACCTCACCGCGCAGCACAAGGTGCTGCCCCTGATCCACAAGGCTCATTTGCCCAAGGCTCAGGCGGAACGGCTCCATCTCAAGCCGCAGGTCCATGGCCACCTGCTCCAGTTCCACCGGCGCGGGATACAATCCGGCGGGGTTGGCACTGATCCGGCTGATCTGCAATTGCCCCAGAAGCTCATTGGGCCAGCCGCTCTCCATCCCCACAAGATAGGCCTGCCCCTCGGCTCTTGCGCTCACCCAGTCGCTTTCGACGCTGACCTCGTCAAATCGCATCACCTGCCGGACGGGATCATAGGTGAAATAACTGCGCGCACTGGAAAACGGCAGCGGCTTGGTGGCCTCGGTGGGCTGCAACACCCCCGCGCCAATCTGCAAGGTGGCGTTGAGCGGCCCAAGCCGCCCGTCTTCGGCAACCGAAGCACGCAACGCCCCGGAAATCGGTGCGTCCAAAGCCTCAAGCCATGTCAGGGCAGGCGATTGCCCAGCGATGTCGCGGGCCGGCATGTCTTCGAAACGAACGCCGAAGCTCGCCTCCGTATCGCCCATGGTGCCCCCATAGTTGACCGCAAGCGTCGTGGCATAGGCGCGATCTCCCAGCAGCACGAAATCTCCCCTGACCTGCAAATCGTCGCCGTCACGCTCCAGCGTCAGCCGCCCACCGTCCACGGTCCAGGCCCGCTGCACGCGCGCATCCTCGTAGCGCAGGGTCATGTTGCGCGCCTCGACCCGTGTCAGCGACGCGAAATGCGGTTCGCGCAAAAGGTCTTCCAGCGGCTGCAAAAGGGCGGCCATGCTGGGCGCCTCTTCCACCGCCGGGGTGGCGGCCTCGCCAAGGCTCACACCCAAGCCGCCATCCACACTGCGCCGCAGCGTGACCTGCACGCCCGACACGCTTATCACCCCGGGCCGCACCTCTCCACGCATCAAGGGCTGCAAGGCAAAGGCCCCTTGCACATCGGTCAAATTCGCCAACGTCTGGCCGCTGGCATCGCGCACCGCCACCTCGCGCAGGCTCAGGCGCGGCACCCAATCGTCCTCAACGACGATCGACATATCTCCAAGCGCAAGCTGCAAATCGCCCGTGTCGGCATTGATCCGGTCGGTGATCCGCGTGCGTAGCCATTCCGGCGCACTGACCTGCGTGCCCACCAAGGCCATGGCCGCAACGCCAAAGGCCACCAGCAGCGCCACCAGTGCCGCCAGCACCCAAAGCATCACCCGCCGCCCGCGTCGGCGTGGTGGCTTGATGTCCTCAGTTTCGCTCATATGATCCGACCGCACAGGCCCTGCTCCCGCCTGCTGGCTTGTCCTTTTTTCTGGCCTTGACAGCCCTAATATGAAACCGCGGACCGCACATAACAAGGATATCCCATGACCAACAGCACCCAATTGGCCCCCGATTTCACCCTGCCGCGCGATGGCGGCGACACTGTCACGCTGTCGTCATTGCGCCCCGCGCCCGTGGTTCTCTTCTTTTACCCGCGCGATGATACCTCGGGCTGCACCAAGGAGGCCATCGCCTTCACCGAAATGCACGGGGAATTTCAGGCCCTCGGCGCCCATGTCATGGGGATTTCCAAGGATACCGTCGCCAAGCACGACAAATTCCGCGACAAGCATTCCCTTGGCATCCCGCTTCTGTCGGACGCCGAAGATGAGGTCTGCGAGGCCTATGGCGTCTACAAGGAAAAGAAGATGTACGGCAAAACCTTCATGGGCATCGAACGCTCCACCTTCCTCATTGACGGCGAGGGCCGCATCGCGCGCGAATGGCGCAAGGTGAAAGTGCCGGGTCACGCCGAGGAGGTCCTGCAAGCCCTGAAAGACCTCACCGCATGACCCAAACGCTTGCACAAATGGCGGTGGAGGTGCTCACCACCGCCGATGGCCGCGAAAAAACCGCCCTCTCGCGCCGCCACGCCGCCACGTGGTTCGCGGCGCGCGAGGCCGGGGAAAGCATCCCCTTGGGTCAGGCAGACCCGCCCCTGCGCCCCGCCCGCCCCGAAAAGCCCGAACTGCTGGATCCGCGCGACGTCCCCCGCCGCCGCCCCGGCAGCCCACAGGGGCGCATCGCCATCCTGCACGCCGTGGCGCATATCGAGCTCAACGCCGTCGACCTGCACTGGGATATCATCGCGCGCTTCACCGACACCCCCATGCCCATTGGCTTCTACGACGACTGGGTGAAATCGGCGGATGAGGAATCCAAGCACTTCAACCTCGTCTGCGACAGCTTGGAGGCACATGGCAGCCACTACGGCGCCCTGCCCGCCCACGCCGGCATGTGGCGCGCGGCTGAAGATACCGCTCAGGATTTCATGGGCCGCCTCGCCGTGGTGCCCATGGTCCTTGAGGCCCGCGGTCTGGACGTGACCCCCGGCATGATCGAGATTTTCGAAAAGGCAGGCGACGCCAAAACCGTCGAGGCCCTGAAGGTCATTTACGCCGAGGAAGTCGGTCACGTCGCCTATGGCTCGAAGTGGTTCCACTTCCTTTGCGGACGTCACGAAAAAGACCCCAAGCAGGTCTTTCACGAGCTCGTGAAACGCTACTTTCATGGGCCTCTCAAGCCCCCGTTCAACGAAGAAAAGCGCGCCGAGGCCGGCCTGCCGCCCGATTTCTACTGGCCTCTGGCCACCTGACTCCTGTCAATATGCCGCAGCAAACCCTGCAAAAGCATAGGTCAAGCCTTTGTAGATCGGCGATTTTTTGCCGTTCACGCCACATCTCGCCGAAATTGGCGAATCACAGGCCCAAAAAACTTGCTCAAAGGTTAAGCACTGGCTAAGCACTAGGGCCAAGGCGCGGTCACTAAATGTGACCAATTGAAATTATAACGAATGCGCCGGCCGTTGGGAAAAGGGACACAAGGGACGAGATTCTTCGTGCGCACGCGACTTGCTATCAAATTTCATGCGCTGCTGGAGCGCTATTTCCCCGAGCGCCGGGTCTTCCTGCGCTCCGATACAGACACACGCTTCATCCGGCTCCGCCCCGGCTCGCAGCTTCTTGCCTTCGCCGGTGCCTCCGCGATCGTCGCCTGGGCGATCATCGCCACCGCCATCCTGGTGATGGACTCGATCGGCGCGGGCAACTTCCGTGAACAGGCCAAGCGCGACCAGCGCACCTACGAGATGCGCCTCAACGCCCTGTCGTCCGAACGCGACAAGCGCGCCGAAGAGGCCGCAGCGGCACAAGAGCGTTTCAATTCGGCGCTCAAGCAAATCTCGGTCATGCAATCCGAACTCCTCGCCTCCGAAACCCGCCTGCGCGAGTTGGAAACCGGGATCGAGGTCATTCAATCCACCCTGCGCACCGCGATGACCGAACGCGATACCGCCCGCGACGAGGCCGAAGAACTGACCGTCGCACTGCAAGACACCAACGGGGCCGCGCACACCGGCAACGGCAAAACGGCCTCTGACGGAACGCTCAACGTTCTGGCCGCCGCCCTGCAGGACACCGCCCGCGAACGCGACCAGATTCGCGAAGACGCCCAGACCGCCCTGCTGGAAGCCGATGAAATGGCCTCGCGCCTGAAACTCATTCAGGACCAGAACGACCAGATCTTCCGCCAGCTGGAAGAGGCGATGACCATCTCGGTCGAACCGCTCGACAAGATGTTCCGCGCCGCAGGCATGAACACCGACGACCTTCTGAAAACCGTGCGCCGGGGCTATTCCGGCCAAGGCGGCCCGCTGATGCCGCTCAGCTTCTCCACCCGCGGCGAAGACCCCTCGCCCGATGCCGAACGCGCCAACCGCATCCTCAACGGGCTCGATGAACTCAACCTCTACCGGATCGCGGCGCAAAAAGCCCCCTTCGCCCTGCCCCTCAAGGGCAACTTCCGCTATACCTCGGGCTTTGGCATGCGCTGGGGCCGGATGCACAAGGGCACCGACTTCGCCGCGCCGCACGGAACACCCATCTATGCCACCGCCGATGGCGTCGTGACACACGCCGGCTGGCTCTCGGGCTATGGCCGTCTGGTCAAAATCCAGCACGAGTTCGGCATCGAAACCCGCTACGCCCACAATTCGAAACTCTTCGTGAAGAAGGGACAAAGGGTCTCGCGCGGACAGAAAATTTCCGCTATGGGCAATACTGGACGATCCACCGGGACCCATCTACACTACGAGGTCCGCGTGGGCGGCAAAGCCGTCAACCCAATGATCTATATCAAGGCTGCTAACGATGTTTTCTAAAAGCAAAATCAACGAACCCGCGCCCAAGGCAGGTGACGCCGCCAAACCCGCAGCGCCCGAATCCAAGGCAGATGCGCCGCAAAGCGCGTCCTCCAGCACCGAATTCAAGGCCTCCGCACCCAAGGCGAAACCGCCCGCGTCGGTACTATCCTCCGATCTGCACATCACCGGCAACCTCAAGACCACCGGCGATATTCAGGTCGAAGGCACCATCGAAGGCGACATTCGTGCCCACCTTCTGACCGTTGGCGAAGGGGCCACCATCAAGGGCGAGGTGATCGCCGATGATGTCGTGGTCAATGGCCGTATCGTGGGCCGGGTGCGCGGCCTCAAGGTCCGCCTCACCTCCACCGCCCGCGTCGAAGGCGACATCATCCACAAGACCATCGCCATCGAATCCGGGGCCCACTTCGAAGGCTCCGTGCAACGGCAGGATGACCCGCTCAACGCCAAGGGCGGCCAGAAATCGGGCGGCGGCGCGCAATCACAAGCGCCAGCGCAGGCCCCGGCCAAACCCGCCGAAGCCAAGTCGTAAGACTTCCGCGCCCCGCAAGCACACCAAAGGCGCCCTGCCCCCGGCAGCGGCGCCTTTTTCGTGGCCGGGTCATTCTACCGGGCCGTGTCGCCTCCATCTCCCATGGACAGCCCCCGCCATTCCGCCTTGAACTCGACCTTAAAGCGTCCCGCCTTTAACCTGAGAAACAGCTAAAGTCGGACCGCGTGCAACGATTAAGCCAAGCACTGCATTTCGCAAAAACCTGTGATTCAGGTTTTTTGCGAAACGCTTTAACGAAAACCGGCCACCAAGGGCCGGACCAAAGGGCACAAGGACGGCAAGGGGCAGGCTCATGGGCAATCACCTTTTCCACGGCGATAACGTCGGCGTCGGCATGATCCGCGATCTGCGCGGCGTGATCGAACGCGAAAAAGCTGACATCGGTATTTTCCTCACTTTGACCGAGCCCAAGAAAACCATGATCTCCGAAGCGGCGGCAGCGGGCCAGTTCGAGATGGACGGGTTTGACCCCGTGCCGCGTATCCAGATCGTGACTATCGAAGAGGCGTTAAACCTTCGTGACCGCGCCGTGCGCCTGCCCGCCCGCCGCGACGACACCTTCAAAAAAGCCGCCCGCGAGGAAGACCGGACAGCGCAAGGCAAACTCGATCTTTAAGCCGGATTTTCGTACGACTCGTACGATCGGTTTCCAGGACCCCCGGATTTTCGTACGAAAATCGGGGGTCAGGCGTACGACTCGTACGAAAATCGCCTCAGGCTTCCAATTCCGCGTCCCAATAGAGGAAATCCAGCCAGCTTTCGTGCAGGTGATTGGGCGGGAACTTGCGGCCCAAGTTGCGCAATTGCTCGGCCCCCGGCGCACGGGGTGGCTTTTGCAGCGCCATCTTCGCAGCCCGCAAGCTCTTGGAACCCTTGCGTAAATTGCAGGGGCTACAGGCCGCGACCACGTTTTCCCAACTGGTGATTCCGCCACTGGCCCGCGGCACCACGTGGTCAAAGGTCAAATCCCCCTTCGCCCCACAGTACTGGCACTGGAATTCATCCCTTAAAAAAAGATTAAAGCGCGTGAAGGCCACGCGCTTTTGGGGTTTGACATAATCTCGCAGGACAACCACGCTCGGTATCCGTATCACCATGCTCGGGCTTCGGACGATATCGTCATATTCTGCAACGATATCAACACGATCAAGGTAAGCCGCCTTGACCGCATCCTGCCACGGCCAAAGCGACAAAGGATAGTACGACAAGGGCCTGTAATCGGCATTCAGCACCAGTGCCGGATGCTGTTTGAGCGCCGCTGGCTCCCTGACAAACTCTGTTCTGAAATCCCCATCCATGGTCAAACTGTCTCCCGCCCGGCTCAGCCTCTGTCTAAAGCTCCGGGGCGGGACACGCCGCCCCTTCCTAAAGGCTACTATATATCGCGTATTCCGGCTGACAAGCCTCACGATAAGCAGCACATCTAGCGATTTGCTATCGCAGCTCTGTTACCGCTTTATGACAGATATCCACAGGTTGCGACAGGCCAACCCAACGGACTACACTTGGGCCATGTCCTTACCTGACGCACCAAACCTCTCGGCCTTGCTCGAAGCAGCCCTTTACACCGAAGACCTCACCGCCGCCGACCACTTCTACGGACACGTTCTAGGGCTACCTGAGGTCACCCGCGTTGACGGGCGGCACATATTCTATCGCGTTGGCAGCTGTATCCTTCTGATCTTTAACCCAAAGGCCACGCGGGAAGGCCCCAGCAACGCACGCCTGCCCGTGCCCGCCCATGGCGCTGAGGGGCCCGGCCATCTATGCTTTGCCGCATCACGAGATGAAATCACCCAATGGAAACAACGCCTTGAAGCGGCTGGCCATCCGACCGAGGTCGAGTTCGATTGGCCCAATGGCGCGCATTCCCTGTATTTCCGTGACCCGGCAGGCAACTCCCTCGAAATCGCTGAGCCCCGCCTGTGGTTCTGATGCCCTATCGCGGCGGGATCGAATAGGTCAGGCTGGCCCGCGCCACCGGGGCCTCGCCCCCGTCCGAGACCATCAAGACCTCACCCACCGCCAAGACCCGGCCCAGCTTCAATAACCGGCACTCGGCAATCAAATCCTTGCCCGCCTCAGGCTTGCGCATGAAATCAATGCTGCAATTGGTGGTCACTGCCAAGGCCTGCGGTCCGATCATCGCCAAAACGGCCATGTATACAGCCACATCCGCAAGTGCGAACATCGAAGGGCCTGAAACCGTACCACCGGGGCGCAGGTGCTTTTCCGCCGTCACCAAACGGACGCGAATACGCATTTCGCCCAAGTCTTCGACGACGAAATCCCCGCCCACCTGCGGAAAAACCTCCGCGATGAAGGCCTCCAACTCCTCGATGGTCATCTGCAAGCCCATGCTTTCCTCCCTGCCTGATCAGCGTTAAGAATGGCCACAAGCCAGAAGGAGTTACAAGATGCCGATCCTTGAGCGGGAAGACACAGGCGCCATCGCCCGCCTGACCATGAACCACCCCGAAAAACTCAACGCGCTTTCTGACGCCATGCTCGCCGCGCTCTCCGATGAGTTCGAGGCGCTGGCCGCGGATGAAAAAATCCGCGTCGTCATCATCGCCGGAGCCGGAAAGGCCTTCTGCGCCGGGCATGACCTCAAGGAAATGACCCAAGGCCGGCAAGCCGAAGATGGCGGCAAAGCCTATTTTGCCGATCTTTTCGCGCGCTGCACCAAGGTGATGACCGCCATTCGCAACCTGCCGCAACCGGTGATCGCCCAACCCCACGGCATCGCCACTGCCGCAGGCTGTCAACTGGTCGCCAGCTGCGACATGGCCGTGGCCGCCGAAGGCACACGTTTCGGCGTCAACGGTGTGAACATCGGGCTTTTCTGCTCCACGCCCATGGTCGCCCTGTCGCGCAATATCCCCCGCAAGCAGGCCTTCGAGATGCTGACGACGGGCGAATTCATCGACACCGACCGCGCGCTTGCCCTTGGCCTCATCAACCGCGCCGTGCCACAGGACGACCTGGACGAGGCCACCAACCAACTGGCCGAAACCGTGGCCAGCAAACTGGGCGCAGCCGTGCGCATCGGCAAACGCGCCTTCTATGACCAGTTGGAAATGGGACTCGATCAAGCCTATGCCCATACCGGGCAAGTCATGGTGGAAAACATGCTCTACCGCGACACCGAAGAGGGCATCGCCGCCTTCCTCGAAAAGCGCCCGCCGCAGTGGGACCAATAGCCCCGCCTGAACGACGACGCCGCGTGAAATGGGGCAGTGTTTCCATTTCCGCGCCTCATTTTTTCCACATTTGACGTTTTCCGCGCGTTTTTTACCCGGTAAACGGGTGCCCAGGGGGCGTGATGTGAAAGTTGTTTGTCATCATGCGTACATGGGTCGCCGTCGGGATAATGTCCCTCCAGGCCAGCCTCTCTCTGGCCGCTGATCTGCCCGAGCCGGCGACCCGTGCGGACTTCCCAACGCCCGGGGCCACCTC
This sequence comes from uncultured Roseovarius sp., assembly GCF_913057115.1. GTDB lineage: Bacteria > Pseudomonadota > Alphaproteobacteria > Rhodobacterales > Rhodobacteraceae > Roseovarius. Next base: position 35,136 of record NZ_CAJXNN010000011.1, read on the forward strand.
TGTCCTGCTTGGTCGGGATCTGTTCTTTGACCCCATTCTCTCGGGCAATCGCAACATCTCCTGTGCCACTTGCCATCATCCCGACCACGCCAGTGCCGATGGCCTATCGCTCAATATCGGCGAAGGCGGCGAGGGCCTTGGAAAATCCCGTCGGGCCAATCCCGAAAACCCACCTGATGCGCTGGTCCCTCGCAACGCGCCCGCGCTGTTCAACCTTGGCGCACAGGAGTTCACGAGGCTCTTTCACGATGGCCGGGTCGAGCTGGACCCGACCCAACGCTTCGGCATCCGCCTGCCCGAGGGGCAACACCTCGAACGGCCCCTGCCCCTTCTCGCGGCGCAGGCCCTCATGCCCATGGTCGCCCCCGAGGAAATGGCCGGGCAACCCGGCGAGAATCCGGTGGCCGATCTGGTGGCAAAAGGCCAGATCACAGGTCAATCCGGCGCGTGGCAGGCCATCGCCGCCCGCATTGCGCAGATCCCCGACTACCGCCGCCGTTTCGAATGGCTCAACGGTGCCGAGGAGCCGATCCACATTACCGATATTGCCCGCGCGATTGCCGCCTTCATCGCTTATGAGTTCCGCGCCACCGACAGCCCCTTTGACGCCTTCCTGATGGGCGACGACAGCGCCCTCACGAATGACCAACTGCGCGGCATGTCGCTTTTTTACGGCAAGGCGGGCTGCGCCAATTGCCACGCGGGCCCCTTTCAAACCGATCACCAATTTCACGCTTTGGGCATCCCCCAAATCGGCCCCGGCAAGGGCCATGGCCCCAAGGGGCATGCCGACCACGGCCGCGGCTATATCACGGGCGAAGCACAGGACCGCTACCGCTTTCGCACGCCCTCCTTGCGCAATGTCGCCCTCACCGCCCCCTATGGCCATACCGGGGCATACTCCGATCTGGGCGATATGATCCGCCACCACCTTGATCCCGAAACCGCTCTCGCCGAATACCTCGGGCTGGAAAAGGCCACCCTGCCCGATCACGGGCTTGAGGGTCCGCTTGACCCCGCGATGCAGGATTTCGACGAGATCTTGGCCATCTCGCAAGCCATCTCGATTGACCTTGACCCACTCAGCACGTCCGAAATCGACGCCCTCATCGCCTTCCTGCACGCCCTGACCGACCCGATCTCGACCAAGGGCCGCCTTGGCGCGCCGCTAAACGTCCCTTCCGGCCTGCCCGTCGATAACGGCACCACCGGCCCCTCCTGACCCTTTCCAAACGCTCGCCAATCGCCTACATCGCGCGGTATGGATAAGACACTTCACATCATCGGCGGCGGCATGGCCGGGTCCGAGGCCGCATGGCAAGCCGCGAACATGGGCGTGCCCGTGGTCATCCACGAAATGCGCCCCAAGGTCGAAACCTTCGCGCATCGCACCGGCGATCTGGCCGAGATGGTCTGCTCGAATTCCTTCCGCTCGGATGATGATGAACAAAACGCCGTGGGCCTGCTGCATTGGGAAATGCGCGCCGCCAACGGGTTGATCATGCACACCGCCGACAAGCACCGCCTGCCCGCAGGCGGAGCGCTCGCCGTGGATCGTGATCCCTTTGCGCAGGACGTCACCCAAACCCTGCGCAATCACCCCAATGTCACGATTGACTACGGCGAAATCTCTGATCTGCCCACTGATGGCCATTGGATCATCGCCACCGGCCCCCTGACCAGCGAAGGGCTTGGACAGGCGATTGCCAAGGAAACCGGGAAAGAGGCCCTGGCCTTCTTCGACGCCATTGCCCCCATCGTCTACTACGACAGCATTGATATGTCGAAAGCCTGGATGCAATCGCGCTACGACAAGGGCGACACCGAGGAAGAGCGCACCGCCTACCTCAACTGCCCCATGGACCGCGACCAATACGAGGCCTTCATCGACGCCCTGCTCGCCGCCGAGAAAACCGAATTTCACGAAGGCGAAACCGCAGGCTACTTCGACGGCTGCCTGCCGATCGAGGTCATGGCCGAACGCGGCCGCGAAACCCTGCGCCACGGGCCGATGAAACCCGTGGGCCTGACCAACCCACATCAGCCCGATGTCAAACCATGGGCCGTGGTGCAACTGCGCCGCGACAATGCGCTTGGCACGCTCTTCAACATCGTGGGCTTCCAAACCAAGATGAAGTATGGCGCGCAAACCTCTGTTTTCAAAATGATTCCCGGACTTGAGAATGCCAGCTTTGCACGGCTTGGTGGCATTCACCGCAACACCTTCATCAACTCACCCACGCTGCTGGACGATCAAATGCGCCTGCACTCGCGGCCCCATATCCGCTTTGCCGGCCAGATCACCGGCGTTGAAGGCTACGTCGAATCCGCCGCCATGGGCCTCCTCGCGGGCCGCATGGCCGCCGCCGAGATCTTGGGCCAAACACCCCCGCCTGTGCCACAGGATTCCGCCATGGGCGCGCTCATCCACCACATCACCGGCGGGGCCGAGGCCAAGACGTTTCAGCCGATGAACGTCAATTTCGGCCTCTTCCGCCCGGTCGAGGGCCTCAAGGGCGGGCGTCGCGGCCGCAAAGACCGATACAAGGCCTATACCGATCGCGCCAAAGCGGCTTGGACCGATTGGCTGGGTCACGTCAAAGCCCCCGAAACCGCATGAAGACCACTGGCGAAGCCACTGAATTCAAATGACTTTCATAACCCGCTTCGCCCCATCTCCCACCGGCCCCTTGCACCTTGGCCACGCCTTCTCGGCCCTCACGGCCTATGACATGGCGCAAACAGCGGGCGGTCTCTTTCACCTGCGCATCGACGACCTCGACCAATCCCGCTCCCGCCCGGAATGGGAGGCACAGATCTACGACGATCTGCACTGGCTGGGCCTTGACTGGCCCACCCCCGCCTTACGCCAATCCGACCGCCTGCCGCGATACCGCGATGCCCTCAATTCCCTTTGGGATCAAGGGCTTCTCTACCCTTGCTCATGTAGTCGCGCTGATATCCGCGCCGCTGCCTCCGCCCCGCAGGAAGGCGCGCCCTTGCATGGCCCTGACGGGCTGATTTACCCCGGCACCTGCCGCCCCCAAAGCCCGCCAACAGGCCCCATGCCCGACAGCCCCCTGCGCCTCGACACGGCCCGCGCGCTGGCCCGCCTCCAAGCCCCCCTGAGTTTCACGGAAACAGGCCAAGGCCCCGACGGCGAAACCGGCACCATCACCCCCCAAGACATGGTGCAAACCGTCGGCGACGTGGCCCTCGCGCGCCCCGGCATGGGCGCCTCCTACCACCTCTCGGTGGTCTGCGACGATGCCGACCAAGTCATTACCCATGTGATCCGCGGCCAAGACCTCTTCACCGCCACGCAGATCCATGTGCTTCTGCAACGCCTCCTCGGATTGCCAACGCCAATCTACCATCACCACCGGTTGATCCGCGACCATGAGGGCCGCCGCCTTGCCAAACGTGACGACGCCCGCGCCATCGCCACTTACCGCACGATGGGCAAGACCCCCGATGACATCCGCCAAATGCTCGGCCTCTGAGAATGAGGTGGACTAATCCCGCACCCCGACCGCCGGGGCGCGGGTCCGAAACTCCACCCCGTCGGTTCAGGCCCGCAGCTTCTCGCCTTTGGGGTCGAACGGCGGCTCATGCAGGATGCGGCCCTTATGCGGCTGGCCCAGCACCATGACTTGTACCGCATCGCCCGGTTTGACCGTCCCCGCCTTCACATAGCCAAGCGCAAGGCTCATCCCCACAGTATACCCATAGGTCCCCGAGGTGACACGGCCCACCGGCACACCATCCGCATCGCGGATCGGCTCACCGCCCGTGGCATCCGCGTTCGAGGCGCTGACATCCGCCTCGTCCAGATGGATCAAGACCAGCTCTTCGCGCGCGGGCTCGGCCATGGCCTTCTCTGCCGCCGCCTTGTTCAGGAACTCTTTGTCCATCTTGCACAGCGGCGCAAAACCCACCTCATGCGGGTAGTACTCGGGCGAATATTCCCGGCTCCACGAACCATAGCCCTTCTCGACCCGCATCGACATCAGCGCCCGCGCGCCCACCGGCCCGGCACCGAAATCTTTCCCGGCCTCCAACAGCGCGCTATACAAACGCTCCTGATCTTCGGTCGCGCAATGCAGCTCCCAGCCCAGATCGCCGGTGAAGCTCACCCGCAGAGCAAGGCATTTGACGCCCGCCAATTCGATCTGCTGCGACCGCATGAAAGGGAAATCCTCGGTCGCCAGTGACGCATTGGTCAAACGCTGCAACATCTCGCGGCTTTTCGGGCCGGCCACGTTGAAGCCGCACATCGCCTCGGTGTGGCTCTCGAATGTCGTCCCCTCGGGCAAGGGCACCATGTCAAAGAACCGCTTGTGATAGCGCTCGGCCATGCCCGAACTGACGATCCAAAACTCGTCCTCGGCCACCCGCGTCACCGTGGCATCGCCCGCAATGCCCCCGCGCACCGAAATCAGCGGCGTCAGGCAGGACCGCCCAACGCTTTTCGGCATATTGTTGGCAAAGACCGAGTTGAGCCACGCTTCCGCCCCCGGCCCCTTCACGCGGTATTTGGCGAAGTTCGAAATGTCGATGATCCCGGCCCGCTCGCGCAGCATCTTGCATTCCTCGCCGACAGGCCCCCACCAGTTTTGCCGGGTAAAGCCGTTGGTGTCCTTCGTCCCCGGCTCCTCGGCAAACCACTGCGGATGCTCCCAGCCATAGTTCAGGCCAAAGACCGCGCCCATCTCCTTTTGCATCTGGTACACCGGGCGGGTGCGCAGCGGGCGGCCCGCCTCGCGCTCCTCGTTGGGGTAATGAATGGCAAAGCGGTGGGCATAAACATCCTCCACCTTGGCTTTCACAAAGTCCCGGTCATTGGCCCAAAGGCCAAAGCGCGCAATATCCCAGGGGAACATGTCATATTGCATTTCCCCTTCGATAATCCACTGCGCCACCATCAGGCCCATACCGGCCGATTGGCTGAACCCGGGGATGATCCCGCCGCACATGAAATAGTTTCTCAACTCCGGCACCGGGCCAAGGATCACGTTGCTATCGGGGCTCCAGATCATCGGCCCGTTGATCACCCGCTTGATCCCCGCCTCGGCGGCCAGCGGCACCCGGTCCATGGCGCGCATCACGTTTTCCATGATCCGGTCCAGATCATCGGCAAAAAGGTCATGGGCGAAATCCAAGGGCGTTCCCTCCTCGGCCCAAAAGCGCATGTCGCGCTCATAGGCCCCGATGAGCAACCCCTTGCCCTCTTGGCGCAGGTAATATTCCCCGTCCCGGTCCGCGACCGACGGAAGCCGCCGGTCCATGCCGTCGATCTCGGCAATGGTCTCAGTCACGAAATACTGGTGCTCGGTGGGTTGCAGCGGCACTTCGATGCCTGCCAGCTTGGCCACCTCACGGCCCCAAAGGCCTGCCGCGTTGATCACCCACTGCGTCTGGATATTGCCCTTGGGCGTTTCCACGATCCAGCTTCCATCGGGCTGCTGCGTGGTGGCCGTCACAGGGGTAAAGCGGTAGATCTCCGCCCCCTTCTGACGCGCACCAACCGCATAGGCATTGGTCACACCCGAAGGGTCCACATTGCCGCCATCGGGCTCCCACATGATGCAGCGGACGCCATCGAAATTCACCAGCGGATGCTTTTCCTCGGCCTCCTCGCGGCTGATCTCGGCAAAATTCATACCATAAAGCTGCGCCTTGGCGGCCTGTAGCTTCAACTGATGCTCGCGCGCTTCGGTCTGGGCCAGGTAAAGGCTGCCGGGCTGGAACACGCCGCAGCTTTGGCCGGTCTCGGCTTCCAGCTCCTTGTAAAGGTTCATGGTATAGTGTTGCAGGCGGCTGATATTGGCGCTGTCATGCAGCCCGTGAATATTCGCCGCCGCGTGCCATGTGCTGCCCGACGTCAGCTCGTCACGCTCCAGCAGGACCACGTCTTTCCATCCCAGCTTGGTGAGGTGGTAAAGAATCGAGCATCCGATAACGCCCCCGCCGATCACGACAGCCTGTGCATGGGTTTTCATAACTGGTCCCTTGATTGTTGCTAAAGGGCACATTTACGCCGCTTGTGGGGCTTGTATTGCCGGTTCCCGACATTCTTGGTCGCGGTGATACAAGTGGTCAATTTGTTTGCGGCAGAATTTTTCGCTTTGCGTCACGACCCCCGCTTGCACAGGGTCGCTCATCGCTTTCGCTCCTCGCGAAGAAGCCCGTAAGGGCTGATGAGCGCGCCCTCGGTTCACCAGCCCCCATCTCCGACAAAACCTGTCGCAAAATGACAAGCGCCACAGCCTCAGACTCACAGTCTGTCTGAAACAAGCCAAAGGAGGGGTCTCCCATGAAAACCACCACCCGTGTGGCCGTCATCGGCGGCGGTGTCGTCGGATGCAGCGTGCTCTATCACCTGACCAAACTCGGCTGGTCCGATGTCATGCTGATCGAACGCTCCGAGCTGACATCAGGCTCCACATGGCACGCGGCAGGCGGCTTTCATACCCTCAACGGCGATACCAACATGGCCGCGCTTCAGGGCTATACCATCAAACTTTACAAGGAGTTGGAGGAAATCACCGGCCTCTCCTGCGGGCTGCACCACGTCGGCGGCGTGACGCTGGCCGACAACCGCGACCGCTTCGATATGCTCCTCGCCGAACGCGCCAAGCACCGCTACATGGGGCTGGAGACCGAGATCGTCGGCCCCGAAGAGATCGCCAAAATCGCGCCCGTCACCAACACCGATGGCATCCTCGGCGCGCTTTATGATCCCCTCGATGGCCACCTCGACCCCTCCGGCACCACCCACGCCTACGCCAAGGCCGCCCGCATGGGCGGCGCCACCATTGAAACCCACTGCCACGTCCACGAGACCAACCAAAGGCCCGACGGCACATGGGATATCGTCACCGACAAAGGCACCATCCACGCCGAACATCTGGTCAATGCCGCAGGCCTCTGGGCGCGCGAAGTCGGGGCCATGGCCGGGGTCTATATGCCCCTCCACCCGATGGAACACCAATATATCGTCACCGAAGAAGTCCCTGAAATCGCGGAGATAATCGACGCAGGCGGCGAACACCCCCACGTCATGGACCCCGCTGGCGAAAGCTACCTGCGCCAAGAAGGGCGCGGGCTTTGCATCGGGTTTTACGAACAACCCTGCCGCCCCTGGGCGGTGGATGGCACTCCGTGGAACTTCGGCCATGAACTGCTACCCGATGATTTCGACAAGATCGAAGACAGCATCACCTTCGCCTACAAACGCTTCCCCGCCCTCGAACGCGCAGGCGTGAAATCCGTGATCCACGGCCCCTTCACCTTCGCCTCCGATGGCAACCCACTGGTCGGCCCGGTGCCGGGCCTGCGCAACTACTGGTCGGCCTGCGGCGTCATGGCCGGGTTCTCCCAAGGCGGCGGCGTCGGCCTGATGCTGGCACAATGGATGATCCACGGCGAATGCGAACGCGATGTCTCGGCCATGGATGTGGCCCGCTACGGCGATTGGATCACCCCGGGCTACACCCGCCCCAAGGTGATCGAGAACTACCAAAAACGCTTCTCGGTCTCCTACCCCAACGAAGAACTCCCCGCCGCGCGCCCCTTCCGCCAGACCCCCATGTACGATATCTTCGATCAAATGGGCGCGGTCTGGGGCCACCAATACGGGCTGGAAGTGCCCAACTACTTCGCCCAGGGCGATGAACCCCGCTACGAAACCCCCTCCTTCCGCCGCTCCAACGCGTGGGAGGCCACAGCGCGCGAGGTCAAAGCGGTGCGCGAGGCCGTGGGCATCAACGAGGTGCACAACTTCGGCAAATACCGCGTCACCGGGCCGAATGCCCGCGCATGGCTCGATCACATCATGGCCGGCCGCATCCCCCAACCGGGCCGCATCTCGCTCACCCCGATGCTCAGCCCCCAAGGCCGCATCATCGGCGATTTCACCGTCTCCTGCCTTGATGAGCAGACCTTCCAACTCACCGCCTCCTACGGCGCGCAGGCCTACCACATGCGCTGGTTCGAACAGAACGCCACGGAGGGCGCGCAACTCGAAAACATCTCCGACCGCCTCAATGGCTTCCAAATCGCAGGCCCCAAGGCGCGCGAGGTTCTGATGGCCTGCACCCGCGACGATATCGGCGACATGCGCTTCATGGATGTGCGCCCCGCCTGCGTCGGCATGGTCGATTGCCTGATCCAACGGGTCAGCTTCACCGGCGATCTGGGATACGAGATTTACTGCGATCCCATGGCCCAACGCGCACTGTGGGATGTGCTTTGGACCGAAGGGCAAAACCACGGCATGAAACCCTTCGGCATGCGCGCGATGATGTCGCTTCGGCTGGATAAATTCTTCGGCGCATGGCTGCGCGAATTCGGGCCGGATTACACGCCTGCGGAAACCGGCCTCGACCGCTTCATTTCCTTCAAGAAAAACGCCGATTTCATCGGGCGCAAATCGGCCGAGGCCGAACGCGACACTCCCCCGGCCCGCACACTGGCGGTGTTCGAGGTCGACGCGCTCGATACAGACGTCAACGCTTATGAGCCGGTATGGATCGACGGCACCGTCCAAGGCTTCTGCACTTCAGGTGGTTATTCGCACCACGCGGGCAAATCCATCGCCCTCGCCCTCATCCCCCGCGACAAGGCCACCGAAGGGCTGGAGGCGCAGATCGAAATCCTGGGCGATATGCGCCCGGCCCGCCTGATCACCCAACCGCTGTTCGATGCGGATGGCGCACGCATGCGGGGATAATCCGCCCAGAACATAGGCCAGCACCTCTGGCCACTGGCGGATCGCCTCCGGCGGGAGTATTTTTGGAAAGATGAAGGCCCTTTCTTCTTTTTGAAAATACCCCGGGGTGAATTGGCCGCAGGCCAAGAGGGGCAGCGCCCCTTGATTCAAACGGAGGCCCCATGCGCAGCATCGGCATTGTCATTCCAGCGGCGGGCGCGTCCTCTCGCATGCGGGGGTGCGATAAGTTGCTGGAAAAGGTCGACGGCCAACCGCTTCTGGCCCGCCAGGCAAGGCGTGCCCTTGCAACTGGCTGGCCTGTGCTTGTCACGCTGCGGCCCGGGGATGCGCGCGCCGAGGTCATACCAGACGGGGTTGCGCGCCGTGAGGTGCCCGGGGCCGCCGAAGGCCTCGCGGCCTCCCTAAGAAGTGGCGCGGCTTGGGCCGAAAGCCTTAATCTAACCGCCCTTATGGTGGTGCTGGCGGATTTGCCCGACCTCACCACCGAGGATCTTGAAACCATCGCCGCGGCTTTTTCAGAAGACCCAAACCGCATTATCCGCGCCACCGATGACAGCGGCAAACCCGGCCATCCGGTGATCTTCCCGGCCAAGCATTTCGAGGCGATGCAAATACTTCGCGGCGATGACGGGGCCAAGCCCCTGCTGGCGCAAGACCCGCCGCGCCTCTGCCCCCTGCCCGGCCTGCGTGCCACCACCGATCTGGACACGCCCGAAGACTGGGCCGCTTGGCGCGCCAATCAGACACGCGAATAGGCAACCCCGGCACCTGCCGGGGCTGCCCTACTCGAAACCGGAACAGCCCCCTAACCCGATTTCTGGTGACCGGCACACGGGGTGTGCGCCGGCCCGCTGCAACCTTGCGGGTTAAGAGATCAGAAGCTTCGCTTCATGCTTCTTGAGCGACCGGCGTGCCGCCTGATAATCCTTCAGGCCTTCCGCCTCGCGCAGCTCAGGGAAGAGATCGTAGATCTCGTTGCGCTGCGCCTCGCCCATGCCATCCATGACCTGCTCACCGGGCTGGAAGCTTTCGGTCCAGGCCCCGTTCGACAGGACGACCTCGTGCTGGTCGAACATGAAGTGGATGTAGCTCACGCCGCTGGCCTCGACCGTATCGACGCCCTCCATGCCCGTCAGGTGCTTGGCCGCGGCCAGAACCTCACGTTCATCGAAGTAAAGCGCGCTGCGATCGTTGTTGATCAGCATGCGGTGCTGCGGGCTGACCATCATGTCACGCTCCGGCAAACCACGGCCCAAAGATCCGGCCCGGATCAGAACCGGCTTGAGGTTCGGTGCTTGGCACAGCTCCTGGCCGGTCAGATCACGGCGCCCGACCCAGCGGATTTCCTGCAAGCCGTTGTCGCGGGTGATCACCCGGTCGCCCTCGCGCAGCTCTTCCACCAGACGCTCGCCTTTCGGCGTGGCAATCACTGTGCCCGGCGTGAAACAGGGGATCACATCCTCAATCTCGGTGAAGCTCAACGACCCCGAAACCGTTCCATCGCCATTGAGGAACTCCACCGTACCCGAGGTTGAATCGCCATCAGCATCAAGGGTTTCATCCACCACCCGAAGCGGCCCAAGGCCCGTCAGGTCCAGCGTGTCAAAGTCATCGCCGCCAGTGCCGCCATCGACCACGTCGCCGGCCATGGCATCGGTGAAGGTATCACGATCATCACCACCCAACAGGGTGTCGTCGCCTAGGCCACCGCCAAGAACGGTATCATCCCCGGCGCCGCCATCGACAACATCGTTGTCAGCACCCCCATTCAGGACATCATTGCCAAGACCACCGTCCAGCGTGTCTTCCCCCTGATCACCGAAGAGGCTGTCGTTGCCCTCTCCGCCGATCAGCGAATCGTCACCTGCGTTGCCACGGACCGAGTCATCGTCGATGCCCGCATCGACCGTGTCATCGCCGCCACCTGCGATAATCTCGTCATCATCGTCGCCAGTGAAGATGGAGTCATTGCCGGCACCGCCTTCGACGGTGTCCATGTCATCCATGGGGTCGGGGTCAGTGGCATCGGGAATGCCGGTATCGCCGTCGATCCCCGAAATGATCGTGTCATCGCCCAGCCCCCCCTGAAGGAAGTCGTTCCCCAGACCACCGATCACCGTGTCATTTTCCATACCGCCGTTGACGAAATCATCGCCATCGCCCGCGTCGATCACGTCATCGCCACGGTCGCCGGTGATCGAGTCCTCGCCGGTACCGCCGTCGATGGTGTCGTCATCCGCGCCGCCGACAATGGTGTCATTGCCTTCGTCGCCAAGGATCGAGTCCGCACCGCCCTGGCCAAGCAGCAAGTCGTCGTCGACGCCGCCATCAAGCGTATCGTCGCCGCTGCCACCCTCAATGGTGTCATCGTCGTCTTCCCCATAGATGACATCATTGCCGCCACCGCCAAGCAGCAGGTCACGGCCGTTTTCCGGAACCGGGTCGCTGGCATCCGGAACCTCGCCGTCGATGCCCGCGATCGGATCGTTGCCAAAGCCGCCCCAGATGGTGTCGTTGCCCGCACCACCGTCAACGGTATCCGAGCCATGGCTGCCCGTCAGGCTGTCATCACCGCCGTTGCCTTCGATGACATCATCGTCGATACCCGCATTCACGGTGTCGTCACCGCTCCCACCCAGGATGGTGTCAGCATCGTCGCCCGTGGCAATCAGGTCATCGCCCGCACCACCGTCAACGAAATCACGGCCATCATCGGGGTTCGGATCACTCAGCGCAGGAAGGCCTGTGGCCGGATCAACCAACAACGGGTCGGGCAGGTTCGGGTCATCGCCTTCGTAATCCGAAAAGGCGTCAATGCCCGCGTCGATGGTGTCATTGCCATCGCCCCCCTCGATCGAGTCGGACCCCAGGCTGCCGTCGATATAATCGTCGCCGGTGCCACCCAGAATGGTATCATCGTCGATCCCGCCGTCGATGCTGTCATTGCCCGAATCGCCCGAGATAAAGTCAGCATCGTCACCGGTGCTGATGGTATCGTCACCCGCGCCGCCAAAGACCGTGTCCAGATCATTGAGCTGATCGGCCCCGGTCTCAAAGGCAAAAGGCTCCCCCGGAACCGGATCGTTCGAGAAGGTCTCGTAATCATTCAGCGGATCGGCATTGCCGGTGTCGATCACATCGTCACCATCGCCACCCTCGGCGCTGTCATTGCCGTCGCCACCGGTCAGGGTGTCGTTGTCGGCACCGCCATCAAGGGTGTCGTCGCCCTCACCACCGTCGATCTCGTCCTCGCCCTCTTCACCGAAAGCAATATCGTCGCCGGTGCCCGCGTCGACCTCATCGTCGCCCAGACCGGCCTCGATGGTATCATTGCCGCCACCGGCCTCGATGATGTCATCGTCCGGAGCCTCACCGGGCAGGATCGCATCGCCCGAATCCACCAGGTCCCCCTCGGGGTCACCGTTGTAAACGTACCCGGGGTCGCTGTCGGGGTTGGTGGCGATCAAGGCGTCATCATCGCCATTCGAGACGATCCCATCCAACTCGTCGCCTACATCAATGGTGCTGAAATGCACATCGGTCACCCAGACGGTCTGCGAGTCGGTCCCGCCATTGTCATAGTCGATCTCGATCCGCGACACCGGCCCGGCAATATTCACCAGAAGCGAGGTATCGGGGTCGGTCGGCGCAGTCACAGAAGCGCTGTCCACATCATTGCCGGTGGCCGTATCGCCACTTGTCAGGATGTCACCACCCGGCGTCAGGGTCACCTCGACCGGATTGCCCGCCGCATCAAAGGCACGAACAGTCACGATATCGGTGTAATCAGCGCCGCCTTGTCCCAGGTCCAGGTCGTTGATCCGGAACGAAACGTCCTGCACATCATCGCTGTACGCGTCATCGCTGGCACTGAAATCAATCGTCGTGGTCGACGTGCTGTCCACACCGCCTTCGCCACCCGCGCCAAACAGCTTGAGCGCCGACATCGGATCGAAAGTTTCACCACCGGCGGTGTCGACATACTGATCGAACTCCAGGTACCGCGCGAAAGCGTCTTCATCTTCAGCAACGAATCCCAACGTGACCTCGACACCCCCGGTGTCGACGGTGCCACCATCATTCAAATCGGTTCCGTTGGAGCCAAAAAGCCCCCAGTCCAGAATAAGATCAGGCATCACAATACCCCTTCGACCTGTTAGCGCCGATCCTGAACCGGCAGCGTGAGATGCCGCTGACCACTCAACGGCGAAAAAATTCCACAACCATCTGCCTGAACCGGAAGTCTACGAAGTGTTGAGGATACGGGGCGACCCGCGGTTACCTCATGTGTAACCGGGCCCACCAAAGCCTACGCGACCCGGTCCACAACACTCCGCGCTATCCGGCGAGGATAGGCAGGATCGTCATGTCGGTCGCCCCCGTGACCTTTTCGATACCCCCCAGTTGGGCAGGACTCTTGTAACCGGACGCGGCAAGATCACGAAGGGGAATTTTGGCAGAAAAAAGCTCAAAACCGGGCGCGACACAGTCAACTTGCCTTACTTGCACCGCAATTTGTGGCAGGATTTCTGGTGATTGTTTCCATATCGGAAATCCCGCACGAGATCGGCCACCTCCTTTTTTTATTCGTTATCGCCGCATCACTTTCCCTGACCGACCGCCGATTCATGCGACGGTCGAGCGGTCGGTTGTATCCAATTGTGAAACAATCGAAAAAGGCCAAAACATGGCAGGCTGATCTTGGTCTTAGTTAACGCACCCTGCACAATTCGTGTTCAATTTTCGGCATTTTCTCCGAAAGGCCCAGATCAAGAAACAAAGCCAATGCCATTCCCCGGCGAATCGGGCAACGCTGGCTCTACGATTCTCTGTAGCGCCCAAAACGCTTGGGCCACGCCGGCGCGCGACTGCGGAAATCATCTAATTCTAGGAGTAAGTGGTGCCCAAGGTGAGATTCGAACTCACACGATGTTGCCATCGGGGGATTTTGAATCCCCTGCGTCTACCGTTCCGCCACTTGGGCACGGGCAACACCTCTAGCGAAGCCGCGCGCCCGCGTCCAGAGGGGAAGCACCATATTAAGCCGCAAAATACTTGACCCGCCCACCCCCGCGTGGTCAGAGACCAAAACCGTGTTTCAGGGACAGCCCTCATGCTAAGACGCCTCTACGATTGGACAATCGCGATGTCCGACCACCCGCGCGCGCTTTGGGTTCTGGCCGCGGTGTCTTTCGTCGAAAGCTCGGTGTTCCCGATCCCGCCCGATGTGCTGATGATCCCGATGATCCTTGCCCGCCCGTCCCGGGCCTGGCTGATTGCGCTGGTCGCTCTCGTCTCGTCGGTCCTAGGTGGGCTTTTGGGCTATGCCATTGGCGCGCTGGCCTACGAACAGATCGGCCAACCTATCCTTGAGGCCCTTGGCAAAGGCGATGCCATGGCCGAGTTTTCCACCCGGTTCAACGACTTCGGGTTCTGGGCCGTCCTTACGGCAGGGGTCACGCCCTTCCCCTACAAGGTCATCACCATCATGTCGGGTTGGACGGCCATGCCGCTTGGCACCTTCATCGCCACCTCCATTCTGGCGCGCGGTTTGCGCTTTTTCATTGTCGCCGCCCTCCTGTGGAAATTCGGCGCGCCGATCCGCGATTTCATCGAACGCCGCCTCGGGTTGATGGCGATTCTCTTTGTTGCGCTGCTCTTCGGTGGCTTCTATCTTGTTCGCCACCTATGACCATGACGTTACCCTACCGTACGCTTGTCCTGCTCGCCGCTGGCGGCTCCCTCGCCCTGATGCTGGGCGCTTGGGGGTTCCAGTACATTGGCGAAATGCCCCCCTGCAAATTGTGCTATTGGCAACGTTACCCGCATTATGCCGCCATCGGCATCGGTGCCTTGGCCCTTCTGTTGGGCGGCGCCCTCTTGCCTTGGCTCGGCGCTCTGGCCGCCCTCACCACCGCAGGTATCGCCGCTTATCACTCCGGGGTTGAGCAAGGCTGGTGGCAAGGCCCCTCCTCCTGCTCCTCGGGCGACATCTCGGGCCTCAGCACGGACGAACTCTTCGATCAGATCATGGCCGCCCCGCTCGTCCGCTGCGACGAGATCCCCTGGCAGATGTTCGGCCTCTCGATGGCCAGCTGGAACATGCTCGCCTCGCTGGCTCTCGCCGCGGTCTGGATCATGGCCGCCCGCCGCGCCTGACGGCTATTTTCGTACGACTCGTACGACTGCCAAGCAAAGCCCCCCGATTTTCGTACGAAAATAGCGGGGTAAGCGTACGATTCGTACGAAACTATCCGTTCGCCGCCTTGCGCGTACTCAAAAGCAGGTTGGTTTCACTGGTCGCCACGCCGTCAAATCGCCGAATACGCGCCAGAACCTCGTCGAATTCCTCAAGCGATTCCGCCCCGATCTCCACGATGACATCCCATCGGCCATTCGTCGTGTGGACCTTGCGCACGGCGCTTAACCCATTGAGTTGGCGGATAATTCTATCCGTCCCGCGCCCCTCGATCCCGATCAGCATAAGGCCCCGCACCGGATCACGCGCCGCATCGCCTTTCAAAACGACGCTGAAGCCCACGATCTCACCGGACTGCTGCAACCGTTCGATTCGTCCGCGTACCGTGGTCCGTGACACCCCCAAGGTGATCGCCAAATCCGAAAGCGAGGCCCGCGCGTCATGTCGCAGCGCGGAGATTAACTGTCTGTCAATATCATCCATTTCGCACGATTAGCATGGCATTTTGATCAATGCTATCCCGATTCGTTCAATATGATCCCTTCAAGCGCCCCCGTTTCGGAATATCCTTAGGCAAACCTTATCTGAACGAGCGCGAAATGACCCCACAAACCTGCCTTCTGATCGGTGCCCCCGTGGACAGCGGCAAAACCCGCCAAGGCTGCCTCATGGGCCCCGACGCCTACCGCGTCGCCGGCCTTGACGATGCGTTAACCTCCCTCGGTCACGAGGTCGAAGACCTTGGCAACCTCACCCCGGCCTCTGTCGCCACTCCCATGGACCTGCCGGCTCACCTGCATGCCCCCGACACCACCATCGGTTGGACGCAAGCCCTTATAAATTCAGCAGAAAACTCAATGACCAAGGGGTTGCCCATCTTTCTCGGCGGCGACCATAGCCTCTCCTTGGGTTCGGTCGCAGGTGTCGCCAACCACGCCGCCAGCCAATCCCGCCCGCAATTCGTCCTCTGGCTGGACGCCCATAGCGATTTCCACACACCGCACAGCACCACCTCGGGCAACCTGCATGGCACACCCTTGGCCTATGTCACTGGCCAAAAAGGCTTTTCCGGCTTCCCCGAGGTGCAAAACCCGGTCCCCGAGGATCATATCTGCATCCTCGGCCTGCGCTCCGTCGACCCCGCCGAACGCGAAATCCTGCAAAATTCGCGCATCCGCAGCCACGACATGCGCCAGATCGACGAATCCGGCATCGCCAAACCCCTGTCGGCCTTCCTCGACCGCGTCGCCGACGCGGGCGGCATGCTGCATGTCTCTTTGGACGTCGATTTCCTCGACCCCTCCTTCGCCCCCGCCGTCGGCACGACCGTCCCCGGCGGGGCCACCATGCGCGAGGCGCACTTGGTGATGGAGATGATCTGCGATAGCGGTTTGATGACTTCGCTCGACCTCGTCGAACTCAACCCATTCCTTGATGAACGCGGCCGCACCGCGCAGGTCATGGTCGATCTGGCCGCCTCTGCCCTTGGTCGCCGCGTCTTTGACCGCCCCACGCAAGCCTTTGGTTAAAAAGGACAAAACGATGCCAGCAACACCCCCCTCCGATAAGGCCCTCGTGCCTTTCGTCTCGGTCGAGAACATGATGAACCTCGTGCATCACATCGGGATCGAGCCGATGCTGCGCGGCCTGTCGGACTATATCGAAGCGGATTTCCGCCGCTGGGAGTTGTTCGACAAAACCCCGCGCATCGCCTCACACTCCGCTGAAGGGGTGATCGAACTGATGCCCACCTCAGATGGCGAGGTCTACGGCTTCAAATACGTCAACGGCCACCCCAAGAACACCCGCGAAGGCCTGCAAACCGTCACCGCCTTCGGCCTGCTGGCCGATGTCGGCAATGGCTACCCCGTCCTTCTATCTGAGATGACGGTCCTCACCGCCCTGCGCACCGCCGCCACCTCGGCCATGGTCGCCAAACACCTCGCCCCCAAGGGGGCCGATACCATGGCGATGATCGGCAACGGCGCACAGTCGGAATTCCAAAGCCTCGCCATGAAAGCGATCTGCGGCCTCAAATCCGTCCGCCTGTGGGATATCGACCCGGCGGCGACGCGCAAAGCCGCAAATAATCTCAAAGGCTTAGGGCTGGATGTTCATGTCTGCACCAGTGCCGAAGAAAGCATGGAAGGCGCGCAAATCATCACCACCTGCACCGCCGACAAACAATACGCCACCATCCTCAGCGACAACATGATCGGTTCAGGCGTGCACATCAACGCAATCGGCGGCGACTGCCCGGGCAAGACCGAACTGGCCCCCGGTGTCCTGCACCGCTCCGAGATCTTCGTGGAATACCCCGAGCAAACCCGCATCGAAGGCGAAATCCAACAGCTCAGCGACGATCACCCCGTCACCCAAATGTGGGAGGTGATCAACGGCACCAAACCCGGCCGCACAAGCGCCGGACAAATCACCCTGTTTGATTCCGTGGGCTTCGCGATCGAGGATTTCAGCGCCCTGCGCTATATCCGCGACCATATCGGCGGCACCGATCTGTATATCGACCTTGACCTTCTGGCCGACCCCGACGACCCGCGCGACCTGTTCGGGATGCTGCAACGTTCAGGCAGCGCATGAAAGCCCCCGGGCCGGGGCGATCTGGGGGAGTAACCCGGCCCGGGAGACCAACGGCAATCAGCCGTCAGTGCTGGTTGGGATGAGGCCCTGCTCCTGCGCGGCGACCATTTCCTCATCAGTGAGGGCACCGTCATCATCGGCATCTGCCTCGGCAAAGGCCTCGGCTGTGACATCGGGGAAGACGGCCTGCACTTCGTCGATGGTCATGACACCGTCGCCGTTGGTGTCGATCTGGGCGGTACCCTCGCTCATGGCGATGGCGGAATTGGCGATCACGCCCATCCCCAAAAGGATTGCTACGAATTTCAACATGGTTTGTCTCCTTGGACATTGAGGTGCTCAAGGTCGGGCTTGCCCCGGACCCTACCAACCAAGACGGGGATTTGGCGCTTTGCGTCCCGGTGCGAACCGCAACGGGCGATGGTTTGCCGAGGCGCATCCCCACAACCGGCGAGGGGCTGCCCAAAAATGCCTTCCCCAGAGGATCGGCGGAATCTGCCCATTTGAATTGCCCCACGGCCCTGCCCTTTATCAGGGGGCAGGAGGCCCGCCATGCAAAACTCCAACCTGACGACCCCCCCGGACGACCTGACCGCGCTGATACCTGTCCTGAACCGTGCGGCTGCCCGCATTGCCGATACCCCGGAGGAGGCTCAAGACCTTGCCCAAGAAGTCCTCCTCAAGCTTTGGCTACGCCTGAATCGCGGAGACGATATCAACAACTTGCGAGGCTACGCCCATGCGGCGTTGCGCAACCAAATGCGCCAAAGCCTGCGTGACCGGCACGACATTGATGACGTGGATATGGAAGGCACGGCAACGGCGCCGGATGCTTTCGCCAGCCTCGCGCTGTCCGAAGCCTGCTCCATGATCGAAAACCTACCGCCGCACCAAGCCCACCTGATGCGGCTCGTCCTTACAGGCGAGACCAGCCCCGCAGCACTTGCCGCACGAACGGGCTTGCCACTCGGCACGGTTATGTCCCGGCTGGCCCGCGCCCGCGCCCAACTCCGCCGCGACATGGGGCTCGAACCCGGCACCCCGGTAACGGCGCTTTTTTGAAGGCGCTAGATGACTTTACCACGCCTTATCAGCAGTCTATTCATGGTTTATGCCTTTTTTTAGAATTAACGACGCCCTCCACTACTTTGCGCACGTACCCAAGTGTGCGGGTGCTTCCGTGGAGGCCTATCTTATGCGACGTTTCGGCCCAATCGCATTTGCAAATTCACGCTATTTTAAACCGCCACCAGAGCACCGCTGGACAAAATCGTCACCGCAGCACGTCGATCTCGAAGCGCTCAAACTCTTGATTCCGTCTGAGTGGATCGCCTCCAGCTTCAGTGTGGTGCGACATCCCGTTTCAAGGCTGAGAAGCGCCTTCGACTATCAGCTTTTGGGTGAGGCTACTGTACCCGACGGCACCGATATAAACGCATGGTTCCTCGACTGGGTAGCGACCCGTGAGAAGGCACCCTACCGATATGACAACCACCCTAGGCCTGCGAGTGAACTTGTACCCCAAGATGCTTCGGTATTCCGAATGGAGGACGGTCTGCAACCTATCGTGGAATATCTTGATAATCTCTCCGATACTATCTGTGGACCACGCGATATTCCCCACGAAAATAAAAGTAGGGGGGGGGCGGATTACGAGCGCACGCAAGCACCGCTAACACCGGATGTCCTCAACACCATTGCCAAAGTCTACGCCGAAGACTTCCGTCGCTTCGGATACAAATGCGA
Organism: uncultured Roseovarius sp.; assembly: GCF_913057115.1. Taxonomy (GTDB): domain Bacteria; phylum Pseudomonadota; class Alphaproteobacteria; order Rhodobacterales; family Rhodobacteraceae; genus Roseovarius. Next base: position 54,413 of record NZ_CAJXNN010000011.1, read on the forward strand.
AGATGTGCGAAAATCGCAGCCTACAATGCGCCCCCTTCCAAAACAAAAACGATCACTTCTGCATCGTCTGTTATCCAAGGGTTAACCCAATGCCTTGAGATACTGGTAGGCAAATGTTCGTACGTCCGCCAAACCATTGGGCGTACCATATTTTCCCATAACCCTGCGCAGTTCACGACGCCGCAGACTCCGCCCGACCCGTTGACTCACTTGACCGGGGTGCAGACGGTTAGCGACCAATGTGCCCGGCAAGATCACCGGGCTGCCAAGGGTTTTGAAACAACCGTGGTAGAAGTCCACATCCATCAACCAGATAAGATTTTCATCGAAGAACAGATCGTGACCTGCTTCAAACGCCAGAACCGAAGGACTTGAGACGGTATTGCGCCCAAATCGGATTTGATCGTGCCACCGGGGTACCATAGGCGCCTCGATCGTGACACCGTCATACGTCACGCCCGACCCCATCAATGCCCATTTGCATGTTGGCGCTTCGAATGCTGTCGCCAACTCCTGCAAGGCATCAGCATGGCATAGAAAATCATCCTGAAAGAGGATCTTAACCACCCGGCCACGCGCCTGACGGATGGCATTATTAGCATTGGCGGACGATTGACGGCGTCCCGAACGGTTATCGATCCAACGGATGTCCATATCTTCTGCAAACTGATGACATGCGTCCTGCACCGCCTGGGTCTCGGATTGATCCGAAACAACCACTTCGAAATCCTTGAAACTTTGTGCCTTGAGGTGCTGAAAACTCTCGGACAAGAACCGCGCGCCATCCCCGCCCATGTCATAGGCTGGAATGCAAATGCTAATGGCCGGTGTCCGAGTCATGGCCATGTATCTGGCAAGAACCCTCCTCATACGCAACAGAAAAACGGGGGGCACTGGGCCCCCCGGTCAAGTTTCGCCACTCAAGCTCACTTATTTATACCGCCCGGTTTCTGCCTGCGGCCTGAGTGTCGTCAGGGGCGAGCGCACCCGCCCCGTGTAAGGATGGGAAAGGACTGATATTCCGCCCCACCCTGTCTCGTCGGGGCCGGGCCATATGGCCCGTTGCCCCTAAGCCCCCCAAAGGGCGCTGTTCTCAGCTACACCCGCTTGTCGCGCCGCAGGTGTTGCACTTCATGCAGGTGCCGTTGCGCACCAGCGTGTAGTTGCCACAATCGCCACAGGCTTCGCCCTCATAGCCCTGCATCTTGGCCTTGGTGCGGGCGTCCATCGACATCGCACCACTGGTTGTGGTCGTCGTGGTCGAAGTCGCCACAGCCGCGGTCACACTCTCCGACGTTTCAGGCACCAAGGTTTGCAGCGCGCCCACCGGATCGGCGGTGCCGGTCAGGGCCACTTCCGATTGACCGCCCTGCAAGACCACCAGTTCATTCGGCAGACGCTTGCGCAGGTAGCCGGTTGAGCTGATCTGCTTGAGCACTTCGAGAGATTTCGAGGCCGCTTCGCCCGACATCTCCTTGATGTTGCTCACGCCTTCTTCCTCGCCGCGGCCCAGATCGTCGAAAGACGCGCCTTCTGGCTTCACATGGGCCAGATCGGTCCGGTCCAGGTAGCTCACCGCCAGTTCACGGAAGATATAATCAAGGATCGACGTGGCATTCTTGATCGAGTCGTTGCCCTGCACCATGCCTGCCGGTTCGAACTTGGTGAAGGTGAAGGCATCGACGAACTCCTCAAGCGGCACCCCGTATTGCAGGCCAACCGACACCGCGATGGCGAAGTTGTTCATCATCGCCCGGAAGCCCGCGCCTTCCTTGTGCATGTCGATGAAGATCTCGCCGAGGTTGCCATCTTCGTACTCGCCCGTCCGCAGGTACACCTTGTGCCCGCCCACGATGGCCTTCTGGGTATAGCCCTTGCGGCGTTCCGGCATTTTCTCGCGGTGCGATTTCACCACTTCCTTGACGACGACCTTCTCGACGATCTTCTCGGCCAGAACGGCGGCTTTTTCCTGCGCCGATCCGGTTTCCAGAACCTCTTGGGCCTCCTCGTCATCTTCGACAAGCGCGGATGCCAGGGGCTGGCTGAGTTTCGAGCCATCACGGTAAAGCGCATTGGCCTTCACACCGAGGGACCAAGACAGCTCATAAGCCTTCTGGCAATCCTCGATGGTGGCATCGTTGGGCATGTTGATGGTTTTCGAGATCGCACCCGAGATGAAGCTTTGCGCCGCCGCCATCATGGTGATGTGGCTATTCACATCCAGGTAACGCTTGCCCTTCTTGCCGCAGGGGTTGGCGCAATCGAAGACGTGGTAATGCTCTTCCTTCAGGTGCGGTGCCCCTTCCAGCGTCATCGTGCCGCAAACATGGTCGTTCGCCGCCTCAATGTCCGCTTTCGAATAGCCAAGCGAGGCCAGCAAATCAAAGGTCGGGTCGTTCAGCTTCTCGGCAGGAATGCCCAGAACATTGGTGCAGAACTCTTCGCCCAAGGTCCACTGGTTGAACACGAACCGGATATCGAAGGCCGACCCAAGCGCATTGTCGATCTTTTCCAACTCGTTGGGGCCAAAACCATGGCCGATCAATGATGTGTGGTTCACCCCCGGCGCATTGCCGATGGTGCCATGACCCACAGCGTAGGAAACGATCTCTTCGATCTGCGCGCTGCCATAGCCCAGCTTTTCAAGCGCGGCAGGCACCGATTGGTTGATGATCTTGAAGTAGCCGCCACCGGCCAGCTTCTTGAACTTCACCAAGGCAAAGTCCGGCTCGATCCCGGTGGTGTCGCAGTCCATGACAAGGCCAATGGTGCCGGTCGGCGCGATGACCGAGACCTGCGCATTGCGATAGCCGTGCTTTTCACCCAGCTTCAGCGCCTCGTCCCAGCTCGACATCGCCAGATCGACGAGTTTCGCATCGGGGCAGTTGGTCAGGTCCAGCGGAACCGGCTTCACGTCCAGCCCTTTATAGCCTTCAGTCGCGCCATAGGCGGCGTTGCGGTGGTTCTGGATCACGCGCAGCATGTGGTGCTTGTTGCGCTCATAGCCGTCAAAGGCCCCCAGCTCACCGGCCATCTCGGCGCTGGTGGCATAGGACACACCGGTCATGATCGCGGTCAGCGCACCACAAAGCGCGCGGCCCTCGTCACTGTCATAGCCCAGCCCCATGTTCATCAGCAGGCCACCGATGTTGGCATAGCCAAGGCCAAGCGTGCGGAAGTCAAAGCTCAGTTGCGCGATTTCCTTCGAGGGGAACTGCGCCATCATCACCGAGATTTCCAGCGTCACGGTCCACAGGCGCGTGGCGTGCATGTAAGCCTCGGCGTCAAACTTGCCGTCCTTGTAGAAGGTCAGCAGGTTCATCGAGGCAAGGTTACAGGCGGTGTCGTCCAGGAACATGTATTCCGAACAGGGATTCGAGCCACGAATCTCGCCATCTTCCGGACAGGTGTGCCACTGGTTGACGGTGTCGTGATACTGAATGCCCGGATCGGCACAGGCCCAGGCAGCATGGCCCACATCTTCCCAAAGGTCGCGCGCTTTGATGGTCTTGGCCACCTGACCGTCCGTGCGGTTGATCAGCGCCCAATCCTCATCGTTCTTGACCGCCTCAAGGAAGGCATTGGTCACGCGGATCGAGTTGTTCGAGTTCTGGCCCGACACGCTGGCATAGGCTTCACTGTCCCAATCGGTGTCATAGGTCGGGAATTCGATGCTGTCATAGCCCTGCTTGGCATAGTCCAGCACGCGCTTGACGTAGGTCTCGGGGATCTGCACCTGCTTGGCCCCGCGAATAGCGCCTTTCAGCTGCTCGTTCTTCTTGGGGTCAACGGCATCTTCGGTGCTGCCATCCCAGGCCCGGATCGCGGCGAAGATGTCATTGAGCTTTTGCTCATGCATCTTCGAGCCGGCGACGATGCTGGCAACCTTCTGCTCTTCCTTGACCTTCCAGTTGATGAATTCCTCGATATCGGGGTGATCCGCGTCACAGATCACCATCTTGGCCGCGCGGCGCGTGGTGCCACCCGATTTGATCGCGCCCGCAGCACGGTCGCCAATCTTGAGGAAGCCCATCAGGCCCGACGACTTGCCTCCGCCCGACAGGGCTTCCCCTTCTGCTCGAAGGGACGAGAAATTCGTGCCCGTCCCACTGCCGTATTTGAAGAGCCGTGCTTCACGCACCCAAAGGTCCATGATGCCGCCATCCCCCACAAGGTCATCCGCCACCGACTGGATAAAGCAGGCGTGGGGCTGTGGGTGCTCATAGGCGCTGGCCGATTTGGTCAGTTCCTTGGTCTGATAATCCACGTAGTAGTGGCCTTGGCTGGGCCCGTCGATGCCATAGGCCCAGTGCAGACCGGTGTTGAACCACTGCGGGCTGTTGGGGGCCGCCATCTGCTTGGCCAGCATGACGCGCATCTCGTCGAAATAGGCCTGCGCATCCGCTTCGGTGGTGAAATAGCCACCTTTCCAACCCCAGTAGGCCCAAGCGCCCGCCAGACGGTCAAACACCTGCTTGGCCGAGGTTTCACCACCAAACCCGGTGTTGTCCTTCGCCGGGGCCGAGCGCCAGAGGAACTCCGGCACGCCATCCTCGGCCACCTTTTCCAGCTTCTCGGGCACGCCCGCCTTGCGGAAATACTTCTGCGCGATCACATCCGACGCAACTTGGCTCCAGCCCGCTGGAACCTCGACGGCGTCGAGTTTGAACACAGTCGTCCCATCCGGATTGCGAATCTCGGAACTCGTGGTGACGAACTCCAAGGCTGCGTAAGCGTCCTGACCTGCTGTCGTGAATTTACGTTCGATTTTCATCTGTCCGCTGCCCCATAAAATCAGCATTTTCCAAGTGTCGGCCCATCACCTAGGCCCGATCGACCTTACACAACAGCAAAGCTACACCTTGGCGAAACACACATGTCGCCGCGCATTCGTCTCCTCCGATCGCACAATCGGTACTAAGTAAGGTGGGTCTATCCCTGCCGCTGAGCGTCGCCACTATATGTTGTGGCTTGTCGGCCCGTGGACACAAATTGACGCATTCCCCCATAGACGGTCAACGACTTTTTTACAGAATTTGTGACAAAAAGAAGTTGACCTTGAGGCCCTCACGAAGACCGCCCTGATCAGAGTGATTCATCCACAGGAAGTGACGCCAAACCCGAGTTCACCGGGCATTTCGGAAAGCTGTGTTATGTAAGCGGGTTAGACGAAAGTCCTAGAGCAATCTCTGAAGACTTGTCCCGAGAATCGCTGCACCTGCAAAGGCCTTGCCCCCCTGCGTTCCAACCCTTGGCTCATGCGATTTAAAAATATCTCGCAGCCCCGGCATATAGGGTGCCGAAAACACCCAGAGCCGCGCCTAGCCACAAGATATTGTGTCAGTGAGTGGAATGGTCGGGACGGCAAGATTCGAACTTGCGACCCCCTGTACCCAAAACAGGTGCGCTACCAGACTGCGCTACGCCCCGGACCGTGCGGCGGGTCTAATCTGATTTCTTCTTCTTGAAAAGCCCTAACAGGGCCAGGCAGCACGATCTTCGGGGATCGCCGGATGCCGCAACTGCGTTCCCGGGACGATTCCCATCTGCTTGGCCAGCCCGCCGTTGATTTCCAGAACGTACTGGATGTTGTCGCCGCCGAACTTCGGGCTCAGGTCGCCGGGTTGGGCCTCGTGGTGGACATGCTGAACCGTCCCGGTCCGATCCATGAAGATCATGTCGAGCGGTATCAGGGTGTTCTTCATCCAGAAGCCCACCGTTTTCGGCCGCGGATAAACGAAAAGCATGCCCGCGGTCTTGGGCATGCTTTCACGATTCATAAGTCCCTTGGCCCGCTTGGCATTGGTATCGGCCACCTCGATGGTAAACTGCGCCTGCCCCCAATCGCCACGCAGCGCCACAAGATTTTCACGGCATTCGCCTGCGAACCCCTGCGCGGCACTCATCATCAAAATTGCGGCTGCGATCAGTCCGAGCGTTGCTTGACGGCGGTTTCCCATCCACATACCTCCGTGGCCATTCGGCCACGTTTACCATCTATTACCCGGATCGCCAATGCTTCGCCCGGTTGCAGATCGGCCAGCCCGGAACGGCGCAAAATCTCGATGTGAACGAAGACATCTTCGTCCCGGCCAAAGGTATTGGCGAAACCAAACCCCTTGCCCTTGTCGAACCATTTTACCCGTGCGGGTTCCAACGGCGCATCGCGAATGTCCTCCGGATTCAATTCATCCAGATCCGCAAGGCCGCTCGCCTCAAGATCGTCGGGCGGCTCGATCGAATGAACCTCCACGGCCTGCCGGCCACGATCCGTGTCCTGCACGTCGATTTCGACACCCGCACGATCTGCGACCGAGCTTTGCCCGAAGTTCCGCAGTACGTTGGCATGAAGCAAAATATCAGGGCCGCCTTCATCGGCGATCACAAACCCAAATCCCTTTACAGGATCAAACCACTTAACCCGTCCCCTTATTCTGCGCGTGTTATCAGCATATGTTGTCACGTTGTCCTACCCAGAAGTCTCATCCCCAAGACCCATATAGCGCATCTTCTGACACACCGTACATGTGATGCAACCAGAAAACACATTAATATTCAGCCTCTTGCATTTGGCGTAACGCCAAATTCAAGGGCTCAAACGTTGCACTCGCCACTCACTATCGACCGTTTTACGCCGCCAAACAAAGCGATCATGCAACCGAAACGCACCATCTGCCCAGAATTCCACCTCCACCGGGGCAATCCTGTAGCCGCCCCAAAACGGGGGGCGTGGCGGGTTAGACCCTTTCGCGGCCGTAACCTTTGCCACATCCGCCATGAGCTTGGAGCGAGACGCGAGTGGTTGCGACTGCTTCGATGCCCAGGCTCCAAGGCGGCTCTTCAACGACCGGGATGCGTAATATGCATCTGCTTCCGGACCATCCTCTTTAATTACAACACCACGAACACGCAATTGTCGACGCAGACTTTTCCAATGGAGCACCATGGCTGCCGTCCCGCTATGTTCGATCTCACGCGCTTTGACAGACCCGTAGTTCGTGTAAAACCAAAAACCTGTGTCGGTGATCTCTTTGAGCAAAACCATGCGCACGTTTGGCATGCCCGCATCATCCACGGTGGACAATGCCACGGCGTTCGGGTCGTTGATTTCGCTTTTTTCCGCCTCGGCAAGCCATTCTCGCGCAATCGCGAACGGATCATCACCGGCAAATATTCCACTGCGTTCCGTCATCTTTCCCACTCGGCACAGGTCTTCATCATAGAAGAACGCGCAATTTACCCAAGCCCCTCTGTGCGCCAATCTTGACGACATATCACCTATCCCTTTGCGTCGTACTTGATGCAGGCACGGTGATCGCCTAAAGACAGCATCAAGGATAATGGGCCGAGGGCAAGAAATGTCAAACGAACTGATGGCGGGAAAGCGTGGGCTGATCATGGGCCTCGCCAACGATAAATCTATCGCATGGGGAATCGCCAAGGCATTGGCGGACGCTGGCGCCGAACTGGCCTTTTCCTACCAGGGCGAGGCGCTGAAAAAACGCGTCGGTCCCCTGGCCGAACAACTGGGCTCCGATATCGTCCTGCCCTGTGACGTCGGCGACACCGCCTCGATCGACGCGCTGTTCAGCGATCTGGAAAACCGCTGGGGAAAGATGGATTTCATCGTCCACGCCATCGGCTTTTCCGACAAATCCGAACTGCGCGGCCGCTACGTCGATACCAGCCGCGAAAATTTCATGATGACCATGGATATCTCGGTCTATTCCTTCACCGCCGTCGCACAGCGCGCCGAAAAGATGATGCCCGAAGGCGGCTCCATGCTCACCCTCACCTATTACGGGGCCGAGCAGGTGATGCCGCATTACAACGTCATGGGCGTGGCCAAGGCCGCACTTGAAGCCTCGGTCAAATACCTCGCTGAGGATCTGGGCAAGGATACCATTCGCGTAAACGCGATCTCCGCCGGCCCCATCAAGACGCTGGCCGCCTCCGGCATCGGCGATTTCCGCTATATCCTGAAATGGAACGAGCTGAACTCGCCCCTGCGCCGCAACGTCACCATCGACGACGTGGGCAAATCAGCGCTTTATTTGCTGTCCGACCTGGGCAGCGGCGTGACAGGAGAAACCCTGCACGTCGACGCGGGCTACCACGTGGTCGGCATGAAGGCCGTCGACGCCCCCGACATCGACGCCACCGGCGGGCACTGAAAAAAGCCAGGGTCGGTCAAAATGCACCCGCGCCCTGCGCGCGGGATTGAAGAGAGGCCGACAATGGAACTCACGCAGCTCATCGCCTTCAACCTGTCCCTGCTGGCCGCGCTGGCCAGCCCCGGCCCGGCCATGCTCTTGTCAATCCGAGCCACGCTCAGCGGTGGCCGCGCCCAAGGTCTTGCCACCGGGCTTGGGCTTGGCACCATGGCCGCAATCTGGACCCTGATGGCGCTTCTGGGACTGGACGCGATATTCACGCTCTTCCCATGGGCCTACCTCGCTATGAAGATCATCGGCGCCACCTACCTGCTCTGGATCGCCTACGGCATGTGGCGCAACGCGCAAGCCGCCCTTGACACACAAGGCACCCCCGCCCCACGCCGCCACGCCTTCCGCACCGGTCTTATGGTCAACCTTGCCAATCCCAAGTCGGTGCTCTTCGCCGCCTCTGTCCTCGTTGTCATCTTCCCACCCGACCTGACATTGGCGCAAAAGGCCCTGATCGTGACGAACCACCTGATCGTCGAATGGATCGCCTACAGCCTCTTTGCCCTTGCCCTCTCGACAAAACCCGCGCGTGACGGCTATCTGCGCCTCAAATCCATCTTCGACCGTGTGGCCGCCAGCATCCTTGGCATTCTCGGCCTGCGGCTGCTGACTGAACGATAAGGACAAAAGCATGACCAACCGTTTGCCACACGAGAAAGGCTTCCACGTCAGCTGGGACCAGTTACACCGCGACGCCCGCGCGCTGGCGTGGCGCCTGCAAGGCGAAGCGCCCGAGGATGGCTGGCGCGCCGTGGTCGCCATCACCCGCGGCGGCATGGCCCCGGCGATGATCGTGGCGCGCGAACTCGACATCCGCGTGGTCGACACGATCAGCGTGAAATCCTACAACCACCAAACCCAAAGCGAGCCGCGCGTGATCAAATCCCCCGATATGGACATCGTCGGCGATGGCGAAGGCGTACTGATCGTCGATGATCTGGTCGATACCGGCAAAACGCTTGAGGTGGTGCGCAAACATATGCCCAAGGCGCATGTCGCCACGGTCTACGGCAAACCCATGGGCCGCGACATGGTCGATACCTATGTCACCGAAGTCAGCCAGGACACCTGGATTTTCTTCCCCTGGGACATGGCCTTGCAATACGTCGAACCCTACCGCGGGGCGTGAACCGGGCGCTCATCGGCCGCCTGCGCGCCCTCTTCGCGCGGAACTCCGTGAGGAGTGACAAGCGATCAAGGAGACCCCAATGACAACGAAACCGCGCACCGCCACCACTTTCTCACCCCCCGTGATGGAGGCACGCCGCTGGCTTGAGGGCGTGACATTCCCCGACGACCGCCCGCTGATCAACGTCAGCCAAGCCGCGCCGGTCGACCCGCCGCCTGAACAACTGCGCCAAGTCATTGCCGAGGCCGCGCTAAACAACGCCTCGGCCCACCTCTACGGCCCCGTCCTTGGCAACCCCGATCTGCGCGATGAACTGGCCGCGCAATGGTCCGCCTCCTACAGCGGTGACCTGACCGCCGGGAACGTCGCCATCACCTCGGGCTGCAACCAAGCCTTCTGCGCGGTCATTGCCACCCTCTGCGCCGAAGGAGATGAAGTCATCCTGCCAACCCCTTGGTACTTCAATCATAAAATGTGGCTTGATATGGCGGGGGTTCAGGCCATTCCCCTACCCTGTGGGTCCGAGCTTTTGCCCGACCCTGACAAGGCCGCGCAGCGGATCAATGACCGTACACGCGCCATCGTTCTGGTGACCCCCAACAACCCCGGTGGCGTCGAATATCCTGCCGATCTGGTCCGCGCCTTCTATGAACTGGCCAAGCAAAACGGGCTGGCCCTCATCATTGATGAAACCTACCGCGACTTTGATGCCCGCCCCGCGCCGCCGCATGATCTGTTCAGCGATTCCGATTGGGGCGACACCCTGATTCAGCTCTATTCCTTCTCCAAGGCCTACCGTCTGACCGGGCACCGCGTGGGCGCCATGGTGGCCAGCCCCGCACGCTTGGCTGAGGCCGAAAAGTTTCTCGATACCGTCACCATCTGCCCCAACCAATTGGGCCAGATCGCGGCCCTTTGGGGGATGCAGAACCTAGGCCAATGGCTGGCCGGGGAACGCGCCGAAATCCTGGACCGCCGCGCCGCGATACATGACAACATGCCAAGGCTCGAGGCCGAGGGCTGGCGACTTCTGGGCTGCGGGGCCTATTTCGCCTACCTGCAACACCCCTTTGCCGAAGCCTCCGGCGAACTCGCGCCGAAGCTGGTGCGCGAAGCGGGGGTTCTTCTGCTTCCCGGCACCATGTTCCGCCCGGTCGACGACCCTGCCGGGGAACGCGAAATGCGCGTCGCTTTCGCCAATGTCGACCGCGCGGGGATTGCCATGCTCTTCGACAGGCTGGCAAGCCTCCGCTGGCCCCTTGCCCCTGCGCATGACAGCGCGTAGACAAACCCGAACAATCAAATCCAACGCCGTCTGACGGGGGCCGCATGTCCGCACGAAAAAGCATCTCGAAAACATTTGTCTGGATCCTCATGGGCCTGCTGATCCTCGGCCTTGGCGGCTTTGGCATCACCAATCTCTCGGGCACCGTGCGCAGCGTCGGCTCGGTCGGCGAGGCCGAAATCGACATCAACGATTACTCCCGCGCCCTCCAAAACGAGATCCGCGCGCTTGAATCCGAACGGGGCGAAACCGTCAGCTTTGCCCAAGCCGAAGCGCAAGGCATTCCAGACGTCGTGCTCAGTCGCCTTGTCGCCCAAGCGGCGCTTATCCATGAAACCAAGCGTTTGCAGCTTTCGGTTGGCGACGAAGCCCTGCGTGAACAAATCGTGACGATCCCCGGTTTCCAAGGAGTCGACGGCAGTTTTGACCGCGAGGCCTATGCCTTCGCCCTCGATCAAGCCGGTTTGAGCGAGGTCGAGTTCGAAGAAGACCTGCGCAACGAAACCGCGAGTGCCTTCTTGCAGGGGGCGGTCATGGCCGGTGTCGCCATGCCCGAGGCCTATTCGGAAACCGTCCTGCGCTATCTCGGCGAAGAGCGTGACGTGACCTGGGCCATTCTGGACCGCGGCGATCTGACCATAGGCCTGCCGGAACCCACCGAAGCAGACCTTCAGGCCTATCATCAAGCCAACGTGGCGCAGTTCACCACCCCCGAAACCCGCAAGATCACCTATGCGTGGCTCACGCCCGAGATGATCATCGACACAGTCGAGGTGGATGAAGAAGCCCTGCGCGATGCTTACGACGCCCGCGCCGAAGAATTCATCCAGCCCGAACGCCGCCTTGTTGAACGTCTTGTGTTCCCCGACGAAGCCGCGGCCCAAGCCGCCGCCGACCGGATCGAAAGCGGTGAGACCTCCTTCGAGGATGAAGTCGCCGCACGCGGTCTCCAGCTTGCCGATGTCGACATGGGCGATGTCTCCCGCGATGATCTGGACGCGGCAACCGGCCCGGTGTTCAACGCCGAGGTCGGTGATGTGGTCGGTCCCGCCCAAAGCCCCGTCGGCCCTGCGCTGTTCCGCGTGAATGCCATCTTGGCCGCGCAAGAGACCAGCTTTGAGGAGGCCGAACCCCAACTGCGTGACGAATTGGCCAGTGACCGCGCCCGCCGCGTCATCGAATCCCGCATCGAATCCATCGACGACCTGCTGGCCGCCGGGGCCACGGTCGAGGATCTGGCCAATGAAACGGATATGGAACTGGGTTCGATTGATTGGCATCCCGGCGTGTCCGAGGGGATCGGCGCCTATGCCGGTTTCCGCACCAAGGCACAAAACCTCGGCACGGATGACTTCGCCGAAGTGCTCGAACTGGAAGACGGCAGCATCTACGCCATGCGCCTCGACCAGATCGTGGAGCCAGAGGTTCAACCGCTCGACAGCGTCCGCAACGCCGTTGTCCAAGGCTGGCGCCAACAGGCCGTGGTCGACGCTCTCCAAAGCGAATATGAACAGGCCCGGAGCGCCATCGCCCAAGGCACCGCCTTTGCCGATCTCGACCTGCCCACCAACAGCGCCGAAGGCATCACCCGTCGCGGCTTCCAGCCCGACACACCGCCAGAGTTCATCGAGATCGTATTTGGCATGACCGAAGGTGAGGCGCGCTTTGTCCCCGGCACCGGCCGCGTGTTCCTGCTGCGCCTCGACGATGTCCACGAACCCAACCCCGAAGATCAGGACCTCGCACAGATCAACAGCTTGCTGCGCGATCAGGCCGCCTCGGGCATGGGACAGGACCTGTTCCAGCTTCTGGCCAACGATATCCGCGCCCGCGCGGGTATCGAACTCAATCAAGGCGCGCTCAACGCCGTGCATTCCAACTTCCAGTAAAGGTGCCCTGACGTGGAGCTGACACCGACATTCGCGGATTTCGCCAAGGGGTACGAGGCAGGCCAAAATCAGGTCGTCTATACCCGCCTTGCCGCCGACCTCGATACGCCGGTTTCGGTGATGCTCAAACTCACCGGTGCCGCGCGGGATGCCTTCGTGCTGGAATCGGTGACCGGCGGCGAGGTACGCGGGCGTTATTCCATCGTCGGCATGAAGCCCGATCTGATCTGGCAATGCCACGGTGAGACGAGCCGCATCAACCGCGATGCCCGTTTCGATGGCGACGCCTTCGAGGATCAAGAAGGCCACCCGCTCGACACCCTCCGCGCCCTTATCGCCGAAAGCCGCATTGACCTGCCCGAGGACCTTCCGGCGGCCAGTGCCGGCCTCTTTGGCTACTTGGGCTATGATATGATCCGGCTGGTCGAACACTTGCCCGATGTGAACCCCGATCCCTTGGGCCTGCCCGACGCGGTGATGATGCGCCCCTCGGTGGTCGCCGTTCTCGATGGCGTCAAAGGCGAAGTGACCGTGGTTGCCCCCGCTTGGGCCGCCTCCGGCCAATCCGCCAAGGCCGCCTATGCACAGGCCGCCGAGCGGGTGATGGACGCCGTGCGCGACCTTGAACGCGCCTTGCCGCAAGCCTCCCGTGGCTTGGGCGAAGCCCATGAACCCGGCCCGCCCACCTCAAATTTCACGCGCGAGGGCTATCACCAGGCCGTTGAAAAGGCCAAGGAATACATCCGCGCGGGCGACATCTTCCAAGTCGTCCCCTCGCAACGCTGGACGCAGGATTTCCCGCTACCGCCCTTTGCGCTTTACCGGTCCCTGCGGCGCACCAACCCCTCGCCCTTCATGTTCTACTTCAACTTCGGCGGCTTTCAGGTGGTGGGCGCCAGCCCCGAAATCCTCGTCCGCGTCATGGGTGGCGAAGTCACCGTACGCCCCATCGCGGGCACCCGCCCGCGCGGCGCCACCCCCGAAGAAGATCGCGCGCATGAGGCCGACCTCATGGCGGACGAGAAGGAACTGGCCGAACACCTCATGCTGCTCGATCTGGGCCGCAACGATGTGGGCCGCGTGGCGCGCATCGGCTCGGTCCACCCGACCGAGGAATTCATTATCGAACGCTACTCCCACGTGATGCACATTGTCTCCAACGTGGTGGGAGAGCTGGCCGAGGATCAAGACGCGCTCTCCGCCCTGCTCGCCGGTCTGCCCGCTGGCACGGTCTCGGGCGCGCCCAAGGTCCGCGCCATGGAAATCATTGATGAGCTTGAGCCGGAAAAACGCGGCGTCTACGGCGGCGGTGTCGGCTATTTCTCGGCGCGGGGTGATATGGATGTCTGCATCGCGCTGCGCACGGCGGTGGTGAAGGACGAGAAACTTTACATTCAGGCCGGTGGCGGCGTCGTCTACGACAGCGATGCGGAGGCCGAATATATGGAAACCGTTCATAAATCGAACGCCATTCGCCGCGCCGCCGCCGATGCCGCGCGCTTTACCGGCGATGGCAACGGTTGATCCACATCAAAGATAGGGGCGTCAATCACCTTTAGTCAGAACACATGCGAAATGCAATATGTGTTATGAACAGGAGACACCCCATGCCCTTTGCCCGCCTTCTCACCACCTCGGCCCTTGCCTTGGCGCTCGCCCTGCCCATCTCCGCGCCCAGCTTCGCCGACAATCACGGCGCCATGATCGAAACCTCGGTGAACGAGGCCGATCTGCCCAAGAAGAAGACCAATGAACCCGGCCACTACATCACCGCCGCCGAATCCATCGCCCTTCTCAAGGAGCGCGACGATGTTGCCCTGATCGACATTCGCAGCCCCGAGGAAACCATGTTCGTGGGTTATGCCACTGACACGGATGCCAACATTCCCTTCATGAATGTCGATCCGGCCCATACCTATAATCCCAAGAAAAGCGCCTACAAAATGATGCCGAACGACGGCTTTGTCGATCAAGTCAAAGCCTATGTCGCGGCCAATGACCCCGCCGCCCTGCTGATCATCTGCCGCTCCGGCGGGCGCAGTGCCAAGGCCGTCGACAAGCTGGCCAAGGCTGGCGTCGAAACGCCCGCCTACACCGTGGTCGACGGCTTCGAAGGCGACAAATCCGACGCCGGCAAACGCACCGTCAACGGCTGGAAGAACGCAGGCGGCGACTGGACCTACAAGATCACCGAAGGCCTGCTCACCAACTGAGCCTTGCGCGCCGGGTCACCCTGGGGCATGTGATGCCCCCATGACCCGGCTCATCTTGTTCAACAAGCCCCACGGGGTGCTGTCGCAATTCACCGACAAGGGCACCGCCGACAGCCCCCGTACCACGCTCTCTGACTACATCGACCTGCCCGGCGTCTACCCCGCCGGACGACTGGATCGTGACAGCGAAGGGCTCTTGCTGCTCACCGATAACGGCAAGCTACAGGCAAGGCTGTCAAACCCGCGCTTCAAGACCGAGAAAACCTATCTCGTCCAAGTCGAGGGCGCCCCGGATGAAGCGGCGCTTGCCGCCCTGCGCAAGGGCGTCACGCTCAAGGATGGCCCTACCCGCCCCGCCAAGGCCCGGCAAATCGACCCGCCTGACATCTGGGACCGTGACCCGCCAGTGCGCTATCGCAAATCCGTGCCTGATCACTGGCTGGAAATCACCATCACCGAAGGCCGCAACCGTCAGGTCCGCCGCATGACCGCCCATGTCGGCCTGCCGACCCTACGCCTCATCCGCTGGCGCGTGGGCGAACACAGCCTCGATGGCCTCACCCCCGGCACCTGGCGCGAAGCCTGAAAAATGGGCACAACGGCCCCTCTTCATCTTTCCCAAAATACTCAAATACCGACACCCGCCACCGGGCATCCGGCCCGCTCTCAAGGACGGCCGCGAAAAACCCTTTCACGATCACACAGGGCATCTCGGCGCATCAGTCATTCCCACCGACGCAATACCGACAAAATACCGACGTTTTACAGACAGGCCTATTCAGCCCTCAAAATGGCCGAAACCGGCGCCAGCGCCACCCGGCTCGCCCGGTCCTGCAATCCCCACAACAGCAGCGCGCTGACAGTCTCGGCGCGCATCCGGCCCAGCATGATCACACCGCCCTCTTCCTGTCCGGCCTTGAAGGCGGCCTGATCCAGAAAGCGCCGGATAACCGTGGCCTGCTGCCCCTTGGCATCGAAATCCCGGAACACGCTGGCCGCGCTAACCCCTTCTCTGGAAAGAAGTTTTTGCGCCGTGTTGAGACCCTTGGGATGCATGACAACCCCATGCCCGCTGTCCAGCAGGATAGGCGCCAATTGCTCGGCGGCCTCACGGTCGCTCTGCAACCCGGTTTCGGTCCCTTCGAGGATGGCCACCGCCTCGGGTACGGCATCAAGATAGGCCTGCATGGCCACTTCCGCATCCGCCGCGCTGGCCCCCGCCGGCAAATCCGCCATCGCCAGCACCTCGAACCCGGCGGCCCGATACTTCGCCGCCGCCTCCGCCGCGCCCGGCCAATCAGCATCGATGGCAAAGCTCAACGGATAGGGAAAACTCGACAAGGCATCAAAGCCGATCGGACTGCTGCCATCGTCGATCAACACAATAGACATCAAGGGCTTGTCTTCGGGGTTCTCGAACTCGGCCGCATAAGCCTCAAGCGGTGGCAGGTCAGGGGTCGCCTCTTCCACAACCGCCTCTTCCTCGGGGGCTTGGCCCACGGACGGCAGGCGGTTGGTGGTCACACCCTCGGCCATATCGCCAATCGTGCCTTCGCGCGCCTCCTCTTCCGGCGCAGCCTCGGCATCGGTCCCAGCGTCACTCGGAGTGGCCGCCTCGGTCTCTGGCTGATCGTCAGAACTCTCTGCGTCAGACCCCTCCGCCGCGTTTGACGGCTCCGCGTTGCTCTCCTCTTCACTCGGGAAAGCCGAACCTTCCACCTCGGGCTGCTGCGGCTGCGCCGGATCGGTGGAAATCGAAAGATCCTCCTCCCCCTCCGGTGCCTCCGGGGCCATGGCCTGCGGACTGGGCAAAACCGGGCTGTCGCTATCCACCTCGACACCCGCGTTTGCATCCCCCATGTCAGGCTCCGACAAGGTGCCTTCCGCCGCCCCGGTTTCCGGCTGCGCCGCCGGATCGGTATCGGCACCCTCCAAAGAGGACAGATCATCAGGCTCGGGCACGCTGACTTTCGGGGCATCACCCGCATCTGGCGACTTGCTCACCTCGGGCAACTCCGCCTCCCGGTCTTCTCGCGACTGATCGAATTCGGAACCTGCGGGCACGTCGACTGCCGTCGCTTCCGGCGGTTTTACCCCCGGCACCTCCGTGAACAGGGAGGCCGCGCCAAGAACGGCCCCCGACACCACACCGCCGACAATGAATCCCGAGAAAATCCCACGTGCCACTGCTTTGCCCCCTGATTTGCCCGTTTTCACACCTATGCGCCCCTTGACGCTTCCGTGCAAGACTGAACAAGTATACCGCGACCGGGGGCCGGGCCTCCACCCCCCTTTCTGCACGGAGTTCGGGCAAGATGCTGCTGCTAATCGATAACTACGACAGTTTCACCTATAATCTCGTCCACTACGTGGGCGAACTGGGAGCCGAGGTTGTGGTCCGCCGCAACGATGCGCTCAATGTGCAAGAGGCCATGGCGATGAACCCGGCGGGCATTTTGCTCAGCCCCGGGCCCTGTGATCCCGATCAGGCCGGTATCTGCCTTGCTCTGACCGAAGCCGCTGCCGAAACCAAAACCCCGCTTCTGGGCGTCTGCCTTGGGCATCAAACCATAGGACAAGCCTTTGGCGGCAAGGTCATCCGACATTCGGAGATCGTCCACGGCAAGATGGGCAAGGTCCGCCACAACGGCCAAGGCGTGTTTGCCGGGCTGCCCTCCCCGTTCGAGGCGACGCGCTATCATTCGCTGGTGGTTGAACGCGCCACCTGCCCCGATGTTCTGGAAATCACGGCTGACCTTGAGGATGGCACCATCATGGGCCTCAAACACCGCGAGTTGCCCATCGAAGGCGTGCAATTCCACCCCGAATCCATTGCCTCCGAACACGGCCATGCCCTATTGCAGAACTTCCTCAATACCATGAAGGTCCCCGCATGAGTGACGCGCTCAAACCCCTGATCGGCATAGCCGCCGACCGTCCGCTAAGCCGTCCCGAGGCCGAAGCCGCCTTCACCACGCTATTCGAGGGCGAGGCGACCCCGGCCCAAATGGGCGGTTTTCTCATGGCCCTGCGCACCCGTGGCGAAACTGTCGATGAATACGCCGCCGCCGCCGCTGTGATGCGTGCCAAATGCAACAAGGTCCAAGCCCCCGAAGGTGCCATGGATATCGTCGGCACCGGCGGGGACGGCAAAGGCACGCTGAACATCTCAACCGCCACAGCCTTTGTCGTGGCCGGTGCAGGGGTCCCCGTGGCCAAGCACGGCAACCGCAATCTCTCCTCCAAATCCGGCGCGGCAGATGCGCTAACGCAAATGGGCGTCAACGTCATGGTTGGTGTGGATGTGGTGGAACGCGCACTGAATCAAGCGGGCATTGCCTTCATGATGGCCCCCATGCATCACCCCGCCATGGCCCATGTCGGCCCCGTTCGGGCGGAACTGGGCACGCGGACAATCTTCAATATCCTCGGGCCACTCACCAACCCTGCGGGGGTCAAACGGCAACTGACCGGGGCCTTTTCCCGTGACCTCATTCGCCCGATGGCCGAAACCCTTGGACAACTGGGCTCTGAAAAGGCCTGGCTCGTGCATGGCTCGGACGGCACCGACGAGATGACCATCACCGGTATCACATGGGTGGCACAACTGGGCGACAACGGCGATATATCCGAAACCGAAGTGCACCCCGAAGATTTCGGCCTGCCCGTGCATCCCTTCGAAGACATCCTTGGCGGCACGCCCGAGGACAATGCCAAGGCCTTCCGCGCCCTTCTCGAAGGCGCGCCGGGGGCCTATCGCGACGCCGTGCTTCTCAATGCGGCGGCGGCCCTTGTTGTGGCCGGGAAAACAGACGATCCGAAAGAAGGGGTCGCCCGTGCCATCGAAAGCATCGAAAGCGGGGCCGCCCTTTCCAGCATCCAAACACTCGCCCGCATCACCACGGAGGCCGCATGACCACGCCGACCATCCTTGAAGAGATCAAGGCCTACAAACTCGACGAAATCGAGGCCGCCAAGGCCGAGCACCCGTTAGAGGTGGTCGAGGCCGCCGCGCGGGACGCCGACCCTGTCCGCCCCTTTGCCGATGCGCTTCTGCAAGCCTCCAAGCAGGGCTATGGCCTGATCGCCGAAATCAAGAAGGCCAGTCCCTCCAAGGGTCTCATCCGCGAGGACTTCGAGCCCGCCGAACTGGCCCGCGCCTATGCCGAAGGTGGCGCGACTTGCCTCTCGGTCCTGACCGATACGCCCAGCTTCCAAGGCGCACCGGAATTCCTCAGACAAGCGCGCGCCGCCTGCGATCTGCCGGTCTTGCGCAAGGATTTCATGTATGATCCCTATCAGGTGGCCGAGGCCCGCGCATGGGGCGCAGATTGCATCCTGATCATCATGGCCAGTGTCAGCGACCAACAGGCGAACGAGCTGGAAGAGGCCGCCGAAAAATGGGGCATGGACGCGCTGATCGAGGTACACAACCGCGAGGAACTGGAGCGCGCCGAGGCGCTCAATTCCCGCATGATCGGCATCAATAACCGTAACCTCAACACCTTCGAGACCACGCTCGACACCACCCGAAAGCTCGCCAAGCTGGTCCCGCCCGACCGGATGATCGTCTGCGAAAGCGGGTTGAACACGCCCGAGGATCTGGCCGAAATGGCCCGCTATGGCGCGCGCAGCTTCCTGATCGGCGAGTCGCTGATGCGCCAAGACAACGTGGCAGCGGCCACGCGCACCCTGCTGGCAAACCCGCTCACCGCCGGAGGCATGTAATATGGCGGACCTCACCCATTTCGACGGCAAGGGCGATGCCCATATGGTCGATGTCTCGGACAAGGCCGTGACTGCCCGCGTTGCCGTGGCCGAAGGCCACGTGCGCATGGCCCACGACACCTATGACATCATCGCCGAAGGCCGCGCCAAGAAAGGCGATGTCCTCTCGGTGGCCCGCCTCGCGGGCATCATGGGGGCCAAGAAAACCCCCGATTTGATCCCGCTTTGCCACCCCCTGCCCGTCACCAAGGTCGCCGTGGAACTCACGCTCGACCCGGATTTACCGGGGGTGCGGGTGGAAGGCACCGTCAAAACCACCGGCCAAACCGGCGTCGAGATGGAGGCCCTCACCGCTGTCAGCACCGCCTGCCTCACGGTCTACGACATGGCCAAGGCGGTGGACAAAGCCATGGAAATCGGCGGCATCCGCGTGCTCTTGAAAGACGGCGGCAAATCCGGCCGCTACGAGGCAACATGATCACCGTCGCCGAGGCCCTTGACCACCTTCTCTCCCTCGTCGCCCCGCTGCCCACCGAACAAGTCGGGCTGGCCGAGGCAGCGGGGCGCTGCATGGTGGCCCCGGCGAAAGCCAACCGCGATCAGCCGCCTTTCACGGCCTCCGCCATGGATGGCTATGCGGTGCGCGCCGAGGATGCAAAGCCCGGCCAAACCCTGACCGTGATTGGCGAGGCCGCGGCGGGCCATGCCTTCGACGGCACCGTTTCATCCGGCCAAGCCGCCCGCATCTTCACAGGCGCACCCCTGCCCCAAGGGGCCGACCGCGTGGTGATCCAAGAGGATGTCACCCGCGATGGCGATAAGATCACCATCAACGACAGCCTTGAAGACAACCCCTTCGTCCGCCCCCAAGGGGCCGATTTCAAATCCGGCCAAGAGGTCAGCGCGCCACGCAGCTTGCGCGCCACCGATATCGCTCTGCTGGCCGCCATGAACATCCCCGAGGTGACCGTCACCCGCAAACCGCAAGTGGCGCTGATCTCAACCGGGGATGAGCTGGTCATGCCCGGCGACACCCCCGGCCCCGACCAAATCATCGCGTCGAACACCTTCGGCCTCAAGGCCATGCTTGAGGGCATGGGCGCAAAGGCCCGGATCCTGCCCATTGCCCGCGACAACCGCGCCTCGCTTGTGACCTGTTTCGATCTGGCCCAAGGCGCCGATCTGGTGGTCACCATCGGCGGGGCCTCGGTGGGCGACCATGATCTTGTGGGCGATGTCGCCGCCAGCCTTGGGATGGAGCGCAGTTTCTACAAAGTCGCCATGCGCCCCGGCAAACCCCTGATGGCCGGGCGCATGGGCGAGGCCGCCATGGTCGGTCTGCCTGGCAATCCGGTCTCCGCCATGGTCTGCGGGCATGTTTTTCTGGCCCCGATGATCCGCTGCATGTTGGGCCTTGGTACAACCCTGCCTGCCCGGCAAGAGGCCCGGCTGGCCCATGACCTTGATCCGAACGGACCGCGCGAACATTACATGCGCGCCGAGGTGAAGGACGGGGAAATCACCCCCGAGCCGCGCCAGGACAGCGCGCTTTTGTCTGTGCTGGCCAATGCCAATGCCTTAATGATCCGCCCCGCGGGGGACCCGCCCAGAAAAGCGGGCGAGGTAATTGAATACCTAACCTTGTGAGGTCGGGGGCGCTGCCCCCAACGTTGAAAATCCATGGATTTTCAACGTCTCCCCCGGGATATTTATAAACAGAAGAAGGCCTTACGCGTGTTGGCCTGCATTGCACCAGTTGACACAAAACAAGAACATGCGTAGAACAAAAAGAAACACGTGGTCTTGGAGGGAGTGTGTCATGCTCACCAAAAAACAACTGGATCTACTGGAGTTCATCCATACTCGCGTGCAACGCGACGGCGTCCCGCCCAGCTTTGACGAGATGAAAGAGGCGCTGGATCTGCGCTCCAAATCCGGCATTCACCGGCTGATCACCGCCCTCGAAGAACGTGGGTTCATTCGTCGTCTGGCGCATCGGGCGCGGGCGCTGGAAATCATCAAATTGCCCGAAAGCATGGGCGGCGAGGCCAGCCATGGCTTTTCCCCCCGCGTGATCGAGGGCGAAAAGCCCGAAACGGATCAACCCGCCAATGCCATGCCCGTTGAGGTGGCAGGCGCCATGGAATTGCCCGTGATGGGCCGGATCGCTGCCGGTGTGCCGATCGAGGCGATTGCACAAGTCAGTCACAACGTGGCCGTGCCGCAAAGCATGCTGGGCGGCCAAGGCGATCACTACGCGCTCGAGGTCAAGGGCGACTCGATGATCGAAGCGGGCATCAACGATGGCGACATCGTCGTGATCCGGGAAACCAAGACCGCCGATAACGGCGATATCGTCGTGGCGCTGGTCGAAGATCACGAGGCGACGCTCAAGAAATTCTACCGCAAGGGCAATGCCATCGCGCTTGAGGCCGCCAACCCGGCCTATGAAACGCGTGTTCTGCCGGAAGAGAAGGTCAAGGTGCAGGGCCGTCTTGTGGGCCTCATTCGCACCTATTGATCGTTCCACAGGCGTGCGCCGGTGATCTGGCGCGCGCTGACCTCCCTGACCCCTGTATCATCGATATAAAGCGCCAATGCGCCACTTTTGCGCAGGGTTCCGGGATGCAACACCTTGCATGGCAGACCCGTGAGCGGGCCACCCGCCTCGGGCCGGGTGTTCATCACCACCCAATCCTCGGGGCGACAGCCGGCAAAGCCTGCGGCGGCCCGCTTGCCTCGCAAGGCGATGATCGGCACCGGCGCCAGCCCCTCCCGCCAAAGCGCCGCCGCTGCCTCCTGCTCCAAGGCGACCCCATCGTTTTCCAGCCAGTTCATCGCAACAAAGCCTGATCCTCGCGCACGGTTGAGCGCCCGCCCCTTCTCGGTCATCACCCCGATCAGACTACCGTTATCCGCGATAAGCACATCCGGGCGCTGCGTGTTCATCCAAAGCACCATGCTCAAGGCCGCGGGCGCAAGCCCGATCCATCGCGCGCGGCCTTGCCACAGCACAACGATCAAGCCTCCGAATGCCAAAAGCGGCAAAACCACGGGCGAGGGACTCACCACTGTTCCCCTGGCGCCTTCAAGCCCAGACACCCAATGCGCCACGCCCAAGATCCAATCCAGCCCCAGCCCCATGATCCAAAGCGCCACGACCTCGAGTCCGAGGGGCATGAGACAGACCGCCAGCACGGCCGCGGGCATGACCAACACGCCCATCAACGGCACGCTCAACAAGTTGGCAACCAACCCGTAATGCGCAAACTGGTTAAAATGCGCCGCCGCCACCGGCGCGGTCGCGGCTCCCGCCACCGCCGAAGATACCACGACAGCAAACACAGGCCGAAACCACTTCGGGCCAAGCGGTACCTTGGCATCACGCAGCCACCCGAATACTGCAACCAAGGCGGTTGTCGCGGCAAAGGACATCTGGAACCCCGGACCCAAAAGGGCCTCTGGCCGCAAAACCAGAACGATCAACGCAGCCACGGCGACAGCACGCAACGACAAGACCCGCCGGTCCGCCATGACCGCGACCAAGGCCACCGCCGCCATGACAAAAGCCCGTTCGGTCGCCACGTTGCCACCCGACAGGCCCAGATAGACCGCCGCCACCGCCAAAGCCCCAAGCGCCGATATCTTCTTCGCCGGCACCCGAAGGCCCACGGCCGGAACCAGTGAAAACCCCACGCGAAACGCCGCAAAGACGAACCCGGCCAACAGCCCCATATGAAGCCCCGAGATCGCCAAGAGATGCGCAAGGTTGGTCGCTCTCAAGGCGCGCAGGGTCTCCTGCCCCATGCCCGAGCGGTCGCCAGACATGATCGCGGCGGCAAAGGCACCGGCCTCACCGGGCAAACCTGTCTGCACGCGGTCAGATAACCACATACGCGCCTTGAACATCCACAGCCCCTCGCCCGGCGGCTCCAGCGTCAGAACCGGCGTGCGGGTGTACCCAACCGCTCCCAGCCTCTGAAACCATGCATGCCTCTGAAAATCGAACCCGCCGGGCTCCACCGGCCCCCCGGGGGGCGACAAATGCCCCGTCAGGATCACCACCATCCCCGGCTTTGGCGTGATGAACCCTTGCCGACCATGCAATGAGACCCGGACCCGCGCCGGCGTACGGCTCGGCCTGACATCGTCCAGAACCACTTGATCGAGGGTCAGGCGCAACGCATCGGAAGCAGAGCGGTCTATATCCACGATCCGCCCCTCGATCGGCCCGTAATACCGCCAGCCGATCACAGGCTCGGCTACTTGATGCGCGCGCGCCCCGGCAAGACAAAGACCAAACGCCACCAGCACCACGGCCCAGACGAAAGGTGCCCAAAGGCCAAGCCATCGGGTCAAGACCAAACCGAACAGGATCAGGCCAAGGAGCGCAGCATAGTGGGCCAAGCCCGGCTCCCACCCAAGCGAGAAGTAAATCCCCACGCCCAGCCCAAGGCACACCGGAGCCCAGGCAAAAAGATGTCCACGTTGCGCCAACCACGCGTCAACAAGGGCGTGCCACGGGGCAAGGCTGCGGGCCAAGTCTTGTCTCCCTTCCGGTGCAGCATTAGACAGGCCCAAACGCTACGCCCCACATGCTTACCGAAAGGTTAATCTCGTCCATGGCCAACCCCGTCGTCACCCGTTTCGCCCCCTCGCCCACCGGTTTCCTGCATATCGGCGGGGCGCGCACGGCGCTCTTCAACTGGCTTTATGCTCGCGGGCGCGGCGGACAATTCCTGCTGCGCATCGAGGATACCGATCGCGCGCGCTCTACCCCAGAGGCCACACAAGCGATCCTTGATGGCATGGCATGGCTTGGTCTCGACCACGACGGCGACGTGATCAGCCAATACGAGCGCGCCGACCGTCACCGCGACGTGGCACTCGAAATGCTGGGCCAAGGCACCGCGTACAAATGCTTCTCGACGCAAGAGGAAATCCAGGCTTTCCGTGAAGAGGCCCGCGCCAAGGGACGCTCTACCCTGTTTCAAAGCCCGTGGCGCGAGGCTGACCCGGCCACGCACCCCGACGCGCCTTATGTGGTCCGCCTCAAGGCCCCGTGCGACGGCCAGACGGTAATCCGCGACGAGGTGCAAGGCGATGTCACCATCCGCAACGATCAGCTTGACGATATGGTCCTGCTGCGCAGCGATGGCAGCCCGGTCTACATGCTCGCCGTAGCGGTGGACGACCACGACATGGGCGTCACCCATGTGATCCGCGGCGACGATCACCTCAACAACGCCGCCCGCCAAATGCTGGTTTACCAAGCCATGGGCTGGCCGCTGCCCACCTATGCGCATATCCCGCTCATCCATGGCCCCGACGGTAAAAAGCTCAGCAAACGCCACGGCGCGCTCGGCGTCGATGAATACCAGAAGATGGGCTATCCGGCGGCGGGCATGCGCAATTACCTCGCGCGGCTTGGCTGGAGCCATGGCGACGACGAGTTTTTCACCGACGCTCAGGCGCAAGAGTGGTTCGATCTTGGCGGGATCGGCAAATCGCCCGCGCGCTTCGATTTCAAGAAGCTCGACAACCTCTGTGGTCAGCATATCGCCGCAAGCGACGATGCTGCATTGCTGCATGAATTGCAGGAATTTCTGAAGAGTACCGGCCAGGCCTCTCTGTCCGAGGAAAAAAAGACGTTGATGGGAAAAGCCATGTATTGCCTGAAAGAACGCGCGAAGACCTTCCCGGAACTTCTTGAAAAAGCAGAATTTATCCTGTCTGATCGGCCAATCGAGCCTGACGAGAAAGCCGCCAGGAACCTCGACAATGTATCCCGTAGTATACTGAATGAATTGACGCCGCAGTTGCAAAATGCTAGTTGGTCGCGCGATGGTCTCGAAGCCTGCGCAATGCAATTCGCGGAAGCCCACGAGATGAAATTCGGCAAGCTGGCCGGCCCCCTGCGGGCTGCACTGGCAGGCCGCAGCGCGACACCGAGTGTGTTCGACATGATGCTCGTGCTCGGGCGAGAGGAAACGATTGCCCGGCTCACCGATGCCGCCTGCGAGAGTGGTTAACCTTCTCGAAAGGCTGATAGATTAACCAGCCCCCGACGCGCCACGGCGTGGGCTTGATTGAGGGAGGATCCCAATGGCCGATAGCACCAAAACCGCCAAGCTGACGATTGACGGCAAGGACTACGAGCTGCCCATTCACTCGCCGACGGCAGGCCCCGACGTGATCGACATCCGCAAGCTTTATGCGCAGGCGGGTGTCTTTACCTATGATCCGGGCTTTACCTCGACCGCAAGCTGCGACAGCACCATTACCTATATCGACGGGGGCAAGGGCGAACTGCTGCACCGCGGCTATCCGATCGACCAACTGGCCGAGAAATCGCATTACCTCGAAGTGTGCTACCTGCTGCTTTACGGTGAACTGCCCTCGCCCGCGCAGCTGGAAGATTTCGAATCGCGCGTGACCAATCACACCATGATCCACGAACAGATGATGTATCTGTTCCGCGGCTATCGCCGTGATGCGCATCCGATGGCAATCATGGTCGGCGTTGTTGGGGCCCTGTCGGCCTTTTATCACGACAGCACCGATATCTCCGATCCGTGGCAGCGCGAGGTCGCGTCGATCCGCATGATCGCCAAGCTGCCGACGATCGCGGCCATGGCCTACAAGTATTCCATCGGTCAGCCCTTCGTCTATCCGCGCAACGACCTCGACTATGCCTCGAACTTCCTGCGCATGTGCTTTGCCGTACCTGCGGCTGACTATGAGGTGAACCCGATCCTCAGCCGCGCGATGGATCGCATCTTCACCCTGCACGCCGATCACGAGCAGAACGCCTCCACCTCCACGGTGCGTCTGGCCTCAAGCTCGGGCGCCAATCCCTTCGCCTGTATCGCGGCTGGCATCGCCTGCCTCTGGGGGCCGGCGCATGGCGGTGCGAACCAGGCCTGCCTTGAGATGCTGCAGGAAATCGGCACGCCTGATCGTATTCCCGAATATATCGCGCGCGCCAAGGACAAGGATGACCCCTTCCGCCTGATGGGCTTTGGTCACCGGGTTTACAAGAACTTCGATCCGCGCGCCAAGGTGATGAAGCAATCCGCCGACGAGGTGCTCGATCTTCTGGGCGTCGAAGACAACCCGACGCTTCAGGTCGCCAAGGAACTGGAAAAGGCCGCACTGGCCGACCCCTATTTCACCGACAAGAAGCTCTTCCCGAACGTGGATTTTTACTCCGGCATCATTCTTGAGGCCATGGGCTTCCCCACCTCGATGTTCACCCCCATCTTCGCGCTCTCGCGTACTGTGGGCTGGATTTCACAGTGGAAAGAAATGATCTCGGACCCGCAGTTGAAAATCGGCCGCCCGCGTCAGCTTTACCATGGCGAAACGCTGCGCGACTACGTGGATATCGAAAACCGGTAACCCACTGTCAAAAGAAGATAGAAGGCCGATCCGTCATCCGCGGGTCGGCCTTTTTCGGTTGCGCGAACTAGGTTCAATTTTACTTAAACTCACTGGACGCAGCCTTTCCCGCTTTACCCGACCTTTACTGCACGCGCGTGACCATCGGCACAACGGGCTTTCCCTCCCCCCGCAACCCGATGAAGGATCGCACCCATGACTTTTCTCGCCCTCTTCCTGTTGGTTGGCGCAACCCTTGCCGGGGCCACGGGCCTCGCTGCTCCTGATGACCCTGAGACGGAAGGCGGGGATGGGGCCGATGGCTTTGCCGGGTCTCAAGGCGACGACATGTTTGACGGAGCAGGCGGAAACGACCTTATCGTCGGACAGGCTGGCGACGATACGCTCTTGGGCGGGCAAGGCAACGATTGGCTGATTGGGTTGGACGGTGCCGATGACATCTCCGGCGGTGACGGGTCGGATGTCCTGATCGGCGGAACCGGCGCCGATCATCTGGATGGCGGGGCGGGCGACGATTTCATCGAATCTGCGAACCTTGTTGATGAAGCCGCGCTGCGCGACTCTCTTGAAGGCATTCAACGGATTTCCGATGTGGTGTTCCAATATGACATGGCCAAGAGCCCCGACACCGGCGACGTGGTGGAATTGGGCGACGGCAACGATACTGTCGTGGCCGGTAGCGGCGATACGATCGCGGGCGGCGACGGCGCAGACGAATTTGCCCTCGGCGATTGGATCAGCGGCGATGATCCCGTTGAAATCACCGATTTCGACACCGCCGAAGATGTCTTGTCCTTCGTCTATGACGGCGATGGCCCGCCGCCGGAACTGACGGTCGAACGGGATTCGCAAGCCGGCATCACGACCCTTCGTGCCGATGGGCAGGCGGTCGCTGTCTTGCGAAACAGCAGCCCCGGTTTTTCCTTGCAAAACGTCGTCATCGGGCGTTACGCGGCCTGACGCCGGGCCACGCCCCAAGTGGGTCGCCTCCGCCCGGTTTTCAACGTCCCTCGTATTTCGGGGAACGTTTTTCGAGGAAGGCCATGACCCCCTCCTTGAAATCCCGGGTGGTGCCGCAGGTGCCTTGCAGTTTGGCTTCCAACTCCAACTGCCCGTCCAGCGTATGGTCCCACGCGCCACGCACAGCCTCTTTCAGCCCGCGATAGGCCACCGTCGGCCCCTGCGCCAGTTTCGCCGCCCGGGCCCGCCAATGGGCGTCAAACGCCTCATCAGCCACTGCTTCCCAGATCATGCCCCAGTCATCGGCCTGCCGGGCGCTGATCGGTTCTGCGAACAAGGCCGCGCCCATGGCCTTCGCGGCCCCCATCTGACGCGGCAACCAATAGGTGCCCCCCGCATCGGGAATCAACCCGATCCGCGTGAAGGCCTGCAGGAAATAGGCGCTCTCGGTCGCGATCACCACATCGGCGGCCAGCGCAAGATTCGCCCCGGCCCCGGCCGCCGGGCCGTTGACCGCACAGATCGTCGGCACCGGACAGTCGAAAATTGCCCGCAGCATCGGCACATATTCATCCCTCAGAACCCGCTCCAGATCCAAATTCGCGGCATTGCCCCCATCGCTCAGGTCTTGCCCCGAGCAAAAACTCTTGCCGTTGCCCGTCAACACGATCACCCGCGCCGACTGCTCCAATGACACCGTCTTCACCGCATCGGTGATCTCGGCCCGCATCTGGGTGTTGAGCGCATTCATCTTGTCGGGGCGGTTCAGCGTCACAATTGCCGCGCCCTCGTCAATCTCCAACGTGATGGTCTGATAATCTTTCACTGGTCTCTTTCCCTTGCCTTGGCTTTGCGGGCATTCAAACCGCAATCGCGGCCCGCTGCAAAGGGAAACGGCGCGTCACTCGTCCATGATTCGCCGCAGCCGCTCGGCCTCATCCTGCGAAAGCACATCCTTTTCCGCCTCCGGGCTCGCCTCGGACCGGCGGCGCAGGTAAAGCGCGCCAATCGCCCCGCCGAAGATCAGCATCAAAGGCCCGGCCAGCCACAGCACAAGGTTCGATCCCGTGGCTTTCGGCGTCAGCAGCACATATTCGCCGTAGCGGTCGACAATGTACTGAACAACCTCCTCATTGCTATCGCCCGCCAGCAACCGTTCGCGCACCAACAACCGCATATCGCGCGCAAGGTCCGCGTTGGAATCGTCAATGCTCTCGTTGCGGCACACCAGACACCGCAAACCACCCGAGATTTCCCGCGCCCGCTCTTCCAGCTTGGGATCGTCCAGAATCTCGTCCGGCTGCACCGCCGCCACCGGCAGCGCCAGCATCACGCAAGCGACCAGACACAGGGCAAAACGCATCATTCCGCCGGTACCCCTTCCGTGGGCGCGGCGCGCCGCGCGCCAGCCGCCACGCGATAGCGCCGGTCGCTCAGCGACAGCAAACCACCGATTGCCATCAGGATCGTACCGCCCCAAATCCAGTTGGCCAGAGGCTTGTAATAAGTCCGAACCGCCCATCCGCCATTACTCTGCGGATCGCCGATCACAACGTAAACATCTCGCCAGAACCCGATATCAAGCGCGGCTTCCGTGGTGGGCATCTTGGCCACCGGATAAAACCGCTTTTCGGGGTACATGGTCGAAATCTCGCGGCCATCCTTGGCCAGCCCCACAACCCCTTGGGTCGAGTCGTAATTCGGGCCTTCGATCTCGCGCACATCCTCCAGCGTCAGGGTGAAGCCCGCCACCTCGAAAGTGTCGCCCACCTGAACCACGCGGATATCCTCAACCTCCCAGGCCATCATCGCGGCCACGCCGGCCATGGTGACGCCAAGCCCCGCGTGGGCCGTGGACTTACCCCAATCGGCCCGCGGCAGGCGGCGCAAACGACCAAACCGGTTTTCACCCCGGCCCGTCCGGCTCCACAAATCCACCATCGCGCCCGAGATGAGCCAAGCGCCCAAAAACAGCCCAACGGGCCCAAGGCCACTCCGCCCGGTTTGCATGGCATAGGCCAGAACACCGATGGCCACCGACAGGGCAAAAGCCCCACGCAACGGCTTGAACGTGCGGCTCAGATTTGCCCGCTTCCATGGCAGCATCGCACCCACCGGCAGGACAAGGCCCAGCACCACCATGAACGGCGTAAAGGCCATGTTGAAGAAGGGTGCGCCCACGCTGAGCTTGCGGTCAAACATCATCTCGCTGAACAGCGGCCAAAGCGTGCCCACAAAGACCACGAAGGTCGATACGGCAAGCAGAATATTATTGACCACCAAAGCGCCCTCGCGGCTTACCGGGGCAAAGACCCCCTTGGCCTGCATGGCATTGGCCCGCGCGGCAAATATCGTCAGCCCGCCCAGCATGAACACCGCCAAGATCAGCAACAGGAACATGCCGCGTTCCGGATCCGTCGCGAAAGCATGCACCGATGTGATGATTCCCGAACGGGTGATAAAGGCCCCGACCATCGAGAAACCGAAGGCGATGATGGCCAGAAGAATGGTCCAGCTTTTCAGGCTTTCGCGTTTTTCCACCACGATCGCCGAATGAAGCAGCGCAACAGCAATCAGCCACGGCATGAAGCTGGCGTTTTCCACCGGATCCCAAAACCAGAATCCGCCCCAGCCTAGCTCGTAATAGGCCCACCAACTGCCAAGGCCGATCCCCAAGGTCAAGAACAACCAAGACGCCAGTGTATAGGGCCGCACCCACCGGCCCCAAGCGGCATCCACACGGCCCTCGATCAAGGCGGCAATGGCGAAGGAGAAGGTCATCGAAAGCCCGACATAGCCAAGGTACAGGAACGGCGGATGAAAGGCCAAACCGGGGTCTTGCAGCAACGGGTTCAAATCCTGCCCGTCAAAGGGCGGCACCGCCATGCGCAGGAAGGGGTTCGAGGTGAACAGTATAAAGGCGAAAAACGCCACGCCCACCATCGCCTGAACGCTCAACACCCGCGCCTTCAACCCCGGCGGCAGGTTCGACCCGAACCACGCAACCGACGCGCCGAAAAGGGTGACGATCAACACCCATAGCAGCA
Organism: uncultured Roseovarius sp.; assembly: GCF_913057115.1. Classification (GTDB taxonomy): domain Bacteria; phylum Pseudomonadota; class Alphaproteobacteria; order Rhodobacterales; family Rhodobacteraceae; genus Roseovarius. The sequence goes on from NZ_CAJXNN010000011.1 coordinate 85,290, forward strand.
TGGAGCCCTCGTGATTCCCCCACACCCCGGTAATCTTGTAGAGCAACGGCTTGTCCGAGTGGCTGTTCAACGTCACCAGACGCAGGGAAAAGTCCGACACCACAAAGGCATAGGTCAGCGCAGCAAAACTCAGCGCAGTCAGCAAGAATTGCGCCGTCGCTGCGGGCTCGGCCACGGCCATCCAGCCGGGCCATCGTTTCTGCGCGCCAACAAGCGGGACAACCGCCTGAACGGCGGCGACAAGGAAGGCAAGGATAAGGGCGAAGTGACCAATTTCTGTAATCATAGTTTTGAATATAACTTTTACGAGCCACCGGGCAAAGCGCATTCGGCACTGCCCGGTGATCAATTTGTCGCGGGGTACGCCGCTCAAACGCGCGATTGCCGCCAATCCTCCAAGGCCGGGTTCGCCTCGGGCTTGATCACCGCCAGCGACAGCGTCGCATCCCGCCCCGAATCCGCCGCCCCGGGGCTATCGGCCCGCAAGGCCCGGAGTGCGCGAAGGTTCTCCACCACAACCGGCGCCCGCGCCATCGTCGCGGCGATAGAGCGTTGAAATTCCTGGCCTTTCACCTGATGCCGCGCCCCGAAATAAAAGCTGACAATCGCCCCCAGAAGCCACCACAAAGGCTCCGGGACCAGCGCAATTCCCTGCATCCGCTCGGCAAACCAAACCGGCTCCACCATGGCGGCGATGAATAGCCCCAGAGTGCCAAGCGCCATCGCCGGGCGCGGCACCCGGTTCAATCCATCCATGAATCGGTCGAACCATCCCCGCGCAGGTGCCGCGAACTCGGCGCCATATTGCGCGACAACCTCGGCCTTGTGGTCTGCCGCCCGCTCGGCCCCGGCCTCGGCATTCTCGCGGAACACCTCCACGGTGTCCTTCACCACGTTGCGGCCCCCGCCAAACACCAGCGTGAACAGTCGTTCGATCAACCCCATGACGCCACCCTCTCGCTAAACTCCGCGTCCGACAAATGGTATCGCGGCGCGATGAACTCCTCGGCGCGCCTGATCCATCCGCCCTTGCCGCCATCGCGCCGCCGCGCAAACTTGCGGCTTGCGGGCCGCCTGTCGGCCAGCCGGAAATAGTAATTCCGCCTTGCGATACCGTAAGCATCAGCGATGTGGCCCGGCGCGGCCCGCGCCGCCGCCTGCGCCGCCGCAACCGTTTGCGGCCCGATCACACCATCGACGCTCACCGCCTGCCCCATCTGCCCCAGCAACCGCTGCAAGATCTTCACCGCATTGACCCCGGCGTTGACATACATATCGAACACACTGGCCTGCAAAACCTCCGGCAGCCGGGCAATGCCGGGGCGCTTGAAATAATGCTCGATGAAAATCCGCTCGGCCTGCGCGCGGCTCAGGCCCCGCACATCGGCCACATCCACCACCCCGTCGCCGGTCACATCCAACCCCAACCGGCGCAGGGTGTGAATGGTCACACCATAGTTCGTGGCCCCGCCCGGATCGTCAGGGTCATTCACAAAGCCACCCTCACGGGCGACAATCTCTTTCGCAATCTGGGAAACGCTCTCCATCGCCTCTGTCTCCTGCCGTTTGAAAGGCAGGATCAGGCGAAATGGTTAATTCAGGTATGATTGACCGTGCGCTGGCCGCTCAACGACGCAAAACAGCACTCAGCTCCCGCTGTTATGCCCGTTATACTCCTGCCCCGGTTCCTGATAGACACCCTGCTCTTTCAGGCTGTCCACCACTTCCTTGGGCATGTAATCCTCGTCGTGCTTGGCCAGAATCTCGGTCGCCTCAAAGACGCCATCGCGATAGCTGCCCATCCCGACCATGCCCTGATTTTCTTCAAACAAATCAGGTAGAACACCCGTATAAGCCACAGGCACCGAGGCCCCACCATCGGTTACCTTGAACCGAATGGTCTCTCCCTCACCGCGCACAAGGCTTCCGCCTTCAACCAAACCGCCAATCCGGAACACTTCCGTAGGCTCGGGCGGCTCTGCCATCACTTGGCTGGGCGACCGGAAAAAGTTGATCCCGTCCCGCATGGCATAGCCAATCAGCGCCGTGGAAACCACCAAAGCGACCGCCGCGAGGGCAATAATCTGAACCCGGCGTTTCTTCTTCAGCGTTTTCATGCGTGCCCTCCCAAGGCTTACGGAAAGACCGGGGCCAGCATCAGACCTTCGGTTTCTTGAATATTTAACATCAGGTTGGCATTCTGCAATGCCTGCCCGCTGCTACCTTTTGTCAGGTTATCCAAGGCCGCGATGACAATCGCCCGCCCCTCGATACGGTCCGCGACCACACCGATATGGCAAAAGTTGCTGCCCCGAATGTGCCGCGTGCTCGGCACCTCGCCAAGCGGCAGCACCTCGATAAAGGGCTCGCCATCATAGTCCGCCATCAGCGCGCCAAGAATGGTTTCGGCCTCACCGCTCACATAGGCAGTGGCCAAAATCCCCCGGTTCGCCGGAATAAGATGCGGCGTGAACTGGATTTTCACCTCCCGCCCCGCGATCTTGCTGAACTCTTGGTCAAACTCCCCCAGATGCCGGTGGGTGCCGCCCACGGCATAGGCGTGATACCCCTCGCTCAACTCCGCATGCAGCAGGTTTTCCTTGAGCGACCGCCCCGCACCAGACACACCACATTTCAGATCAAGGATAATATCCTCCAACCCGATCACCCCGGCGGCAATCAATGGCCGCAGGATGTATTGCCCGGTGGCGGCATTGCACCCCGTCCCGGCCACCAGCCGCGCGGCTTTGATTTCATCACGGTAAAACTCGGTCAGGCCATAAACCGCCTCACCCTGCATTTCGATCGCCGAATGCGGGTTGCCATACCATGTCTCGTAAGCCTCAGGATCACGTAGCCGGAAATCCGCGCTCAGGTCCACGATCTTCAAATCTTTCGGCAGCGCGCTGATCACCTCTTGGCTGGTCTTATGCGGCAAGGCGCAAAAGCACAGGTCGATGCCGGAAAAATCAATCTCGTCGATTGTCACCAAATCAGGCAGGTCCAGATGCCGCAAATGCGGAAACACCCGCGCCATGCTCTGCCCCGCCTTGGAGTTCGCCCCAAGCGCTGCAATCTCCATCCCCGGATGGGTGGCAATCAGCCGGACAAGCTCCGCCCCGGTGTATCCACTGGCGCCCAGAATGGCGATCTGTTTGATCATATCTTATCCCTTCCGAAATTCGCCGCTTGGGTACAGTCTCCCAAGTCGAAAGCCAAGAGCACCCAAGGCGCAAGCCCCTCCGGCAATCCAAAACTCATTTTTTAAGCATGCCCGATTGAGGCCCACAAAACCTCTGCCTCATATTCAGACTTCTTTCATCTTATAATGCTTGGGCAGGCGCAGGCCCGCCGTATCGGCGGCCTCTTTAAGCCTGTCCGAGAAACAAATTTCTGGCTGCTTCAGCTTCTTTTCGCGCCAAAGATTCGAGGTGCCAATAATTTCGCTACGCATTACCAGTCCTGCGTAAAACTCCTTTGTCGGCTGATCGACATAGTACATCCCAAACTCTTCCCGGAAGGACGAAAAACTACTTTCCTCCGGTGAAAAACTGTCCAGAAAACGGCCGATCCGCAGGCCATAGAACTGCCGGGGAAAAGGCTTGCCGCGCGGCAGCTTGATCTCGATCGGCCAGAACTGATGCACCCCAGGATCGAGCGTTTCGATGATTGTCTTCAGCGCTTCATCGACAGTCAACAATTTAGAGGTTAATTTAACGAGCGATCCGAATGACGTCGCCTGGTTAAACTGAACCTGAAATTCCGTCGGGCATTCATGTGGCTTGAGCGGGCCTAAGTCTTTGGTGAATTTGTTGTAGAACGCAGTGTAAGAAAACCGCTCCGGCATCCCCATTTCAGCTTTTTCAGCATCCGACATTTGGGTACTGAAATAGTCTTTCAAACGGTCATCAAACCCCACATAATCACCCTCCAAAAAGAACTGCCCAAACCCGCTCGGTTCCTTCAAACCCCAGACCATCTCGCTTCTCCTTCAATCCCGTGGCGCGCCGCAATAGCCCAACCACTCACCCGCCTTCCAGCCGCGTTTTGGAGGAACCATTGCGGGAATAGCGAGCAAAAGGTCCTTGGAAATAGCGGTCATGGTTTATTCCTGATGAAACTAGGCCTGCCAATTGTCTCCACTGGCAAGACATCCTCTGAAAACTTCGCGTCTGACGGTCGAAGGTTTTTATCTCTGCTTGGCAACCACGGCAGAACAGACACAACACGCCCCATCGTCAGCGGGGCCCGCGTGATCTCAATGGTCATATTGTCCAGCGCATAGCCCGCGCCAAAAACGGATTCGAGGTCATCGGGCGGCACCTCGACAACGCTTTCCGGCACTGACAAATCTTTAAAGGCCACAAGCATCGGATAGGCATGTTCGGGAAGCACTCTTACCGTCCCGTCCGCCTTCACCTTCCGGATGTATCGACCATAGCCCGAGGCGCGATGCGCGTCGTAAATATCACGATAGGCTTCGCGCAGCTGACCGGCCAAACCATCCGGGCTCCCATGCAGCAAGGCAAACAGATAGCGCCCATCACCCAAATCCACGACTACGGCTTCACCGTATCCATCGGTTGTGAAATTATCTATCACGGCCAGGCTGTCAGGCGGGTCTCTGAACTCAACCCCCATCACGCTTTCGCCCGAGACTGGCCCCTCTGGCGTCATGACCGTCACCGTCAACCGCTGATGCC
>NZ_CAJXNN010000012.1 GCF_913057115.1 uncultured Roseovarius sp.
CGGCGGGCGACGACAGTATCGACGCCGCCTACACCGATGTAGATGGCGATAGCATCGGCGGCGGTGATGACACGGTTCTGGCAGGCGGCGGCAATGACTATCTTGAAGGCGGTGATGGCGCCGACCTTCTTTTTGGCGAGGCGGGCAACGACACCGCCATCGGTGGCGCCGGCAACGATACGATCCGCGGCGACGATATGCCGGAAGCCGGGCAATGGGAGTATCAAGTCTACGACTACAACTTCACGAGCGCCGACAATCAGGCCTTTGATATCGAAAGCGGTACTCTGGTCGGCACCGGGCAGACCGGTATTTTCGACTCCACCACCCTCGTGAACGACGCCCGGGGCACCACCGGCGACCCCAGTGACTTCGGCGTCATCTACACCTCGCAGCTTTTGCCGTCCGAGGACGGGACCTATACGTTTTCGACCACATCCGACGATGGCTCGACCATCCGCATTCTGGACGAGAACGGCGACCCCCTGACCTTTACCAACCAAGGCGGCAGCACCGACAGTTTCATGGACAATGACCGCCACCAAGCGCCGACGAGCCGGTCGGGCGAGGTGGAGTTGGAGGCCGGGCGGCTTTACACCATCGAGGTTCGTCATTGGGAAAACCTTGGCGGTCAGGTGATCTCGGGACAGGTGACCACACCCAGTGGGACAACCGAGGACCTGGCCGACAGCAGCCTGATCCTCGGCCCGCCAAGTGGTATTGCCGGGGACGATAGCCTGAGTGGTGGCGCCGGCGACGATGCGCTTTTCGGTGATGGTGGAAATGACACGCTCGATGGGGGCATCGGCGCCGACAGCTTTTATGGCGGGCTGGGCGACGACGAGATGTACCTGGCCGAGGGCGATACCGCCTATGGCGGCGATGGCGATGACCTTTTCGTCCTGGGCGATCTGGGTGAAGCGGGCAGCGGCACCATCGACATCACCGGCGGTGAAGGCGGTGAGACCAGCGGCGATACCCTGCAACTGACCTCGGACCTGACCGAAGACGACATCACCTTCACCAATACCGATGATGGTGCCGGCGGGCTTTCGGGCAATTTCACCATGGCCGATGGCACGGTGGTGAATTTCTCGGAGATCGAGAATATCATTTGCTTCACGCCGGGCACGCGGATTTTGACGGACCGCGGCGAGCGCGCGATCGAAACCCTGCAACAGGGCGACATGGTCCTGACGCGCGATCACGGGTATCAGCCGATCCGCTGGATCGGGCATAGCACCGTGGAGGGGCGCGGCAAATTTGCCCCCGTAGCGATCAATTCCACGGTTCTGGACGGAGCCCGGCGGCCGCTTCTGGTATCCCCGCAACACCGGGTCTTGTTCACCGGCTACAAGGCGGAACTGTTGTTCGGCCAAAACGAGGTTCTGGTTGCCGCAAAGCATCTTGTGGATGGCCGCGACGTGCGCATCGTGGAGCGCAAACTGGTCAGCTATTTCCACATGATGTTCGACCGTCACGAGATAGTTTACGCCGAAGGTGCCGCCACCGAAAGCTTTCACGCTGGTGACGTTGGCATCGCCGCGATTTCCGACGCGGCGCGCGAGGACATGTTTACCACCTTCCCGAGTTTGCGAAGCGATCCAAGCAGCCATGGCGAGACCGCGCGCATGTGCCTGAAGGCCCATGAAGCCCGGCTTTTGCTTGAGTCCGAGGACAATTTCGCCCTTGCGGCCTGATTGTTACTCGTCAGGCGTGTAGTCAGCCACAACATTGTCAGATTTGCTCCGAATTGCCGCCGCAGACCTTGGTTAAACAGGTATCAAGGGTCGCGGTGCATACTGTGCCAAAGCCATCGTGAAAAATCGAAGGACGTGGTGTTGCCCCGGACACCAAGAATGGATTTTGGGGCAAAAAGTGGAGTGTGAGTAATGGCGAAAGCTAATGGGTTGAACGTCGACACGACGGCAACAGCGTGGGACATGGCGGATGCCATCTTCGGAGATGGCGTCACGGTGGCCAATGCGACCTATGCAGGGGCCGCAACCGCACCGGGGATCTACACGGGCGGAAGGGCAACGCTGGGCGACCTCACGCAATCGAACTCCCTTGTCATCTTGGCCACCGGGCACGTGACGGATTTCACCAACAATTCGGGCGCCCAAACAGCCCCGGACAGTGCCGCGGAAATCGACGCGGTCAAGGGCAACACTACTTCGCACAAGCATTTTGCGCTTGAAAGCCTGAGTTGCGGTGGTGCGTCCGATCCGCTGCCCTTTGACCTACAAAACCTGTCGCCGGGCAGTTCCAAGGGCGGAGGATATGCCGCCAACAACGACGAAGCGAACGCGATTTTTTGCCGTGATGGCAGGTCTTTGCAGACCGATGACGTCACGACGCGACCCACACTTTTTACGGGAGCGTAGAACATGCCAGAATATTCCTTCAATCTCTACAGCTGGGCCGACATCGGGTTTGCCCCCGGGACCACAGGTTTCCAAGGCCAGAACACCACGCATACCGTGACAGGCACGCCTGACACGGTCTTCGTCAATGACGACGACACCGTTTTTCAGGAATCTGCGTCGGGCTTTTTCACGAACAGCCCTGATACAGGCAGCGCCCAAGCGCTGGATCAGAGCCTTTCACTGGATGGTACAACGTTCTTCCCGGCCGGGACAAACATCTGGAGTCAAGCCGCCACAACCGTCACCAACTCGACGACAGGCGAGAGCGGCATGGTATATGTCGTCAGTCTCGGGGATGGGAGTTTCGGCACTCAATACGGTTTTGTCTCGACGATTGCACTTGAGCCGGGTGACACCATCACATTCGGTTCTTATGACTTTTTTAGGGACTCCGTGAGTTTTGCCGATCTCGAAGAACCCATTCTACCTGACTATATCGTCGAAGGGACAAGCGGGAACGATACGATCGATGCGGGCTACGCCGGCGACCCCGAAGGCGACATGATCGATGCGAACGATCACTCCGACGGGTCGAACGCGGACAGCATCGAGGCGGGCGCGGGCGACGATTCGATCGTTTCGGGCGCGGGTGATGACACCGTCTTCGGCGGCGCGGGTAATGACACCGTCTTCGGCGGCACGGGCAATGACACGGTGGATGCCGGCGATGGCAACGATTCGATCGACAGCGGCTATGGCGACGACGTTGTTCAAGCAGGGTTGGGGGATGACTGGGTCAGCACGGGCGCAGGCAATGACAGTATTCTCGGCGGCGACGGCGATGACACGATCTCAGCCGGAAACAGCAATGACACGGTGGATGGCGGCTTAGGCAACGATTCAATCGAAGGCGGGTCGGGTGAAGACGATATTCAAGCAGGATCCGGGGATGACTGGGTCTATGGCGGCCTGAATTCGGACAGCATTCTCGGCGACCTTGGCAATGATACAATCCGTGGTGGTACTGGCAATGACACCGTGCTCGGCGGGATGGGCGACGACGGCATCAGAGGCGAAACGGGCGACGACAGCCTGTATGGCAACGAAGGCAATGACACGCTTGACGGGGGTGTGGGCAGCGACACGCTTTACGGTGGCGATGGCGATGACACCGTCATTCTGGGAGATGATTTCGGCAACGATAGCATCGTTGGCGGCGAAACCGGCGAAACAAGTGGCGATACGTTGGACCTTGGTGCGGTCACCACGGATACTACCGTTGACCTGACATCGAATGACCCCGAGGCGGGCAGCGTTTCCGACGGCACGTCAACCGCCACATTCAGCGAGATCGAGAATATCAGCCTTGGCGGTGGCCGTGACACGGTCGTTCTGGCCGATGGCTCGGGCGCAGATACGGTCAGCGGCTTTGACCTGACTGACAGCGACGATGGCACGACCAACGATCAGTTGGATGTCTCGGGCCTGACTTCGGACGGCGGCACAACGCCGGTCACCACGACGGATGTCACGGTCACTGACGATGGCAGCGGCAATGCTGTTCTGAGCTTCCCCGGCGGGGAAAGCATCACCCTGGTCGGGGTTGCGCCGACTTCGGTCGACTCGGTTGAGGAACTGGTCTCCATCGGCATTCCGGATGGTCGCGATTACATCGTCGAAGGCACCGCCGGGGATGATTTCATCAGCGATGGGTATCTTGACGACCCCGAGGGCGATCTTGTCGACAGCAATGACAACGCCGCCGGCAACAACGATGACAGCATCCTTGCCGGTGATGGCAATGACACGGTCATCGCGGCGCTTGGCAACGACACCGTTGATGCAGGCGCGGGCGATGACAGTGTCCGTGGCGGCGATGGCAATGACACGATCCTTGGCAACACCGGCAACGATATCCTGCTGGGCGAGGGTGGCAACGATAGCCTCACCGGCGGCACCGGCACCGACAGCATGCTGGGCGGTCTGGGCGAAGATACGCTGGAAGGCGGCAATGACGCCGACACCATCCTTGGCGAAGGTGGCAATGACTCGATTGACGGCGATCTGGGCGATGACTCGCTGAGTGGTGGCGACAATTCGGACACCGTGGCCGGTGGCGCGGGCGAAGACGAGGTTTATGGTAACGCGGGCAACGACCTTCTTTACGGCGGAACCGAGAATGACTCGGTCTATGGTGGCACGGGCGACGACACCATGTTCGGCGATGCCGGGGACGACCGCTTGGAAGGCTGGCTTGGCAACGACTCGATGCTTGGCGGAGCCGGAGACGACTATCTTGATGGCGCATCGGGCGACGACACGCTTCTGGGACAAGATGGCAACGATACGCTGGCCTCGGGCAGCGATGGTGGCGCTGACCTTGTCATCGGTGGCACCGGCGACGACTCGCTGACCACGGGCGATGGCAACGACACGCTTGAAGGTGGGCTTGACGACGACTCCATGTTCGGTGGCGGGGGCGATGACCTCTTTGTGCTGGAAGACAATTTCGGCAATGACACCATCGAAGGTTGGGGCACCTCCGAGACCAATGGCGATACCTTGGATGCCACGGCGGTTACCGGCGATGTCACCGTCGATCTGACGGCATTTGGCAGCGCGGCAGACCCTGAGAGCGGCACGATCAGCGATGGCAGCTCGACCGCGACCTTTGCAGATATCGAAAACATCATGCTGGGCGCGGGCAACGACAGCGTGATCGGCTCGGATGGCAACGACACCATCGCATTCAGCACCGGCGCGGGTGCCGACACGATCGACGGTGGCGCGGGCAACGATGCCTTCGACATTGGTGCGGGTGACGGGGCCGATGACACCATCGTTCTGGCCGATGGCGATGGCGATGACACGATCACCGGGTTCGAGGCCCCCATCGACAATGGCGATGGCACCTTTACAGGCCAGGATCAGCTTGACCTGTCGGGCCTGACCGATGCCGGTGGCGCACTGGTCAATACCGACGATGTAACCGTCACCGACACCAATGGCGATGGCACGGGCGATGCGATCCTGCAATTCCCGAACGGGGAATCGATCACCCTTGTCGGCGTTCTGGCCTCGGAAGTCAGCGACCCTGCCGCGCTTGAGGCCATGGGTATCCCTGCCCCGGATTACATCGTCGAAGGCACCGCTTCCGGCGATGTGATCAACCCGGCCTACACGGGCGACCCCGAAGGCGATCGCGTGGATGCGGGCGATAACCTTGCCGGTAACAACGATGACAGCATCCTTGCAGGTGCTGGCAACGACACCATCAGCGCGGGCTTTGGCAACGATAGCATCGACGCGGGCACCGGCGACGACCAGGTCTTTGGCGAAGACGGCAATGATACTGTTCTGGCCGGCGACGGGGCCGATACTGTCTTTGGCGAAGCGGGCGATGACTCGCTGACCGGCGGGCTTGGCAACGACAGCATGTTAGGCGGCACCGGCAACGATGCCCTGTTGGGCGAGGTCGGTGACGACACCCTGCGCGGCGAAGATGGCAATGACACCATTTTCGGCGGCGATGGCGATGACTCGGCCCATGGCGGCAACGGCGACGACAGCATCTCGGGCGGCCTTGGTAACGACGAGTTGCACGGCTGGTATGGCAATGACACCATCGACGGTGGTGCTGGCAACGACTACATAGACGCCGATTTGGGCGAAGACCTTGCCACGGGTGGTGACGGCAACGACACCATCATGGGCGGCTTCAGCGTCGAAAGCGACACCCTGCAAGGTGGCGCGGGCGATGACAGCATCGACGGCCAGGCCGGGAACGACCTGATCGAAGGTGGGCTTGGCGATGACACGCTTCTGGGGTCGGACGGGGATGATACCTTCACCCTGACCGACAGCTTCGGCAACGACACCATCACCGGCGGCGAAACCGACGAGACCGCGGGCGACAGCCTGGATGCAAGCGCGGTGACGGCAGATACCACGCTTGACCTGACAGCGGGCATCGCTTCGGACCCCGAAAGCGGCACGCTCAGCGATGGCACCTCAACGGCGGGCTTCAGCGAGATTGAAAACATCACGCTTGGAACGGGCAATGACAGTGTCATCGGCTCGACCGGGGAAGAAAACATCAGCACTGGTGCCGGGGCCGATACCGTCGATGGCGGTGCGGGCAACGACACTTTTGATGTTGGCGCGGGCGACGGTGCGACCGATACGGTGGTTCTGGAAGATGGCGACGGGGATGATACCGTTTCCGGCTTCGAAGGCCCCATCGACAATGGCGATGGCACCTTCACCGGTCAGGATCAGATCGACACCTCGGGCCTGACTGACGCCGATGGCAACCCGGTTCTGGTTTCGGATGTCACCGTCAGTGACGATGGCAGCGGAAATGCGGTTCTGAGCTTTCCCAATGGCGAGTCGATCACCCTGATCGGTGTGGCCCCGGCGGATGTGACGGACCACGACGCTCTGGCCGCCATGGGCATCGCGCAAAGCGATTACATCGTGGAGGGCTCTGCCGGGAACGATCTAATCGACGGCAGCTATTCGGGCGATCCGGATGGCGATTTCGTCGACAACCTTGATAGTCAGACCAATGGCAACGACGACAGTATCGTTGCGGGCGATGGCAATGACACGGTTTTGGCCGGGGATGGGAATGATACCATCGGCGGCGGCGATGGTGTGACCAACAACGACGCCTCCCAGCCTTTCGATGGCAACGACAGTATCGATGGCGGCGCGGGCGACGACTTCCTTTATGGGGAAAACGGCGACGACACCCTTATCGGTGGTCTGGGCAACGACAATCTGGATGGCAGTATCGGTCAAGACAGCCTTGTTGGCGGTGACGGCAACGATACCTTTGATGGTGGTTCGGGCAATGACACCATCGAAGGCGGGGCCGGCAACGACTATATCTTTGCTGATGATCTGGCAGGTTCGGGCGATGACTCGGTCCTGGGTGGAGATGGCAACGATACGATCTTCGGTCTGGGCGGTGATGACATCATCGAGGGCGGCACCGGGCGCGACCTTATTGATGGCGGCGCGGGCAACGATACGATCACAGCCGCCCAAGGCGATACAATCACTGGCGGCGATGGCGACGATTACTTCACCGTGGCCGATCTGGGCGAGGTTGTTAACAATAGCATCTCGATCACCGGTGGTGAGGGGGACGAGACCACTGGCGATACGCTGTATCTCGGACCGGATTACAGCCAGACCGACCTGACCTTTACCAATATCGACGACGCGGCGGGTGGTCTATCGGGCAACTTCACCATGACCGACGGCACGGTGGTGAACTTCTCGGAAATCGAGAACATCATCTGCTTCACTCCGGGCACCCGCATCCTGACCGCCCAAGGCGAGCGCCGCATCGAGGAGTTGCGCGAGGGCGATATGGTGGTCACCCGCGACCATGGGCTGCGACCGATCCGCTGGATCGGCAAGCGAACGGTGCCCGGACAGGGCCGCTTTGCCCCGGTGCGGGTGGGCGTGAACGCCTTGGAGGGTGCCTGCGAGGGGCTGCTGGTTTCGCCGCAGCACCGGATTCTCTTTACCGGCTACCGAGCCGAGCTGTTATTCGGGGAGTCGGAAGTTCTGGTGCCTGCCAAGCACCTGATCGACGGGCGCGAGGTGGTGCAACGCGAGGTCGACGAGGTGACCTATATTCATCTCATGTTCGACCGCCACGAGGTGATCTATGCCGATGGGATCGCGACCGAGAGTTTCCACGCAGGTGACGTGGGGCTGGAGGCCGTGGACGAGGCCGCGCGGGAGGAGCTTTTCGCGATCTTCCCCGAGCTTCGTTCCGCGCCATATCGCCACGGAAAGACGGCGCGAACCTGCCTCAAGGCGCATGAGGCGATCAACCTCAAGGGGCATGTCTTCTAGAGGCGTTCCGACTGAGAGCCAGGGTTACACGGATTGCGCGAAGTCCAGAACGGCGCGATGCAAGGCGTCCCAATCCGTGTATTCCCGATCCTTGTTTGGATCGACCTTCTGACCCTGCTTTGCAGCAACCCAGCGCATCGCCAAGGAGCGGAAGAAATCATACTGGGTAAAGCGAAATGCGCCGGCAACATGCTCGACCCGCGCCGGATGCCAGCCGGTGTTCTCGAAGAACCTTTGTGCAATTTCCTCGAGTTCGTTCAGATCATCGGCCTCCCCGCTGGCCACGGCCAGCGAAACAGACAGGAACATCGTGGGAATATTCTCCAGGGTCGTACTATGGTTTTCGGCAAAATTCTCGATTGCGACCTGGTAGGCACCGAGATGGAGCGATGCAGCCAGAATAGCCGCATCGAACCTGGACAGGTCGAGACCGTCTTCATCGTCGCCAAGGTTCAGTAGCTCCACGGAATGGCCGTTGTCGATTAATGCGTCTGCGCAAAAGCGGCAGATTTTACGCGTTTGTCCTTCGGTCGTTGCATAGGCAATGAGGATTTTCACGGTCACCTCCCTAAAGCGTTTCGCGAAAAACCTGCATCACAGCTTTTCGCGAAATGCAGTGCTCGGTTCAATCGTTGCGCGCGTTCCGCCTTTGATTGATGTCGAGAGTGAAAGGCGGAGCACTTTAACTCGGACAGGCGCATGATACCCGTCAGCCCACATTCGCCCTTGTCATGGATCAACGACACGGCGGAGTGCGTTCAAGCGGTTTTGAGCGCCTGTGCAGCCTGCCCCTTCGCCCATAGTTGCGCGGCTTCGCCGAAAGCGCTGAACAATGGCCTGCTGACCGGATCATTCGCGGCATTGTACTCGGGGTGCCATTGAACCGACAGGGCAAAACCGGGCGCACCGTCAATATAGATCGCCTCGGGGGTGCCATCGGGTGCATGGCCGTCGATCACCACGCGCTGCCCCGGTTTCACCACACCTTGACCGTGCAAGGTGTTGGTCATCACCTCTTCGGCCCCCATGAGGCGGTGGAATACACCGTCTTTGGTGAAACGAACCGTATGTCGTAGTGCGAATTTTTCCTCCAAGGTGCCATCGGGGGGCATGCGGTGGTTGTCACGGCCCGGCAGTTCGCGGATTTCGGGGTGAAGTGTGCCGCCCATGGCAACGTTCACTTCCTGAAAACCGCGGCAAATACCGAGCAAGGGCTGGCCCCGTTCCACACAGGCGCGCACGAGCGGCAGAGTGATCGCATCACGATTGCGGTCGAATGCGCCATGCGCGTCGGTCGGGCTTTCGCCGTATTCCTCGGGATGAACATTCGGCCGCCCGCCGGTGAGCAGAAAGCCATCGCAGGTTTCAAGCAATTCAGGAACAGAAACGAACCGCGGGTCACTGGGCACGAGCATTGGCATGCAGTCCGCCACCTGCGCGATCGCCTCGGAATTCATCGTGCCGCCGGCATGCACCGGATAGCTGTCATCAATCAGGTAGTGATTGCCAATAATGCCGATAACCGGACGTGTCATGTGGGCCCTTCGAATTGCACTTCACAACTAATTAAAGACTTATAATGGATAAGAAAACGCGAATGATCGCACAAGTCATCGCGCGCCTGCGCAGGGCCTATTGCCGTTTTGAGGCGCGATTTCGGCGGCAACGCTCGGAACAGTGGCGCACGTTGTCCCAGTCGCGCGCCCATTTGCGCCGCCAAGTGAACGGACGGCCGCAGGTCACGCAGGATTTTGTCGGCAGTTTGGTTTTGGGGTTCTGTCGGGCCATTACAGATCGAAGCTCATTTGCCGATCCGGTTTCGGGATACCGGGGCGACGACGTTTTCTGCTGCCATGCTTTGTGACAAGACGAGCGGCCTCGTCTCGAAAACCGGCCTCTTTTCGCACGGCCCAAACGCGTTCTCGCGCTTTTCTTGCGGCTTTGGCAACGTCTACGATCGGAGCGGGATAAATCTTGTCAAGGATCTCATCCGCCCTGCCCCATGTCCATGGCTCCTGTAGGTGCGCATCAGGCAGATCGCGCAACTCGGGCAGCCAATGACGCGTGAACGCCCCTGTCGGGTCTTGATCATATCCCTGTTTCACGGGGTTATAGATACGGATCGCATTCATCCCGGTGGTGCCTGACTGCATCTGGACTTGGCTCCAATGAATGCCCGGCTCGTAGTCGGTAAAAAGCCGCGCCAGCACCGGGCCGGTGGCCCGCCAGTCGAGCCAAAGGTGATATGAGGCGACCGCCATGACCATGGACCGCATCCGAAAGTTAAGCCAGCCGGTGGCGCTGAGGGACCGCATACAGGCATCGAAAAACGGAAGGCCTGTAGTGCCTGTTGACCAAGCCTCAAGCCGCGCCTTGTCCGGCTCGGTCGGGCGCAGCGCTTCGTAGGCGGGATGTAGGCAGCGGTTTTCAAGGTCTGGCTGGTCTTCGAGTTTCTGGATGAAATGGTCGCGCCACGCCAGACGGGATTGAAAAGACTTCATGGAACCAGACCAGCCGTCCCGAGCGCCCTTCACCTCGCTGGACCGTCGAAGGCCAGCTTGCGTGGCTTCACGAACCGAGAGCGTGCCAAACGCCAAATGAGGGCTGATCCGTGAGCAAGCCTGCGCCCCTTCCAGCGGGGATGACATGGCCGTGCGATAGTTACGCCCTCTTTCCATAAGAAAGCTATGGATCGTTTTCAGCGCCGCTTGGCGCCCACCCGACTGCCTTTCGGGGCAATGATCGCGCAATCCCAGGGCCGCCGCCTGTGGTACTTCATCACTGGGCTCGTTTGGGCCTGCCAGTGCCGTCGGAGCCGCGATGGTCATCTGTCTAACGAACTTGTCTCGGCGTGATTGCCAAGTGTCGCGGGTTTTCAATCGCCGCACCACAGCGGATTGCGGCAGTTCCGTCCACTGGACCCCTTGGCCTTTCGCCCAGTCTGCCACGCGCAGGTCGCGCTCGAAGGTCCATTGGTTGCCGGTTTCCTCATGGCTTAACAGATGCGTCACACGATGTTTTCGGCGCAAGTCTTCGAGGATTTCCACGGCATCGCCCACCCGTATTGTCAACTCGGCGCCCACACCGGCAAGGTCTTGACGAAGGTCCTTCAAACATTCGAGCAAGAACCCGTATTGACGCCCGGATGCATCGTTTCCTTGCCAAAGGCTCGGTTCGAGGATGTAGAGCGGCAAGACGCGACCATGCCGCGCGGCAAGCTGCAGCGCGGCGTGATCGGTGATGCGCAGATCGCGCTTGAACCAACAAATTGCAAGATCGCTCATGCGCGATCTATCTAGCGCAGAGAGCCGGGCGGGGAAGGCTTATTCCACGCTGACTTCTTCACCGGTCCGACCGTCGATCTTGGTCTCGACATCGCGTGGCTCCTGACCTTGATAGGAAAGCCAGAGGACCAGACCGAGCAGAAGAACAGCCGCAAAGACCATGACACCGCGAATGCCCATGAGGGCGGTTTTGTGCTTTTCCTTTTGCTTTTCGACATTGGTGTCGGGTGCTGACATTCTAGGCCTCCAATTCGGATTTCACTTCAGGCAGGGATCACGTTGCAGACCTGCCCTCATCGCCCTAACGTCTCGGTGAACAGTTTCACCGATGGAGACGCCCGCGATGAAAGACGCCTCGCCCCAGACGATCTATTTGTCCGACTACACGCCGCCAGCCTTCCTGGTGGACGACGTTCATCTGACGTTTCGCCTGAGTCCGAAAAAAACATGCGTAATCAGCAAGATATCCTTCAGGCCCAATCCATCGTCACAAAACCGTGAGTTCTTTTTGCATGGCGAGGGCCTGCGCCTTGTCGCCGCGCGGGTGGATGGCGAGACCGTGACGCCGACAGTAGGCAAGGATGGTCTGACCTGCGAGGTTCCGGATGCACCGTTCGTCTGGGAGGCGGAGGTCGAGATCGACCCAGTGGACAACACCGCCCTGGAGGGTCTCTACATGTCGAACGGCATGTACTGCACCCAGTGCGAGGCCGAGGGGTTTCGGAAAATCACCTATTACCCGGACCGACCGGATGTGATGAGTGTTTTCACTGTGCGGATCGAGGGTGAGGAAAAGGTGATGCTGTCCAACGGCAACCTTTTGGACAAGGGTGACGGCTTTGCCGAGTGGCATGACCCTTGGCCCAAGCCCTCGTATCTTTTTGCACTCGTTGCAGGGGATTTGATCAATCACCCCGACCGCTTTACCACCCGGTCCGGCCGGGATGTCGAATTGAATATCTGGGTGCGCCCTGGTGACGAGGGCAAATGCGCTTTCGGCATGGAAGCCCTCAAGAAATCCATGAAATGGGATGAAGACACCTATGGGCGCGAATACGATCTGGATGTGTTCAACGTGGTCGCCGTGGATGATTTCAACATGGGCGCGATGGAGAACAAAGGGTTGAATATTTTCAACTCATCCTGCGTTCTTGCCAGCCCAGAAACAAGTACAGATGCGAATTTTGAAAGAATCGAGGCAATCATTGCCCATGAATATTTCCATAACTGGACGGGGAATCGCATCACCTGCCGGGATTGGTTCCAGCTTTGCCTGAAAGAAGGGCTCACGGTGTTTCGCGATGCTGAATTCACCTCGGATATGCGCAGCGCGCCGGTCAAGCGGATCTCGGACGTGATGATGCTTCGGGCACGTCAATTCCGTGAGGACAACGGCCCCTTGGCGCATCCGGTGCGCCCCAGCAGTTTTGTCGAGATCAATAATTTCTACACCGCGACGGTATATGAAAAGGGTGCCGAGGTTATCGGAATGCTGAAACGGCTTGTGGGAGATGGTGCCTATTCGAAAGCCGTCGCGCTGTATTTCGAGCGCCACGATGGCCAAGCCTGCACAATCGAGGATTGGCTAAAGGTGTTCGAAGACTCCACAGGGCGGGACCTGAGCCAGTTCAAACGGTGGTACACGCAAGCGGGCACGCCGCGGCTGCGCGTCACGGAGGACTTCAACGACGGCACCTATACCCTTCACTTTGAACAAGACACCCCACCAACGCCTGGGCAGGATACGAAAGAGCCGCAAGTCATCCCCATCGCGGTTGGGTTGCTTGGGCCAAACGGCGATGAGATTGCCGGAACGCGGGTTCTGGAAATGACCGAAGCGCGGCAAAGCTTCACATTCGACGGGCTGAGCGCGCGCCCTGTTCCGTCGATCCTGCGTGATTTCTCCGCACCCGTGATCCTTGAGCGGCCGTCGGACAATGCCGAACGGGCCTTCCTTCTGGCGCATGATACAGACCCATTCAACAAGTGGGAAGCTGGCCGCGCCCTTGCGCGTGATGGTTTGATCAAGATGATCCAGCATAACGGCGCACCGGATAGCGCCTATTTGGAGGCGGCCCTGACCATGGCGCGCGACGACAGCCTCGACCCGGCCTTCCGCGCCTTGGCCCTTGGCCTGCCCAGTCAGGACGAACTGGCCCAGACCCTGCACGAGAAAGGCCATACCCCTGACCCTCAGGCCATATGGGACGCGCTTGAAACCCTGCGCCATGCGCGCGCGGAGCATTTCCAAGACCTAGCGCCCAAACTTTATGCGCAATATCAGGTACCTGGCCCATATCGGCCCGATGCGGAACAATCCGGCGCGCGGTCCTTGGCAAATACGGCGCTTGGCATGATCACCCGGTTGGATGGTGGGGCACAGGCACAACGGCAATACGATGACGCCGACAATATGACCCAACAACTCGCAGCCTTTTCTTGCCTGCTGCAAGCGGGCAAGGGCGATGATGCTGTTGCGCGCTTCTATGAGCAATGGCGCGAGGATCGCTTGGTTATCGACAAGTGGTTCATGCTGCAAATCGTGAACGCCGCCCCCGAAAACGCCGCGTCGACCACCGAGACGCTGACACAACACGCCGATTTCACGATCAGGAATCCCAACCGCTTCCGTTCGGTTCTGGGCGCGCTGACGATGAACCCTGCCGGGTTCCATCGAGCGGATGGCGGGGGGTATCGCGTTCTGGCAGATTGGTTGATTGCGCTTGATCCTCTCAACCCGCAAACCACGGCACGCATGTGTTCGGCCTTCGAGACGTGGAAACGGTACGATGCGGCGCGTCAGGCCAAGATTGCCGCGCAGCTTGATCGTATCCTTGCCACGCCGGACTTGAGCCGCGACACGACGGAGATGGTCAGCCGTATCCGCAATGCATGATACAGGTCACTAGCCGTCGCTCTTCAGGCGCGAGACGCGGTCCGGGCGCAATCTTGGGCGTACGGATGACATCGGCTTGCAATAGCTTTGGCGTTTCATCCAGGCCATCATATCACGGCGCTTGCCGGAGCTGTGAAACGGCCCCCAATCGGCCGCGACTCCGCGCATGCCGCGCGACACCACGCCGTCGCGCGGGACGGTCACCGCCATGATGCGGATCGCGCAGCTCAGGTTATCAGGCCCATGCTTGAGGGCCGGCCCACTCCGGGCACGGCAGCCGTAGCCGCGCGCCGTCGCCGGCAAGATTTGCAAAAGGCCGAACCACCGCCCACCGCCGCCAACGGCGTAGGGTCGGTATGTGCTTTCGTGTTTCGCGAGCGCGGACAAAAGACCAATCCAGAAAGCCTCGCGGCCCCCGGCGCCTGCCTCGGGATAGGCCGGGCACCAATCGGCGATATCGCGCGGCACGATCTGTGTCAGGGGGGCGCCGTGGCCACGCAGGGCCGAGACTGCCGCGCGAGTCCAAAGATGTCCGTCTGGCAGATTGCTCCAACGCGTGCGCGGAATATTGCCATCCCGACCATCCGGAGGGCGCACTTGGGGCTGTGACTCGGCAAGAGTCACCCCGCCAAAGCAAACAAATAGTGTGATCAAACAGATACTTACCCACTTCATGACGAGACTTTGAAGGGATTTTGCCGACAAATCAACTGACTCTGCGCCAATGAAATTCCCATTCATCTCCTTAGCCTTGCCAAGTTTTGGCCGGATTGAACGACGATCTTGATCATTGAGCGATTCAACAAGCTATCCGGGGACATCACATGCCTTTTCCGTCCAATCAGGCCAATGGCAGTGACCGCAATGTGGTAAATTTCCGGGCGCGCGGCCAAGGATCTGGGCGTGGACCATTGAGTCTTTTTCGCCGCAACACTCGGTCAGAGCATGACCTCGACGCGTTAAGCAAGCGTATCCTGCTGCCCTCGTTGCCGGTGTCGGACGAAGAAATGGCGCGGGCCACACATCAGGACAGAGGGCAGAAACTGGCGCGTCAGGAGATGTGGGAAGAATTGTCGGAGCAAATTCAGTATGCCGATGACTGCCGCCTCGCGACGCCGGGTGGCGAGATCGCTTCGATGTTATTGGCCTTTGGCGCACGTTCGGATGTTGTCGCAGCCGCAGAGGATGCAATCACCGATGGCGCCGTACCGGACCCATCCGGCATCAACGCCCTTGAAGAGGTTCAGGCAGAGTATTTTGGCGATCATTGCTGTGCGCTCGTCGTGGCCATGGCGCATATTGATATTGGCTGGGCATGGCGAACAGCCGGAAGCGCCAACATTCACAAGAAAGAAGACTGTCAGCGCCATTGGTTGCACCATTTCAACCGGGCAAGAGACATCCTTGCACCGCATGACGGTATCGATCTGGACGCGCCCTCTCTGGCCGCGGCGCAATGCGCTTTGACGGCTGCGTTCCGGCAAAAAGAACATCGCGTTGCCGATGATTATCAAAAATTGATTGATCTTGACCCCGATGGGCACCGGCACATGCGCGCCCTCGGGCAGTATTTGCTGCCGGCGCATTTCGGCAGCTACGATACGCTGGAACTTGAGGCACGGCGAACCGCGTCTCGCACCAGTGATGTCTGGGGGGACGGCGGATATGCTTGGGTGTATTTCGACGCCTTGGCGTTGGACCGTGGAGCGCTTGAGCTTTTGGATGCTGATTTCTTTGCCGATGGCATTCGCAATATTCTAGAGGCAAAGAAAGACCAGCACGTTACCAACCTGTGGGCCGCATTTTGTGCCGTATCCATGGCCCCCAACCCGGAGATACGGCTTTCAAGCCGTGCTGAGGCGACGCGGAAACGTTTGCACGATTGCCTTGACTGGATACTGGGCGACTACCTTCAAGAACTGCATCCCCTGATCTGGTCTCAGGCCCTGTTGTCCCCGGGCCAGACCCCGGCCCTGCCCTCGCGCCGGGCCTTGATCAACAAGGGGCGGCAAACCGCCTTGCGGATCATCGCCACGCGATTTGCAGATGAACTCGCCGAAGGAAGCTCCATCGCATTTTCCAACGCCGGGATGTACCGACTGCCCGCCCTGTAATTCGCGCAAGGCGCCCTTGCCCGTCGCGCGCCTCTGGCCTAGAACGCCCAAGTCAAAAGCGATGGAGACGATCGGCATGTTGGATCTTACCTATGAAGCCCCGAAACCCAAGGTGATCGCAGGCGCGAAGCACGATTGGGAACTTGTGATCGGGATGGAGGTTCATGCGCAGGTCGCGTCAAAAGCCAAGCTGTTTTCCGGCGCCTCCACGCAATTCGGGGCGGAACCCAATTCGAATGTGTCTTTCGTGGACGCGGCGATGCCGGGCATGCTGCCCACGATCAACGAATTCTGCATCGAACAAGCCGTGCGCACAGGCCTTGGCCTGAAGGCCGAGATCAACCTTTGGTCGGCTTTCGACCGGAAGAACTATTTCTACCCCGACCTTCCGCAGGGCTATCAGATTTCGCAGCTGTACCACCCGCTTGTCGGCGAGGGTGAAATTCTTGTGGATATGGAGCCAGGCATCGCCCGCAAGGTGCGCATCGAGCGTATTCACGTCGAACAGGATGCAGGCAAATCCGTGCATGACATGGACCCCGCGATGTCCTTCGTCGACCTCAACCGGACCGGCGTGGCCTTGATGGAGATCGTCAGCCGCCCCGATATTCGAGGCCCCGAGGAGGCCGCGGCTTATATCACCAAATTGCGCCAGATCCTACGCTACTTGGGCACCTGTGACGGCAACATGCAAAACGGCAACCTGCGGGCCGATGTGAACGTGTCGATCTGTCAGCCCGGTGCCTATGAGAAATACATGGAAACGCAGGATTTCAGCCACCTTGGCACGCGCTGCGAGATCAAGAACATGAACTCCATGCGCTTCATTCAGGCCGCCATCGAATTCGAGGCCCGCCGGCAGATCGGCATCGTCGAAGCGGGCGGTGAGGTGGTGCAGGAAACCCGGCTTTACGACCCGGACAAGAACGAGACCCGCTCCATGCGCTCCAAGGAAGAAGCGCATGATTACCGCTATTTCCCCGACCCCGACCTTCTGCCTTTGGAGATCGAACAAGAGTGGGTCGATGGTATCGCGGCCAGTTTGCCCGAGCTGCCCGATGAGAAAAAGGCGCGCTTTGTCACTGATTATGGGGTGACGGAATATGACGCCAGCGTTCTGACCGCCGACGTCGACCTGGCCACATATTTCGAGGAGTCGGTGGGGGCCGGTGATGGCAAGAAAACGGCGAACTGGGTCATCAACGAGGTTCTGGGCCGTGCCAACAAGGCCGAGGTGGGCCCGCGCGAGATCGTCTCGCCCGAGGTGAACGCCGCGATCCTTTCGATGGTGGCGAAGGACGAAATTTCGACAAAGATTGCCAAGCAAGTTTTGGAAATCCATATTGAGACCGGCGAGGCACCCGAGAAAATTGTGGCAGACCGCGGCATGAAGCAGGTCAGCGACACCGGCGCGATCGAGGCGGCGGTTGACCAGATTATCGCCGACAACCCCGCACAGGTCGAAAAGGCGCAAAGCAACCCGAAACTCGCGGGCTGGTTCGTTGGGCAGGTTATGAAAGCGACCGGCGGCAAGGCCAACCCGAAATCGGTGAATGAAATCGTGCAAGCCAAGCTGGGCCTCTAGCCTGAATTGACAGGCAATTCCTCAGTGAGCCGGCAGAAAAGGATATGACATGACCCAAGACCAACCTTTCATGTCCAGTTTCCTTGAGATCGAGACCGGATGGATCGACTACAACAATCACCTCAACATGGGGTATTACACTGTCTTGTTCGATCGGGCGGCCGACGAAGCCTTCGAGACCTTTGGATTTGGGCCCGATTATGTGAAATCGGCCAATCACACGACATTCTCGGCCGAATTTCATGTGCGCTACCTTCGCGAAGTGAAGCTGGGTGACAAGGTGCGCTGTTCCTTTTGGCTGATCGCTTTCGATGAAAAGCGTTTTCATAGTTATCAGGAAATGTATCACGAGGATGGCTGGCTGGCGGCTACAGGCGAAGGCATGACCCTGCACGTGGATCTTTCGGGTCCACGCGTGGCACCAATGCCGAAAGACATCATGTCAAAGGTCTCGGCGATGGCCGCGGCGCAAGCGCACCTGCCCCGCCCTGAGGGCGTGGGGAGGTCCATCGGGATGTAGTTTCCACCACCCAAGAATATCCCGGTGGTCAACTTGTTGGCTTGTGGCCGAAGTCTTCTGCCACTCTTCAAACCCTATCCCCGGAATTTGCGGGTGGCCTATTCGACGTCTTGCGTAAATCCACCTGTTGTTTGAGCGGCACGCGCTTGGCTGTCCGACGACAGGCGATGAAGTCGAGGCATTGGATGCCACTGTGGGGCGACAATAGCTACCATTCGCAAGATATCTCGCTACCTTAGCAGGTATGACGCGACCCATTTTCATAGGCTCGAATGTATATCGTGGCTCGAGTTATGGCCCGCGTCATCCCCTATCAATCCCGAGGGTTCCGACCACGATTGACCTGTCACAGGCTATGGGCTGGCTCCCGAGCGCGCAGTATCGCACCAGTCCGCGCGCACGTCCCAAGGCCCTGAAAGCCTTTCACACCGATCGTTATATCGACGCCTTACAGTTGGCAGAAGACAGCCAAGCCGTGACAGAAACCATCCAGCATCGTCATGGACTTGGAACTCTGTCAAACCCTGTTTTCCCGGAGATGTTCAGGCGCCCCGCGACAGCAGCAGGCGGATCGCTTTTGGGGGCCGAGATGATCATATCTGGCGGAGCCGTTTATAATCCGGGCGGCGGCACACATCACGGGCTGGCCGATCGCGCCAGTGGGTTTTGCTATCTCAACGACCCGGTTTTGGCCCTCAAGGCCCTATTTGCGAATGGTCTTTCGCGGGTCGCCTATGTCGACATCGACGCGCATCACTCGGACGGTGTGGAAATCGCCATGGCGGGAACGCCCGGCCTGTTGATGATCTCGACGCATGAGGAAAAACGCTGGCCGTTCACCGGTGGTATCGACGACACGGCAAAGGGAACGGCAATTAATTTGCCCCTTCCACGGGGGGCGCATGACGATGATTTCTCGCTTGCTTTGCATGAGGTCATCTTGCCAGCAGTTGCGCAGCATCGACCCGAGGCGATTGTCTTTCAATGCGGTGCAGACGCCGTTTTGGAAGACCCGCTTTCACGGCTGGCGTTATCGAACAACGCTCACCTGGACGCCCTTCGCATGCTACGGCCGATGACCCCGCGTTTCCTGATGCTGGGGGGCGGTGGCTATAACCCGTGGTCGGTTGCCCGCCTATGGTCCGGGCTTTGGGCGGTTTTGAACGGGTTTGAGATTCCGCCGACCTTGCCGGGCAATGCCCGCAGGCTCCTTGAGGGGTTGGAGTGGCATCGAAAATCACTTGGCCCCCGGCCGCGCCATTGGACAACGACCCTTCTCGATATGCCACGGCACGGGCCTGTTTCAGAGGATGTCAAGGATCGGGTGCGCCGCCTTAAAGCAAGACAGGCCGTTTGGCTGTGACGGCTTGCAAATCCATGCGATCCGGGTGAAGCCTTGGACATTCCAAAGCTCCGGAGCCCCCATGCAACGCAAGCCGCCCTACAGTGACGACCCCTTTGCAATACCCGCAGATACTCTTGGCCTGTCGGCGGATGAAATGCGGCGCCTTGGGCATAAGGTGGTGGATATGGTGGTGGATCGGTTCGAACGGCGCAATGCCGAGCCGGTGATAACCACCGGGGATGCCGATACACTCGCGCAAAAACTTGGCGGCGCGCTCCCGAAAGAGCCAATGAGCCCTGACGCCTCGCTCGACCTGATGGCCGAGGTCGCCCTCACCCACATGCAGCATGGTGACCATCCACGCTATTTTGCCCGCGTGCCGGGGCCGGCATCCTTCGCTGCGATCCTAGGCGATTGGATGGGAACGGGTTTCAATACGATTTGCGCCAGTTGGGGCGGCGGGTCTGGCCCAGCCATCATTGAAAACACCGTCATTTCCTGGGTGGCGGAAATGTTGGGCCTGCCCGGCCATACCGAAGGTGTCCTGCTGTCCGGGGGGTCGCTGGCCAACTTCACGGGCTTCAGCGTTGCGCGCTCGGAAATCGGGCGCGGTGTGGCGTATTTGACGGACCAGACGCATGCCTCACTGCCTCGCAATCTCCGGCAAATGGGCTTGAGCGATGAGGACATCCGCATTCTGCCGTCAGACGGTGACCTGCGAATGTGCCCCGAAACCCTGAGCATGGCCATCAAGGCCGACATCACTCAAGGTCGTCGCCCCATGATGACCGTGGCAACCGCAGGAACGACAAACACCGGGGCGGCCGACCCAATGCAAGCCATTGCAGACATCTGTGACAGGCACGGTATGTGGTTGCATGTCGATGGAGCCTATGGCGCACCTGCAGCCATTACCGATGCTGGTCGCAATGTTCTGAAAGGATTGGAGCGCGCCGATTCGATCGTATTGGATCCGCACAAATGGTTCTTCCAGCCCTATGATTTGGGCATGTGCTTCGTCACCCGCCCCGGAGCACTGGATCGGTGTTTTTCCATGAACCCCGAATACCTGAAAGATGTGCAATCAGAAAACGCCGTGAACTACGGCAACAGATCGTTGGAATTGACGCGCCGGTCGCGCGCCCTCAAACTTTGGATGTCCTTGCGGACGTATGGCGCCCCCGCCTTCATCGAAGCGGTGCAGAACGGCATGGACCTGGCCGAAGAGGCCGAACGACAGTTAAGGGCCGATCCGGACACATGGAAGGTGATGACACCTGCGCAACTTGGGATCATTTGCTTTGCCCTGAAAGGTGCCGATGCCGCCGAACACAGCAAACGCGCCGACCGGTTATCGCAAAGCGGCTTTGCCACGGTGTCCACGACGACGCTTCAAGGCCGTAGTGCGCTGCGGCTTTGCACGATCAACCCGCTTACGACGCGCGAGGACATCAGCCGCACTTTGGCACTGTTGGCGGAACCGCTTACCGAAAAGTAGCTGCTTTGAACGTGGTGCCCCCAGAGAGACTCGAACTCCCGACCTACTGATTACAAATCAGTTGCTCTACCAGCTGAGCTATAGGGGCACGGCGTCGTGGATACGCAGAACGCGCACGGTATGCAAGACGGAATCGCGCATTCTTAAAAGCGGTTTAACTGCCTGAGAAAGCCATTATATTGGCGCTGTTTCTCAGTAGATACAGAACGGATTACGAATGCAGGTCGTTATTCATGCGGGTGCGCATATGACCGACGAGGACAGGCTGGTAAAATGTCTGGCCTCAAACCGGGAACTGCTGGCCGAACGCGGCACGCATGTGCCAAGCCCCACGAGGTATCGCAAGCTCTTGCGCGACATGCTGCATGCTGCGGCTGACACTGGTTTGTCTTCGGAAGCGCGCGAGGTTGCCCATGACGCCATCGTTGAAGACGAGACTGCTGACCGTATCATATTGTCGAACCACGGTTTCTTCGGAACGCCGCGCATGGCGGCGTCTGGGGGGGTGCTCTATTCAGCGGCAGATGCCCGCATGGCTGCCTTCCATCAAATCTTCGCGGGAGATCAGATCGAGTTGTTTCTCGCAATTCGCAATCCGGCAGCATTTCTACCGGCAATGTTCAAAAGTGCGCCACAGGGCACCATGGATGATTACCTGAACGGAGCCGCACCAACGACAGTTCGCTGGTCAGAGTTGATTGGACGATTACGGCATGCTTTTCCAGAACTTCCGATCACGGTCTGGTGCAATGAGGATACACCGCTTATTTGGGGGCAAATCATCCGAGAGATCGCATGGCTCGATCCCAACACGGAATTCAAAGGCGAGTTTTCGCTCTTGTACGAGATCATGAGCAAACCGGGGGTGTCGCGTTTCCGTAGCTACATGAACGCGCACCCCGGCATGACCGAAGCACAGAAACGCCGCGTCATCGTCGCGTTTCTGGACAAGTTTGCAGAGGAAACGGCAATTGAAGAGGAGCTTGACGTCTCCGGGTGGACCGAAGACCTCATCGACCGTTTGACCGAAGGCTACGACGAGGACCTGTACGAGATCGAGAGAATCCCCGGGATCAACATGATCTCACCGTAGGCTTCTCACCTTAACTCATGCCCAAGGCTTCCTTGTACATCTCCAGAACGGCTTCTTCTTCGGCGATATCGTCCTTGTCCCGTTTGCGCAGTGCGATCACCTTGCGCATTACCTTCGTATCGTAGCCGCGCGACTTTGCTTCGGCCATGATTTCTTTTTGTTGGTCGGCGATGTCTTTCTTTTCCGCTTCAAGGCGCTCGAAACGCTCAATGAACTGGCGAAGTTCATCGGCAGTCACGCGATAACTGGCATCGGGGTTCAGGTCATTCATGGCACGCCTCATGATTTGCGGTGGGTCTTCTGCCTACCTGTCCTGCCCGGGTGCTGCAAGCTGCAACTTCGCCCGATGGCTTGCGGTCGCTCGTTTCATGAGCTAGTCGATTTTGCGCAGGCAGGACTTGGAGGGGCGTGTATGGAAATTCTTGTTTGGGCTGGTGCCCTGGTGTCCTTGCTTGGCCTTGTCGGCCTGATCTGGTGCATCTTCAAGGTCTGGAAAGCCCGGACGTCGGGTTTGAGTGAAGATGCGCTGCGAGAGGCCGTCAGAAAGGTGGTTCCCCTCAACACCGGCGCGCTATTCATATCCGTTCTTGGCCTGATGATGGTGATTGTCGGCATCATGTTGGGTTAGGACGTGTGTTCACCGACACGCCCGAAAAACCCTTCGCCATTCTTCACCATTTCCAGGATTTTCGCGTGGGGAGTCCAAAGCATCGGGTCGAGCGCTTCAAGGTTTTGCATGGCCTGAAAAAGCGAGAACACCCCGCGAAAATCCGCTTGAAGCAATGGGCCACCCAAGCGCCGATCGAAGCCCATGCCCTTGACCGCGACAACATCAAGGTCAGCCGCTCTCAAAACAGTTTTGTTTTCGATCAACCGCACCGCCTCATTGACGAATGCAGCGTGCAAAGCCCGCTCAACATCAGCTCCATCGGGCAAGGGCCCCTGCCCGTCTTGTCGCCAAGCCGCCAGCCACTCTGACAGGGTGGGGTCTGACTGCGGCGATCCATTTTCGTAAAGGTATATACCTTTGCCGACAGCGCGCCCCTTTGCGCCTGCCGCAATACGGGCAGAAAGTATTGCCAACTCCTTGGGTGCTCTTTGCCCACGCGCCTTGGAAAGGCTTTCATGGCGGCTCAGCACTTGCGGCAACCCTAGAATGTCAGCGGTTTCAAAAGGCCCATTACGAAATCCAAGGTCGTGTGCCGCCTTGTCAACTCTGTCCGGTTCATAGCCCGCACGACAAAGCGCCAAGGCCGCGCCGAACAAAGCAAAAAACAGGTTACCGCTTAACAAGCCTGGGACAAGCCCGCTGCGGACCGTGGTGCGCCCCGCCGCAGACATACTTCGGGTAACCGTTGCAATGGCATCTGGTCTGGTTGCTCCTGGCACGGCGAGCTCAACCAGGTGGGTGCTATGCGCCGGACGGCTGTGCTTGAGAACCACATGCATCTCGGCTGCCTGAACAGTGCTGATACGCTTGGGATCA
Source organism: uncultured Roseovarius sp. (assembly GCF_913057115.1). Classification (GTDB taxonomy): domain Bacteria; phylum Pseudomonadota; class Alphaproteobacteria; order Rhodobacterales; family Rhodobacteraceae; genus Roseovarius. The sequence continues at coordinate 24,065 of NZ_CAJXNN010000012.1, forward strand.
GGCGTTTCTCCTTGCAAGCTGGCCCAAACGGCACCGGGCCGCAGCGCCAGAGCGTCATCCGGCAACGGAACCGCGCCATCATCCAGAACAAGGTCGGCCTGCATTAATGCACTTGCAAGATCAGCACTCTTCAAGCGTGACAAGCGCTGTTCTTTTACAGTTGCTTGAAGGCGTTGACGCTTCACCGCTGCGTCATAGATCGCGGCGACCCGGTCCATGATCGCCTTGGCCTGTGCATCGGCCCCGGTGACGAGGGCGACCTCATGGCCTGCGTCCAAGCCTAGGATGGCCAACTCGACCATCAATGCGCCTTGACCCAACAACGCTATGTGATGGACGGGCCGCGCCTGCCCTTGGGCGATTTCAGGCATCACACCAGCCCGACGCTCTGACGCGAAGGCATGGCGTGAAGCGCGAGCGGCCTGGGACTTGATGCGATCATCGAACAAGGCACGTTCAAAAATGATCCCTTGGTCAAAGGGCAAAAGAAGTGCAGCCTCGACACATTTCACGATATCGCGTTCAGCGCTGTCCAAAGCAGCGATCCGCGCCGCTACCGCTTGCACGGCCTGCTGGTAGCCTTCGGGGTCGGTCAAGCCCGGGTCGCGGTCTCGTGTCCGTTTCCACGTCCCGGATGTGGCCATGTCTTTGGCAAGCGCCTTGGCCTCATCGAGAGGGTCCCCATCAACCAGTCGCTCGAAAACTCGGCGCAAACGCGCGTCTTTTGCCTCCGTGGCGCGCCCCGCGAGCAAAAACTCCAAAGCCACTTGCGCGCCTGTCAACCGAGGTAAGCGTTGCGTGCCCCCTGCCCCCGGGATCAAGCCCAGAGTGACTTCGGGCAAAGCAACACGAGCTGAACGGTCGGCGACGCGCGCATGTGCGGCCAATGCCAATTCGAACCCGGCACCCAAAGCAGATCCGTGCAAAGCGGCCACCACTGGCTTGGGCGCGTCTTCTATCATTTTGCAAAGGTCACCGACCCTAGGCGCCTCCAAAGGTCGCTCGTATTCGGTGATATCGACGCCGGAGGAAAACCCCTGCCCAGCGCCCTTGAGGACGATGGCTCTTACGGCGGGGTCGGCAAAGGCCGCTGTCAGGCGGGATGCAAGCTCTTTGCGTAAAGACGGCGCAAGCGCGTTGGCCACGGGCCGGTTGAGTTCCAGCACCGCTATGCCGTCGTCCCGCTCTTCGTTTACCTCTGAAACCACACTGCCCCCATCTTAGACGACTTGTCTCAAGGGCAATTAGTACGAAGTATGGCCCATCGCGCAAGGCTTTGCGCGAGGCCACGCGCAGGTTCAGACCGGCATGTTGTCGAACTGCGCTTCGATTTTCTCGTTCACCAGTTCCTCATGGAGGCATTTCACTCGGGCGGGTACAATCTCGCCGCCCGCCTCCACATCGTCGATCATTCGAGAAAGGCGCGGCTCAAAAGCCGGGCGATCTTTCGCATCGGCGGCTTCGATTTCTTCTACAAGCTGCGCAAGCGCTTTGAGTGACTGTGACATTCCTCTCTCCCTAGACATCTTCCCTTGACCGCAACCAAGAACCCGAACACACAAGACGAAATCCGTCGCAGCCTCGGATTGGCAGTCAAAGCGCAGCGGCACAATTGCGACACAGTGGCGTGTCTGGCAGAGTCTCCAGTCGTTCGTGTGAAATCTCTTCACCACACTGAACACATTGCCCGAATGACCCGTCTCTAACTCGTTTAAGCGCTGCGCGAATCCGCGCTATTTCGTCCAGTCCACTTTGCCCAAGTTGCTCAAGAACTTCATCCCCTTCGCGTTCAACCGCGCTATCTTCCCAATCTTTCGAGTGTGGCTCATCCAATTCTGCCTCAATTTCATGCAAACGGCTGTCCAATTCCGCCAAACGTGACATCAGAATCTTCCGGAAATCCTCGGGCGTTTTCATTAGCATCCTCCTGACCTGCAATAACCTTGCATGGGCAAAAAGCGCGCGCTTTGACCCATATCAACCTGCTTTCGGACAGGGTTTGGCCTTGACTCGATCAGGTCAGTTCTGCCTCGGTATCGACACCTTGATCGGGCGCTAAGATGTCGTTGGCAACCGCAGGACTTGCAAACCCATCATCCTTGGTCACTACCATTTTGATGTCCTGACTTTGCCCCAGTTTGTCAGATTGACCCTCTGCCGCGTCGGCCTCATTTGGTAGCGGCCCGTGACGACCCGAGACCAGACGCGCAGCCCGAAATCCATTGACTTGCCCCAGAACGACTTGGGCCACGACATGCCCACCCGTAGCCGTCAATTGCGTGTCTTTCAACGCCGACGGTGAAATTGGAAACCGCATACCGACTTGCAGCTTGCAAGCATGCTTCAAAGGCATTTCCAGCCGAGCAAGCACAGCATTCAGCGTCACCGGGGCATTCCTTATAACCTCGCCCAGATCGGCGGCATCCCGCCTGTGGGATTTCGCCGCCTTTTCACTTTGATCCGTCGCCAGTTCCGGAACAATGGGCAGTATGATCGTCAGCACACCATTCTTTGCCCCCTCCGCCAAGTCTACTGACAAGCGAAGAACATCGTACTCGGGCGCGTCGAGCGAAAGGCTGAGTGCGCGGGCATCTTCAACACGATCGCCAAAACGAAAACACCCTGTGAGCTCCGATCGCGCCTTATCTGCCAACTGCCGTTGAACCGCTTCGAATAGCCGGTCAATGAATGGCGCACATATGGCTGCATCCGTTGGCGTGACCGGTCTAGGTTCAGCATGTCCCTCGCGAACCTTTCCGGTTGTCTGAACTTCGATCATCGCGGCAAGAAATTGGGCGTCCAGCAACAGCCCTCCGCGCAGGTGTTCAGGACCATCCAACACCACCAGCAATCCGTCATCCTCGACATTCGCCTGCAAGGTAGTCTGAGTGATCCGGTTTTGTTCAACCGTGTTCACCACGAGTGGCAAGTCGTAGTATTCGTCGGCGACACGTGCCAAGCCCAGACGCAATGCCTTGGACGTCGACATGCCGCGCGCGTCAAATTCTTCACGTGCGACCTGCGCCTTGCGATGTATGACCGATTGATTGCCTTGCATACTGACGTGTCTGCCACTGCCCTTGCGCCCTACAATCCCGAGGATAAGGGCAGTTTGGTTACCAAGACATTACTTCACCCCGGATTATTCCGCCGCCTTCGCCGCCTCAACGTCAATCGGGATGGTCACTCTGAACGCTGCGCCATTCTGTCCGGGAAGATAGGTGATCGTCCCCGAGAGTCTGGCCATGACTTCGCGGCAAATGGCAAGCCCAAGCCCGGCCCCCCCGGCCTTTGTCTCACCGATCCTGGAAAACTTCTCGAATATCAGGGCCTGCTTGTCGGTTGGAATGCCCGAGCCGTTGTCGATGAAATCCACAATCAGGTTGCCGCCGCTTTGCTTGCTACGTATCCGCAGAACCGGATCACTTGCATCGCAATACTTTCGCGCGTTCGAAATTACGTTGATGAAAACCTGAGCCAGCCTGTCCAAATCGGATCTGAGTTCGAGTTGCTCCTTGGCGCGTATTCGATCAACCTTGAAACCGGGTTCGTTCACGCCTGCGGCCGATATCGCTCGATCAAGCACCTCTGAAAGATTGCCGGTTTGCCAGTTCAAGACAACCTGGGCGTTTTCCAGAACGCTCAGGTCAAGAAGATCGTCCAAAAGGCGTGTCAATCTCACGGCCTCGTCATGAATGATTGAGGAATACTTGTTCTGTTCGTCCTCGGTCAGGCCTTCCGTATCCCGCATGATCTCCGAAAACGCCCGAATGGAGGTCATTGGCGTGCGAAGTTCATGGCTGATCTGGCTGAGAAACGCATCTTTTTGTACGGACAACTGAGTGAGTTTTTCGTTCGCCTCGCGCAGTTGCCTTGCCGTTCTCGCTTGCTCTTCCGTTTTCGCTTCGAGCCGACTGGAGTATTCCATGATCTGTGCGGTTTCATCGGCGACGGCCATAAGGTCTTCAACCGAGACGGTCGCGCCGCCAACGATTTGACTGATCATCGCATGTGCAGTAGCCGCCCCTACCGAGCCTGACAATTCGCGCTCAAGCTGTTGCAGGAAATCCGGAGTTGGCTCAGGCAGTAAGCCGGCAATTCCCTGATGCCGAGCAGCCCCCGCAAACAAGGCCTGTGCCTCGCTCGCCCCCATGATTCGCTGCGACATAATGAGCAGATCCTCGCTCTGCGCCAATCCACCCGACCAAGACCCGGCGGTGCCCGAGTGTTGAAAAACATTCACGAACTGTGCCCCTTGCAACCGCTCTATGGGGCGCGGGAAGCTCAATAACGAGACGACAAAGAATACGAATGTATTGAGCAGCAAAGACCACATCACCGCATGCACTATAGGGTCTAGGCCTTCGGCCCCGAACAAGGCTTGCGGACGCAGCCACGACAGCCCGAATAGACCATTCTCGATGACCTGTTGAGGCAGGAAGACCGTGTCGCCGAAACTGGGCAGGAACAAGGAGTACATCCAGACCATGGCACCGACGACCAAGCCAGCAATCGCTCCGACTCGGTTCGCCCCGCGCCAAAAGAGCCCGCCCATGAGGGACGGTAGAAACTGAGCGACACCGACAAACGAAATCAACCCAATCGCCGCCAAGGCTGCACCGCCGCCGGACACGCGGAAATACAAGTAGCCCAAGAATACGATCCCGGCGATCGAAAGGCGCCGCGCCAAGAGTGCCACGCTACGAACATCACCGGAAACCATGGCGCTTTCACCCGACATCCAAAGCCAGATGGGCATGACAATGTGGTTGGACACCATTGTAGAAAGGGCAATGGCTGCCACGATCACCATTGACGTCGCCGAGCTGAACCCGCCCAAAAACGACAGGATGGCTAGGCCATCACGGCCTTCCTGCAACGGCAAGGTCAACACAAAAAGGTCGGGGTTCGCGTCTGCCGGCAATCTTTCCAAGCCGACGGCAGCGATAGGTACGACGAACAGGCTCATCGCCATCAGGTAGGCCGGGAAAGCCCATGACGCTGTGCGCAGGTGGCCTTCGTCCTCGTTTTCGACGACCATCACTTGAAACATCCGTGGAAGGCAGATGAACGCGGCGGCAGACAACATCGTAAGACCGATCCAACGGCTATTGGTCACTTCAAACTGAGAAATTGGCGATGCGTCGATCTGAGCCAAAGTCTCTGCAACGCCCCCAGACAATCCCCAAACCACGAAGACCCCCACGGCAAGAAGCGCGAAGAGTTTCACGACAGCCTCCAACGCGATAGCCATGACCACACCATGGTGCCGTTCATTCGCGTCAAGGTTCCGTGTTCCGAAAAGGATCGTGAAAACCGCAAGGCCCGAGGCGACCCAGAAAGCGGTGGATTGCTGGCTGGAGGGGCCTCCGCTGATCATGTCAGTTTCCGCGAAAATACTGAAAGACAGCGTCACAGACTGCAGTTGCAGCGCGATGTAAGGCGTTGTGCCAATAACAGCCAAGACCGTAACGAAGACAGCCAGACTGTTGGACTTTCCGTACCGAGAGGAAATCAAATCGGCAATGGAGGTAATGCGCTGACTGCGCCCAATCCGTACCATCTTGCGAAGCGTCCACCACCAGCCGATCATAACAAGGGTGGGGCCAAGATAGATCGTGACGTATTCAAGTCCCGAACGTGCGGCAAAGCCGACCGCACCGTAGAAAGTCCATGCCGTGCAATAGATCGACAAGGACAAAGTGTAGACAATCGGCGACCGAAGCCAAGCACCGCGACCATGCAAGGCGGCACGATCCGCCGCGAATGCGACGGCAAACAGAAAGATCACGTAAATCAAACATACAAGAACGAGAACGTTCAGCGATGCCATTCAACGCCCCCCGTTTTCGGCATCGCTCTGTGATCCGTTATCATCGTCGTGCAGGTGCCGCGAGATGATCGCCGAGGTCACGGACAGAGCAATCCAGACCAAGAAGAGATAAAACATCGTCACCGTTGTCTTCGGCGGACTACTGACAGCCCATAGCAAGGGCATGCAAAACAACAGCGCGCCCAATATTGGCAGCATGCGCGCGCCATCCGCCATACGACGCCGGCGATAGGTTTTTCGCTCTACGAAGACCGGCATGCGTCTTTGCTTCGGGCTCATGTTGCGACCATGGATCGCACGGCTTCCAGCACATCGGCATTCGAGAAGGGCTTTGTCATGAATCGGTTGGCGCCCACGCGTGCGGCCATTTCCCTGTCCTTGTCCTGCCCACGTGCAGTCAACATCAATACCGGTGTGTCCGACAGCGCGCCATCGGCACGAATATCTTTGAGTATGTCGAAACCGCTGCGCCCCGGAAGCATCACATCCAGAATGATCAGATCCGCGGCGCGGTCGCGAACGGCATCCATCGCGTCATGACCATTGGCATGTGTTTTGACGTCCCACCCGTCACGAGACAAAATGAAGCTGATTGCCTCAATGATGTTCGGCTCATCTTCAATAAGAAGTACTTTCTTATTCATGCCATCGGCCTCCCCTTCCGATGTCACCACCTGTTGCGGCAGTTCATTTATCGTGAAACTTGGACGACAAGTCAAAAAGCCTGCGATATGATGGATGGCTCACGCCGAACCGCACAGTCTTCGCGCGGGCAAATCCGACATGTGATACCGACATCAACCGACGGGATAGCATCACCATCTCGCTCCGGCAGCAAAAGCATATAGCCTTGCGTCAATGCGGGTTGATCAAAGGTCGGCGGCGTCACTTGCTCGGCTGCGGCCATTGCCAAAACGCTGACATTCACACGCCCGGCTTGCCGCAGGTGAACTCTGATGGGCGCACCCGGCTGGCGCATGACATGAAACACTGGCCACAAGGCACAAGCGCCTGCCACACTGGGTGTTCCAAATCCATCAATGGATTTGCGAAACAACAAGCTTCCCGAGTTGTCGCAAACAATCAGACCAATGGGGCCTACCTCATCCTCGGGAAGCGTCGCAAGCCGACGAAAGAGCAACGGCAAACCGATGCCGAGACGGCGCGCCAAGGCATCAGGCTCAAGCCCCTCGGCGGCCAGAGCCGTCCGCAGGCTCAGCAATGAGACACGCCCCACATCAGAGGCATATTGTTTCAAGACCAAGTGCAGCATTCGACGCGAGGAAGCACTTTCCAGTTTCTCGGACAAGTCATCCTCGACCCTCGCAACCGCCGCGACGGGATCAGCCGCTTCCTCGATCGCCGCGAAGGAATAACCCGCCTCATCTAAAACCGCGTGCAATTCATCCTGTGGCGACAGGAATTCAGCATCGCCGTCCGGCCCCGCTTCAAGATAGCGCACAAGCGCTTGCGCACCTTCGGCCAAACGCCGGCTGTCTTCGCCGATATTTCTGTGAAACCGATGCTGCCACTCGGGTTCGATTTCGTGCGTGTCGGCAAGAATCGACGCTGTTGACCTGATTGCCGTCACTGTCGAAATCACTTCGTGAAGCGATGCCGCAAGATGGGGATCGTGCGCCATTCGATCTGTTAGGCTTTGCACGCTTCGCTCGACGCTTTCGACTCTTTGGTGCAGGCTTGCCACAAGTTGCGCCCACCCCGGAAAACGGCCTGCGAATTCCTCTGTACGAGCCAACTCCGCCTGATGCTCTTTCTGGGCTCCAGCCGCTTCGTGCAGAGCAGAGATGAGCGTCGCCTCTGCTCCTTCGGAAAGCAGCGCCGGCTCCACCTCGAGCGCGTCCGCCAGCTTCAATAGAGTTCGGCCGCCGATTCTCCGACGATTGTGTTCGATAAGGTTCAGATAAGACGGTGAGATTTCCGCTGCTTTTGCCAACTCCGTCTGTCGAATGCCCATTGACATGCGCTTTTCTCTGATGCGCGTGCCGATCATGGTGCTGTCGATCATTTCCAAAATCCTAACGATTCACAGGGTTTCCGCTACGGAATGCAGAGTTTTTTACAAACCCCAACAGCAAACTGTTTATATTTTTACAAAATTATCGTGCCAATGGAAGCAGTTGTTGCGAAATTTTCTTACCCCCCACCATAATTCCCTTGCACACTTGTGCCGTTGGGGAGGCGCAGAGGAGGCCCTTCCCAATCGAATTTTCTCAACGGGAGGATATCAATGTCCAATTCGAACCTGACTCGTCGTGGCTTGCTCAAGACCAGCGCTGTTGCTGGCGCCGGCGTTGCGCTGCCGACGATCTTTACAGCTTCATCCGCTGCGGCTTACACCAATGAACCCACGGGCAGCACCGTCACCCTCGGCTTCAACGTGCCGCAAACCGGCCCCTACGCTGATGAGGGCGCAGACGAGCTTCGCGCCTATGAGCTGGCGGTTGAGCACCTGAACGGTGGTGGCGACGGTGGCATGATGAACACCTTCAGTTCCAAGGCGCTGCAAGGTAACGGCATCCTTGGCAAGAAGGTCGAATACGTCACCGGCGACACGCAGACCAAGTCGGACGCGGCCCGCGCATCGGCCAAGTCGATGATCGAAAAGGACGGCGCCATCATGATCACCGGCGGTTCGTCCTCCGGTGTGGCCGTTGCCGTTCAGGCCCTCTGCCAAGAGGCAGGTGTCATCTTCATGGCAGGCTTGACGCACTCGAACGACACCACGGGTAAAGACAAGCGGGCCAACGGCTTCCGCCATTTCTTTAACTCGTACATGTCGGGCGCAGCTCTGGCACCGGTGCTCAAGGCAAACTATGGCTCGGATCGTAAAGCCTATCACCTGACCGCCGACTACAACTGGGGCTACACAACCGAGGAGGCGATCAAGTCCTCGACCGAGGCCATGGGTTGGGAAACCGTCGCCGCAGTGAAGACACCGCTGACGCAAACCGACTTCTCGTCCTACATCGCCCCGGTCCTTCAATCGGGTGCCGACACGCTGGTTCTGAACCACTACGGCGGCAACATGGTGAACTCGCTGACCAACGCAGTTCAGTTCGGCCTGCGCGACAAGCAGGTGAACGGCAAAGACTTCCAGATCATCGTTCCGCTCTACTCGCGCCTGATGGCGCGTGGTGCTGGTGCAAACGTTAAGGGCATCTTCGGCTCCACCAACTGGCACTGGTCGCTGACCGACGAAGGCTCCAAGGCATTCGTCAAATCCTTCGGCGAAAAATACGGCTTCCCGCCGAGCCAGGCGGCGCACACCTGCTATGTGCAGACCTTGCTTTATGCGGATGCCGTGGAACGTGCCGGCAGCTTCGCACCTTGCGCCGTGGTCGAGGCCCTCGAGGGCTACGAATTCGACGGTCTGGGCAACGGCAAGACGCTCTACCGCGCCGAAGATCACCAGTGCTTTAAGGACGTTCTCGTCGTGAAGGGTAAAGAAAACCCGACCAGCGAATTCGACCTTCTGGAAATCGTGGAAGTGACCCCGGCAGAGCAGGTCACCTACGCTCCGGATCACCCCCAATTCGCGGGTGGCGCACTGGGTTCGTGCAACAACGGCGCATAAATTCGCCTCCCCGGTCGCGCACAGCCAGTGCGCGACCGGACACGCCTGATCCCCGCAGGGTGATCACGCCTCAATCACACTGAATCGCGAAGGGTGGACTGATGGACGCAATCATCCTCCAAATTCTAAACGGGCTCGACAAGGGCTCTGCCTACGCTCTCATTGCGCTAGGACTTACTCTCATCTTCGGCACGCTCGGGGTTGTGAACTTTGCCCACGGGGCGCTTTTCATGATCGGCGCCTTTTGCGCTGTTACCCTGTCTCGTATCATCACCATCAGCCATGAAGTCGTTGATGAATCGCGGACCGATTTCCTTGGCAACCCTTTGAAAGTGGACGTGCCTTATGTGCACGACTGGTTTGGTAAGGAAACCGGGGACGTCATCATAGATTGGGCCGTTCCGCTCGCTATCCTCTTTGCGATTCCGATCATGATCCTGATCGGTGTGGCCATGGAACGCGGCTTGATCAAGCATTTCTACAAGCGCCCACATGCCGACCAGATCCTGGTAACATTCGGCCTTGCCATCGTGTTGCAGGAGATCATCAAGTATTTCTATGGTGCCAACCCGATCCCGACCCCCGCGCCCGAGGCCTTCACAGGCTCGTTCGACTTTGGCGCGATGCTGGGAATGGAGGCCAACCAGATCATCTATCCATATTGGCGTCTGGTTTACTTTGCCTTCGCAGCCGTGATCATCGGTGCCGTTTTCGCATTCCTTCAATTCACCACCTTCGGAATGGTTGTTCGGGCAGGCATGGCCGACCGTGAAACAGTGGGCCTTCTGGGTATCAATATCGACAAGCGGTTCACGATCATGTTCGGTATCGCCGCTGCCGTGGCGGGCCTTGCCGGGGTGATGTATGCGCCGATCAATTCACCAAACTACCACATGGGCATGGACTTCCTTGTTCTGAGCTTCGTGGTTGTCGTCGTGGGTGGCATGGGCTCTTTGCCGGGTGCGGTGCTTGCCGGGTTCCTTCTGGGTATCCTCGAAAGCTTCGCCTCGATGAAAGAGATCATCGACCTCATTCCGGGCATCAACCAGATCATCATCTATCTGGTCGCCATTATTATTCTGCTGACACGTCCACGTGGCCTTATGGGTCGCAAAGGCGTGATGGAGGACTGATCCATGCTAGGCCTCAACAAAAAAGACACCTCGCTTTTGATCCTCGTGGCGGCGCTTGCATTGTTCGCACCGTTTATCCTGAACCCCTTCCCTGCCGGGTCGGGCATGGCACAATTCAACGCCGGCTACCCCGACCTTATGCAGCGGTTTGTGATCTTTGGGATTTTCGCCATCGGCTTCAACATCCTGTTTGGCCTGACCGGCTATCTCAGCTTTGGTCACGCGGCCTTTCTCGGGGTGGGATCTTACGCCGCCGTATGGATGTTCAAACTGCTGAGCATGAATGTGGTTCCGGCGATCATCCTGTCGGTGATCACTGCCGGCTTGTTCGCCTTGGTCATCGGTTATGTCTCGCTCCGCCGTTCAGGCATCTACTTCTCGATCCTGACCTTGGCCTTCGCGCAGATGACCTATGCCCTGGCCTACTCGGTTTTGACGCCGATCACCGGCGGTGAAACCGGCCTTCAGCTGGCTCTTGATGACCCGCGCATTCTCGATGGAGCCGCTTCGAGCGACAATATCCCCGTCCCCGGCCTGTTCGGCATGGAGATGCGCGGCAGTTCGCAGCTTGAACTTGGCGACTGGGTCTTCACCTTCTCGACGGGTTATTACTTCAGCGCCATCATCATGCTGCTGTCCTTCTACCTTTCGATCCGCATCTTCCGGTCGCCTTTCGGCATGATGCTGCGGGCAATCAAATCGAACCAGCAGCGCCTCAACTACACGGGCCTGAATGCACGTCCCTATACTTTGGCGGCCTTCGTGATTTCGGGCATGTACGCCGGTCTGGCCGGTGGCTTGATGGCCGCGATGGACCCCCTTGCCGGAGCGGAACGGATGTTCTGGACCGCCTCGGGTGAGGTTGTCCTGATGTCGATCCTTGGCGGTGTCGGCACCCTGATCGGTCCGGTTCTGGGGGCTGGCTTGATCAAGTACATGGAGAACATCCTGTCCAAGATCAATTCGGACATCCTGCATGGCTGGTTCGCCTTCATGCCCGATGGTCTCGAAGACATCATCGTCAGCATGATTTACCCCTTTATCGGCAAGGGCTGGCACCTGACACTGGGCTTGATGTTCATGCTTGTCGTCATTTTCCTGCCCGGTGGTCTTGTCGAGGCTGGTCAACGGATCTCGCGCCTGTTTGGTCGCAAGAAATCCGAAGACAAGTCCGACAAATCCACCAGCACTGAACCCGCAGAATAAGGAGGGCCAACGATGGGCATTCTTGAAGTCAAGGACGTCAACAAACGCTTCGGTGGCCTTCAGGCCCTGGGCGACGTCAACCTCAGCGTGGCAGAGAACTCCTGCCACGCGATCATCGGCCCCAACGGGGCGGGCAAATCCACCCTGCTCAATTGCTTGGTGGGCAAGCTGATCCCTGACACGGGCAGTGTCATGTTCGACGGGCAAAGCGTTCTGGGGCGAAAGCCTTACGAGATCAACCAGATGGGTATCTCACGGGTGTTCCAGACACCGGAAATCTTCGGTGATCTGAGCGTTCTGGAAAACATGATGATCCCGATCTTCGCCAAACGCGATGGGGCCTTCCGGATGCATGCCGTGGAGGATACCGCCAACGAGAAAGAGATCGTCGAACAGGCGGAAAACATGCTGGAAAGCCTGAGCATGGGTGACAAGCGCCACATGCACTCGGCCTCGATGAGCCGCGGTGACAAACGGCGCCTTGAGATTGGCATGTGTCTGGCACAAGAGCCGCGCCTTTTGCTTCTGGACGAACCCACCGCCGGTATGGCGCGGGCCGATACCAACAACACGATCGACCTGCTCAAGCAAATCAAGGACGAGCGTGATATCACGATCGCCATCATTGAACACGATATGCATGTTGTGTTCAGTTTGGCGGAGCGGATCACTGTTCTGGCCCAAGGCACACCTCTGGTCGAAGACACTCCAGACAAGATCAAAGGCCATCCGAAGGTCCGCGAAGCCTATCTTGGCGAAACGGCGTAAGAAGGAGATCACGAGATGAACGTCAAACCCGACTTCTCCAAAGGCAAGAACTACGCCGAAACCGCCCCGGCCTTCCTGTCGGTCTGGGAAATGCAATCCTATTATGGCGAAAGCTACATCGTTCAAGGCATCAGCTTTAACGTCCACGAAGGCGAAATCCTCGCACTTCTTGGCCGCAACGGTGCCGGGAAAACCACCACCCTGCGCTCGATTGCCCGTATGGATAGCCCGCAAGTGAACCATGGCGAGATTTGGCTGGACCACCAGCCGCTTCACAGCATGAAAAGCCATCAGGCAGCAGCGGCGGGAATTGGTCTTGTGCCCGAAGACCGCTGCATCATCCCCGGCTTGACCGTCGAGGAAAACCTGCAATTGGCCCAGATCGCGCCGCCGATTGGCTGGTCGCTCGACCGTCTTTACGAACTGTTCCCCCGTCTCGGCGAACGCCGCAAGCAAGAGGGCGTAACTCTATCAGGTGGTGAGCAGCAGATGCTGTCCATTGCCCGCGCTCTGGCGCGTGATATCAAGGTCTTGTTGCTGGACGAACCTTATGAGGGTCTGGCTCCGGTGATCGTGGACGAGATCGAGAAGACTCTCCGCATCATCAAGGAACAAGGCATCACGACCGTTCTCGTGGAGCAAAACGCCGTGCGCGCGCTCGAACTGGCTGATCGGGCTGTGATCCTTGATACCGGGTCCATCGTATTCGACGGCTCGGCTTCTGAAGTTCTCGAAAACGAGGAACTGCGCGCAGAATACCTCGCTATCTAACGCGCGATCCCTGCCCGAAGGTCGGATTGCACCCCCTCGGGCAGGCCTTTAACCCTTGACCGAATTTTCAAAAACCAAAGGTCTGACATGTCTGACAAAACTCACCCGCCCTCCTCCGACATGGTTGCGAACGCCCACGTGGACGCCGCCAAATACGAGGAAATGTACGCCGCCTCCATCAATGACCCTGAAGGCTTCTGGAGCGAGCACGGCAAGCGTGTCGACTGGATAAAGCCCTTTACCAAGGTTAAAAACGTCAACTATGACTTCGGCAATGTCTCGATCAAATGGTTTGAAGACGGTAGCCTGAACGTCGCGGCAAACTGTATCGACCGCCACCTTGCCACGCGTGGTGATCAGACCGCTATCATCTGGGAACCCGATGAGCCGACAGACGAAGCGCAGCATATCACTTATAATGAGCTGCATGAAAACGTCTCCAAAATGGCCAATGTTTTCAAGAACCTCGGGATCGGCAAAGGCGACCGCGTGGTGATCTACCTGCCGATGATCCCCGAAGCGGCCTATGCCATGCTGGCCTGTGCCCGCATCGGCGCCATCCACTCCATCGTTTTCGCAGGCTTCTCGCCCGACGCCCTTGGCGCACGGATCAACGGCTGTGACGCCAAGCTGGTGATTACCGCCGACACCGCCCCCCGTGGCGGTCGCCGCACCAAGCTGAAGGATAACGTCAACCAAGCCCTGCTGCATGACACGGACGACGTGAAATGCCTTGTCGTCAAGCGCACCGGCGATCAGATCGCTTGGCGTTCGGAAGGGGACTATTGGTTGCATGAAGAACTGGAGAAGGTCGACGCGGATTGCCCGCCGGAGGAGATGAACGCCGAAGACCCGCTATTCATTCTCTACACCTCAGGCTCGACCGGGCAACCCAAGGGCGTTGTACACTGCAATGGCGGCTACCTTGTCTGGGCCTCGATGACCCATGAGATCACCTTCGATTACCACGAAGGCGATATCTTCTGGTGTACCGCTGACGTGGGTTGGGTCACCGGGCACAGTTATATCGTCTATGGCCCGCTTGCGAATGGTGCGACAACGCTGATGTTCGAAGGTGTGCCGACCTACCCTGATGCTGGCCGGTTCTGGGCTGTCTGCGAAAAGCACAAGGTCAACCAGTTCTACACCGCCCCCACCGCGATCCGCGCTCTTATGGGGCAAGGCACTGAATTCGTTGAAAAATACGATCTCAGCGATCTTAAAGTTCTGGGCACTGTGGGTGAGCCGATCAACCCCGAAGCCTGGAACTGGTACAACGATGTTGTCGGCAAAGGGAACTGCCCGATCGTCGATACATGGTGGCAGACCGAGACCGGCGGGCACATGATGACCCCCCTGCCCGGCGCCCATGCCACCAAGCCCGGTTCGGCGATGAAGCCCTTCTTTGGCGTGCAGCCCGTGGTGCTTGAGCCGACCTCGGGTGAGGAAATCCACGAGTACCCGACCGAAGGCGTGCTGTGCATGAAAGACAGCTGGCCGGGCCAGATGCGCACCGTTTGGGGCGATCATGAGCGGTTCGAGAAGACCTATTTCTCGGACTACAAGGGCTACTACTTCGCCGGGGACGGCTGTCGTCGCGACGCGGATGGCGATTACTGGATCACCGGCCGTGTGGACGATGTGATCAACGTGTCGGGCCACCGCATGGGGACCGCCGAAGTGGAAAGCGCATTGGTCGCCCACTCGAAGGTCGCCGAGGCAGCCGTGGTTGGATATCCCCATGATATCAAGGGACAGGGCATCTATTGCTACGTTACCCTGATGTCCGGCGAGGAGCCCACCGAGGAGCTGCGCAAGGAGCTGCGCACATGGGTGCGCACCGAGATTGGCCCGATTGCAGCCCCCGACCTCATTCAGTGGGCCCCGGGCCTGCCCAAGACCCGGTCTGGCAAGATCATGCGCCGTATCCTGCGCAAGATCGCCGAGAACGACTATGGCAGCCTTGGGGATACCTCGACACTGGCCGATCCCAGTGTTGTGGACGAGCTGATCGAAAATCGCATGAACCGCGATTGAACTTGCGCAGATAACCAAAGATTGCCCCCGCACGAGGCGTCGTGCGGGGGCTTTTTTCGAGGTCCTGTCGGCAACCGGACCGGGGCCGCGGAACAGGATGCGCCGAATCACCTGCAAACCACTGGTTAACAACAAGAATATCCAGCGGCATCGCGTCGGTATTTGTGCGGTATCGCGTCGGTATATTTCTCAGCGCTTCGGCGGGTTAACAGGAAGTACGGGGAAGATTGTACAAAACGTACGGGCGTTTTGTACGTTTCGCCCGCCCCGGCACCACCAAAGGACGGCCCGCATCAAGGACATCAGCGAATCTTTGCGCATGGTCATTGATCCGCAACGATGTTCCATGCCTCCATGCTAACATCGGTCAGCACTTCGAAAGGCGAAGGAGAGATTATGAAGATCAGCATCAAAGGACTTGGCCTCGTGGCCGCGATGGGCCTCGCCGGCTGCATGACGGTGGAACAGGAACGCGAGATGACCGGCGCACTTGTCGGCGGCGGTCTTGGTCTTATCAGTGCAAAGGCCCTTGGCGCGGATAATGATTGGGTCGTGGTGTCTACCCTTGCGGGGGCCGCGGCCGGCGCCTTGGTGGCGCGCAACCGGGCCAACAACACCTGTGCCTATGCCAATGGTGACGGCACCTATTACCGCGCGCCCTGCCGCTGATGTACCGTTAAATCAAAGGCCAAGCCCGTTCGAACGGGCTTGGATCACGCGGTTTCGAAACCGCGTGAAAAGCGCCTTGCAAGGCGCTTGGCCCAAGCCGTTTCGAAACGGCTTGCACCGTTTTTTGCGTGATCGGCCTTAGCCGCGCCCGCGATAGGGGGGCACGCCCTGATCGGGAATCCAGACGCCCTCGGGCTGTGGTCCGGTTTGATAGAACACATCGATCGGGATGCCGCCGCGCGGATACCAATAGCCGCCGATACGAAGCCATTGCGGGCTTAGGAAATCGGCCAGACGGCGGGCGATCGTCACGGTGCAATCCTCGTGGAACGCGCCGTGATTGCGGAAGCTGCCCAAGAAGAGTTTGAGCGATTTGCTTTCCACCAGCCAGTCGCCCGGCACGTAATCAATCACAAGATGCGCGAAATCGGGCTGCCCGGTCATCGGGCAGAGCGAGGTGAACTCAGGACAGACAAAGCGCACGTTATAGGCCACATCGGCCTGTGGGTTTTGCACGCGCTCAAGCTCGGCCTCTTCGGGGCTTTGCGGTTGAACCGTATCGCCGCCCAGTTGCTTGAGGTTCTTGTAGATATCGTCGCTCATGGTCTTTCTCTCCTCAAACGCCGCGCTTGTTGCCCCAGAGCATGACATGCAACTGCGGAAGAACGCGCGCCTCGTACCATTTATCTTCCATCACCCGGTCGACCAGCCAGAGCATGCGGGCATCGACGCCCTCTTGATCCACTTGGGCGGTGTCATCCTCGGGCGGGGGGGGGGTGTGATTGCCGGGTTGCAGATAGACGGGCAGATCGGGGTAGCGCGCGGCCACATCGCGCGCCCAGAGGTAGTCCACCTCGTCAAAGATCACGATTTTCAGGACGGTTTCGGCCCCCTGCCCGGCCTTGATGCAGTCATCAAAGATGTCCCAATCCAACTGCATCTCGCTGGAGGGCGGTTTGGGGCTGAGCACCAGCATATCGAGGTCGGAAAACCAATCGCGCGCGACGCTGCCTTGGGTTTCCAGCGCGAAACGGTAGCCGCGCGTCTGGCCCAACTCGATCAGTGGGCCGAAGGGTTGGATCGCCGGGTTGCCGCCCGAGAGCGTGACCATCAGGGGGGCGCCGCCTGAAAGCTGCGCCACCTCGGCCATCACATCCTCGGCCTGCATGGGTTTCCAAGTGGCGCGATAGGCGCTGTCCACGGCGTGCATGCTGTCGCACCAGCTACAGCGGTAGTCGCAGCCGCCGGTGCGCACGAAGACCGTAGGCACGCCAATGAGGGCGCCCTCGCCCTGAATGGTCGGCCCGAAAATTTCCGAGACGCGAATGGTGGTGTCGTCGCTCACGGCCTGTATTCCGCCCATGTCTTGGGGGTTTCGCTGACCTTTACCGCACTGACCTCGGGCCATTTGGCGCGGCACCAGTCGAAGAAGTGCTTGGCCATGCATTCGGCGGTGACAATGTCATCGCCCAGTACATCGTTCAGGTGCCGGTGGTCCAATTCATCGTCGATGTAGCGTTTCAGGGGGGCGAGATCGAGGTAATCACGGACAAAACCGTGTTCGTTCAGGTCCTCGGCCCGCAGTTCCACCACCACGATGTAGTTATGGCCGTGCAGGCGGGCGCATTGGTGGTCTTCGGGCAGGCCAAAGAGTTGATGCGAGGCGGAAAAATGGAATTCCTTGGTGATCGTATACATCATGCGCCCTCCGTTCCGGTGGCTTGCCGCCAATAGTCAGGATCGGCGTAGCCTGTGGGGTCTTCGATGCCCGCGAGGTGAAACGCCTCGCGCCGTTCCACGCAGGTGCCGCAGCGCCCGCAGTGGAGCTCGCCGCCTTTGTAGCAGGACCATGTTTCGGCAAAGGGGGTGTTGTGCTTGGCCCCTTCGGTGACGATGTCGGCCTTGGAGATGGTGACGAAGGGCGTGTAAAGCTCCACCTCGCCCATCCCCTCAAGCGCCTTGTTTTCCATCGTCTGGAAGGCGTCGATAAAGCCGGGGCGGCAATCGGGATAGATAAAGTGATCGCCGCCATGAACGGCGGCGGCCACCGCATCGGCCTTTTGCGCCGAGGCCATGCCGAAGGCGATGGCCAGCATGATGGCATTGCGGTTGGGAACCACGGTGACTTTCATGGTCTCTTCGGCGTAGTGGCCATCGGGCACATCCAGATCGTCGGTGAGAGCCGAGCCGGAGAGCGCCGCACCGACATTGCGAATGTCGATGACGTGATGCGGCACGCCAAGCCGCGCGGCGCAGGCGGCGGCGGAGTCGAGTTCCTTGGCGTGGCGTTGGCCATAGTCAAAGGACACCAGCCCCACCAACTCGCGTTCAGAGGCGACCTTATGGGCAAGCGTGACGGAATCCAGCCCGCCCGAGCAGATGACAAGAGTTTTCATTTTTTAGTCCTTGTTTTGAGCGGGTAGGCTGCGACCGCATGGGGCGCATCTAGTGGGTTTGGCAAGTTTTGGCAAGCGCCGGGCCTTTGCATATGCAGCATTTAGCGGGCATAAGACGGGCATGGAGATGACCGCGCTTGCCTTTGATCATGCCCCGGTGGGCCTTGCCGTGTTGGAAAAGCGGATCATCCAGCATGTGAACCTGCAATTCGCTGCGATCTTTGGCGACAACCCGGCGGATTATGCCGGTGTTCCTCTGGCGCGCTACTATCCGTCGATCGAGGACTACAGCCGGATTGGCGAGCGCGCCCTTGCCGCTATGCGCGACACCGGGCGCTATTCGGATGAGCGGGTGATGAAGCGGCGGGACGGGGAGCTTTTTTGGTGCCGGGTGCGGGGGCAATCCCTGACCCCGGATGACCCGTTTCGGCGCGGCATCTGGTCCTTTGCGGACCTGTCTGAAGAACGCCCCCTCGTAGAGTTGACGCAGCGCGAGCGCGAGGTGGCCATTCTCACTTGTCGGGGCCTGACCTCGAAGGAGATCGGCCTTGAACTGGAGTTGAGTTATCGCACAGTCGAGGTGTACCGTGCGCGGTTGCTGGAGAAGTTCGGGGCCCGGAAACTGGCGGAACTGGTGGCAAAATTATCCGGTATGCCGCTATAAAAGCGGACGTTGCGTAACCTTTTTTGAAATTCCCCCTCGCAATCCGCTGAATATTGCCTCATTTTGCAGGACGATTGCCCACTTTTCTATGGCAAACGCTTGCCCTATAAGCGGCCAAAATCATGAACGCGGCAGACGTGCCAAGAACTGCCGCAACGGTCGAGGAACCCGATGCCGAACAAACCCCATGACTCCGATGTCGCCTTCATCAAGGCTCTTGCCGAAGTGCTCAACGACAACGAACTGACCGAACTTGCGGTCAAACGGGATTATGGCGAGAATGACTCGCTCAACGTCAAGGTAAGCCGCCGTCAGGAAGTTGTGGCCCAAGTCAGCGCCCCTGCCCCGGCAGCCGCCCCGGCCGCCCCCGCCGCCGCAGCGGCCCCGGCAGCCGCCGCCGACAGCGCGCCCGCCGAAGACCCCGCAAGCCACCCCGGCGCCGTCACCTCTCCGATGGTGGGGACTGTATACATGCAGGCCGAACCCGGCGCGCCGTCCTTCGTGAGTGTGGGCGACAAGGTGGCCGAAGGCGATACCCTGCTGATCGTCGAAGCCATGAAGACCATGAACCACATCCCCGCCCCGCGCGGCGGAACGGTGAAACGTATTCTGGTCGAAGATGGTGCCGCCGTGGAATATGGCGCGCCACTTATGATCATCGAGTAAGGATCACCGCATGTTCGACAAGATCCTCGTCGCCAACCGTGGTGAGATTGCCCTGCGCGTCATTCGCGCGGCCCGTGAGATGGGTATTCAGAGCGTCGCGGTGCATTCAACCGCTGACGCCGACGCCATGCATGTGCGCATGGCCGATGAATCGGTCTGTATCGGCCCGCCGCCGGGCACCGACAGCTACCTGTCGATCCCGGCGATCATCGCCGCCTGCGAGGTGACGGGTGCGCAGGCCATTCACCCCGGCTATGGCTTTTTGTCGGAGAACGCGAATTTCGTGCAGATCGTCGAGGACCACGATCTGACCTTCATCGGCCCCACCGCAGAGCATATTCGGGTCATGGGCGACAAGATCACCGCCAAGGACACGATGAAGAACCTAGGCGTGCCTTGTGTGCCCGGTTCGGACGGTGGTGTGGCCTCGCTCGACGAGGCCAAGAAGCTGGGCGAAGAGATCGGTTACCCGGTGATTATCAAGGCCACCGCTGGCGGTGGCGGACGTGGGATGAAAGTGGCACAAAACGCCGCGGACATGGAACACGCCTTCATGACGGCCCGGTCAGAGGGCAAGGCCGCTTTTGGCAATGATGAAGTCTATATCGAAAAATACCTTACCACCCCACGCCACATCGAAATTCAGGTTTTTGGCGACGGCAAGGGTAAGGCTGTGCATCTAGGTGAGCGGGATTGCTCACTTCAGCGCCGTCACCAGAAGGTTTTCGAGGAGGCCCCTGGCCCCTGCATTACCGAAGAAGAGAGGGCGCGCATCGGCAAGATCTGCGCCGATGCGGTGGCGACCATCAACTATGCCGGCGCAGGCACGATCGAATTCCTGTATGAAAATGGCGAGTTCTATTTCATCGAGATGAACACCCGCTTGCAGGTCGAGCACCCGGTCACCGAGGCGATCTTTGGCGTTGATCTGGTCCAAGAGCAAATCCGCGTTGCCGAGGGGCATCCGATGTCCTTTACGCAAGAGGACCTACAGATCAACGGGCACGCTATCGAAGTGCGTATCAACGCCGAAAAACTGCCCGAGTTTTCGCCGCGCCCTGGCACAATCACGCAGTTCCATGCGCCCGGCGGCCTTGGCGTGCGGATGGATTCAGCACTTTACGACGGCTACAGTATTCCGCCCTACTACGACTCCCTGATTGGCAAGCTGATCGTGCATGGAAAAGACCGCCAAGGCGCCCTGACCCGGCTTAGCCGGGCGTTGGGAGAATTGATCGTGGATGGTGTCGATACGACGGTGCCGCTTTTCCACGCGCTCTTGCAGGAAGAGGATATCCTGACAGGGAACTACAACATCCATTGGCTGGAACACTGGCTGGAGACCAACCTGCAGGATTGAGCGGGCGTTGGGCGTTGGCCCGCTTTCGTGGACCAACGATCGAAGACTGTCTTACGTCGGCATCAAGGTAAGGCTTTGACGACGTTGTGGGCCGGATTGATAGTAATCCGACAGCCCCAAGCGGTCTTCCTCGGGGAGGCGAGACCAATCTATCCAATCCATTTCGAATCCCGTGTCGCGCGCCGCCTTGGCAATAGCCCCTCGGCTAGGAATGAGCCTTGGGTTCACGTAACTCTCGGGTACGGGGCCACGGTGATTTTCCATGACGAAAACCGCATCGTCGGTCATTGCGAATAGTCCGTCGATCACGACGAGCCTTGGCTTCACGGCCCTGATCGCGTGCAGGAGTGCATGCAGGTTGCCAAGCCTGTCAATCACATCAAAAAGCACCACGATGTCATATGTGCGGCCCGCTTCGGCATCCGTGGCCAAGGCTTCGATCGGGTTCGCCTCGCGCATTTCTATGCGTTCCCCCAGGCCGATTTCGGGAAGCTGAAGAAACCGTGACACCATATCATTGCTTTCTTCGACGCCGACCACATGCAAAGCGCCAGCCGCGGCAAAGGTATAGCACCACCGCCCATCTTCGGCCCCCAAAAGAAGGACGGTCGAATCCGCAATTACATGCCGAAAACCATCCACCAAAATCGCATGGCGGGCCTGAATACGGTTGGCCATCAAATTGACGTCGCTGTCCAGAAACCCGGCCGGTATATGCTGATGATAAGACATTGGATGATCCTTTCGTCGCCCCGCCCTTGCAGGTCTACTCCGGGTGCCGATACTGAAAGGTTAAGCGACCATGGGATTATACCTCGAATTGTGATGACCAAAGATGAACCGATCTTGACGCCCGAGCTTTTGCTGCGGGCCTACGCCGCGGGGATATTTCCGATGTCGGAGCATCGCGATGATCCCGAGGTATTCTGGGTTGATCCACGGCGGCGTGGGATTCTTCCCCTCAAGGAGTTTCACATTTCTCGCTCGCTTGCGCGGCGTATGCGGCGAGGCGCATACCGGGTGACTTTGAATGCCGATTTCGAAGCGGTTCTTGAGGCCTGCGCCGACCGCGACGAAACCTGGATCAACGCGGAAATCCGGCAGCTTTACACGGCATTGCACAGATTGGGCCACGCGCATTCCCTTGAAATATGGGAGGGACAAGACCTTGCCGGTGGCGTTTACGGAGTCAGCCTTGGCCGCGCGTTTTTTGGTGAAAGCATGGTATCGCCGCGATCCGATGGCTCAAAACGCGCGCTTGCGCATTTGACGGATCACCTTGATCGTTGTGGCTTCACGCTTTTTGATACGCAGTTCATTACGCCGCATCTGTCCAGTCTGGGGGCGATTGAAATCAGCAGGGCAGAGTATCACAGCCGCCTTCACGAGGCACTGCAAGGCGATGCCGACATACATGGCCTGCCGCTTTGCGAGGACCCTTATTCGGTCGTACAGCGCAGAACCCAGACGTCATAACGCGGGTACTCCATCGCGTTCAGAGCGGGGGATGATCCGATCATCCAGCCTTGGAAAACGGGTTGCTCGCGGCCTTCCTCGGAAATCGCGACAAAGGCGAAGGCATCTGCGGCGGGGTCGCCCTGTGGGAAGCGGCATTCGCCCAATCGCACGGTCAACCGGCCCAGTGCGGCGCTTTCGCCGTTTTTCAATCGCAGGTCCACGACATCACCGCTAACCTTGTCCAGACCGCGCAGGACGGCCCCTGTGCCCAAATCCACGGCTTCTTGCGCAACAGCAGCACCGGAAAGCGCAAGTGTCAGGGCAAGGGCTGGGCGGATCATTCCCCGTTGTCCTCGTCGCCTGCCACGAATTTCATCAGCAAGGAGACAAGACTGACCGAGCCTTGGGTAAACTCGATCTCGTCGCCGGGTTCAAAATAGAACGGCGAACCGCCGGGAAGAATCTCGACGTAGTTACCCCCAAGCAGGCCCTCGGAACTGACCGCCACGGCACTGTCATCGGGGACTTCGATACCTTCCTGCACGGTGAAAACCGTGCTGGCGCGATAGGTTGTGGGGTCAAGCTCGATGCCGGTCACACGGCCCACCTTGACACCCGCCATGCGTACATCCGTGCCAAGGTCCACGCCATCGGCGCTACGGAAGCTGGCTGCAAGTTCGTACTCGCTCTGGCCACCGGATAGGCCCGTGGCCTGCCCGGCATAGACAAGAAACCCAATCGCCACGGCAAGAACAGCGCCGCCAACGAGTACTTCGGTGGTGTTTTCAGACATGAGCGTGCCGCCTTATTCCGGGGTCCAAGCCTCGTAATCCCGACGCTCGACAGGTTCAGGGCGCCGGATCGACCCGGCCGGAGCATAGGCCAAGGCCGTTCCCGTCAGGTTTTCTTCATGCGGCTTTTCCCAAGCCTTGTGATCAAGTGGGCGATCGGTTGGCGGTTCGTCGAAGGTATGGTGCAACCAGCCGTGCCAATCAGGGCTTACGCGGCTGGCCTCGGCTTCGCCATTGAAAATCACCCACCGGCGCTTGTTCTCGTGATCGCGGTAGAAGGTATTGCCTTGCTCATCTTCGCCCACCTTGACGCCCTTGCGCCATGTGTAAAGCTGGGTGTTGAGCGTCTGCCCGTTCCACCATGTCACGGCGCGCAGAAGAGTGTTGAGAATACCCATGATAGACTCCTGATATCTTGGTGCCTTGTATGGCGAATTGCCGGGGTAAAGTCCAGTGCCGCTCCCTTGGCTATATGGCAAAAGAAAAGCCCCGCCTGAAGATCGCGGGGCTTTCAAACCAACCAAACATTGGCCTCACTATCCAGCGCTTGCGCCTTCCTTCTTCTGATCGGCATAGATCATCAAAGGTGCGGCGTCGGAGGTGACGGCCTCTTCGTTCACGACCACCTCTTCGACACCTTCCATGCCCGGCAAGTCGAACATGGTATTCAACAGGATATCTTCGAGAATCGACCGCAGGCCACGGGCCCCGGTTTTGCGTTCGATCGCGCGTTTGGCAATGGCCTTGAGCGCATCGTCGGTGAAGGTCAGTTGCGCATCTTCCAGTTCGAACAGACGCTGGTATTGCTTGACCAAAGCGTTCTTCGGCTCGGTCAGGATGGTGACCAAGGCGTCGTCGTCCAGGTCTTCCAGCGTTGCGATCACGGGCAGACGGCCGACGAACTCCGGAATCAAACCGAATTTCAGCAAATCCTCGGGTTCGAGATCGGTAAAGATTTCGCCGATGCCACGTTCGTCCACATCGCGCACATCTGCGCCAAAGCCCATGGCACTGCCTTTGCCGCGCTGTGCGATGATCTTGTCGAGCCCTGCAAAGGCCCCGCCGCAGATAAACAGGATGTTCGTCGTGTCCACCTGCAGGAATTCTTGTTGAGGATGTTTGCGCCCGCCCTGTGGAGGCACAGCGGCGACGGTGCCTTCCATCAGCTTCAGAAGCGCCTGCTGCACCCCTTCGCCGGACACGTCGCGGGTGATAGACGGATTTTCGGATTTGCGGGTTATCTTGTCGACCTCGTCGATATAGACGATGCCGCGTTGCGCGCGTTCGACATTGTATTCGCTGGCCTGAAGCAGTTTCAGGATGATGTTCTCCACGTCCTCACCCACATAGCCCGCTTCGGTCAGCGTGGTCGCGTCGGCCATGGTGAAGGGCACGTCCAGAATACGAGCCAGAGTTTGGGCGAGCAGGGTCTTGCCGCACCCCGTCGGACCGATGAGCAGAATATTGGACTTTTGCAGCTCAATATCGCTTTTCCCGGAATGGTTCAGCCGTTTGTAGTGGTTGTGAACAGCGACGGATAATACCCGTTTTGCCATGGCCTGACCGATCACATAGTCATCCAGCACTTGGCAGATTTCCTGCGGGGTGGGCACGCCTTCGCTGGATTTCAGGCCAGCGCTTTTGGTTTCCTCGCGGATGATATCCATGCACAGTTCAACGCATTCATCACAGATGAACACGGTTGGCCCGGCAATCAGTTTGCGCACCTCGTGCTGGCTTTTCCCGCAAAAGCTGCAATAGAGCGTGTTCTTGCTGTCACCGCCAGAGTTGTTCGCCATAACGTACCTTTCGGGCTGTAGGCCCCGGTTTAGCGGGCGCTTGCGCGCCGCGTGGTCTTCGTCTTCATCAGGCCAGCTTAAGACAGGCGCAGCACCACCACAATGTCAAAAATCACCGCGCCCCGCGGGGCGCGGCAGGCCTTTGTTAACTATCGTCGCCGTCGCCCTCTGCCTTGGCGCGATTCTCGACGATTTCGTCGATGAGGCCCCATTTCTTGGCCTCTTCCGGTGACATGAAGTTGTCCCGCTCAAGCGCATCCTCAACTTTCTTCAGCGTCTGCCCCGTGTGCTTCACGTAAATTTCATTGAGCCGCTTCTTGAGCTTCATGGTTTCTTCGGCGTGGATCATGATGTCGGTGGCCTGCCCTTGGTAGCCGCCAGACGGTTGGTGAACCATGATTCGGCTGTTGGGCAGCGAGAAACGCATGCCTTCGGCTCCAGCGGTCAGCAGGAGCGACCCCATGGAGGCCGCTTGCCCGATGACCAGCGTGCTGACCTTGGGTTTGATGTATTGCATCGTGTCGTAGATCGACAGGCCCGAGGTCACGACGCCGCCGGGGCTGTTGATATACATGGAGATTTCCTTTTTCGGGTTCTCCGCCTCCAGGTGCAGCAGCTGCGCCACGATCAGGCTGGACATGCCGTCGTGGACAGGGCCGTTGACGAAAATGATCCGCTCCTTGAGCAGGCGCGAGAAGATGTCGTAGGCACGCTCGCCGCGGCTGGTTTGTTCAACCACCATTGGGACGAGGGTATTCATGTAGGTCTCGAATGGGTCTGTCATATTCCGCCTGCCTGTGGGTGTGGAGGGAGTTTAGAGATCATGTGCTAACGGAGTCTTAGTGTCGTGCAGGGGTAGCTGCAAGGGGCGCGGAAACTGTTTTGCATGGCATCTTGATCTCTCGATGGCCCGCTCTAGCTGGAATGCCCTCGCAAGGCGGGTTGAAAGATGAACAGGTTTTTTCCATCCAGAAACAAAGGCTTGGAGCGTTTGAAGGGGTTTGCGCCCCATGCAGGCCGGGATTATGCCCGGCTGCGCAACTATGACCTTGGCCCAGAGAGCCATGTTCATGTGTCACAGCTTTCCCCTTATCTGCGTCATCGCCTTGTTACGGAAAAGGAGGTTTTGCAGACGGTCTTGAACCGACATTCGCGCGCTGCGGCGGAAAAATTCATACATGAAGTTTTCTGGCGAAGTTATTGGAAAGGTTGGCTGGAGTTGCGCCCGGGGGTCTGGGGCCAGTACCGCGCAGGGCTGGCGCGGGCCTTGGATCGCACCAAGGCCGAAAGCGGGTTGCGGCAGCGTTGGGACGATGCCTGCAACGGCGAGACTGGTATTGATGCCTTCGACCATTGGGCCAAGGAGTTGCGCGAGACCGGATACTTGCACAATCACGCGAGGATGTGGTTTGCATCTATCTGGATTCACACGCTTAATCTGCCTTGGGAGTTGGGCGCAGATTTGTTCCTGCGGCATTTGCTTGATGGTGATCCGGCGTCAAACACGCTGGGCTGGCGTTGGGTCGGTGGCTTGCAGACCATCGGCAAAACTTATCTCGCGCGGCCGGACAATATTCACAAATTCACCGAAAACAGGTTTAACCCCAAGGGCTTGGCCCGCGACGCTCATCCATTGAGCAGCCAAGGGCATCCGCCCCGCGGTGAGCCGCCACAAACGCCCCCGTGGAACCCGGCAGAGCGTGTTGGCGTTCTTATCCATGACGATGATCTAAATCTGAATCCTCTATTTGAATCCGATGTTTATCCGCTGACCTTCACGCGACTTGTAACCTGTGACGCGCGGTCGCCCTTGGCTGTGTCCGAGGATGTGCGACGCTTTGCCAAAGGGGCCATGGAGGATACGGTGGCACGTTGGGGCGCACGGCTTGGAACGGATGCCGGGGAGCATGAAACGCCCGAGGCAATTGCGGCTTGGGCCAAGACTAATCAATTAGATCAAGTGGTTACGCCATACGGCTCAACTGGACCGGCGCGGGATGTGCTTGATGATCTGGACAGCCGGTTGACGCCGCAGGGGATATCCTTGATCCGCGTGATTAACCCTTATGATTCAATGACTTGGCCAAATGCGACCCATGGGTTCTTCCGTTTCAAGGATCATATCGGTGAGTTTCTGGATGACTTGGGCCTTTGAAATCTTTTTTGAATCAAAGGCTTATCAGCCAATCTTACGAAAGGTCAGATAATGCGGCACCCGGCCTTCGCGCAGGGCTT
Source organism: uncultured Roseovarius sp. (assembly GCF_913057115.1). Classification (GTDB taxonomy): domain Bacteria; phylum Pseudomonadota; class Alphaproteobacteria; order Rhodobacterales; family Rhodobacteraceae; genus Roseovarius. Next base: position 51,446 of record NZ_CAJXNN010000012.1, read on the forward strand.
TTTGCTCATACCGGGTAGAAATCCAATCATTCCAAGGGGTTCGCCACTCCGAAGGTCCCTCGGCCAGCCATTCGAAGCCATGCCGAGGCACTTGCTCCAGCGTTTGGCGGACATAGTCGGGAATATCCGTTGCCACCCGGAAAATAGCGCCTTTTTTCAACACCTTGGAGAGCGGCTCTAAGTGCTCGGGCGTGACGAAACGGCGACGGTGGTGGCGCTTCTTGGGCCAGGGATCGGGATATAGCAGGAAGGCGCGGGAGATGCTTGCGGGGGGCAGCACATCAAACATATCGCGGGCGTCACCGGGGTGGACCGCTATATTTTGTGCTCCGGAGTCACGAATTTTGCCCAAGAGCATGGCAACGCCATTGATGTAAGGCTCGCAGCCGATGAACCCCACGTCCGGGTTCTGCACGGCCTGATGCACCATGTGTTCGCCGCCACCAAACCCGACTTCAAGCCAGACGTCCCGATCCCCAAAAAGCCCTTTTAGGTCAATGGGTTCACGCTCTGGATTCACGTCCCACCCGACAGCCCCCGGCGAAAGTTTGGCGAGGTCTTCGTCAAGGTAGGCCTCCTGCGATTTGCGCAGGCCCTTGCCTTTGAAGCGGCCATAAAAGTTGCGCCACGGGGCGCCGGAGGGGTGCTTATCTGCGGTCATGAGAGTTGTACGACTCGTACGTTTTGTACGTGAGTTTCGTACGAAAATCGAACCGCCCCGAAAGTGATGCGTACGAGTCGTACGAAACACTGACGGGGCGGGCGATCATCATACGGATTTCTTGAGGGTCTCGACCAGATCGGTGCGTTCCCAGCTAAAGCCACCATCGGCCTCGGGCTCGCGCCCGAAGTGACCATAGGCCGCCGTACGCTGGTAGATCGGTTTGTTAAGATCCAGCGCCTCGCGGATGCCGCGCGGGGTGAGGTCCATCGACTGGCGGATGGCCTTTTCGATGTCCGTTTCGTGGACTTGGCCAGTACCGTGGGTGTCGACATAGATCGACAGCGGCCTGGCCACGCCGATGGCATAGGAAAGTTGCAGGGTGCAGCGTTCGGCCATACCGGCAGCGACGACGTTCTTGGCAAGGTAGCGCGCGGCATAGGCCGCCGAGCGGTCGACCTTCGTGGGGTCTTTGCCGGAAAACGCACCGCCGCCGTGCGGCGCGGCCCCGCCGTAGGTGTCGACTATGATCTTGCGGCCGGTGAGCCCTGCGTCACCATCGGGGCCGCCGATGACGAAGGTGCCGGTGGGGTTGACCCACCATTCGGTTTTGTCGCTGATCCAGTCGGCGGGCAGAACCTCGCGAATGTAAGGTTCAACGATCGCGCGGATGTCATCGCTGCTCTGGTCTTCGCTTTCGTGCTGGGTGGAGAGTACGATCTGCATCACCTCGACCGGCTTGCCATCTTCGTAACGCAGGGAAATCTGGCTTTTGGCATCGGGGCGCAGGGCGGGTTCGGCCCCGGATTTGCGCGCCTCGGCCAGACGGCGCAGGATGGCGTGCGAGAACTGGATCGGCGCGGGCATGAGCGCCTCGGTCTCATTGGTGGCATAGCCGAACATGATGCCCTGATCCCCTGCCCCGTCGCGGTCGACCCCTTGGGCGATATGCGCGGATTGTTCGTGCAGGAAGTTCAGAACATGGCAGGTATTCCAGTGGAATTTTTCCTGTTCATAGCCAATGTCGCGGATACAATCGCGGGCGATCTGTTGGATACGGCCCATGTAGTTGCGCAGCAATTCCTGATCGGACAGCCCGACCTCCCCCCCGATAACGACCATGCCAGATGTGGCAAAAGTTTCAGCCGCGACGCGGGCGTTTTCCTCTTCTGCGATGAGGGCATCGAGGATGGCGTCGGAAATCCGGTCGCAGACCTTGTCGGGGTGGCCCTCCGAAACGGATTCGGAGGTGAAGATATAGTTTTGTCGGGACATGTAAGGTGCTCCATTAATGTCTGCCGTCACGCCAGGAAGCCGTTGTGACGGGATTGAAAGGTGGTTACGCGCAAGGGCGCTTGGGGTCAATCGCTAAGTCCCGGAGCGTTTGCGCCTGTTGTAGACACACGACAAGGTCAGAAGACAAAGAAGCGCCAAGAGGACAGGCCAATCGCCCATGCGCGCATAGGGCGTGGGGTCCATGGCCGGCGGCAGCGGCGCGTCACGCCATCCGGCCTCGTTCAAGGGGATTTGCGCGGTGATCCGGCCGCGCGCATCGATCACCGCCGAGATGCCGGTATTTGCGACTCGGATCATCGGAAGCCCCTGTTCGGCGCTGCGCAGGCGGGCTTGGGCCAGGTGTTGGTAGGGGCCGGAGATACGCCCGAACCATGCGTCATTGGTGACGAGCAGCATGACATCGGCGCGACCGGGGGCGGCGCGCACATCCTGCGGGAAAACCCCTTCGTAGCAGATGAGCGGCAGGGCGCGGCCCAAGGCGCCAAGGTTGATGACCTGAGCACCGGGGCCAGCGGAGTAGCCTTTGCCACGTTGGGCGGCGAAGGCAGTGATGCCGAATTTCTGCAGGGTATCGCCGTATGGGATGTATTCGCCGAAGGGGACGAGGTGATGCTTGTCGTAAAGCGCCGTGACCTTCCCCGTGTCATCGAGCGCCACGAGGGAGTTGAAAAGCCGCAGCCCATCGCGGCGTTGCAGGCCAAGCACCACGGGCGCGCCTCGGGCGGCGCGGGCTATGGCGGAGAGCGTTGGTTGTGCATCGTTCAGCAGCACGGGGATGGCCGTTTCAGGCCAGACGATGAGATCGGGGCGGTTGCCGTCCTGCCCCGGTTCAGCGGTAAAGGCGATTTGGCGATCGAAGAAGGTCTGGATATGGGCCGGATCCCATTTGAGGTGCTGCGGCGCGTTGGGCTGGATCAGGCGGACCTTGGGGGCATCTTGCGGCGTTGGCGGCGCGAGTGGAAGTTGCCCTGTCACGGCGAAGAGCGCGGCAAAGCCCAGCAGACCCGCAACACCGGCAAGCCGCGGGCCGGTGAGCAGAGCGGTAAGGGCCGTGCTTGTGGCCAAAAGCGCGACTGTCAGGCCAAGCGAGCCCGCGACAGAGGCCAGCGGCAGAAGGCCCGTGTCGATCAGCGCGTGGCCCGGTTGCGCCCAGGGAAAGCCGGTAAGGACGGTGCCGCGCAGCGCCTCGGCCAGCGTGAGCGCGCAGGCAAGGCCCAGCGCGCCGCCACGCAGGCGATGCGACAGCCCGGCGGCCAGCGCCCAGAACAGCGCCAAGCCGCCCGCAAGCCCGAACAGCGCGAAGGGCGCCATCCACCCGTGGCGGGCGATATCGACGAGGAACGGCTCGATGATCCAACTGAGCGAGAGCGCGAAATAGCCCGCCCCCATGGCCCAACCGCCCCAAGCCGCCGCGCGCCAGCCGGGCAAGGCGGGCAGCACCGCAAAACAGCCTGCAAAAGCCGGAATCGAGAGCCACCACAGGCCCAAGGGCGCCTGCCCGGTGGCGGCCAGAGCGCCAAGGGTAAAGAGCAACGCGAGCCGCCAACGGGGGCGCAGGTGAGTAGCGCTGTCCCTCAGGCGCAGGGCACTTTGCATGGGGTCAGCTATCCGACACGCCGGGCATCTGTACGCGCAGGCGCTTGATGCGGCGGGGGTCGGCCTCGGTCACTTCTATGGTGACGCCGGCGGGGTGTTCGACGACTTCGCCGCGCACCGGAACGCGCCCCAAAAGCATGAAGACCAGACCGCCCAGCGTGTCGATCTCTTCCTCGTCCACTTCCTCGGTATCGGTCAGGGATTGGTCGATCTCGGCCTCGAATTCCTCAAGCGGGGTCTTGGCGAGGGCAAGGTAGACGCCGGGGCGTTCCTGCGTCCAGAACTGGGCGTCGTCGAGGTCGTGCTCATCCTCGATCTCGCCGACGACCTGTTCGATCAGGTCTTCGATGGTGACAAGGCCATCCACCCCGCCGTATTCGTCGATGACCAGCGCCATGTGCCGCCGCTCGTTCTGCATTTTCTGCAGCAGGACGCCGATCGGCATGGAGGGAGGCACGTAGAGCAAGGGGCGCAGGGTGTTGGTGATCGAGAACCCGCCCCCTTTGCCGTTGAAGCCATGTTTGAGCGCGAAATCCTTGAGGTGAACCATACCGATGGGGGTATCGAGCGTGCCCTCGAAGACGGGCAAACGTGTCAGCCCGCTGTCGCGGAACACCTGCACCAGTTCATCCTTGCTGATCGAGGCCGGGACCGAGATGATATCGGCCTTGGGAATGGCCACATCCTCGACCGCCATGTCGCGCAGATTGCCCATGCCGGGCGGCAGGCCGCTCGAGTCGGTGTCACGCGGGTTATCTTCTGATGGGGCATCATCCTCACCCTGGCTGAGAACCCCGATGATACGGCGGAAGAACCCGCCCTGTTCCTCGTCGCTTTGGTCTTGCCCCTCGGGCTGCGCGCGTTGCGCCGCGTTAGAGGAGTCTTCGGTACTGTCGCCCATTGTCTCTTTTGTCCGGTTGGTGGGGGTCACGGCCCCCGGGTATTGCCCTAATATGGGTCAGGGAGACCCAGTTTGCCAAGTATGGCAGCCTCGGTTGCTTCCATCAAAGTGGCATCTTGGTCACGGATATGGTCATAGCCCAGCAGGTGCAGCGTGCCATGGACCAGCAAATGGGTAACGTGATCGGCCATGGGCTTGTCCTGTTCAGTCGCCTCACGCGCGCAGGTCTCAAAGGCGATGGCGATATCGCCCAGATGCTGCGGCCCCTCATCGCCCCCTTGCGGGGGCTTTTCGGGGAAGGCGCCGGCAATTTCGGGGGTGAGATCAGTCTCGGGCCAGCTAAGCACATTCGTGGGCGTGGGTTTTTCGCGAAACGATGCATTGAGGGTGGCGATGCGCGCGTCGTCGCAAGCCAGAACGGCGATTTCCCAATCTGCCGGATCGAGGCCAAGGTGGGTGAGCGTGGCCCGCGCCGCGGTTTCGGCGAGGGCCTCAAGCCCGGCCGCTTGCCAGCGGTGGTCTTCGATGAGCGTATCGGTGAGCATTTGGCACAAGCCGGGGGCGCTGCCCCCGGACCCCCGGGATATTTGTGAACAGAAGAAGAGGCATTCGCGTGTTTTCTGTCGGGCGTCAAGGGAATGGAGAGGCGCGTTATGTGGTGGGTTTGAGCGCCCAGAGGATCAACCCTGTGAGGACGGCGAATAGACCTCCTTGCGGTAAAACGGCATAACCGATGCCGACCATGAGCGGCAGGATCAGGCCGATGACGGCCATGGTGGCGGACTGGATAGCGGCGAGGCCGAGCAAAGCGCGGTTTTGGCCCCATGTGCCATAGGCAACGGTGGCCGCGAGAACGAACAACAGCCCGCTGAGAAAATGCCAGACGAGAAATCCGGTGCCGCGGGCCACCTCGGGCAAGTCAGAGGCCAGGAGTGGCGCGGCGGTTTCGGGTGTGCCGACAAAGAGATGAACGAGGGCTGTAAGCGTGGCGAGTGCCACGGCGGTATAGCCGACTTTGGATCGTATCATTTTGCAGGGCCTCAGGCGCACCTAAGCGGCGGGGTTATCTTTGTCATAGGCTTCGATAATGGCGGCAACGAGCGGGTGGCGCACCACGTCCTTGGCCGAGAAATAATTGAAGGCGATATTGGGTATGGATTTCAGCAGGCGTTCGGCATCGTGCAAACCGGAGGTCACACCGCGCGGCAGGTCGATCTGGCTACGGTCGCCGGTGACAACCATGCGCGAGCCTTCGCCGAGGCGGGTGAGGAACATTTTCATCTGCATGGAGGTGGCGTTTTGCGCCTCGTCGAGCACCACGAAGGCATTGGCCAGCGTCCGGCCCCGCATGAAGGCCAGCGGCGCGATCTCGATGCGTTTTTCCTCGATCAGCTTGGCCAGTTGTTTGCCGGGAAGAAAGTCGTTGAGCGCGTCGTAGAGCGGCTGCATGTAGGGGTCGACCTTGTCTTTCATGTCGCCGGGCAGGTAGCCCAGTTTCTCGCCCGCCTCGACCGCCGGGCGCGACAGGATGATCCGGTCAACATGGCCTTCGATGAACATCGACACGCCGACCGCTACCGCAAGATAGGTTTTGCCGGTGCCGGCCGGGCCGATGCCGAAGGCCAGTTCATTGGCAAAGAGCGATTTGACATAGGCTTTTTGCGCATCGGTGCGCGGTTCGACCAGTTTCTTGCGGGTCTTGATTTCAACCCGGCCGCCCTTGAACATTTCGAGCTGATCCCCGTCGCGGGTGCCGGTACCATCGTCGCCGGTGTCCATCCGCAATTCGCGGTCGACATCGGCCGCCTCGACCGGCTTGCCGGTTTCAAGACGTTGGTAAAGCGCGCTCAGAACTTCGATGGATTCCTTGGCGGGGGCCTCTTCGCCCATGACGACCAGTTGATTGCCGCGGCGCAAGATCTGCACGCCCATCTTTTGTTCGATATCGGCAAGGTTGCGGTCAAACTCGCCGCACAGGTCGATCAACAGGCGGTTATCGGGAAATTCGATCGCCGCTTCGTGCAGGGCATCGTCGGGCGGAGGCAGCACGGTGGTGTTCAATCAACTCTCCAAGGTTGGCAGCTTATGGAAGAAGGGTGCCAAGTTGCGCGGGCAGGCGCAAGGGCGGGTTCGACATTGTCACGCATTTGAGACGAAAACAGCCGCAGGAGGCGATCCTGCGGCTGTTTGATTGGCAAATGCATGCGGTGCCACCTTAGATCGGATCCCCGATAATGCTGGTGGAGCCCTGTTTGAAATCGCCGGTGGCGACGGTTGGCGGGGCGGTACCAGAGCAGACCGGCTTGCCGTATTTGTCGAGACGTTGCGATAGATAACCTTCGACACCGTCGTCGATGATCCAGTGATCGCAGCCGTTGGGGTCAACCCAGATTCCGGCGCGCATTCCGCTGAGGTGGTCGCGGTCGAAGAACTGGCGGTCGAAGGACTTGTCGGTGCTCGCATCGCAAGCGGCGAGAAGGCCGACAACGGGCAGCGCGAGCATGAGTTTCACGTTTTTCATTGGACCGGCCCCTCAGTTGATGCAGATGATTTCGACGCGACGGTTTTTCTGCATACCGGCCGCCGTGTTGTTGGTCGCCTTGGGCATGCGTTCGCCATAGCCGCGGACATCGGCGATACGGGCGCCGACGCTTTGGGCGACGCGCGCCACCGAGTTGGCCCGGCGATAGGACAACCGCATATTGTAGCTATCCGAGGCGCGGCTGTCGGTGTGGCCGGTGATGATGTAGGACACGGCGCCGGTCTTGCGGAAGAAATCTTGCAGGCGGCGCTGACCTGCGACGCTGATCTTGGCGCTGTCGGTGGCGAAATACTGATCGGAGTTCATCACGCCGCAGACATTGCCCCGGCGGCAGACCGGGATGCCTTGGCGGCTGACATGCGGGGTCATGTAGCCTTCGACGCCGTCATCCATGACCCAATGTTCGCACCCGTCGGGATCGACCCAGATGCCGGGTGTGTAAATCTCACCCTTGACCGTTCGCTGCCCTTCCTGCGCCAGCCCGGCATCCGCCGATACTGCAAGTCCGAGGGCGACGGCAGCAAGCCCCCCCAGAACGCTGCGCACTGTTCTGCAAATATCTTTCGCCACAGCCACTGTCCTTTTTGTTTTCCCCCAACGAGGACAGCGGTAACCAGCCACCCCCAAACGAATTATCCTTTTACTTTAACAAGTTTAGGAACGATGTGAAGAATTATTCACCAGATATTGTGTCATATCTGGAAACAGTCACTAGTGTTGCGGCAAGACTTGCCTGCAAAAATCAAAAATTGCGTGAATTCTATCACTTAGGCCAACTTTGCAGAGCGCCCTCCGGTGCCGGCCCCGGGCACGGGTTGGAGGCTTGGGCAGCCGTGGTTGGTTCATTGCCTGCGCGGCGACCGGGTGAGCGATTGGAATCAGAAATTCGTCAAGGGCCGGCCGCCCGGGGTACAGGGTTCATTTGGGACAAGTGATTTGCGGCAATCGGCGATGGGCGATGACGCAGGGCGCACAAAGTCAACTGTTGCCAAAATTTGGACAAATTTCGGGTTTAGCCGAGGGATTGTTGAAGAAAACGCAAAGAAGGCCCGGCCCGTTATGATGTGCAAAGCCCGTTACCTCGTTCCCTTGATGGCCGCGACCGCCCTGAGCGCCTGCATGCAAGTCACGCCGGAGGCCTCGCGAGCGGAGAATGCCGCGCTTTATTTTCACAACGATCCCATTGTCGACGGCAGCGTTGCAAAGCAGGTGGATGCCTTGCAGCAGATGGCCGATGAGATCGTGATGCAATCGACCCTCAAGGGCGGTGCGATCGGGGCCGCAGTGGGCTGTGGTCTGGCGGTTGTCGCCTCAAGCCATATCGGCAAATGCGCGGCCAGCGCGGCGGTTGGCGCGGCCGGGGGCGCCATTGCGGGCCGTGCTGCGGGCCAGCGCAGCGTGAAAAAGCGCATGCAGCTTGTCCACGAGCCCGAGCTGAGCCGGAGCTTGCGCAATGCCTCGAACCAGTTTGAAAGCCTGCGTGACGATCTGCCCGGCCTGCTGGCGGCGCAGGAGGAGCGGTTGAACGCCTTGGCCCTGCAACTGGCCGGCGGCCAGATCAGCCGGGCCGAGCATGATCGCGGTGTTGCAAAGGTCAATTCCGAGCGCGCGGCTTTGGCAGAGGCGCTGAGCCTGAGCGAGGCCGACATGCGCCGGGCGGTGCGCAACCTGCAGACTGCGGCCGCGCGTGGGCAAAGCGGGCTGGACTGGCATATCAGAACCGCCAATCAACTGGCCGATGACGTGGCCTCGCAACGGTCTAGCATCAGTTTGCTGTAAGCCCCTGCCCTGCCGGCATCAGCCGACGAGTTGACCCGACAGGGAGTTCGAGCCGCTTTCAACGATCTTGACGCGGGCGATATCGCCCGGCTTGGCCGTGCAATTTGCCACGTGTACCGCATGCAGATACTCGGATTTGCCGACCATTTGCCCCTCAAGGCGGCCCGGCTTTTCGAAGAGCACGCTGACCTCGCGGCCCACCATGGCGTCTTGGATGGCGCGCTGGTGGTGGGTGATCCGCTCTTGCAGGCGATAAAGGCGTTCGGATTTTACATCTTCGTCCAGTTGCGCGCGTTCTGCCGCCGGGGTGCCGGGGCGCGTGGAGTATTTGAAGGAAAAGGCGTAGCCATATTTGACCTCTTCAATAAGGTCCATTGTGGCCTGAAAATCGGCGTCGGTTTCTTCGGGGAAGCCGACGATGAAATCGCCCGACATCAGGATGTCGGGGCGCGCTTCGCGGATGCGTTCGATCAGGCGGATATATTCTTCGGCGGTGTGCTTACGGTTCATCCGCTTGAGGATGCGGTCACTGCCCGATTGCACGGGCAAGTGCAGGTAGGGCATGAGTTTTTCACACTCGCCATGGGCGGCAATGAGGGCATCATCCATATCGTTGGGGTGCGAGGTGGTGAAGCGGATACGCTCCAACCCGTCGATATCGTTCAGCGCCCAGATCAGGCGCGCGAGGGTCCAGTCACCGCCATCGGGGCCTTGGCCGTGGTAGGCGTTGACGTTCTGACCCAGCAGGGTGATTTCGCGCACGCCACGTTCAACCAGATCGCGGGCCTCATCAAGAATGCGGGTGGCGGGGCGGCTAACCTCGGCCCCACGGGTATAGGGCACGACGCAGAAGGCGCAGAATTTGTCACAGCCTTCTTGGACAGTGAGGAAGGCGGTGGGGCCGCGTTTCGCCTTGGGGCGGTTTTTCAGGGTCTCGAATTTGTCGTCGAGCGGGAAGTCGGTATCGAGGGCTTTTTTGCCTTCGCGCGCCTTGGCCTCCATCTGTGGCAGGCGGTGGTAGCTTTGCGGACCGACGACCATATCGACAAGCGGCTGACGGCGCATGATTTCTTCGCCTTCGGCCTGCGCCACACAGCCCGCAACGCCGATTTTCAGATCGGGGTTTTCATCCTTGAGCGTGCGGAATCGGCCCAGTTCGGAATAGACCTTTTCGGCGGCTTTTTCGCGGATGTGGCAGGTGTTGAGCAGGATCATGTCCGCGTCGTCGGGGCTGTTGGTTTCCACATAGCCCGCACCGCCCATGGCCTCGGCCATACGCTCGCTGTCGTAGACGTTCATTTGACAGCCGTAGGTCTTGATGAAGAGCTTTTTCGGTTCGGCCATGTTGGACAGACTCCCGCAAGGTTTCAGGCCGCTTCCCTACACCAAGGCAAGGGTCGCTTGCAATGGAATGCGAATTGGCCGACGTTATCGCAAAAAACCGGGACCGTTGATGTATTACGACAGCCTAGACGCCTTTTTGAAGTCAGCCGACACGACCCTGAAACAAGGGCCTGTGGGGATGATTTTCGTGGAAGATGATATCGAAGTCGGCAGCACGGTGCGCCACCATCTGGACAGCGGTTTCAAACAGCTTCTGGTGTTGATGCCCGAGGCCTTCGACCTGCCCGAAGATGTGGTGGACAAGGTGGCGCGGATTGATTTCGACATTGCCAAGGGTGCCGACTATGTCGACGCGGTTAACCGCATCGCCGCCGCGGCACCGGGGCTTTGGATGTATTACTGCTTCAACGCCGAATACCTGTTCTATCCCTTCTGCGAAACCCGAACGGTCGGAGAGTTGCTGACCTTCCACACAGAAGAGCGCCGCGATGCCATGCTTTGCTACGTGATCGACCTTTATGCCGGGGATCTGGAGGTCCATCCGAACGCCGTGTCGCTGGAAGATGCCCATCTGGACAAATCCGGGTATTATGCCTTGGCGCGGAACGATCCGGACAATCACAACTACCCCAAGGAGCGGCAGTTGGATTTCTTCGGCGGCCTACGCTGGCGGTACGAAGAGCATATCCCGGCCAAGCGCCGCAAGATCGACCGAATCGCCCTTTTCAAATCCAAGCCCGATTTGATCCTGCGCGACGATCACACCTTTACGGATGAGGAATACAATACCTATGCCTGCCCGTGGCATCACAACCTGACGGCGGCGATTGTTTCATTTCGGACGGCCAAGGCGCTCAAGGCGAACCCCGGCTCCACCTTTGATATCCATACGTTCAAGTGGCACAATTCCACGCCGTTCGAGTGGCACTCGCGACAGTTGCTGGATTTGGGCCTGATGGAACCGGGGCAGTGGTTTTAACCGGCTTTCTTTTGTTCGCGTGCGCTTGGGTGTTCTGAAGGCACGAAAGGCACTTCGCTGACGATGGCATCGACCGACTTGCCGGATGTTTCTTGGTACATTTCGGGGAGTTCCACCTTGAGGCGCGTGCCAATGGCGGTTTTTTCCCAAGGAACATAGGCCAGAGCGATGTTTTGCTCCAACTCGGGCGAGTACCATGGCGAGGTGACATAGCCGCAGCGTGTACCGTCCTCCTTCGCCACCAGCCAGAAATCGGGCGCGTAATCGGTGATCGGCAGGCCGCCCATCTTAAGGCCGACGAGTTTGAGGGCGAAAGGATAGTCCCCTTTCTCGATTTGCGCGCGCTGGCGTTCCAGCGCCTCTTTGCCGATGTAGTCGGCGGTTTTCTTGCGCGGCACTTGGTAGGCAAGGTTGACTTGGAACGGCGAGGTCTCAGCGTCCATATCCTGCCCCCATGACAGGATACCCGCCGCGATCCGACGGTGGTGGCCCGGGGCGATCACCCGCAGGCCATAACGCGCGCCCATGCCACGAATGGCGTACCAGACAGGCTCGGCCGTCTCGGAGGCGTTGCGGACATAGACTTCGTAGCCCTTTTCGCCGCTGAAGCCTGTTTGACTGATCACGACCGGGCAGCCTTCGATCTTGGTTTCCATCATTCCGTAATAGGGGATGTCGCGCACCTCCTCACCGATCAGGTCGGCCATGAGGTCTTCGGACAGCGGCCCTTGGATTTGCAGGGGGGCGACGTCGAGTTCGGTGATGTCGACATCCCAGCGGCGGGGGATGTTGACGCCTTGCAACCAAAGCATCAGGTCGCTGTCGGAGATCGAGAACCAGAATTCATCCTCGGCCAGACGCAAAAGGACGGGATCGTTCAGGATACCGCCCTTGTCGTTGCACAGGATGCAGTATTTGCCGTGCATCGGTTTGATCTTGGTGGCGTCGCGGGTGATGACGGTATTGACGAAATCTTCGGCGTCCGGCCCCTTGACGCAGATCTGACGTTCGACAGCGACGTTCCAAAGCGTCACGCCATTCACCAGCGCACGATATTCGGCCATCGCGCCGCCATCTTCGGGGCGGGCATAGGCACGCGGGTGGTACATGCGGTTGTAGACGGTGGCGCGCCAGGCCCCGGCCTCGATCGACAAATGCCAGAAGGGCGATTTGCGCACGCGCGTCGATATCAGCATCTGAACAGAGGTCGGCCCGGACTGGCGCAGGTTGACGGGCACGGTGCGATCCGATTGATCCACGCCCGGAACGTTCGGGTGGGTACGGTTCTGATGTGTCATGCGACAAAGATGGGCATCGCCTATTGCGCGATCAACCCGTGGCGCGGTCACGAATTGCGGCGCGGATGGCTCGTCGGGCGATGCGAGTCGTCGCCCAAGACGGTTTTAGGAGCGGATGTCGGGCAGAGCCGCTACGACCATGTCCCGCGCGTTGCCGTCACCGCCGAAGTACACATCGGCGGCATGGGCCGCATCAGCCACAGCCATCTGGATCTTGGGGCCAAGGGCCGGGTCTTGCCATGCGACCACGCCCGCTGACACCACCATGAGACAGAGGCAGCGGCGCCCCCATTTTTTCGCGATGCGGGCGCGGCGGAGGTAGGCCTCCTGACGAAGGCGGGCCTTCTCGACCTTGCGAAGGGATTGGTGTGATGCTCTGTGTTCCATGCCCATTTTTTGGCCAAATCACATGGCGAAAATAGGGCAGGGCCGGGGCCAATTAAGGCAGAGGCGGGGTAATTTTTGGTCAGAGGTTTTCGGCCTGCGGCATGCCCAGAACGTGATAGCCACCGTCGACATGGATGATCTCGCCGCTGGTGAAGGCCCCCGCATCCGAGGCCAGCCAGACGGCGGTGCCGCCCACCGCCTCAAGCGTGGCGTTGGCCCGCAGGGGCGCGTTCATGTCGGTGTGCTTGTAGGTTTTGCGCGCCCCGCCGATGGCCGCCCCGGCAAGGGTTTTCATCGGACCGGGCGAGATGGCGTTCACGCGGATACCGTCGGGCCCCATGTCATTGGCGAGGTAACGCGTGGAGGATTCCAGCGCCGCCTTTGCCACACCCATGACATTATAGTTGGGTACAACCTTGTTGGAGCCCTGGTAGGTCAGTGTCAGAAGTGTGCCGCCGTTGTCCTTCATCAACGGGTAGGCACGGCGCGCCACGTCGATGAAGGAATAGGCCGAAATCTCAAGGCTGTGTTTGAAATTCTGGCGGCTGGTGTTCATGAAACGGCCCGTCAGTTCGGATTTGTCCGAATAGGCGATGGCGTGAACCACGAAATCAATCGTCGGCCATTTGTCGGCCAGCGCCGCAAAGGCCGCATCCAGCGACGCGTCATCGGTGACATCCACATCGACAAGGAAATCGCTACCGACAGAAGCGGCAAGGGGTTCGACCCGTTTGCCGAAGGCTTCGCCCTGATAGGTGAAGGCCAGCTCGGCCCCGGCCTCGGCCATGGCGCGGGCGATGCCCCAGGCAATGGAGCGATCATTGGCCACGCCCATGATGAGGCCGCGTTTTCCCTGCATGGAATTGCTCATGTGAAAATCATCCGTGATATTTGCTGAGGATCATCGACCCGTTGGTGCCGCCAAAGCCGAAGCTGTTGGTCATGACGCTATCAAGCCCGGCGTCGTCGACGCGGGCCGTCGCAATCTCGGCAGGGGACAGCGCCGGATCGAGGGTTTCCACGTTGATCGATGGAATAATGAAATCATGTTCCAGCGCCAACAGGCAATAGACCGCCTCCTGCGCGCCGGTGGCCCCCTGGCTGTGGCCGGTCATGGATTTGGTCGAGCTGATCGGCGGTGTCGTGCCGGTCCCAAAGACGCGGCGCACGGCCTCGACCTCACCCACGTCGCCCACCGGGGTGGAGGTGCCATGGGCGTTGATGTAGCCCACCTTGCGATCCTCGGGCAGCGTCGAGAGCGCGATGCGCATGGCGCGTTCGCCGCCCTCGCCCGAGGGCGCGACCATATCGTGACCATCCGAGGTGGCGCCATAGCCCGTGACCTCGGCATAGATCTTGGCGCCGCGCGCCTTGGCGTGCTCCAGATCTTCCAGCACCAGCATGCCGCCGCCGCCGCCGATGACGAACCCGTCGCGGTCCGCATCAAAGGCGCGCGAGGCTTTTTCCGGCGTGTCATTGTATTTCGAGGACATCGCCCCCATCGCGTCGAAGAGGCACGACAAGGTCCAGTCGAGTTCTTCACCGCCACCGGCGAACATCACGTCCTGCTTGCCCATCATGATCTGTTCGGCGGCATTGCCGATGCAATGCAGCGAGGTGGAACAGGCCGAGGTGATCGAGTAGTTGATGCCCTTGATCTGATAGGCGGTCGAGAGGTTGGCCGACACGGTCGAGGACATGCATTTGGGCACGGCAAAGGGCCCGATCCGCTTGGGCGAGCCTTTTTCCAGTACCGTTTGATGCGCGGCCAGCATGGCCGAGGTCGAGGGCCCGCCGGAGCCCGCGACCAGACCGGTGCGCGGGTTGACGATATCATTTTCCTCAAGCCCGGCATCGGCGATGGCCTGCCCCATGGCGATATGGGCATAGGCCGCGCCGGGCCCCATGAAACGCAGGGTGCGTTTATCCACGTGCTCGGCGATATCGAGTTTCACGTCGCCGGCGATCTGGCTGCGAAAGCCGTGTTCGGCCATCGCCTCGTTGGCGGTGATGCCGGATTTGCCGGCCTTGAGCGAGGCGAGAACCTCTTGGGCATTGTTGCCGATGCTGGAGACAACCCCCAGCCCTGTAACGACGACGCGGCGCATGTGGCCTCCTTAGGTTTGTTAAGAACTGTGTATGACAGTGCGCCCCGATGGTGCAAGCAGGAAGGGCTGTGACCATGCGGTGTGGCTACGCCACGCAGGCTGGTTTTGCGTTCAGGCCACGCAGGCCTTGGGGGCGCTGCCCCCAAACCCCCGGAGTATTTTGGGAAAGATGAAAGGGGGGCTACTTCGCCACCCTTTTCACGAACTGCGATTTCAGGCCGATTTGGCCGACGCCGGGTATTTTGCAGTCGATATCGTGGTCGCCATCGACGAGCCGGATGTTCTTGACCTTGGTGCCGACCTTGACCGACGACGAGGTGCCGCCGAGCTTGAGGTCCTTGATCACGGTGACGGTGTCGCCATCGGCCAGCGGGTTGCCGACGCTGTCGCGGATCACATCGGTCTGCTTGTCATTGGCGGACCATTCGTGGCCGCATTCGGGGCAGACCAGAAGGGCATCCATTTCATAGGTGTATGCCGAGGCGCATTCGGGACAGGGGGGCAAGTCCATGGGCGTGTTGGCTCAGCTTTCGCTGAGCGCAACTTTCATGTCCTTGACTTGGTAGATCACCTCGCCATCGGCTTCGACCACGCCATCGGCCACGCCCATGGTCAGGCGGCGGGTTTGCACGGCCTTGGTGAAATCGACGTAGTAGGTGAGCATTTTGCGGTCGGGACGGACCATGCCGGTGAGTTTCACCTCGCCCACGCCCAGCGCGTAGCCGCGCCCCTGCCAGCCGCGCCAGCCGAGATTGAAGCCGGTCAACTGCCACAGGCCGTCAAGGCCAAGGCAGCCGGGCATGATCGGGTTGCCGGGGAAGTGGCATTCGAAAAACCACAGGTCGGGGGTGATGTCGAACTCGGCAACCACATGGCCTTTGCCGTGCTTGCCGCCATCGCCCGAGATATCGGTGATCCGGTCCATCATCAGCATGGGCGGTTCGGGCAGTTGCGCATTGCCGGGGCCGAAAAGCTCACCCTTGGCGCATTTCAGAAGGTCATCGCGATCGAAGCTGCTCGGGTAATCGGCCATTCAGGCGCACCTTTCGTTTATCCGGTTTCGGTGGTGGACCTTCCTGTATCACCGTGGAATTGATCCTTGCAAGCCCGATGAGCCTTGTCGCGCGGCAAGTCGGGCTACGGTTCCGGGGCAGTGCGTCAACTTTATTGTCTCCAACCGGCGCTGATCGACGCCGTGGTGCAATGTCTCTACGACGGATCGTCGTAAGAGTTGATCGCACCACAGGCCGCGATTGCGCGGCGACTCGCACAGGGGGCTTGCCCTGATCCGGGGTTGCCGGTCCTCCGCTTTGCAGGAAATTGTTTGAAATATACCGGGTCTGCCCCCTATATTACCGGAAGGATAAAGGACGGTTTGCGCGATGATGACAGAGGCTGTTAAACGAGGCACCGACTGGTTGGCCGGCGCGGGTCTGCGACCGACCCGGCAGCGCGTGGCACTGGCCACGCTTTTGGTGGGCGACGGGCAGCACCGCCATGTCACCGCCGAGAGCCTGTTTTCGGATGTGCAGGACATGGGCGAAAGTGTTTCGTTGGCCACGGTTTATAACACGCTGAAGGCGTTTTGCGATGCCGGGCTTATTCAGGAAGTGACGGTGGATGGGTCGAAAAGCTATTTCGACACCAACACCCATGACCACCCGCATTTCTTCTGGGAAGGGGAGGATCGGCTGACCGATGCCCCCGCCGAGGAATTGCAGATATCGCAGCTGCCCAAGGCCCCCGACGGGGCCGAGATTGCCAGTGTCGATGTGGTGATCCGTCTGCGGCGGACCGAGTGATTTCAACCAGCATGCGTTGTATTGCCTACGAACGGTTCGGACCGGCAAAAGACGTTTTGTCGCTTGATGATCGGGAGCTTCCCAAACCCGGACCGGGCGAAGTTCTGGTGCGGCTGGCCTATTCCGGTGTTAACCCCTCGGATGCCAAGGCCCGCGCCGGGGCGCGGCCCGGTGTGACCAAGCCTGCCTTTCCGCAGATCGTGCCGCATTCCGATGGGGCGGGTGTGGTTGAGGCCGTTGGCGAGGGCGTGGATAGCGCCCGCGTGGGTGAACGCGTTTGGATTTGGAACGGCCAGTGGCAACGCGCCTTTGGCACGGCGGCGGAGTACATCGCCCTGCCCTCGGAGCAGGCGGTGACCCTGCCCGACGGCGTGTCGCTTGAGGCTGGGGCCACACTTGGCATTCCCGGGCTGACCGCAGCGCAGGTGGTTTTTGGCGGCGGCGATGTGAACGGGCAAACCCTGCTGGTTGCGGGCGGGGCCGGGGCTGTGGGGCATAACGCGGTGCAACTGGCCAGGGCGGGTGGCGCGCGAGTGATTGCCACATGCGCGCCCAAGGCCATGGACCGGGTGCGCGACGCCGGGGCCGATCATGTCTTTGACTATGCCGACCCGGAGTTGGCCGCGCAAATCAAGAGCGTGGCTCCGGATGGCGTGGATCGTGCCGTGGAAGTGGAATTCGGGAGCAATGTCGATCTTTTGGCCGAGATCATGCGACCCTTGGGCACGATCGCTGCTTATGGGTCTGGCAAAGAGATGGCCCCCACCCTGCCCTTTGGGCCTTACCTGTTCAAGGCGCTCAAAATCGACATCACCTTGATCTACATCCTGCCAATGCCCCAGCGACAGGTTATCATCGCACGCCTGCACGAAGCCTTGAGCAGTGGCGCGCTCCGCCCCGAGATCGGCGCGCGGTTCGCGCTTGAAGATTGCGCCAAGGCACATGACGCAGTGATGACCCCAGGACGCGCGGGTGCGGTTCTGCTGGAGATGGGTTAGGGCTGAAGCCGTTTCGAAACGGTTTGGTTGAAGCGCCTTGCAAGGCGCTTTGATGCGCGGTTTGCAAACCGCGCGCTGCAAGCCCGTTCGAACGGGCTTGGACCAGAAACCCGTTTGCCGCTTCAGTCCCCCGGCTTGATGCCTGACAGGCCCGTCTGCGTGATCCGCTGGCGCGAGGCTTGCAGGCCCTCCTGGAAGCCCTCGGCATCACCGTAGTCGACGAATTGCGCATAATAAGCGTGGTGCGCGCCGACGCGGGCGGCGTGTTTGATGGGGCACCAGTAGGCTTCGGTCCGGCCGGCGATTTCCTGCACGTAGCCGATGAGGCCGTTGCAATAGCCGCAATAGATGCAGTTCAGCTTCTGCAGGGCATTGAGATAGGCCAGGTGGTGGCGATCGACCCGGATGAAATCGGCGCGTTTGACGCGCTCGATCCCGTAGACCGGAAAGCAGATGCGTTGGTAGAGCGTCACGAAAAGGTCGAGCAGGACAAAGGGAATGATCAGCGAATAGATCACCGGTGCGGTCAGAACCACCATGGGCCGGGTGCGGCGCAGGAAGGTCGAAAGCCGCACGCGAAAGGCCCGATGCTGTTTGCGAATTTCGCTCTCGAACTCCACGCGGCCATTTTGCAGGCTATAGCGGAACTGCTTGCGGCGACGGGTGAATTCGGCCTCAAGCTCATCTTGCAAATCGCGGATGCGGGTGAGGATTTTTTCGGTGGGCGTGGGGGTGGTCATGCAGGTGGCCTCCGGGCTTTGCCCCTACCCTATCGCGACCTGCACAAAAGAAAAGCGCGCGTGAGGCCCCCCTCACGCGCGCCTTGAAACTCCAACCGGACGCAGTTCAGGCGATCTCGACCAGTTCGATGTTGAAGGTCAGGTCCTTGCCCGCCAGCGGGTGGTTGGCGTCGAGCGTGACTTGTTCCTCGGTCACTTCGACCACGGTCACGGGCATGACCTGGCCCTGCGGGGTTTGGACCTGCAACTGGGTTCCCAGATCAAGCGGGATATCGTCAGGAATTTCAGCGCGCGGCACGGCCTGTTGGGCGTTGGGGTCGGGCTGGCCATAGGCGTCGTCGGCGGCAATCTCTACCGTCTTTTTCTCGCCCACTTCCATGCCGGGCATGGCGGCGTCGAGGCCGGGGATGATCTGCCCTGAACCCACGGTGAATTCCAGCGGGTCGCGCCCTTCGGAGCTATCGAAGGTCTGACCGTCGGTCAGTGTTCCGGTATAGTGAATGCGGACAGTATCGCCCGATTTGACTTGCGTCATGAGGTATCCAATCTGTTTGGGGATGGGTTTGCAAGGCCGTGCCATGGCACGGGTGCTTGGGTGTGTCTGACGCAGAGTCTAAGCATTGCGCCCAAAGATTGCAAACAACCCGCCGAGCAAATCTGGCCCCGGTGCCAAAGCCCCTTCCCCAACCCTGCGATCCATGCAAGTCTTCGGCCGAAACCAAAGGGGGAGCCATGCCGATCACAACCTGTATTTTCGATGCCTATGGCACGCTGTTCGACGTGGCCGCCGCCGCGCGCATGGCTGCCGAAGAGCCGGGGCGTGAGGGTTTTGCCGAGCATTGGCCACAGATCGCCGAGCATTGGCGTCTGAAACAGTTGCAATACACATGGTTGCGCGCGGTCATGGGCCAGCATTGCGATTTTTGGGATGTTACAAAGGATGGCTTGGATTGGGCGCTCGAGGCCTCGGGGCTGAATGGCGACGAGAACCTGCGCACCCGGCTTTTGCAGTTGTATCGCGAGTTGGCCGCCTATCCGGAGGTGCCCGATATGCTGGCCACCCTGAAAGCGCGCGGCATGACCTGCGCCATCCTGTCGAACGGCAGCCCCGATATGCTGGATGCCGCTGTGCAATCGGCGGGCATCGGGGGCTATCTTGACGATGTTTTGTCGGTGGAAAGCGTGGGAGTCTTCAAGCCCGCACGGGTGGTTTACGACATGGTGGGCGCGCGGTTTGGCTGTGCGCCGGGCGAGGTTTTGTTTGTCTCCTCCAATGGATGGGATGCAGGGGCCGCGGCGGGCTATGGCTTTACCACCGCCTGGGTCAACCGCGCGGGCGATCCGGTGGATCGCCTGCCCGCCACGCCGCATCACATCCTGTCCGATTTGACAAACATTCCGGAGCTTGTCTGACCATGCCGCGTTTTACCACATCTGACGGGCTGAGCCTGCATTACACCGATGAGGGCGAAGGCCGCCCGGTGCTCTGCCTTGCGGGGCTGACGCGCAATGGCGCGGATTTTTCCTATCTTGCGCCGCATTTGCCGGGGGTACGCCTGATCCGGATGGATTACCGGGGACGGGGGCAGTCGGAATATGCCAGCGACCCGATGACCTATAACATCCTGCGCGAGGGCGAGGATGCCATCGAATTGCTGGATCATCTGGGGTTGGCGCGCGCCACGATCATCGGCACCTCGCGCGGCGGGTTGATTTCCATGGCCCTGTCGGTGACGCATTCGGACCGTTTGCAAGCCGTGGTTCTGAATGACATCGGCCCGGTGGTGGATGCCGCGGGCCTTGAGCGGATCATGGATTACGTGGGCAAAACACCCCCCTTCCCCGATCTGGATGCCGCCGCGCAAGCGCTGGCCTCGGGCCACGCGCATGATTTTCCCGGTGTGCCGGTCTCGCGCTGGCGCGAACAGGCCGAATTCATGTGGGAGGATGCGCCGGGTGCGGGGCTTGCCCTGCGTTATGACCCCAAGCTGCGCGATGCGCTGATCGGACAAGCGGGTGTGGGCGAGGCCCCGAACCTGTGGGATTTGTTCGACGGGTTGAAGGAAATCCCCGTGGCGGCCATTCGCGGGGCCAATTCCGACCTGCTGACCGCCGGGACATTGGAGGTGATGCAAGAGCGGCACCCCGGCCTGATCGCCGCCACGGTGCCGGACCGGGGGCATGTGCCCTTCTTGGATGAAAAGGAGGCCTTGCAGGCCATCCATAGCCTTTTGGAGCAAAGCGCATGAGCGATATTAACATGATCCGGGCGGCCGCCCAGCGCCTGAAAGGCCATGCGCGGCGCACGCCGCTGCTGTCCTCGCCCTTTCTGGACGAGATTGCCGGGCGGCGGGTTCTGGTGAAGCCTGAATGCCTGCAACACACCGGCAGCTTCAAGTATCGCGGCGGGCGTTCGGCGGTTTCGGCGCTTGATCCGGCGGTGCGCGAAAAGGGCGTGCTGGCCTTTTCCTCGGGCAATCACGCGCAGGGCGTGGCGCTGGCCGCGCGCGAGTTTGGCGTACCGGCGGTGATCGTCATGCCCAATGACGCGCCAGCGTTGAAAATCGCCAATACCCGCGCGCTTGGTGCCGAAGTGGTGCTTTATGATCGTCCCGGCGGCGAAAGCCGCGAAGAGGTGGGCGAAGCCCTGCGCAGCAAGCGCGGCCTGACCCTGATCAAACCCTATGACGAACCTGAGGTGATCGCCGGGCAAGGCACCTGCGGGCTTGAGATTGCGGCGCAAGCGGCCGAACTGGGCGTCACCGAAGCCGATGTCCTGGTCTGTTGTGGAGGTGGCGGCCTGACCTCAGGGATTGCCCTTGCGCTTGAGGCCGAGGCCCCGGGGATGCGCGCGCGCCCCGTGGAACCCGAAGGGTTTGACGATACTGCGCGCTCGCTTGTTTCCGGGCGGATTGAGCGAAACGCGCAAGGCTCGGGCGGGATATGCGATGCGATTGTGACGCCCGCACCGGGGCAGATCACCTTCCCGATCATGCAACGCCTCTGCGGGCCGGGCCTTGTGGTCAGCGAAGACGAGGCCCTGCGCGCCATGGCACTGGCGTGGCAACGGCTCAAGGTGGTGGCCGAACCGGGCGGGGCCGTGGCCTTGGCCGCAGCCCTTTTTCACGGATCGCAGATCGAAGGCGATACGGTGATTTGTACGATCTCGGGCGGGAACGTGGACAAGGCGATGTTCACCCGCGCCCTCGACACCCTTAGCGATTGACAGGAGCCCCAATGACCGAGTTCACGATTGCCAGTTTCAACGTCAAAAACCTGATTGGCCCCGATAAGGAATATTACGAGTTTCAATCCTACACGCCTGAGGAATACGCGTGGAAAGAGGATTGGATGGCGGATCAACTCTTGTCGATGAACGCCGATATCGTGGGCTTTCAGGAAATTTTCGAGCAAGAGGCCCTGCGCGCCGTGATCGAAGAGACCAATACGCGTGCCACCGAATTGAATGACGCAACGATCCCCGACCGCTCAAAGCGCTATCATCGCAAGGTGATTTTTCAAAAGCTCAAGGTGGAACCCTATAGCGAGGCCAGCCTCGCCTTCGCTCCCAACACGGCCGACGAAGGGGTGCCGGGCAAACGCCGCCCGGGTCTGGCGATCCTGTCGCGCTTTGGCTTTCATGGGCAACCTGAGGTCATTCAGGACTTGCCAGAGCCACTGCGCATCCCCTTCGCACCGCTGCGCGGCATGGAAGATGCCGAGGCGGGGCACTACACCCTGCGCCGCCTGTCGCGGCCGATTCTCAAGGCGCGGGTGCCGGTGGGCGACCGGGTGGTCACCGTCTTCAACTGCCACCTCAAATCGAAGCTTGGGGAATATATCAAACCGCAAGGCGCGGAGTTTGCCCCCGAAGAGGACCTCACCCAATACGACGCGGTCGGCCGCGCCATGGGCAGCCTGCGCGCCGCCATCCGGCGCATGGCCGAGGCTTGGGTCCTGCGGCGCGAAATCGTGGCCGAACTGGAGGCTGGTCATCCGGTGATGGTGCTGGGCGATTTCAACGATGGCGAACATGCGGTCAGCTCGGAAATCATCAGCGGTGAACGCCCCTTCAAAAACTACGCCTGGATGCTGCGCCACGATGCGCAATCCCCTTCGGACCGCTACTCCGACGAAGAACACCGCCAGATCACCGAAGATGTGGAACGCCTGTCACTGCATCCCGCCGAGCGGCTGTTTGTGCGCAAATCCCTGCGCGACATGGTCTATACGACGGCCTTTGGCGGGGTTTTCGAATCCATCGACCAGATCTACCTAAGCCGCCACTTCCACCCCGAATTCCCGGGCCGGATCGGCGAAATGACCTATTTCAGCGTGTTCAACGACCATATCACCGACGGCTCCCACGCCGAGGCCCCCTATAACAAGCTGGCCTCCGATCACGGCCAGATCATGGCGCATATCCGGCTGGACTGACCTGATTGAGCGCGCCCTTGGCGCTCGCTTGGCATCTCGGAGTCTGTCTCTGACAGCCTCGTCGGGGTGCCTCCGGCGGGAGTATTTTTTGAAAGATGAAACGCACCTTTTTCCTTCATCTTTCTCCAAATACTCCGGGGTGAATTGGCCAAAGGCCAAGAGGGGCAGCGCCCCTCATCCTAACAAACCTCTGCGGCGCAGCCGCGCCTTTGGGTCAGGGCTTGACCCCGGAGGCAAGGGGCGGGCATCTGAGGCCAAGGGAGGATGACATATGCAAATGGCCGATCTGGGCGATATCGCCCTGCACTATCGCGAGGATGGCACGCCCGATGGCGCGCCCTTGGTGTTTGCCAATTCTCTGGGCACCGACCTGCGGCTTTGGGATGACGTGCTGCCGCACCTGCCCAAAGGCTTGCGTATCATCCGCTATGACATGCGCGGTCACGGTTTGTCGGATTGCCCCAAGGGGCCCTATTCCATGGGGGCGCTTGTGCGCGATGCCGAGCGTTTATTGGATCATTTGCGCGTGCGCGATTGTGTCTTCGTGGGGCTCTCGATCGGCGGCATGGTGGCGCAGGGTTTGGCTGTCAAGCGGCTGGACCTGATGCGCGCCATGGTGCTGTCGAACACCGCCGCCAAGATCGGCCAGCCCGAGATGTGGGCCGAACGGATCGCCGCCGTGAAACAGGGCGGTGTTGCGGCCCTGTCCAATGCGACCTTGGAACGGTGGTTCCCCCGCGCCTTTCGCGCCACGCCCGAGATCAACGCGTGGCGGCATATGTTGGAGCGCACCCCGCCCCGCGGTTTTGCGGGATGTGCGGCGGCCATTGCGGGCACGGATTTCTACACCCCCACCAGCGGTTTGCGCCTGCCCACACTGGGCATTGCCGGGTCCGAGGATGGTTCCACCCCGCCCGATCTGGTGCGCGAGACCGTCAATCTTATTCCCGGCGCGCGCTTTCACCTGATGCGCAAGGCGGGGCATTTGCCTTGCGTCGATCAGCCCAAGGCCTATGCCGAGGTCCTGACCGGGTTTCTGAAGGAGGTGGGCCATGTCTGAGATCGTCCTGGTGCATGGGTCCTGCCATGGCGCCTGGTGTTGGCGCGATGTGATCCCCAAGCTGGAAGAGCTGGGGCACGATGTGCGCGCCATTGACCTGCCCGGTCATGGGGCCAACCCCTGCCCCATCGCTGAGATAACGCTGGACCATTATGCGCAAGCCATCCTTGACGCGATCACCGGCCGCGCCGTGGTGGTGGGCCATTCCATGGCAGGCTTTCCCATCTCCGCCGCCGCCGAAGCCAACCCCGGTAAAATCGCGCGCTTGGTTTATCTCTGCGCCTATGCGCCGCGCGATGGGGTCTCATTGGTCGATATGCGGATGGAGGCCCCGCGTCAGCCGCTTTTGGAGGCCATCGAGAAAACCCCCGATGGCTTGGGTTTTACCTTCCGCGACAGTCACTTGGCCAAGGCGCTTTACCACGATTGCCCGGAGGGCACGGTCGACTATGCCCGCCAAAACCTCTGTGTGCAGGCGATCAAGCCGCAAGCCACTCCGATACGCCTTGGCGCGGCCTATGCCAGCGTGCCCAAAACCTACATCCGCTGTGACGACGATCAGGCGATCCCGCCCGAGTATCAACGCAGCATGACGGCAAGCTGGCCCGAGGCGGATATCCGTGCCCTGCCCTCTAGTCATTCGCCGTTTTTTTCCATGCCCGGACGACTGGCGCAGCTCATTGATCAGGTCACACAACAGACCCGGTAAAATCCCCGCTTGCACCCGCGCGCCATTCCCGTAACCCTTTGCCAAAAGAACAGGGAGCGAGGACCCATGCCGACAATCAAGGCCGCCGTCTGCCACGCCTTCGGGCAACCAATGACCATAGAACAGGTCAACCTTCGCGCGCCCGAAATGGGCGAGGTCGAAGTCACGCTCGAGGCCGTGGCGATCTGCCATTCGGATATCTCTTATGCCGAAGGGGCCTGGGGTGGTTCGCTCCCGGCCGTCTATGGCCACGAGGCCGCGGGCTATGTGACCGCCGTGGGCGCGGGTGTCACCGGGGTGGCCGAGGGCGACCCGGTGGTCGTTACCCTCATCCGCGCCTGTGGCGAGTGCCCCTCTTGCGGATCAGGCCGGCCTACGGGGTGCGAAACGCCCTATGACGGCGACCACGGCCCGCTGACACTGGCCGATGGCGGCAAGCTGCACCAGGCCATGGCCTGTGGGGCCTTCGCCGAAAAGGTCGTGGTGCATCACTCGCAAGTGGTCAAAACCCCCGCCGAAATGGCCATGGATGCCGCCAGCCTTCTGGCTTGCGGCGTGGTCACCGGCGTGGGTGCCGTGGTCAACGCGGCCAACCTGCGCGCGGGCCAAGACGTGGTGGTGATCGGCGCGGGCGGCGTGGGCCTCAATGCTATCCAAGGCGCGCGGATCGCGGGCGCACGGCGTATCGTGGCCGTCGACATGAACGAAGATAAACTCGAAGACGCCAAGGCGTTCGGGGCCACCGACGGCATTCTGGCCACCCAAGACAAACCCTGGCGCGCGGCCAAGGCCGCCATGGGGCGCGGGGCCGATGCGGTGCTGGTCACGGTGGGCGCGGCACAGGCCTATGATCAGGCTCCGCGTTACATCGCGGGCGGCGGCAAGGTCATCATGGTCGGCATGCCCGCCACTGGGGCAGCCTCCACCTATGAAGCCGGCAGTTTCGCCGCCGCCGGGCAGTCCATGGTCGGCTCGAAAATGGGTGACGTGGTGATCAAGCGCGACATCCCTTGGATGATCGACATGTACCAACAGGGCCGGTTGAAACTGGATGAATTGATCTCGAACCGCTGGAGCCTTGAACAAATCAACGAGGCCATCGCGGATACCAAACAAGGCAATGCGCGGCGCAACGTGATCATGCTGAAGTAACCCGTTTCATCTTTCTCCAAATACTCCGGGGAGCGCGAGGGGCAGCGCCCCTCGCCCCGGTCGGATCGCAAAGCGATCCGAAACACAAACATCGGAGCCCGCCCATGAAGCTGCAAGACCTCGATATCATCATCACCGCGCCCCCGGCCCCCGGCTGGGGCGGGCGCTATTGGATCTTGGTGAAAGTCACCACCGACAATGGCATCACCGGCTGGGGCGAATGCTACGCCGCCAGCGTCGGGCCAGAGGCCATGCGCGCCGTCATCGAAGATGTCTTTGTCCGTCACATGCAGGGCGAAAACCCTGAAAACATTGAACTTATGTTCCGCCGCGCCTATTCCTCGGGTTTCACGCAGCGGCCCGACCTGACGGTCATGGGGGCCTTCGCGGGGCTCGAGATTGCCTGTTGGGATATTCTGGGCAAGGCGCGCGAGCGGCCCGTCTGGGCGCTGCTGGGCGGGCGGATGAACGAGCGTATCCGCGCCTACACATACCTATACCCCCTGCCCCGGCACTCCATGCCCGAATTCTGGACCTCGCCCGAGATGGCGGCAGAGGCCGCTTTGGATTGCGTGGGCCGGGGCTATACGGCGGTGAAATTCGACCCCGCCGGCCCCTATACCATGCGCGGCGGTCATATGCCCGCCATGTCGGATATCCAGATGTCGGTCGATTTCTGCCGCGCCATCCGCGAGGCCGTGGGCACCCGCGCCGACCTGCTGTTCGGCACCCATGGGCAATTCACCACCGCCGGGGCCATTCGCCTTGGACAGGCGATCGAACCCTATAGCCCGCTTTGGTATGAAGAACCCACCCCGCCCGACTGCGTGGCCGAAATGGCCAAGGTGGCAGGTGCGGTGCGCATCCCCGTGGCCACCGGCGAACGCCTGTGTACCAAGGCCGAATTTGCCCCCGTCCTGCGCCAGGGGGCGGCCAGCATCCTGCAACCGGCCTTGGGCCGCGCGGGGGGCATTTGGGAGTGCAAGAAGATCGCCGCCATGGCCGAGGTCTATAACGCCCAGATGGCCCCGCACCTTTACGCAGGCCCCGTGGAATGGGCCGCCAATGTGCATCTGGCCGCCTCGATCCCCAACCTGCTGATGGCCGAAACCATCGAGACCCCGTTCCATAATGCCTTGATAAAAGGCACAATTCAGGTCGATCACGGGTTTATCACCCCGCCTGAGGCCCCCGGGCTGGGCATCGAGGTTGACGAGGGTTTGGCGCGTGCCCACCCTTATGAGGACACTGGTTTGCATCTTCAGATGCAGGAAGAGCCTTGTGACTACGTCAACGGCAACTGCTTTGCCGGAGGTGCGCCGCCCAAGACGGAGTGATCTGGGCCTTTCTGAAAAGCCGTGCTAAATAAGGCGAAACGCGCAGTATCAGGACGACCCAATTGACCAAACCCGAAACCATCGCCCCGCCCAAGGAAATGGAACAAAGCGCCAAGGAGGCGGCTGCCTTTCTCAAGACCGTGGCGCATGAGGGACGGTTGATGACGCTTTGCCACTTGGGCTCGGGAGAGAAATCGGTAGGTGAACTGGAAGAGCTGTTGGACATGCGGCAGGCGGCGGTCAGCCAGATCCTGGCGCGGTTGCGGCAGGAGGGCCGGGTCGCCACGCGGCGCGAGGGCAAGACGATTTACTACCGCCTGGCCGATGAAAAGACCCAAGAGTTGATCGAACTTTTGTACCGGCAATTCTGCGGGTGATCCTCTAGCGCCGCGAATCTCCCCTAACCCTTTGGTTAACAACAGAAACCCCTAGCTGTAACGCATCGGTATAACGTCGGTATCGCGTCGGTATTTTTGTCGGCACCCCGGCGGGTTAACAGGGCGCGCGGTGAGAAACGTACGAAACGTACGTGAGTTTCGTACGTTTACCCGGCGCGCGCTCATCAGCCCTTACGGGCTTCTTCGCGCAGGATAAGCGTTTGCGAACCTCGGCTCTACAGGACGCGATGGTCATTCCTCGAAACAGGTATCCGGATCCGCATGGACCGCTTGTGCGGGCTGATGATGCGCCCAAGAAAGGTGTTCTCGGCATCGAGATTGCCGACTTTGGACGCATTGAGATGACAGGTATTTACGGCTATTCAAAAGCTGCGGTCGAGTGTTTTCGCAAAGGTGGGATTGGAAGATGGTCCATGTAAGAGTGCAAGCCGACGAATTGACCGTGTTTCATGGCGCAAGGGACCAATTTGTTACCTCTGGCATGGTTGGAATGTTCTGCATTCTCTTCG
The DNA here is from genome assembly GCF_913057115.1 of uncultured Roseovarius sp. Lineage (GTDB taxonomy): Bacteria > Pseudomonadota > Alphaproteobacteria > Rhodobacterales > Rhodobacteraceae > Roseovarius. The sequence goes on from NZ_CAJXNN010000012.1 coordinate 79,479, forward strand.
GCTTTGCCACCTATGGTGTTCTGCGACAGCCATTGGACGGTATAATCCTTTTTGCTGCTGCCGTACTTGGCCTGGCAACCTGCTTGTTCGGCGTCTACGCAATCTTCGCCTTTATCCGAGGTTGGCGACGGGCGAAACATCCAATGTGGCTTCTGCGGTTCACGCCGCGCGACGTTCAGGTGAACCTCCTCCACCCGGGATATACCCGATCTGGGCGCAGGACGATGGAGGTTGCGCTGATCATTCCCTTGACCGAGATCGGGTGGATCAGAAAAACGACGCAGCCCGGCACATGGGATGACGAGCGGGACGAAATCCATATCGAGATGACTGTGAGTGATCGGGTTTTTCAAATGGCTTGCGCGCAGCGGGTTGACGTTAGGAAAGAGATCGAAGGCACCCGTGCAGAGGATGGCGAGACTGTCGTGCGCCTGTTCGAGGGCAATTTGATCAGGGTCTTGATCGAAGGCGGTCGCTGGCCACCGGGAATCACCGATTTTTGGGACAAGAATTCCTACAGCATTGCGGCCCCCTTCACCATCAACGAACCGGGCGACCTCGCCTCGGCAAAAGCCCAGCCACGAGAGTTATTCTAGAATTGCAGCCGATCACTGCATGACGATCATTCGCCGCGACTTGGCTGTTTTTCAGCACTGCTCAAAGCCGCCATTCGGGCAGGACACGGCATACGTGGAGCCCTCAAGCCGCCGTTCCCTGTTAATGCAAAGAAAGGGACATGTCTGGCGAGGCAACCACGCGTTGCGTCCGGGGTGTCTGGCGCGCTCATCCGCCCTGACGGGCGTCTTCGCGAGGAGCGTAGCAATGAGCCCTATGGCAATGTCCCCAGCCACATCCAGACCGTCAGGATCGAGACGGCGGTGGCGATGAGTACCGCCGAGGCCGCCACGCGGCGGGCGCGGCCGTACATGTTGGCGAAGATATAGGTGTTGATCCCCGGAGCCATCGCGCCGGTCAGCACCGCCGAGCGGTAGGCCTCGGTCGTAAGGCCCAAGCCCCGGCCAAGCAGGCTGGTCACCAGCGGGTGCGCCAGAAGGGCCACAGCGCAGACGTAAAGCACGATGCGCAAATCGCCTTCGGGGCGGTATTGCACCAGTACGCCCCCAAGGCCGAAGAGCGCCGCAGGCAAGGCCGCGCGCACCATCATGTCGAGCCCGTCGTTCAGCACGCCGGGGATGGGCAACCCGGTGAGGTTGACGATGAACCCCGCCGCGATGCCGATGATGAGCGCGTTGGAGAACATCGCCTTCAGCACCTTGCCCAGCAGCGCCCGGCCCGGTGTGCCGCGCGCGCGCAGCACCTCCATCACCGTGATGCCGATGCCGTAGCAGAAGGGCGAGTGGACGGCGATGATGGCGTAGTTGGCCTCCAAAGCGTCAACACCATAGGCGCGTTCGGTGATCGGCAGGCCCAGAAGGACGGAGTTGGAAAACAGGCAGCAAAAGCCGATGGCGACGCAATCTTCCCAATCGCGGCCAAAGATGAAGCGCGCGCCGAAGAGGCCCAAGAGGAAACCCGTCAAAGCGCCGGTGTAGAAGCTGAGCAAAAGCCGCCAGTCAAAATGCTGGCCCAGATCGAGCCGGGCGATGGCGGTGAACAGCAGGCAGGGAATGGCGAAATTCTGGGTGAATTTCATCAGCCCATCGACGCCCGCCTGAGAAAACCAACCGCGCCAGACCGCCAGATAGCCAAAGCCGATGACCACGAAGACCGGTAAGATGACCTCGATCAGCGCCTGCATCGGGCTTAGACCGGGAAGGTCAGGGTCATGCCGTCATAGGCCGGGGTGATGTGGTCGGGCGTTTCCTCGACCAGCGTTTGGTAATCCATGTCGATATGCATGTTGGTCAGCACCGCGCGCTTGGGGGCGGCGCGGGCGATCCAGTCCAGCGATTGCTCAAGGTGCGAATGGGTGGGGTGCGGGGTGCGCCGCAGGGCGTCAAGGATCCAGCACTCCAGCCCTTCCAGCACGGGCCAGACATCCTCGGGGATTTGGGCCACATCCGGCAGGTAGGCCACACCGTTCACCTTGAAGCCCAGCGCCTCGATCGAGCCGTGGTTGACCTCAAACGGCGTGAGCGTCACGGGCCCGCCCGCGCCCTCGATGGTCACATCGCCGGTGATGGTGTGCATATCAAGGATCGGGGGATAGGGGCTGTCTTCGGGTTGGATGAAGGCATAGCCGAAGCGCGCGTAAAGCGCGTTTTGCGTATCGCCATCGGCCCAGACCGGCAGGCGTTGTTTCATGTTGAAAACGATCATCCGCAGATCGTCGAGCCCGTGGACATGGTCGGCGTGGCTATGGGTGTAAAGCACCGCGTCAAGCTCGCCTACGCCTGCATCCAGAAGCTGCGCGCGCAGGTCGGGCGAGGTGTCGATCAACACGCGGGTGACCCCACCTTCGCCTTCGCGTTCAATGAGAAGCGAGCAGCGGCGGCGATAGTTGCGGGGGTTTTCCGGGTCGCAATCGCCCCAGTTGCCGCCCAAGCGCGGCACGCCCCCCGAAGAGCCGCAGCCAAGGATTTTAAACCGCAATTCGCCCATTACGCGGCGGCCTTGTATTGCGCGGCCTTCCAGAAGAGACGGTCGAAATTGGCCTGTGTTTGCGCGGCGAACTCGGGCCAGTCCAGCCCGAAGACCTCGGCGCCTTTCTGGGCGGTGTGGATGGTATAGGCCGGCTCGTTGCGCTTACCGCGATAGGGCGGCGGGGCAAGGTAGGGCGCGTCGGTTTCCACCAAGATACGATCCACCGGGGCGGTGGCGAAAATCTCGCGCAATTCGGTGGATTTGGGGAAGGCGGCGATGCCGGACATCGAAAGGTAAAAGCCAAGGTCTAGGGCGGTTTTGGCCAGCTCCGCGCCCGACGAGAAGCAGTGCATGACGCAAGTATAAGGCTTGGCCTCATAGCCTTCGGTCAGGATGCGGGCCATGTCGTCATCGGCGGCGCGGGCGTGGATAATGAGCGGCAGGCCGGTTTCCTGGGCGGCTTCGATATGCACGCGCAGGCTTTGCTTTTGCACCTCGGCGCTCTCAGAGGTGTAGTGGTAATCAAGGCCCGTTTCGCCTATACCGACAAACTTGGGATGTTGGGCGAGAGTGACCAGTTCCTCCACTGTGGCCATGGGTTCATCGGCGGCGCTCATCGGATGGGTGCCTGCGGCGTAGAAGACGGGGGCGTATTCCTCGGCGATGGCGCGCACTTGCGGTTCCAGCCGCAGTTTGGTGCAAATGGTGACCATGCGGGTGACGCCGGCCGCAAGCGCGCGGTCGATGACGGCGCCGCGCTCCTCGTCGAAGTCGGGGAAATCGAGGTGGCAGTGGCTATCGGTGATCTGGATTTTGTCGGTCATGTCGCCCCTTGGCAGGCGGGCCGATTATCCCGCCGCGGTTTGCTGAATCTTGAACACGGTATCTAGGACCAATGCGGCAGGGTCAAGGTTGACCGCCCGGGCGTGGCGGGTTCGGGCACCGACCTCCTGCGCGCAATCGGCCCAGGCACGGCCCGCATGGGCGTGCGGGGCCATGCGGGTGAACAATTCGGCTTCGCCCGGGGCGGCTTCGACGTGCGGTGGGCCAAGTGCGCCACTGCGCGCGAGGCGCGACAGAAAGAGGTCCACCAGCCAGATCAGCAGGTCGAGTTTTTCCTCGGCACCACGGGTGGCCGCCGCCTCGGCCAGTTTGAGCGCCCTGCCCCGGTCCGGCTGTGGCAGCCCTTTGAAAATGGCGACCAGTTCTGCATAGATCTGCAAGCCGCCAAGGTTCATCAGCCGCACGGCCTCACCCACCGAGCCGCCCGACAATTCGGCAAGAGCCGCCGTATCGGGGCCGGGGTCAACCCCGGCCTGCGCCAATGCGGCGGCCATGTCCTCGGGCGCCAGGGCCGTCAGCCGCAATTCACGACAGCGCGAGCGGATGGTGGGCAAAAGCCGCGAGGGCTGGTGGCTGACCAGCAGAAGGGTTGTGCGGGCGGGGGGCTCCTCCAGCATCTTCAGCAGGGCATTCGCGGCCTGCATGTTCATCTCGTCGGCGGCATCGACGATGACCACGCGCCGCCCGCCTTCGGTGGAACTGAGGTGGATGAAGCGGGCCAAGCCGCGAATTTCGCTGACGCGGATGTCTTGCGAAAACTTGCCTTCCTCAAAATTCTTGTCGCGGTCGCGGTCGGAACTGCCCGCCCCACCCCGGCGGACAAGGTAAAGGCCTGGGTCCGAGCCTGCCATGATCCGGCGGGCGACGGGGTGTTCGGGGTCGATGTCCAGCGTGGTGGGCTGTGGCGGGGTATCACCGAAAAGCCCGCCGTCATCTTCCAAAGGCCTGGCCAGAAGGAAGCGTGCGATGCGCCATGCCAGCGTGGCCTTGCCCACGCCGCGCGGCCCGGTGATCAGCCAGCCGTGGTGCAAACGGCCGGTATTGAAGGCGTCCAAGAACCCTTGTTCGGCGGCCCCCTGCCCGATCAGGCGTTGGGTTTCGCGCGGGTGCGGCGCGCCGTCTATGCGGTCGGGAAGCGGGGTGCCTGCGTCGCTCATGACAGCCAACCCGTCACGGTGCGGGTGACGTCAGCGGCCACCTCGTCCATGTCACGGCTGCCGTCGATGGTCACGAAACGGTCGGGGAACTCGGCCGCCAATTCCAGAAACCCGGCGCGCATCTTGGCCTGAAGGTCATTGCCGAAGGATTCGAACCGCTCCTCCCCGGCTCCGCGTGACAAGGCCCTTTGCAGACCGGTCGCGGGGTCCATGTCGATCAGCACGGTCAGGTCAGGCTCGCGTCCGATCATCAGGTCATGCAATTGATCAACCAATGCGCGCAGGCCGTCGCGGCGCAACCCCTGATACATCCGGGTGCTATCGGCAAAGCGGTCGCAGATCACGATTTTGCCGGCCTCGATCGCGGGCAGAATGGTGCGCTCCAGATGGTCGCGGCGGGCGGCGGTAAACAGCAAAATCTCGGTTTCCGGCGACCAACGGTCAGGCTCGCCTTCCAGCACAAGCGCGCGGATATCCTCGGCACCGGGGCTGCCGCCGGGTTCGCGCGTCAGGACGACGTCATGCCCCTGCCCTTCGAGATGCGTGGCCAAGCGCCGTGCCTGGGTGGATTTGCCCGACCCATCAATACCTTCGAAACTGATGAACCGTCCCGGCCCGCTCAAAGCGTGCCCTCGGACCTTTCGCGCAAGCGCATCAAAAGGTGTTCCGAGACCGTGCGCAGCCGCGCCATGAAACCGCCACGCGGCACATCCCGCACCGCCACCAAGGGCACGCGTGTCTCGGGCAACTCTCCCGGGGCGAAAATCAGCTCTCCCAACTCGTCGCCTTTCGAAATCGGCGCATGCAGGGGGCCGTGATAGACCACTTCGGCCTGCATCTCGTCCCCGCCCAGAACCGGCACGAGCGTTGTTACATCCGCCGCCGGGGTCAAGCCGACGCTGGTCGCGTCGCCCATCCAGACATTGGCCCGCGCCACTTCAGTCCCAGCGCTGACGATGGATTTCTCGACGAATTGCCGAAAGGCCCAATTGACGATGCTTTCGGCCTCCTCGGCGCGGGCGCGGGTCGTCTCAAGCCCGGAAATGACGAAGACGATCCGCCGCTCGCCCTGCTTGGCCGATCCTGTCAGGCCATAGCCCGCCTCCTGCGTATGACCCGTCTTGAGGCCGTCCGCCCCGATCCCCAGCCCCAAAAGCGGGTTACGGTTGCGGACGTTTTGCGGCGCGCGCCCGTCAAAGGCATATTCCGTTTCGGCAAACATCGGGTAGAAGCCGGGGAAATCCTCGATCAACCGGCGCGACAGAAGCGCGAGGTCACGCATGCTCATCCGGTGACCCGCCGCAGGCCAGCCATTGGAATTGGTGAAGGTGGAATTGGTCATGCCCATTTGCCGTGCGCGTTGGGTCATGAAGCGGGCGAAACCCGCCTCGGTTCCATCCGGGCTCAGCGCCTCGGCAATCACCGCGCAGGCGTCGTTGCCCGACAAAACGATGATCCCGCGCAACAGGTCTTCCACGCGCACCCGGTCGGTGGTGTCGAGGAACATGGTGGAGCCACCGTAACTCATCGCGTGGCGCGAGACCGGCAGGCGTTCATCCAATGTCAGGCGCCCGTCGCGAATGGCCTCGAAAGTCACGTAAAGCGTCATCAGCTTGGACATGGAGGCCGGTGGCAAGGGTTGATCCGCATTCTTGCTCAGAAGCACCGTGCCGGTGGTCATGTCCATCACAAAGGCTGACTTGGCCCGGGTTTCAAAGGCCTGTGCAGGCAAGCCCATCGCGACAGCCAGCAACACAGCGGCAAAAAATCGGAAGATGCGGATCATTTTGGATCAGCCCTCAGTTCGTAACGGGATAGGCATCGTCAAAGCCGACCCCCTTGATCTTTTTCAACAAGACCGACCGCTCGGATTTCGATCCGGCCGGCCCAACGATCACGCGCCAGAATGTCTTGCCCTGTGAGGTTTGCTCTTTCACAACGGGCACCATTCCCGCCTGACGCATGGCGGTGGCGGTGTTGCGCGCGTTCTGCTCAATGCTGAAGATGCCGATCTGGATGAACGGCTTTTCAAGCGGCGACGCCGCAGGCCGTGGCTTGGGCGTGGTTTCAGGCGGTGCGGCGGCGGGCTGAATCTCATTCGTGCTTTCAACATCGTCCAGCGCCGCGGCGGCCCCGGCCACCGGATCAACCGGGTCAAGCGCGGTTTCCTCGACGGCATCCGGCGCGTCCAACTCGCCGGCCGGGGCGGGGTCGGCGGCAGCCGGGTCAGGCGCTTGCTCGCGGCGCAGGGCGGTCACGTTCAGCTGCGACGGCGCCCCTGCCAGCATGCCCAGCGCCGCGGCGGCATCCGACGACACTTGCAGAACCGGGCCCGGGTTCTCACGTTCGCGCCGGAACAATGCCCCGATCACGAACTTGGAATTCTCGTTGTTGCGGATGATGACCCGCTCGGGTTCCTTCACGTCCGGATGCGCCACCCAAACACCACCCAGTGACGGGCGGCCATCCCAAAGGCCCATGTCGGTCACTTGGAAGACATCCGGGGCTTCGACGTCACGCTCGACCAGCTTGACCGAAGTGCTGTCGGTGGTGCCCGCTGCCTCGGCGGTTTCACCACTTGCCGTGAACGGGTTGTTGAACTGCCCTGTCTCGTCACATCCCGAGACCAGCAGCACCCCTGCGCTGATCATAGCGATGCGCCACATACCGCACCGTTTGCCATTGCCTTGACCTGTCATGCCTCATTCCTTGCCTGTCACACGCGCCGCTCTGCACGATGCCGGTTTGCCCGGCTTTCATTCCATCCTGCGGGCGATGCCGCACAAGGGCATCCTAACGCCTTGTGCGCGACAAGAAAAGTCTGCCGGTATGGGTTCGGCGGATTTCCACACCAGCCACCTTCCAGAATCGGAATCGGCGGTGTAGAGGAACTTCAGCGGAGGAGTGGCAGAGTGGTCGAATGCACCGGTCTTGAAAACCGGCGTGCGTGAAAGCGTACCGTGGGGTCGAATCCCACCTCCTCCGCCAACCATATTTTATTTATAAA
>NZ_CAJXNN010000013.1 GCF_913057115.1 uncultured Roseovarius sp.
GACGCTAGCGGCAACCATCCGAGCGATAAGAACTACGCAACCCTGATCATGATCCCTCTGCCAGATCCCGACGTTTGCAACTAGCGCTGTACTTATTGCTTCTCCCACATCGTGAAATAATATCGAGACCTCTAGCTGTTTCGGTCTGCCACGTTTGCCGTTGCCGGGGAACACCCAAGCCTTGGGACCGTCTTCCTCTAGGTATACTGTCGAGTAGTAGATCGCAGCTTCCGCCAGAGCCTCCAGGAGTTGATGGTACTTGCTGGTTGCGCGGATAGATTGAAGTCTTTTCGCGATAGGAGAGTGGCCGGCAGATTTGTCGGCTAGGTAAAGAAGGAGCTTGTGACTTATCCGCTCCGTCAAATCACGGCGGCTAATGTCGTCGTAAATGCCCGAGGCAGGGACCTGATCCTCGTGCTTATTCGGAACACAAAGGGCTGCCACCGAAGCAGACAGTGTCGTCATACCTCAGCTCCAATTCGCACCACATCTGCGCCGTCGACACCTTTCGCGTGCCCCATAGAGCAGTATGTGTCCCAAGCGTTCATCAGCCTGCGGCGCTTCTCGAAGAGTGTCCCACGCGCGTACGCGGCTTCAGCCTTATCCTTGAGCTGATGCGCGAGCGCATGTTCGATTACCTCACGAGGAAAATTGGTGGTTTCACCAGCCCAGTCTCGGAACGTGCTTCTGAAGCCGTGAACTGTCACCGGAACGCCCATGCGCTTAAGTACTGCCCCCAAAGTCATGTCTGACAGCATCCCACCACGCGGGGCCTTGAAGATGATTTCATCATTTCCCTCGGCTGGAAGTAGTCGCAAAATCTCCAGCGCCCTAGGTGGCAGCGGCACGCAGTGCTCTTTCCCTGCTTTCATGCGATGGGATGGGACGGTCCATTCGCCTTTGCTCAAGTCAACCTCTGCCCAGGTCGCACCTCTAACCTCACCTGACCGTGCCGCGGTCAGTATGCAAAATTCTAATGCAAGTGCGGCTGTGCCTGATCTCTCGCGCAAAGCTGCCATAATAGCCCCAACTTCATGGTAAGGCAGGGCACTGTGGTGCTTCACCTTCCTGGTCTTGCTCGGCGCAGGTAGAACCTTATCTAGGTTTCCCTTCCAACGTGCGGGGTTTTCTCCGTCACGGTAGCCGTGCACCTTGGCCCAATCCAAAACGTTTTCGATCCGCCCCCGCAGTCGTGATGCAGTCTCGGTCTTGGTCTTCCAAATAGGAGCTAGCACGTCCTTCACGTGCGCAAGTTGAATGTCCTTCACAGCCAACTGTCCTATTACTGGTACCGCGTAGGTTTCTAGCGTGTTCTCCCACTGCTGACGATGCTTGGGGTTCCGCCATTCTGAGCTCTTATCAGCGAGAAACCGACGAACGGCTTCTGCGAAGGTCAAACGCATGCCTTGAGCCGCCTTCAGGGCGTCCTGTCGCTCTTGGCGTTCCTGTATTGGATCAATGCCGTTAGCAATCTGCATCCGCATTTGGCGTGCAGCTTCGCGTGCCATTGCGAGTGTGACGCCGGGATATCCTCCTAGCCCAATGTCTCGAACAATGTCGCCAACTTTACAGCGTAGTATCCAAGAGCGAGCATTTCCCCGCACCTGCAGAGCGAGACCTGGAATCACCCCGACAAAGTGTAGTCCGTTGCTTGTTAGTCGGGTGACCTCAAGCGCTGATAGCTCTTTTGCCTTTCTCGGCATAACCCATTTTCCTACCCATTTATGAATATGCGATTGAGAAATACTATATGTTACGCTGTGAGACAGCGGCAACCACTAAAGTGCATTTGAATCAATAATTTAAGCAACAGCGAAATGCGTGCGTAGATGTTCGTACAGTGTCACATAGGTGTAGGTAAGTTATATGCAGGGGGACTTCGTCTCCGCCATCAATTCAAACCGTGACGAGGGTCATTGCTTTTGCCGGGACGTTGGCGGCTTTTGCCTCGGCTTTAGGTTGCTTTGGCTTGTTGCCAGATATCTTCGATTTGCGAGGATAGCAGCATGGGGTCGACCGGTTTGGTGATGACCGCGAGCGCGCCTTTTTGCAGGAGTTCCTGGGAAAAGGAATCCTCGGCCTTGGCGGTCAGGAAGACGGCGGGCAGGCTGGCGGTTTCGGGCTTTGCTGTCAGTTTGCGCCAGACGTCTTCGCCCGACATATCGGGCATCATGACGTCCAGCAGCAATAGCTGTGGCTGGACGGACTCCACGGCGTCCACGGCCTCTTGCCCGCTGGCGAATTGGTGTACGTCGAAGGACCCAACCGTTTCGAGGGCCATTTTGATGATCGTGCGGATATCGGCATCGTCATCAACGTGAAGGATTGTTTTCAATGGCTCGCTGGGCACGACAGCCTCCTGATTGGGAGCGATGGGGAAGTCTAGGATATTGGTAGAGGTCATATCGTCCCCGCCCTTGTTTTGCACGATGTTTGGGTTTCAATGACGAGGTGCGCCGGAACCCGGAACGAGAAAGTGCTGCCTCTCCCAACGTCGGAAATCACCGCGACCGGGTATTCGAGGCGTTGCAGAATCGCGGCGACGATGGCGAGGCCAAGACCGGTGCCGGGACGATTGCTGCCATCGCTGGCGCGGGCTTGCGAAAAGGGTTTGAACAACGCTCTTTGCTCCTCCGGGGCAATGCCCGGGCCCTGATCCGTGACGGAAAAGATGATGCTGCGGTCTTCTTGGGCTATGCTGAACTTCACGGTGCCGCCTTTTGGCGAGTACTTTATGGCGTTCGAGGCGAAATTGGTGATGACCTGCCCCATACGATCAGCATTGCCAAGCACTGTGGCGCTGGTCAAGCAATTGTCGATTTCAAGGGTGACCTCATGTTCGGCTGCAACCCCCGAGACAAGCTCCACCGTGTCGCGAAGGCACTGAACGAGGTCCATCTCGTTGATCGAGAAGTCCATCTTGTTGCATTTGATTTTTTCGAAATCGAGAATGTCGTTCACGATCGACAGGAGGCGGTCGGTGTTGCGCGATGCGATATCGACCACGCTATGGGTCTGATCGTCAAGTTTGGCGATAACGCCGGCCTTCAGCAACCGCAGGGCGCCGTGGATGGAGGTAAGCGGTGTGCGCAATTCATGGCTAACGGTGGAGACCGTTTGAAGTTTGGCATTTTCCAGGGATTTCCGGTCGGCCAGGTCTCGGACAGTGGAGACGAAGAAGCTGCCTTCGCCTGCGATGGTGACGAGCTTCGTGGTCACCTCGATTGGCCCGGTGGGGAAGGTGAGCTCAACAGTCAGTTCGGCTTGGCTGCCGTCCAAGAGCGCGGCGGTTTTTCGGTGAAAGGCGTCGATATCGAAAGTGGCGACGGTATCGCAGATGGTTTTGCTTGATGCGTCTTGCAGGCTCCAGCCGACGCGGTGACGGGCGGCTTGGTTCACGTAGCGGATGCGCAGCGTTTCGCAGCAGTAAACGTAGACCTCGTGCTGCAAATCTTCGAGTACAGCTTCGAGAAATGAAGGATCTGCGGTTTGTTTTGACGGCGGAGTTGTCACTACATCCAAGTGGTTTGGACTCTTAACTTTCTGTTGCATCGTTACCTTTCCGAACCTCGGATTTAATCCGGACTGTTCAATAAAAAAACCATATGATGGTCATTGGGCTGGATAATGGAATTCTTGGGGCAAGCTCCCTTTGCTCATAACATTGTACGCGGTCGTCATGCCGCTATCTCCAGTTCATTTGCATTAATCGGAATGGAGATGGTGAAGGTGCTGCCGCGACCCAGGTTGCTTTCGACGTCGATCTTGCCGCCGTGCAATGCGATGATTTCCCGTGTGATGGCGAGCCCAAGTCCCGTGCCGGAATTGCGTCGGGTCACGGTGGCGTCGACCTGTACGAATTGGTCGAAGATCTGTTCGAAGTCCTCGGCAGAGATACCGCAGCCTGTGTCGCGTACCATGATGCGGACATGGCTTTCGTCGTGTTCGGACGAGATGTGGATGCCGCCGCTCTCGGTGAATTTGATCGCGTTGCCCACCACGTTGATCAAGGCTTGTCTGAGGCGCTTGGGGTCTGCGACCATGGGCACCGCGGCGACGTCGGTTTGCAGAGTGAGGCCTTTTTCCGCGGCCTTGATTTCAAGCCCTGTGGTGACGGTTTTCACCAGGTCTTTGAGATCGAGGGGCTCGGGGTGCAGTTTTATCTTCTCGGCTTCGAGCTGGGCGCGATCCAGAATGTCGTTGATGAGATTCAACAAGTGATCGCTGGACGTCGTGATACGGTTCGACATGGATGCGACCTCGGAGTGCAATTCGGCGAGGGCGCGTTTGCGGGTCTCGATATCGCAGCTGGTGGTCATGGCCTGTTCGAGGGCCTTGTAACTGCGCAGGACCGATAGGTTTTCAAGGAAACGGGCATAGCCGATGACAGAGGTCAGCGGCGTGCGCAGTTCGTGGCTGATGATGTTGAGGAAGTTGTTCTTGGCCTGGTTGGCGGCCTCGGCCCGCTGCTGGGCTTGTTTGAGTTCGGTGACATCAACCCGGAAACCCACGGTGTTGCCTTCCGGTGACCGTGTTTCCGCGACCTTCAGCCAACGTCCGTCTGCCAATTTCTGCTCGACCGGTTCGGTGGGGTTTCTGTGGGCCGCGAGGCGTTCCTTGAGCCACTCTTCTTCTCGGCCGATGGCTTCGGAGTATTGGCCGGCTTTCAGGCCGGCGCGCAGGATGTTTTCGAAGGTATTGCCGGGAAAGATCGCATCGTGGGTCAGATTGTAATAGTTTGCGTATTTGTCGTTGGCGAAGACGAGGCGATCGTCTTGGTCATAAAGGGCGAAGCCGTCTTCGATGGAATTGATCGCTGAGCGCAGTTGATTTTCGACCGTCCTTTTGGACTTGTAAATCGTCCAAAGCGCCAGCAAGAGAAAGCCGATCACGCCGCAGGTTACGGCGGATAGCGCCCAGACCAAAGCGGAGGCGCTGACGTCTTTTGGCCAACCGTCGCTTGGCACAAGGCCGATTTGCCAGGCTTTGGAGCCGATCGGCAGACTGTTCAGCACGGGGCTTTGTTTGAAGACATCGTCGTTTCCGTAGAGAATCCCGGAGGGATTGGAGTTTGGATCCAGCTTGCGTATGGCGACGTCATGATCGCCGATGCCGTGGCCTTCGACGATCCGGGACAAGAGAGTTTCGCGGTCGATGATCACCGAAATCACGCCGGACGAGGGGGATGAACCGCTGCCGTCACCCTCGATGAAGTATGGAGACCGTTGAACAAACGCGGTTCCGCCTTGTATCAGATCGACCGGGCCGAGGAGCGTGGTTTCGCCGCTGTTCAGGACGTGGTCGATGCCTTCAATCTGGGTAGGCAGCGTGCGGTAATCCACGCCGAGCACGGATTCGTTACCCTCAAAGGGAAATACCCGGTCAACGACGTACCCACTGGAAAGCCCCACATTGATCACCGAAGGAGAGGTTTCGACCAACGGTGCCACAAGGTCTTGATATTCCGATTGGCTCAGGTTTGGTTGCCGCTCGATGACGGACCGGATTGCTTGAGCGATGACCTCAAACTTGATCAGTTCGTGTTGTAGGGCGTGTCTAATCGCTTCGGCGTGGTTGGTTGTGTCTTGGAGTGCCTCTTGTCGTGAATTGTTCAGCAGATAGGAGTTGACCCTCTCCGCCATGAAGGTGGTCAGTAGAAGCGTGAGCGCAATCGTGACGACGAGCGCTATTGGAAAGTCGCGTGGCTTCAACACCCTGATAAGACTGTCCGTTCGTCCAACCACTATTGCGCCCTTTCTTGCATCCTGTCCTGTTTCGTCATTGGTGCCGCTGATAGCCGCACCGCCGGCATTACTCAGATGTCCGAGAGTTCTTGTTCCAGAAGGTCGAGGAAACTGTTGATCTCCTCATCGAGTTGGCTGATCTCTTCGGCTGGCAAAGCGCCTTTCGGAGCCTGCAATATGCGCATTTCCAGCGCATAGGCCCGTTGTCCGATGTCAGGCAGACCGAGGCTACCGGCGATGCCGCTGATGCGGTGCGCGTCGGCTTCGATCACGGCGAGCGCGTCGCTTGTACTGCTGTGACCGGCGCGCGCATTGGCCCAGGCGGTTTCCATCCGGCAAATGCGTTCATCCAGTCCGGCGCAGAAGGATTCCCGCAAGGCGTGAAGCGTATTGGCGAGGCTGGCGTTGGTCTGGTTTTGTGGCGTCGCCATGGTATGGCTGTCTTGGGTCATGCGATGGCCTTTTGAATGAAGTCGTCGTCACGGTGATCCAGGCCCCTTGCGGCGCGGCGCGCGCGGCTGATGAGGGTGGTCGGGCACTGCAACGGGATAAAGCGCGCGCGGACCGGTTCGCCGATGCGCAGGCTGGGAAGCGTCATGCCGATGGCGTCATACCGCGTGCGGAGTTTGGCAAGCTCGGCATCGAGAGCCTGTTCGAGACGCGTTTGGTCTGTGTGGGTCTGATTGAGAAGAAGCGCTACGATGTCGCCCTTCCCGGGACAGACGAGCATATGAGGCGTTCCCGAAAGCGCCTTGGAGATGGCAAGCGCCAGATCGCTGAGCAAATCGGCATAATAGGCCGGGTCCAACATGCGATAGTAGCTTTCGGCCATGGGGATATGGAAGCCGATGGCACAGCTTTGGCGCAGGCGCATGTTGCCTTCCTTCAGCAGGAAGTTTTCCATCGAAACCATGCGAATGGCGCTTTCCACGTCGTCGAGGAAAACCTCGCTGTCGAAGCCCGGGGAGGCATATCGCGTCGCTTCCTGCTTGAGCAGCCGGTCGTGGAGCAACCGGGCCTGTGCGCGCTCGGCCAGAATGGATTTCGCCATTTCGAGCCGCAGTTTCAATTCCACGCTGTCCAGCGGTTTGGTGATGAAGTCGTTGGCCCCGGCGATAAAGGCCGAGTCCACCGACGCCTTGTCGGTCAGAGCCGAGATCATGATGATCGGGGTGGCCTGGTGATGCGGAATGGCGCGCAGCTTGCGCACGACTTCTATTCCGTCCATTGGCGCCATTCGAATGTCGACAAGAAAGCATTCGAACGGGCGATCTTCAGTCGCCACGCGGTCGAGGGCTTCGGGGCCGCTGTGGGCGGTTGCCAAATCAGTGAAGCCAAGATCAGCAAGCCGTGTCTTCAGCAGGTTACAGAAGAGAGGTTCATCGTCTATCGCCAGTATGCGCATCGTTTCCCAGCCCCGGGTAATTCAAAGTTCTCGCTCTGATTGTTCACGGCTAAATCGGGCGAAAATGTGGCGTGAGACCGCAAAAGGGAGAAAATATCCGGGTAAATCACCTTTGAGGCGAGGAGTTTGGCCATTGAGGAGGCTAAGAATTGACCTTACGTTGCGTCAAGTGCCTCTGGTTTTCCGGGCGGCGCGCTTGGTGTTCTGTGCAGGGTCAGAGTTCATCCCCGGCGGTCACGCCGCTGATGAGTTGGTAAGCCAGCAAATCACGGATGTCATGGGGGGAGCGAACCAGAGGGGCAAGCATCCCCCGCAGGGCTTTGCGATGTGCGGTGGCGTGGCGTTCGGCGGTGATCGCCTCATCCAGCGAAATGAAACGAAAGCGCAGCGATGCGCCCGGGCTGGCCTGTACGACCTTGGGAAGGTCGCATGGCAGCACCGAGGCAATCCGCGGGTAACCGCCGGTGGTTTGGCATTCGCTGAGCAAGACGAACGGGGTACCGTCGCCGGTGATCTGGATATCACCTGGGACGACCACTTCGGACAGAACGCTGAGGCCGGCGTCACTGTGAAAGCCTATATCGTCCGAGGTCAGGCGCACGCCCATGCGGCTGCCCTTCGCGTCGCGCTTGAAATCGGTTTCCTCGAAGCGGGCGACCTCGGACTCGGGGAAGAAATCGGTCTGAAGGCTTGGTACAACGCGCACCTCGCCGCCCTCGAACCTTGAATTCACGGGCAGCAGCCGATTGACCATGCCGGGCGCGTGATCCTGGGCGATGTCAAGTTGTGTTCCGGCTTGAACCAGCGTGCCGAGGCCGCTGGCCAAATGCGCGCTGCAGGAGCCAAGCTGTTGCGGGGCGGTGAATCCGCCGCCGACGTGCAGGTAGCCATATGAGCCCGTTTCGGCGCCGCCGATTGTCAGCTTGGCCCCCTGTGGCAATGCATGGCTGGCGTTCCATGCAATGCGGGTGCCGTCGATCGCCGCGCGCATCGGTGCGCCGGTGAGGGCGATGCGCAGGTCTTGCGCCGCCTCGAAGTCACCGCCCATACCTGCCATTTCAAGCGCGGCGAGGTCGTCGCCTTGGCCCAATAGCGCCGCACCTTCGGCAAGCGCCAAGCGGTCCGCCGCGCCACCACGTGACAAGCCAAAGCCCAAGTATCCAGGGCGACCAAGATCTTGCAGGGTCAGGCTTGGCCCGGCACGGTGAACGATGAGGCCGCCGCTCATGTCAGCACCTTGGAGGTCGCCCCGCCGTCGGGATCGTCTTGCATGGCCGCGAGGCGTTCGCGCGAGACCGGATCGAAGCGAACCTCGTCGCCGGGCCGCAGAACGAAGGGGGTGTCGCTTTCCGGGCGAAACAGGCGGAACGCGGTTTGCCCGATATGCCGCCATCCTGTGGGGGTGCTGACCGAGAAAAGCACCAACTGTCTTATGGCGACGGTGAGCGCCCCTTCCGGCACCCGATCCGTCAGGGCCTTTTGGCGGGGTATGTCCCACGCCGGGTCCAGTTCACCGAGGTAGGGTTGCCCGGCGGCGAAGCCGATGGTTTGAACCCTGACGCGGGATTCGGAGATCGAGGTGATCGCCTCGTCCCGGGTAAGGCCCGCGGCGGCGGCGGCTTCGTCGAGTTGCGGGGCGAGGTCGGTGCCGAAAACGGTCGGGATACGCCACGCGCGCCGCCCCGATGGGAGGCTGGCCTTGTACCAATCCTGCCGGTCGAGCATGGCTTGGACTTTGCCGCGCAGCTCCTTGTGATCGGTATGAAGAGGATCGAAGCGCAGGTAGGTCGAAACCAGCGAGGTCGAGGTTTCCTCGATCCCGTCTGGCGTGGAGGTGTCGAGTGCCGCGCGGAAGGCCAGCGCGGCGCGATTGGCCGGTTCGCTCAGGCTGTTGCCGAAGCTGACGAGCAGGCCGTCCACCCCGACGGTGCGGACCTGCGGCCAGTCGCCGGGTGCGCTGCGCCGGGGGGCATTCTGTGTTTGGTTAGACATCACTTTGGGTCTCTCAACGCCTTGGTTGGGAATATCGCGCCGGATGCGTTGGTTGCCGTCTCGTCCTTGGCCCGCGCATGCTACATCTGCCCCGGCAAGTAGGTGACGATCCCGGGGAAAACCGAGATCAGGATCAGGGCAAGAACCATCAGGCAAAAGAAGGGCAGGGCCGCCATGGCCACGAACAGGATGTCGCGGCCGGTCAATGATTGCAGCACGAACAGGTTGAAGCCCACCGGCGGTGTGATCTGCGACATCTCGACAACGATCACGAGGAAGATGCCGAACCACATCGGATCAATCCCGGCCTGCGTGACCATGGGCATGATGACCGAGGCGGTCAGCACGACGACCGAGATGCCGTCCAGAAAACACCCCATGATGACGAAAAATACCGTGAGGGCGGCAAGCAGCGTGAAGGTTGAAAGGCCAAGTGACCCGATCCATTCGGCGAGTATGCGCGGGATGCCTGTAAAGCCCATCGCCACTGTCAGGAACGAGGCCCCGGCGAGGATGAAGGCGATCATGCAGGAGGTGACGGTGGCCCCCATCAGTCCGTCGAGAAAGCTTTGCTTGGTGAGTGATCCGGAACTCCAGGACAGGATCAGCGCAAGGACGACGCCCACGGCGGCGGCATCGGTGGGTGAGGCGAGCCCTGCGTAGATCGAGCCGATGACACCAAGGATCAATAGCACCACGGGGATCAGGCGACGTGAGCGGCGCAGCCTTTCGGCGAAGGTCACGTTCAGGGTTTCGTCGGGCAGGCTTTTGCGGTTCAGAAAGGCCCATAGGACGACAAATCCAACAAACAGCCCGACAAGCAGAATACCGGGCAGGACGCCAGCCACGAAAAGCCGTGCAATGGATTGTTCGGTGGCCACGCCATAGACGATCAGAATGATCGACGGTGGGATCAGCAGGCCCAGTGTGGCGGAGCCCGCCAAGGTGCCGATCACCATTTTTTCCGGGTAGCCGCGTTGCGAAAGCTCCGGGATGGAGAGCTTGCCGATGGTGGCGGCGGTGGCCGCTGACGATCCGGAGACGGCGGCGAATATCCCGCAGGCGAAGATATTGACATGCAGCAGTTGCCCGGGCAGGCGCGTCAGCCACGGTGAGAGGCCTGCGAACATGTCATCCGACAGCCGCGAACGGAACAGGATTTCCCCCATCCAGATAAAGAGTGGCAGGGCGGCCAGCGCCCAAGAGTTGCCGTGACCCCAAAGCGTGGTGGCCATCACCAGCCCGATGGGCGCACCGCTGTAGAGTGCCATGGCGGCAATACCGACGCCCAGAAGGGCAAAGGCCACCCAAAGCCCCGCCCCGAGGAAAGAGAACAGCAGGACGAGGAGGATGACGGAGAGAAGTGCGATGGACATGGCTGGGCCTCACTCGTTCAAAAGGTTTTCGCCCTTGCCAGTCCAACTGGCCGGGTGACCGCGCAGGAGGCTGACGAGTTCGTCGGCCAGCGCGAGGGTAAGGACGAGAAGGCCCAATGCGACCGGCACCTGTGGAATCCAAAGCGGGACCGAGACCATGCCCGCGCTTTTGTCGCCGAACTCATGCGATTCCATGACCAGCAGGATCATGTAGTAGGTGCCGAAGGCGGACATGGCGAGGGCCACAAGGGTCACGATGATCTCGGTCACGCGACGGGTTTTGCTGCTAAGTGTCCGCGTGACGAGCGTGACCCGGATATGCCCGCCCGCCCGAAGCGTGTAGGCCAGAGCCAGGAAGCTGGACGCGGCAAGGAAAAACCCGGTGAAGTCAGCATAAGAGGGAATCGTTACGCCGAGGCCTGAGCCGGTGATTGCGGCGGTGATCTTGTCAGCGAAGTTGAGGCCGACCTGCGCGAAAACCAGCGCCACGATCGCCACGATGAAAAGTGCCGCAAGGCCACCGGCCGCGCGATAGAGCATGTCGAGAACGCGCCGCATGATTGTCGTCTCCCTGTGGGTGGAGGGGCGCCCGGGCGCGTCTTGGTGCGCGCCTCGGGCTTTTGGTCAGCTTGCCTTAGCCTTGGTAGGCGTCGAGAAGCTGCTGTCCGGTCTCGCCGGCGTCTTCTTTCCAGCTTTCGAGCATCTGTGCGCCGATGTCACGCAGACCGTTCATCAACTGATCCGAAGGCTCGACCACGGTGATGCCGTTTTCTTTGAGGACCTCGACCATTTCAGCGGATTCCGCCTTGCTCATCTCCCAGCCGCGGGCTTCGGCGGCGGCAGCAGCTTCGAGGACAGCGCTCCGGGTTTCCTCGTCAAGCCGACGGAACGCACGCTTGTTCACCACGACGATGTTCTTGGGAATCCAAGCCTGAATGTCGGTGTAATGCGACAGGAAATCCCAAGCCTTGGAGTTCACACCGGTGGAGGGCGAGGTGATCATCGCCTCGACGCGCCCGGTGCTGAAGGCCTGCGGGATATCGGGGACTTCCACCTGTGTGGGGGCCGCGCCAGCAAGGTTGGCGAACTGTTCGAGCGTGGCGTTGTAGGTGCGGAATTTGAGGCCCGCGAGGTCATCGACCGAGGTGATTTCCTTGGTTGTGTAAAGCCCCTGCGGCGGCCACGGCACAGCGTAGAGCGGCATCAGGCCTTGCTCATCCAGAAGCTCGGTGATGACGCTTTCCTGTGCCTCCCACAGCTTCATCGCCTCATCATAGCTGGTGGCGAGGAAGGGCAGGGAATCCGCGCCGAAGGCCGGGTTGTCGTTGGCCAGCAACGACAGGAAGAACTCCCCGGCTGGAACCTGACCGCTGCGAACCGCTTTGCTGATTTCGGGGTGTTTGAATAGGGAGCCGGCCGAGTGGACCTTGATCGCCAGATCGCCGCCGGTGGCGTCTTCGATGTCCTTGGCGAATTCGTGGATGTTCTTGGTGTGGAAGGTCGCGTCGGGATAGGGGGTTGGCATATCCCATGTTTCGGCGGTTGCCGGAATGGCCAAGCCAGCCAAGGCTAAGGCTGCGCCGCTCAGAAGGTTCGTCATGTTCATCAGTCTTGCTCCCTGTTGTTTTATAGTAGCGGAACACTGACGTAACGTTGGCAAATTGTCAACGTTTTGTCAATTTGTTCTTCTGTGCTACCGCGCATCCCGCTGGGTCGGCGGTTGGGCTGGCGCAAGGTGCGGGCGATTGTCTTGCAAACTAAAATATGAAAAAGTCAGCGAAACGCAGGTGTTTTAACAACGATAGAGGCTGAAATCATGGCGCAATCCCAATCTGAAAGCCGTCGCATCGTTTCTTCGCGGCATTTGGCGGAAGGCGAAGGCTGGGAAATGTCGGAGTTCGAATTCGGCCTGATTATCGCCTTCAATGCCTTCTCCCGTTGGACGGTGCGGTGCATGGCGGCGGCTGGTCAGGGGGATTTGAACCCGCTGGACATCCTGATCTTGCACAACACGAACCACCGAAACCGCGACAAGCGATTGTCGGATATCTGTTTTTTGCTCAACATCGAGGATACGCACACCGTCAACTATGCGCTTCGGAAGCTTTCGAGGGCGGGGCTGATTGTCTCGGAAAAACGCGGCAAAGAGGTTTTTTACCGCACCTCCGAAGAGGGCGAGGCGCTTTGCGAGGCTTATCGCGATGTTCGGCGGCAGTGCCTGCTGGATGTCTCGGGCGGTGCGGGTCTATCGGGTGAGGAGCTTCGTGAGTTCGCGCGCATCCTGCGCGGCCTCTCGGGGCAATACGATCAGGCAAGCCGCGCCGCGGCATCGCTGTAGAGCGACTCGATCAACGGATTTCCCGTTGATCTACGCCGATTCGTAGCGGCAGGCAGGTCATTTGCGTTACCGTCGAAAGGTTCAGGATGACTGGCGATCCCGCGAGGACTCGAACCCCGAACCTGCTGATTAGAAGTTATCTGCTATATTGTAGCACTGCGTTGCATGTCGGGTCACATATCCCTATATTTTATTGTAATATTAGCCGTCAAGCGTCGCATAGCGTTGCACTTGATATCACTCCATTACGCCAATTTTGGCACCCATATGGCACCCAAACATGCCCAAGACATCCTCAGTTAGACTCACCGACACTTCTGTCAAAAACCTGAAACCGCAGGGTAGAAGGTTTGAAGTATTCGATGCCCAAGTTCCGGGCTTCGGGGTCCGCGTAGCGCCTAGCGGACGCATAACGTGGATTGCCTTTGGGCGCCAGCATGGGCGGCGTGCTCGAGCGACGCTTGGTACATACCCAGCGATGTCTTTGGCCGAGGCCCGATTGGCCGCTACCGAGGCCCTTAAGGCGATGCGTGACGGTGTTTTCTCGAGCGATAAATCATCCCGACTGTTTGAGGACGTCCTCTTGGATTGGTACGACCGCGAACAACGGCAACGCAGAAGCTTTAAGCAAGTTGAGACTGCAATAAAACTTCACGTGCTGCCACATCTAAAAGGCCGAGAAATTCAGGATATTCGCAAATCTGATCTGGTCCGTATCATCGATCGCGTGGCAGACAGTGGCGCACGAACACAAGCCAATCGAGTGCGGGCGTTTGTGACGCGTTTCTTCAATTGGGCAGCCGAACGGGACCTGATCGAGCACTCTCCTGCTGCATCACTGCCCAAGGTCCAAGGAGAAAGGTCTCGCGACCGTGTGTTGACCGAGTCTGAGCTACGGTCGGTGTGGCATGCGGCTGACGCTATCGGCTACCCGTTCGGGCCGATCGTGAAGCTTCTGATCCTCACAGCGCAGAGGCGTGACGAGGTGGCTGGGATGACGTGGAGCGAGCTGGACTTGGATCGGGCAACTTGGACCATCGGAGCAGAACGCGCAAAGAACGGTCAGGCGCACACCGTTCATCTATCACCTGCGGCGCAGGCCATCTTGGAACAGATACCGCAGCGTTTGGACAGCGATTTTGTTTTTACGACAACGGGAAAGAGCGCTGTCTCAGGCTTTTCGAAAGCGAAAGCGCGGCTGGACAAACTCTCCGCTGTAAACGAATGGCGGCTGCATGATCTGCGGCGCACAGCTGCGACGATGATGGCCGAGCAACTGGAGCTCAGCCATGTGATCGTCGACCGAATCTTGAACCACCGCAGTGGCGCGATTCGTGGCGTTGCCGCAGTTTATTTACGCGGTGAATATTTGAAAGAACGCGAGCATGCCTTGGGCTGTTGGAGCGAGTTTGTGCAGAAACTGGTTTCTGCACACAACTAGAAAACAATAATTATACAATAAAAGCAGATACTTGGTTCTTTTTAGCCCCTTGTGACGGTACGCACCTTTGTGCTACCTTATGAATGGAAATAGCGCACCGCGCCCGGGACATGTTGCCGGCCAACAGCATGCACAGGTCTTAACGCCAGCCGTTCAAATGGCGTTCCGGGAACGTACCGCCGGTAACGGGCACGCGGAGGTCTGACGCACACCCCTCCTCCCAATCTCAGCGTCTCCATGAAAACTGAATTTTGGAGGTGACCGATGCCCCCGTTTGTACCCCGGTACATTGGCCGTCCCGAGTTGCTCAAACAGCTTGGTATTTCCAAGGCTACGCTTTTGCGCTGGTCTAAAAAACGTGGCTTTCCTGCGGCGCTACCTGCGTCAGGAAAGATGCCGATTTATGACCTTCAAGAAGTCGACGCGTGGCTGCGGAATTCTCCGAACACGTAAATCCCATTCGCCGGGCTGCGCGGACGGGTAAAACGTGAGTTCACCGAATGGACGATTTACAGAGACGTCGCTGCGCGCCTTGGGCAAACACCTGAGGAATGAAAATGGCTAACATAACGATAGTAACCGCGACCAAGCCTACGCGTCTATCAAAAGGCTTTGAGCTTGATGACAATGGTCATCTAAAAACGCTACCCGGAGGCAACCTTATCACGGGTGCTGCCGAGGTGAAAGAAATCGCATCTCTGGAAGACTTGGCGGCGATCCTAAAACCGCTTACGTCAGCGAACGCCCTGATTTATGGGGTGCCAATCAATGAGGCCGAGCGGGTTGTGACCCGCAAAATGTTCGCTGATGCTGGAAGTCCCACTGGGGTGACTACACGTACCAACGATGCTTTCCAGTGGCCGAATGGTCTCGGTGTTTTGATGTTGGATTATGATCCCGACGACGAGGGTGACCCGCTGACCCGTGATGAACTCGTTTGGGAGATAAAGGCTGCCGCACCCGGTTTGGCTGATGCTGCTATGCTGTGGTGGTCTTCCGCTTCGTCATGCATATGGGCTGATGACAAAGAGTTGCGCGGCGTCCGGGGTCAGCGTCTCTACATACTGGTGAAGGATGCGAAGGATATTCCTCGCGCAGGCAAAGCGCTTTTTGACCGTCTTTGGTTGGCGGGCCGGGGATATATCAAGATTAGCAAATGCGGCTCGCTTTTGCCGCGTACGGACGTAGATGCAGCAGTGTGGCAGCCTTCCCGCTTCGATTTCGCGGGCGGTGCGGCATGTGCTGCAGGGCTTGATCAACGGCGAGGCGCCCCTGTCATCATTCCCGGCGCGGCGCAGATCATCGATACAGTAATCGCCTTGCCAGAGCTGACACCAGATGAACGGAAAAAGCTTTCAGCACTTCAGGTAGCAGCGAAGAGTGTGGTAGAACATGAGGCTGCTAGTGTCCGAGACGCGTGGGTCTCGGCGCGTGTGCACGAGATGCTCACAAGTGTGGACCGTGAAGACCCTGAAAAATTTGCAGAAGCCGAGCGCATCGCACGTCACGCTCTTGAAGCAAGTGTGTTGGCGGGTGATTTCGTGGTACCGGTCGAAGTCAACTCAAAGATTGAAATGGTCTCGGTTGCTATGCTGCTGAAGCATCGCGATCGCTATCACGGCGCTTTGACCTTGGATCCTTTGGAGCCTGAGTATGATGGCGGCCGGCTCGTAGGTCGGCTTTATCTGAAGCAAGCACGCCCCGTTCTGTATTCGTTTGCGCGCGGGGGGAGGACCTTCAACCTGCAACGCGCCCGCGTGCGGGTTCAACTGGTGAAGGGCCGCACTGCCGAGGCTGCAACAGAGACATTGGATCTTTTACGCAATGATCCCGTTGTCTTTGATTTCGGCGGCCAGCTCGTCTTGGTCGATAAAGGGCGCCCCCACCCCTTGTGTGAACACACGTTAGCTCACCATTTGGGCAGTGTAGCGCAGTACTGGCGCGCCACAAAAAAGGGTGATGGCGAGCGTCAGAACGATGTGGACCCACCTGCTACGCTATTGAAGATGATTATCTCTTTAGGCGAGCGCCGCGGCCTCAAACAGCTTGAGGGCGTAATTTCTGCTCCAACGATCCGGCTGGACGGTAGCGTCTTGGATACACCCGGCTACGACAGCAAAACAAAGCTTCTCTATGATCCGGGAGAGGACGACGGGCCCAAGATTCCAGTCGCTCCCACTATCGCGGATGCGCACGAGGCACTTGCCATACTGCTGGAGCCGTTCAAGGAATTTCCATTTGTAACGCCGCAGGCAAAAGGCGCGTTGCTCGCAGCGCTCCTAACCGCAGCGGTGCGGCCTGTACTCCCGACTTCCCCGGCATTTGGGTTTGATGCGCCAATTCAAGGCAGTGGGAAGACTTTGCTTGCGTCTTGCATCGGTGCGCTGACCGAAGGCAGGAGCCCCGAAGTATGGCCGCATACGCAGGGCCGTGACGACGAAGAAACCCGGAAACGTTTATTCACAGCCCTGCGGGGTGGCAAACGTGCTCTTGTCTGGAACAATGTCGTGGGCACACTGGATAGTGCCAGTATGGCATCGTTCATTACCAGCGAAGCGATGGCGGATCGAGTGTTGGGGAAGTCGGAGAGTATTCGCATCCCGAACAGAGCTATGCTTATCCTCACTGGAAACAATTTATGTCTGGCTGGCGACCTGCCGCGCCGCGTCATCATTTCGCGGATTGATCCCGAGACAGATCAACCGTTCGCCCGTGAATTCGCGTGTGATCCATTGGAGTACGTCCTCCAAAACCGGGTGAAGATGTTGGCGGCGGCATGTACCCTGATCCGGGCAAGATACGCAAACGCAAAAGAGCGCGCACCCGGACGGCTTGCATCCTTTGAGGGTTGGGATGATCTGGTTCGGCAGACCGTCGTGTGGGTGGATACTACGCTTGAGCCTATGGCTTTCGGAGATCCGATGGACCTGATCCGTGCTGCGCAGGCAGAAGATCCAGTAGCAGATGCTTTGTTTGCGTTACTGGACGCTTTGAAGGCCAAGTTTAATGACAGTGAATTCAACGCGAAGGAAGTTCAGGCCGCATCAGAGTTTCAGGGTTTTGAGACTCCACTTGCTTCTGCGTTGCGAGATATTGGTGGTGATCGGGCGAGCGTGTCGGTGAAAAGTATTGGGAAAATTCTAAAATATCGCGAGGGCCGTATCATTCACGGTCTTCGCCTGACCGGACGCCACGATCCCCGTACCAACACCCGTGTTTATCGGGTCATCAGTGATCGCCCTGATTTGGATGCTGAGCGAGCGTGCATGCATGATGATGGCTGTGAGATTGAGCAGCAGAACGAAAAAACCGGCGTGCGGCAGTGGAATATGTTTGAGGGGCTCGAATGAGAGGGTGCTGGTATGTTCGGAGGATCGGAGATGTCCGGCCGCGTGGCGCGGCGCTGCCGGGAGTACTGGATTTACCGGGTTTATTTCCAGTCACACGGAAATCAATTTTAAACGGATGCGCATATAGCCACGGGCAGAGTTGGATATAAACCCGACAAACCCGGCATTCCCGGTAAAACATGCTGACAAGACCGTTGGAACGGCGCCTTAACGTCTAATCAAATTGATCCCGCCACCCCGGCTTCAACCAACCGCGAGCCAAGGCCAGACCTTCAATGTCGCGCAGCTCCGCCCGGATCTCCCGCCCGACCTGAGCCCGCCGCTTTGCCTCAGCGCGCGCCTCTTTCGTCAGCCGCCCGTGCTTCAGCTGCGCCGTTGCGATCCTCGCGCGTCCGGCCTCGGTCCGTGGTCCGGTGCTCGATCCACCATGATTGCGGCAGCGCGACCGGCCTTTCATGGCGGCCTTTTTGCACGGTGTGCCTGCCCGTGTTTTGGCCCCGCAGCGGCGGCCCGGCCAATCAGGCCCAAAGCGCGTGGGTTTGCCGATCTGATTGCCTTTGGTGAACATGAAAGCTCCTCGACATGGTCCCTTCTACGGAGTGTTACTCTATAACACATATTTATTTGAGTGCAGAGGCCGAGTTCCAAGAACCTTGTACCCCGGACCACGGGACGCACGGCAAATTCCTCGGTCCGCGGCACGTGGCCGACAGCTAAGGAACAGACTTCACGTTCCGTGGCCTCTTTCTTGCGCTTTGCAAGGGTCCTGAGGCGATGGCCGGCGGGTCGTTGATCAGCCTGCAACTGAAGCTGATTAAGATCGGGGCACGCGTCGTGCGCCACGCCCGCGCCATCACCTTCCAACTGGCCGAGGTGGCCTTCACCGGTCCGATGGTGCGCGCCATCCTCGTCGCCATCCGCCGATTGCGAGCGCCAGCGCTATGCCCATGACCGCGATCCAAGCCAAAACTGAATGAAAGCGGCAGAACAAGTCTGCCCGATGCGCTGAAAAATTCCGCCTATGGGTTAGGAGCCGACGGTTTCCCGGTCTGATCTGCCACGTCCCAGCAGTTGGACCAACCGCAGAGGCCACTTGGCGTGAAAAAGGCTTGCTAATCGACCAGATTCAGGCGAAACCGCAGTCGGCAGGCCACTTGTGGGATGTCGGTTTCACAGACAAGCGGATGGTGCGCACCCGATGAGCCAGATTGGCTATCGTAGAGAGCTGGATGGAATACGCGCTGTCGCGGTGACGAGCGTGCTGCTTTTCCATCTGGGTTTTCCGGCGATGGCGGGGGGCTTTGTCGGGGTCGACGTGTTCTTCGTGTTGTCGGGCTACCTGATCTGCGGGCAGATTTACCTGCAGCTCGGCGACGGCAGCTACAGTGCGACCGAGTTCTTTGCCCGGCGCATTCGGCGCCTGTCGACGGCCTATTTCGTGTGTTTTTTTGTAACGGCTTTGATAGCACAGGCCCTATTCCTGCACTCGGAACTGGACATGCTGTTCCGCAACTTTCTGGGCTCTATCACCTTTACCAACAATTTCAACCTCTTGCACAGCCAAGGCTATTTCAACTATTCGGCGCACGAGAATCCATTCCTGCACACCTGGTCGCTGTCGATTGAAGAGCAGTTCTACATCGTGCTGCCCTTGATCGTGCTGTTGCTTCAGCGCAGCCAGACCGCGTTCGCCCGGGTCTTGGGGTTGATTTTCGTGCTGACGCTTGCACTGACGCTGTTTTCGGGCGACTTGATCCATGACCGCGAGGAACGGTTCTTTTCCTCTCTCTTCCGCGCGTGGGAACTGGCGGCTGGTGCGCTGGTCTTTATCGCAATGCAGCGATTTGCGCATCTGCCTCGCTGGCCTGTGCTGGCGCTGGTCGGGCTGGTGCTGGTGATCGCGCCTGTGGGTCTGATTGACGAAAGTTATCTCTATCCCGGCTGGGCCACGCTGATGCCGGCCATGGGCACGGCGTTGTTGCTTTATGCGGCGCACCCTGCCAGCTCGCGCACCGCGCGGGTGCTGGGCACGCGGCCGATGGTCTATGTCGGGCGGATTTCCTATGGCACGTATATCTGGCATTGGCCGCTGATCGTTTTCGCGCAGTACGTTGACGTCTACATGACGGATGTGATCCGCACCGGCCTGTTCTTTGCGGCACTTGGGCTGGGCGCGCTGTCCCACCACCTGATCGAAGCGCCCGTCCGGCGTTGGGACACCGCCCACCACAAGGGGCGGCTTTACCGGTTGTTTGCTGTGCAGACAGCGATCCTGCTGGTGCTGACAGGGTATATTTACCAGCAGGCGAACCGGGTCGATCTTGACGAGGATGCGGCCGTCGCTCGGATCAAGGCGGCGAGGGATGCGCATCATGCACGCTGGCAGAACTGCTGGGGAAAGACCGAACCCGCGGATTTCTGCCCCGTCGGAAATCTCGCGGAGGTGCCGGATTTCGTAGTCTGGGGCGACAGCATGGTCAACAGCGCGGTTCCGGCCTTCGATGCCTATGCGCATGGCAGCAATCAAGGCGGGTACGTCTTGCCGACGCCGGGATGTGCGCCGCTGTTTGGCGTTGTGCGCGATCATTCCGGGGCCGAGGGTTGTCGCAACGTCAATCGCGCCATCCTGGCCTATCTGGACCAGGCGCCGCCGATGCAGGTGATCCTGTTTGCGCGCTGGCCCTTCTATGCCGAAGGCTATGGCAATGTCACAAGAACGCATTCCGCCCCGGTCGGACTTCTGGATGACAGCGGGGCGCGCACCGGCGCTCATCCGTTCGACGGATTCGCCCTGGCCCTGCGCGAGACGCTGCGCCGCATTCCCGAAAAGCACAGCGTGACGATCATCGGCACTGTGCCCGATTACCCTTATTCCGTGCCGGATGCGATGTTGAAGGACATGCGTTTTGGCCGGGTACGTCCACCGGCGACGCGCCTGACCTTCGAGGCCGAGGCCGGGCGCACGATTGCCGTGATGCAGCGCGTTGCGCGGGACATGGGCACGCGGCTGGTGGAGCCGGACCGGGTGTTCTGCCCCTATGAGACCTGTCTGCAGGAGATCGACGGCGATCCGCTTTATGCCGATCACACGCATTTGTCGGCACGCGGGAACGTCTTGCTGCTTGACGTGTTGCTCAAGGACCTGCCACGGCGTGATTGAAGGCCCGAATGGGTGCGGCGCCTACCTGTGGGGTCGATCTTGATCCGCCTGGGCCAGACCGCGCGGATATGATCGGGCAGGGCGCGCGCTACACCTTCCTCTCTGAAACAACAGCACCATACTCTGGTACCAACGGGAGGGGCGGGCTATTCCATAAAATACACGCACTAACTTTCTTGATTGAGTTCTGGAACGGAATAATGCTGCAATACCTTAACTATCCGGTTCTTTTCGTTCAACAACCGAGCAACTTCCAACGGGCGGTTTGGAGTGTCCGCCAATTCAGGTCCACGTACCAAAAGCCAAGGCTTCAGCTGCCCGCAACTCGTTCACTGCACCAATTGGTCGCTGGTAAGCAAAAGCAGTAACTTGCGGCTGGGGCCTCGAAGCGGTAACGCAACCCCCCTTTCCCCACCCGTCAGGGCCCCGCGGTCTTTGCGTGTCAGTCCACGGATAGTTGTTCTTGGTTCATTCTAAAAAACGGCCTGTAGGGTTTTTCGTTGTGTCGACTCGTCCCACCACTCAATCGGCAATTTTGCCGTAGAAACGTAGAAAATCCCTTTTAATCCCTTTTTTGTCATTTCTGTACAATGACTTAACTGTTCTACACTTTTTCTACTTCAGGTGTATCGTTCTACACCTAAAACGTAGAAAATACATCTCGCAACTGCGGGTATTTACTTTTTCTCAACTCAAAGTTTCACCTAACCTAACAAAAAAAGACTATAGGGGCGCAGATTTACCAAATGGTTAAAATCTTGTGGCACCTTGAGTGTACCGACTTGTTGTCGTCATATACGCACTCCGCCGCGGCATATGGAAGATTATTATGCCAAGGCGCAAGGCCCCAGCCCTGTGGACCAAGCTGCGCGGACCACGTATCACGGACCTTGCGGCGTCTTCTCTGGACCTCAGAGCTGCTAGCCTTCATCTTGGACCTCAACCCACAACCAAGCCTCTCCGACCTCTATCCCCGCACCTCGGCCCAAACACATCGTCCCACGGACCACGGGCCAAGGACCTTGGTCGAGGATTCTTCCAAACACCAAATGAAATTACCGATAGCTGTACCTGCGCTCGTATCAACCAAGGGCGTTCTCCAGACGCAGGGGCGCCGCTTTAGGGGGGGATGGGGGGGGGCGCCCATTGGTCCGTGGCTGGGTGGCAAACGGCCCAAGTAACCCCTCAACAGGCAACACATGCTACAGCAGCACCCAGCTCCAAGGTCCGAGGAACTTGCTGCACGCGCCTCGGGCCACGGATAGCAGTTCTTGGGCATTGGTGTATGACGTCAGGCCCTTGGGCCACGGACCGTGGATCATGGTATTTGTTACGCGGACCTTGGAAGCTGGGCTAGAGAGACAGCGCAGCCTCCGCCACGCAAGACCCAAACAGAACTATCCATCGTAAAATCTGCCGTTCGATCAACCAAGGGGTCTGAGCAAGCCGCAGGGGGCGGTTTTCGGGGGGATGGGGGTGGCGGTTGGTCCGTGGTCAAAGTGTTGAGGGGCTGAAGTAACCCCGATGGGCTTTCGAAAATACCAAGCTCGGTGGAGCCTAACCAAGGGAGTAAGCTGCTTGAGAATGCGAGATTCTTTTGCTGCTTTCCGGGCTTGGAATAATTATTTTTGGCACCCATATGGCACCCGCGCAAACAGATGAGCCGCTAAATTCCGACCTAAGTCATTGATTTATATGGCGATCCCGCGAGGACTCGAACCCCGAACCTGCTGATTAGAAGTCAGCTGCTCTATCCAGTTGAGCTACGGGACCGCTTGAGTTTTCGTTTAGCGGGGTCTGGGGCTGAGATCAAAGGCAAATCGCCGGGCATCAGGCGAAGGGATCATCCGGGTAGCCGACGCCAGCCAGATAAAGGCCGTACGGCGGGCAGACCGGGCCGCATGCGGCGCGGTTGCGGGCCTCAAGCGCGCATTTCACATCCTCGGGTGCCCATGCGCCTGCCCCGACCCGCTCCAAGGTGCCCACGAAACTGCGCACTTGGTTGTGCAGGAAGGAGCGGGCGCGCAGATGGAAATGGATTTCCGGGCCTGCGAGGCCTTGCGCCTCGGAAATCTCAAGCGCGTCGAGGGTTTTGACCGGGCTTTTCGCCTGACAGATGGTTGAGCGGAAGGTGGTGAAATCATGGTGCCCGATAAGGTGGGCCGCCCCTGCGCGCATGGCGTCGGCGTCCAAAGGCTGTGACACTTGCCAGACCAGCCCTTTGTCGTGGGTGGCTGGCGCGCGGCGCATCAGCAAGCGGAAGAAATAGCGCCGTTCGAGGGCGGAAAACCGGGCGTGCCAATCCTCGTCTACCTGTGCGCAATCGATGATCGCCACGGGATCGGGTTTGAGGTGGTAGTTGAGCGCCTCGGACAGCCTGAAAGGTGTCCAGTCTTTCTCCAAATCGCAATGCGCCACCTGCGCCAAGGCATGGACGCCGGCATCAGTGCGCCCTGCGGCGGCGATGGTATGATCGCGCGGTTCCAGCTTGGCCAAGGCGGCCTCGATCGCGCCTTGCACTGAAGGCTGGTCGGCCTGCCGCTGCCAGCCTGCGAAGGGGCCGCCGTGGTATTCGACTTTGAGCGCGTATCTGGGCATAGCGGGGCATTTAGCGTGGCGCGGATGGGGGAACAATCCCCCAAAGCTCCCCTCTGGTATCGCGCGGGTTGCGTGGCTATCTTCAAGGCAAGACGGGCAAGGGGGCAGGTCTTTTGATCATCACCGATATCGCCGATGGCCTGACACGCGGGGTCGAGAATGTGACCGACACCCTGTCGGAGACATTCTTTGAGCCGGTTGTCCGGCTGGGTGTCACGGGGCTCAGCCGTGCGGGAAAAACCGTTTTCATCACCTCGCTTGTTGCGAATTTGATGAACAGGGGGCGGATGCCGGGGCTTGTCGCCGCCGCCGATGGCCGGATTAGCGCGGCCTTCTTGCAGCCACAGCCCGACGATACGGTACCGCGTTTCGATTACGAGGCGCATTTGGCTGCCGTGACCGGGCAAGACCCCCGTTGGCCCGAAAGCACGCGGGCGGTGTCGGAGCTGCGTTTGTCGCTTCGGGTGCAGGCCACGGGGCTTTTGGGCGGGCTTTCGGGGCCGCGCACCGTGCATCTGGATATCGTGGATTACCCCGGCGAGTGGCTGCTTGATCTGGCGCTCTTGGACAAGACCTATGCCCAGTGGTCCGAGGAAGTTTTGACCCGGATCGAGGCGCGCCCTCAGTCGGAGGACTATTTGGCGCAGGCCAAGGCCGCCGATGCGGCCAGCAAGTTGGAGGAACCCGTGGCGCAGGGGTTGGCGCGGGGGTTTACCGAATACTTGCAGGAGGCGCGGCTGGCCGGATTTTATGACTGCACGCCGGGGCGCTTTTTGCTTCCCGGGGATTTGGCGGGCTCTCCCGCGATCACCTTTGCACCACTTCCCGCGCCCGACAGCCCGCCGCGCAAGTCCCTGTGGCGGGAGATGGAGCGTCGGTTCGAGGCCTATAAGGCGCAGGTGGTCAAACCCTTCTTTCGCGATCATTTCGCGCGGATCGACCGGCAGGTTGTTCTGGTCGATGCTTTGGGGGCCATTCACAGTGGCCCGCAGGCGGTGGAGGACATGCGCCGCGCCATGGCGGAGATTCTGGGCGCATTCCGGCCCGGCAAGAACGCCTTTCTGTCGCGGCTTTTGCTGGGGCAGCGGGTGGAAAAAATCCTGTTTGCCGCCACCAAGGCCGACCATCTGCATCACAGCCAACACGCCCGCCTGACCAACATCATGGCGGCCCTGACCCGCGATGCCCGCGACCGGGCGGATTTTGCCGGGGCCGAGACACAGGCCATGGCATTGGCCGCGCTGCGCGCCACGGTCGAGGAAACCATCGACCATGATGGCACGCCCTTGGACTGCGTGCGCGGGCGGCTGTTGAGCAGCGGCAAACAAGCGGCCTTTTATCCCGGTGATCTGCCGCAAGACCCCGCGCGCCTTTTGGGGCCAGCGCGGGAGGGGGCGGAAAAATGGCTGGATGCGGATTACGAGGTGATGAATTTCGCGCCTGCCAAGCTGTCGCTCAGGCCCGGGGAAGGGCCGCCGCATATCCGGCTGGATCGGGCGGCGCAGTTCCTGATCGGGGACAAGCTATGAGGTTGGGGCAGGGGCATATCGGCCATGTGCCGCGGCTTTTGGCGATCTTGTGGGCCTTCACGCGCGGCACGGCGTGGTTGCCGAAAGTTCGCTCGCGTTTCACCGATCTGCGGATGATCTGCACGGTCCTTCGGCGGGGCTGGGTGCGGGTGGCCTATGAGGGCGCGCGCCCCGTTGGGTTTATCGTGCGCGAAGACAGCCGGATCCATGCGCTTTATGTCCACCCAAAGGCGCAGGGGCGCGGTGTGGGACATGCGCTTTTGCAGGAAGCCAAGGCCGAGGTGGGGCATCTGGATTTATACGTTTTGCAGCAAAACCGGGGCGCTTGGGCGTTTTATGCGCGCGAAGGCTTTGCCGAGGCCGGGCGCGGTATCGGTGCGGGCAATGATGAGAACTTGCCGGATTTGCGGATGATCTGGCACGCGCAGGAGGCGCTTTGACATGACCAAGGGGCCGATCCTGATTGATTTGGAAGGCAAGGAGGCCGCAGCGAGGCCGGATAGCGCGCCGCCCGTGCCCGACCCCGAAATGCCGGTGCCGCCCGAGGGGCGTGCGATGCAGACGGTGGCGACCTTGGCGGCGCGCCGCCCGTCGCGTTTGGCGAGGCTGTTTTGGGGGCTTTTGCTGACCATTTTGGGCGCGGTTATTTCGGTGGCCGCGTGGGATTTCGTCACCGGGTTGATCGCGCGCTCGCCTGTTTTGGGCTATGCCATAACCGGCCTGATCGCGGCCTTCGTCGTGGTCTTGCTGGTCATCGCGCTAAAGGAGTTGGCGGCGTTCTCGCGGCTGTCGCGGATGGACCGTTTGCACCGGCAGGCCGAGGAGGCGCTTGGCGAAGAGGATTTGGCCAAGGCGCGCGCCGTGGTCCGCGACCTCAACGCGCTTTACAAGGGGCGGGAGGATACCCGTTGGGGCCGCGATAAACTGGCCGAGTTGCAGGGCGATCAATTCGATGCCTCTGGCCTTCTGGGTTTGGCCGAGGCGGAGGTTCTGGCCCCCTTGGATGCCGCCGCCGCGCGTGAGATCGAAGCCGCCGCCCGCCAAGTGGCAACGGTGACCGCTGTTGTGCCACTGGCCTTGGCCGATGTGGTGGCCGCATTAACGTCAAACCTGCGGATGATCCGGCGGATTGCCGAGATCTACGGCGGGCGGTCCGGTACTCTTGGCAGTTGGCGCTTGGCGCGGGCGGTGATGACCCATTTGGTGGCCACCGGGGCCGTCGCCGTGGGCGATGACCTGATCGGTTCGGTCGCGGGGGGCGGGGTTTTGTCGAAAATCTCGCGCCGCTTTGGTGAGGGGGTGGTGAACGGTGCGCTGACCGCCCGCGTTGGCGTGGCCGCGATGGAGGTCTGCCGCCCCTTGCCGTTCACGCGGGGCAAGCGGCCCTCGGTCACCGGCTTGGTCAAACGCGCGCTGACCGGGTTGTTTGGCCGGGCCGCATGATGCGTTTCGGCAATGGCCCCCGTTCATCATTCGTGTTAGGCCAAAGCTATGAGCCAAATGCCCTCCAAAGACGAAATCCTGCAATGGATTTCGGATAACCCGACCCTCACCTCGAAACGCGATATCGCCAAGGCCTTTGGCATCAAGGGCGCTGCGCGGATCGACCTCAAGCGTATCCTCAAGGAGCTTGAGGAAGGTGGCCATCTTGAGAAGCGCAAGAAGACCTATCGCGACCCGGACAAACTGCCGCCGGTGAGCGTGTTGCAGGTTTCGGGCATGACAAATGACGGGGAGCTTCTGGCCAAGCCCTTGGAATGGCAGGGCGAGGGCGTAGAGCCTGTTGTACTGTTGATCCCGCGTGCCAGTGATCCGGCACTTGGCGAGGGCGACCGTATCTTGGCCCGGCTGCAAGAGGTGAAGGGCGAGGATCACCATTACGAGGCGCGGCTTATTCGCCGGATCGGGGCCAACCCGCGCAAGGTGCTGGGGATATTCCGCAAGCGCTCGGAAGGCGGGCGGATCGTGCCCATCGACAAGGGCGACGGCAAGGAATGGCAGGTGCCCGAGGATGCCACAGGCGGCGCCAAGGATGGCGAGTTGGTCGAGGCCGAACAATCCGGCCCCAAGGGCCGGATGGGCCTGCCGCGCGCGCGGGTGGTGGAGCGGTTGGGCGACCCGTCAGAGCCCAAGGCGGTGTCGCTCATTGCCATTCATCAGCACGGGATTCCCGATGATTTCCCAGACGAGGTGATCGCCGAGGCCGACCGCATGAAACCCGCGGGCCTCAAGGGGCGCGAGGATATGCGGGATATGCCGCTTGTCACCATCGACCCAAGCGATGCCCGCGACCACGATGATGCGGTTTGGGCGCATGACGATGACGACCCCAAGAACGAAGGCGGCTATGTGATCTGGGTCGCGATTGCCGATGTGGCGCATTACGTCACGCCCGGTAGTGCATTGGATGGTGAGGCCCGCAAGCGCGGAAATTCCAGTTACTTCCCCGACCGCGTGGTGCCGATGTTGCCGGATCGGCTGTCGGGTGACCTGTGTTCGCTGCACGAAGGGGTGCCGCGTGCCTGTATCGCCGTGCGGATGCAGATTGCCGCGAATGGCGAAAAGGTGGGGCACAGGTTTGTGCGCGGGCTCATGCGCTCGGCGGCGTCCCTTAATTACCAACAGGTACAGGCCGCCATGGACGGGGAGCCGGATGAGCAATGCGGCCCGCTGATGGAGGATGTGATCCGCCCGCTTTACGGTGCCTACGGGGCGCTTGAAAAGGCCCGCGCGCGGCGGCAGCCGCTCAATCTGGACCTGCCGGAGCGCAAGGTGATCCTGAGCGAGGAGGGCAAAGTTCTGTCGGTGAATTTCGCCGACCGTCTGGATGCCCATAAGCTGATCGAGGAATTCATGGTGCTGGCCAATGTGGCCGCCGCCGAAACCTTGATCGCCAAGAAATCGCCGCTGCTGTTCCGGGTGCATGAAGAACCCTCGCCCGAGAAGCTGGACACCCTGCGCGATGTGGCCGATGCGGCGGGCCTGACGCTGGCCAAGGGGCAGGTGCTGAAAACCGCGCATCTCAATGCGTTGCTAGAGGCCGCCGAGGACACCGATCATTCCGAAGTGATCAACATGTCCACCCTGCGGTCGATGACGCAGGCGTATTATGCGCCCAGCAATTTCGGGCACTTCGGCCTTGCATTGCAGGCCTATGCGCATTTCACCTCACCCATCCGGCGCTATGCGGATCTGGTGGTGCATAGGGCGTTGATTCTGGCGCATGGCTGGGGCGACGACGGGTTGCGCCCGCAGGATATCGACAAACTGGAGACAACGGCACAGCATATTTCCGACACCGAGCGACGGTCGATGACCGCCGAGCGGGATACAACCGACCGCTATCTTGCTGCCTTCCTGTCGGAACGGGTGGGCGAGGAATTTACCGGGCGGATCAATGGCATCGCCAAGTTTGGGGCCTTCGTGAAGCTGGATGAAACCGGGGCCGACGGGTTGATCCCGGTGCGGTCCTTGGGGCGGGAGTTTTTCCATTTTGACCGGGATGCCGGCACGCTGATGGGGGACGATACGGGCCTGACCATCCAGTTGGGCCAGCGGGTGACGGTGAAACTATCGGAGGCGGCACCGGTGACGGGCGGGATCGCGCTTGAGCTGATCAGCATCGAAGGCGAGAAGATGCCGCGCGGCCCAGCCAAGGGGCGGGGCAAGCCGCCCCGACGCAAGCAGGCCAAGGCCAAAAGGAAGGCTGATAAGACCAAACGCAAGGTGAAGCGAAGCCGCCGCTAGGCAAGTCGGCGATGTTTCGCGGCGGTTGGTAAGTTTTCTTTCGATTCGAGAATATTCGCGCTACCATGGCCTAAAACCCAGAAACAAAGGGGTCGAGCAATGCCAAATGGTGGTGTTTGGTCCGCACTTGTGGCCATGTCTGCTGTAACAATGGCGCATGCCGCGCCGGTCGAAACCTCTTTGCGACCACAGGCGAGACCGGGATCGGGGCTGATCAGCGAAGCGGCGATCATGGTGATCGATACACCTGTCAGCAGTCTGCGCCCGGTGGCGCGCCCCTCGGATTTGGGCGCCGATGCAAATGTGCTTCAGGTATCGACCTCGAACCGGGCGTTCCAGCGGTGGATTGATGGGTTCCGGGGCCGCGCGCGGGCGCAAGGCATCAGTTCGCGGGTGTTCGACCAAGCCTTTCGTGACGTCCGCTACAACACCAGCGTGATCCAGAAAGACCGCAACCAATCGGAATTCACCAAGAAGATTTGGGATTACCTCGATAGCGCAACCAACCCTGTGCGTGTGCGCGACGGGCAGCAAATGCTGCGTCGTCATAGCCGGACGCTCAATGCGATCGAGCGGCGCTATGGTGTCGAGAAAGAGGTTGTCGTGGCCGTCTGGGGGATGGAAAGCTCCTATGGAGACAGGCGTGGAACATTGCCCGTGATCGAGTCCCTCGCGACCTTGGCCTTTGATGGGCGGCGTGGAAAATTCTTTGAATCTCAACTGGTTGCGGCTTTGAAAATCCTGCAGTCCGGGGATGTGACGCCGGGCAATATGAAGGGGTCATGGGCCGGGGCCATGGGCCATACGCAGTTTATCCCGACTTCCTACGAAGCCTATGCCGTGGATTTCACCGGGGATGGCAAACGCGACATCTGGTCGGATGATCCGACGGATGCCTTGGCCTCGACGGCGGCTTACCTGAAACGCTTTGGCTGGACCAAGGGGCAACCTTGGGGCGTTGAAGTGCGGGTGCCGCGCGGGTTTAGCCCGGGGCGTGCGAAACGCAGCAACACGGCGATGCCGTCTTATTGGGCGACACAAGGTGTTGTGGGGATGGATGGGGAACCCATACGAGATTTTGGGCAGGCCTCGATCATGCTTCCGGCGGGGACGGGGGGACCGGCCTTCATGGTGTTCGACAACTTCCGGGTCATTGAACGGTACAACAACGCCGATGCCTATGTGATCGGGGTGGGGCATCTTTCGGACCGGATCAAGGGTGGCCCGCCGATTCAGGCAAGTTGGCCGCGTGGGTATAAGCCCCTGAGCTTCAACGAGAAAAAGGAACTTCAGCGCCGGTTGAAACGAAAGGGCTTTGCCGTCGAAAAGATCGACGGTTTGATCGGGCCGAACACGGTGGGCGCGATTCAGGCCTTCCAACGCTCAATCGGTGTAAAGGCCGACGGGCACCCCAGTCAGACGGTTCTGGGACACCTGCGCCGCCGCTAAGGATTTTGTACGAGTCGTACGCTTTCCCCTCTGATTTCGTACGAAAACAAGGGTGTGCCGGAAAAGTTTCGTACGAAACGCGGGGAAACGGGCCACCGCGCGCCCGGATTCACCCTTTGGCAAGATGATCGTGCCAGCCTGATCCTGCGCAGGTTCGGAACCACGGAGGCGAAGGGCATGGATATCGGGCAACGGCAAGACCGATCAGGAGGGGTCAACGTTGTGGCTTGCAGGGGCCACCCCGGAAACAGTCAACCACCGTTTCCAGCACCTCTTTGGACGGAGCCGCAAACCCCATGCCGCCGCAGGCGTTGATGTCGAGTTGATAGCTGACGCCGGACGCGGATTGGCCTGTTGCACCCAAGCCCGATGGCGCGCCGGTTCTGCGCAAAAAGGCAAGGTAGTCTGTTCCGGATTTGGCACTGGCGCACCAAGGGCCAAGACACTGGACATTGAACATGATCGGCCGGCTGAAACGCGCGACAAACCCTTTCCGCGTCAGCGATTTACCCTCAAGCCGTGCCGGGATCAGGGTGTCGGGCGGTGTCTTTTGCTGGTTTTGCCAATCGGTTTTCGGCAGGCGCGACTCATCGAAGGTCAGGGTGCCATGAACGACGATATAGGTCTTGTCGGATTGGGCGGCCTGTTCGTAGGTCCGGGCGACATCATGGGGCAGGCAACTGAGCGCATGGGCCGGGGCGAAGGCCAGGCTGCATAGCGACAGGACAGCAAGACCGGTGGCTGGCCGCAATGGGCGTTTTGATATCACCCCGCGCAGGCCCCACCGGGCAACTGCGAGCATTGCGTTGTGAATCTGATGGTGAGTACCGGCTTTCGGGGAAAGCGGATGGCGAGACGTGGCGGTATCACTCATGACAGGCCCTCTAAAGCGTTCCGCCTTTGACCTGAGGGATCAGCGGAAGGCGGAACGCGTGCAACGATTGAGCGTTGCGCTGCATTTCGCGAAAATCTGCGATTCAGGTTTTTCGCGAAACGCTTTAACAATCGACACGGTCAGCATGCCACGGCGCGGCAGGCGGGGAAAGCCGGGTGGCAAGGGCTTGCCAGTAGAAGGCCAAGCGGTTCTTGCCCGTAGCGGGAGACCCCGGCGAAGGGCGCAAACGCCTTAGAGCCGCGCTTTGAACTCGGACAGAACATGCTCATAGACGACGCGTTTAAAGGGTACGATCTGATCCAGAAGATCCTTGGGCGCAATCCAGTGCCATTCTGAAAACTCGGGATGCTCGGTTTCGATATTGATATCGCTGTCGGATCCATGGAAGCGCAGCAGGAACCATTTTTGTTCCTGCCCCTTGTACCGGCCCTTCCAGATGCGTGGTACGATGTCATGCGGTAGATCGTAGGGCACCCATTCGGTGGTTTCGGCCTCGACCGTCACCAAGTTTGAAGGCACGCCGGTTTCCTCCCACAGCTCGCGCAGGGCAGCGTCGCGAGGCTCTTCACCGGGATCGATCCCGCCTTGGGGCATTTGCCAGGCGGGGGCTTCGCTGTCGATACGTTGACCGGCGAAGACCTCATTGCGGTCATTCACCAGCATGACCCCGACACAGGGCCGATAGGGCAGTTTGGCGATTTCTTCCGGGGTCATGGGCGGCCTCATGGGTTGCTTTGGCCTTTTCATGCGGTGTGACGCGCGCGGGGTCAACCGCCATCGCCGCCACGCGCGAGCCAAGCCTCGAACCGTCGTTTACGCAGGTCGGCGGTGTGGCTGTGCCAAAGGCTGTCGCGCACGAGGTAGTTGGGCCCGTGTTGCGGCGCGTTTGGAAGGTGATCGCGCATCGGAATGCCGGTGCCGGGTTGCAAGCCGATGCGGGGCAGCGCGCTTTGCCGGGCGGGGCCATAGGGAATGCGCTCGGAGAGGCGTGCCATGCTGTCGGGCCT
Organism: uncultured Roseovarius sp.; assembly: GCF_913057115.1. Classification (GTDB taxonomy): domain Bacteria; phylum Pseudomonadota; class Alphaproteobacteria; order Rhodobacterales; family Rhodobacteraceae; genus Roseovarius. The sequence goes on from NZ_CAJXNN010000013.1 coordinate 32,032, forward strand.
TGTGGCAAAGCGTATGAAGGCGCGGGCGGACTCGGGCGCGTCGGTGCCTTTCGCTATGCTCCAGACCTCATGCCCGATGATGCGCCCATCCCAGACCACGCTGAGCGCTTTGCCGGATTGCTGAGCGGCGAAAAAGCGCCCGTTGTAGCCACTGGCCATGCTGGCGCGCCCTTCGGTCAAAAGGCGAGGCGGGTCGGCGGCATCCTGCCACCAAATGATGTGCTCGCGGATTTGATCGAGCTTGCGAAAGGCAAGCCGGAGGCCCCTGTCGGTGCTGAGAAGGTCATAGACCTGCGCCGGCGGCACGCCTTCGGACAGGAGCGCCCATTCGAGAATGTCATCCGGGCTTTTGCGGATGGCGCGTTTGCCCGGGAAGCGGGTGGTATCGAAGAAATCCGCGATGCTGGTGGGTTTGATGCCGGGATAGGCATCGGGGTCATAGGCCATGACCGTGGCGAAGACGTTTTGCGGCATTGAACATTCGCGGAGTTTGGCCGGGGCGAAATCGGCGGGCCCTTCTGTCAGCGCGGCGTGGTCAAGCCGCGCCAGAAGCCCCGCGTCGCAGGCGGAAATGGCCGTGGGTTCCAGCATGTCGATCACGTCCCAGCCTTCCGATGCGGCGCGGGCCTTGAGCGCCGTCAGGCTACCGTCGTACCGGGCCGTGGTGACGTCGATGCCCGTGGCTTCGGTGAATGGGGCGAAGATGGCCTGTTGCTGGGCGGCTTCATAGGCCCCGCCCCATGTCACGACGGTCAAGTCTTCGGCCTGAACGGGGGCGGCGAGGACGGCGACGAGGGCGCTAAAGAACCGCATTTTCTTCGCGCCTCAGGGATTGGGAGATGTCGAGATAGGCTTCGATGACCGAGGCTTCGGAGACCACGCCGATGAGAGTGCCGGTATCGCGATGCACAACCGGGATGGCGTCGCCGATAAAACCGCGCAGGGCCTGCATGGCCTCAAGTACCGTCGTGCCGTCATGAAATTGCAGGTTTGGAACGTGCGGTTTTCTGGCGCTTCGGGACAAGACCCCGGTAAAGCGACCGTCGCTATCGGTCAGGTAGGCCTCGGACCAAGGGGAGCTGTCGAGTCGGGCGTGGATCTCGTCGACCGGCGTGTCTTGGGTTGCGACGATGATATCGCCGGTCAGGCAGGTCGACACGGGCATGGCCTGAAGGCGGGCGCGGTCGCGTCCGGCCGAGAGGTCGGCCCCGGCGCGGGCCAGTTGCACATCAAAGAGAGACCGGCCAAAGACGCGGTGCGCGATAAGGTTCGACACCACTACCGAGACCATGGCGGCAATCGTGATGTCGTAGTTGCGGGTCAACTCGAAGACGATGAGGATGGTTGTGAGGGGCGCGCCGATGACCGGGCTGGTCAGTGCCATCATCCCGCAGATCGCGTAGACCGCGATGCCCGAGGTGGACAGGGCGCCGGTGCCGTCGATCGCCGTCCAGAACAGCGCGCCGAAGAGGATGCCGATCAAGAGTGCGGGGCTGAAGACGCCCCCGGCGAAGCCAAAGCCGATGCATAGGGCGGTCAGCGCGATCTTGGCCGCCACGAGCACCGCCAGTTCGCCCGCCCCGAAGGCGCCTTCGATGGTGGCAAAACGCAGCGCCTCCTTGCCGACGCCCAGCACATCGGGCAGCCATAGCGCCGTGAGCCCAAGCGCCAGCCCGGCCGCGGCGGGCCGCAATACCTGTGGAATTCCTGATTGAGCGGCCATGGCAGTGATCCGCAGCACCAGCCGCATGAACAAAATCGCCAGCCCGGCACAGAGCACGCCCAGTGCGCCGAACAAAAGGAACTCGTGCCCGTGCTGGACGCCTTCGAACTGCACCAGAAAGAGCGCCGGCCGCTCGAATATGACATTGGCCAGAACATAGCCGGTGACGGCGGAAATGGTGGTGGGGGCGAAGGCCTGTGTCGAATAGTGCCGCAACACTACCTCATGGGCAAAGACCAGACCCGCGATCGGCGCGTTGAAGGCGGTGGAAATCGCCGCCGCGACGCCGCATGCCACGGCGATCGCGGGCAGGTTCGGAACCCCAAGGCGCAATCGCCGCACCACGCCGCCCAGCATCGCCCCGAGATACACCATCGGGCCGTATTGCCCCACCGACGCACCGAACCCCATAGACACCATGGCCGCCAGCGTGGAGGTCACACCGCTGCGCAGGTCCGGCAACGGGGTCTCGAACTGCACCGACTGGATCACCGCCGGTGGCCCCAATGGCCGCCCTAGGGGTGACAGGTACCGCAGCATCAGCGCCACGATCAGCCCGCCAATCGCTGGCACGCAGACGGTCGCCAGCGGCACGATTATCCCGGCGTCCTCGTATTGCACCCGGGCGCGCGGCGCGATCAGCAAAACCCGATTGAGCCACTCCACCGCCTCGATCAGCGCGATCGCCGCCAAGGAGGCCGCACCTCCGATCCCGAGCGCACAAAGCGTCAGGATCAGCATACGCTGCGCGGGCGGGGCCACCTCGGGCGCGTGGTCAAGTTCGTCGGCCACCATTTGGCCACTCTTCCGTAAGTCCAGCAGCCTTGCAATGCCGCCGGTCTTCTTCTGTTCACAAATATCCCCGCCGGAGGCCTCCCAACGCAGGCCACCACACCAAGGCTCGCGCAGCGCGCCCCGCCCGCCGCAGGCGCCGAGGGGCCCGCTGAAGGCGGACCCGAGATCCCGGTGCCGAAAACACGAGCGGCCCGCCGGTGAGGGCGGGCCGCCTGTCTGGTTTTCCGGGTGCTATTGCTTGGAGTTGCCGTTCAAGGTGGTGAGGCCCTTGAGGATGTCGATGGCATAGGCCAGTTGATAATCCTCTTCGCGCAGTTTGGCGATCTCTTCTGCGCGGGCCTGTTCCTCCTCGATCTGGCGGACCTCGTCCTCGCTCAGGCTGTCGTTGTCGAGGCTGCCGCGCAGGTCCGCTTCGAAGCGCGCACGCGGTGTGGTGCCTTCCTCATCCTCTTCGCTTTCCGGCGCGCGGCGGGGTTGTTCGACCACGATGTCGGGTGAAACGCCCAAGGCCTGGATCGACCGGCCCGACGGTGTGTAATACCGCGATGTGGTCAGGCGCATCGCGCCATCACCGCGCAGCGGCATGACCGTCTGGACCGAGCCCTTGCCGAAGCTCTTGGTGCCCACGACCACCGCACGGCGGTGATCCTGAAGCGCGCCGGCGACGATTTCCGAGGCCGAGGCCGAGCCGCCGTTGATCAGCACGACCATCGGCTTGCCGTCGATCAGGTCGCCTTCGGTGGCATTGAAGCGCTCGCCATCCTGCGGGTTGCGCCCTCGGGTCGAGACGATTTCACCTTCTTCAAGGAAGGCGTCGGAAACCTTGATCGCCTGAGTCAGCAGGCCACCGGGGTTGTTGCGCAGGTCAAGCACGACGCCATTGACGTTTTCCGCTCCTCCAGCCGCTTCGATTTCCTCGGCCAGACCATCGGCAAGGTTGTCGTAGGTTTGATCGTTGAAGGTGGTCACGCGCAGCACCACGGTTTGTTGTTCGGTGCGTGCGCGCACCGCCGTCAGTTTGATGGTGTCGCGGATGATCGACAACTCAAAGGGTTCGGCTTCGCCTTCACGGACGACGGTGATGACGATCTCGCTACCCACCGGGCCGCGCATCTTGTCGACGGCTTCGTCGAGGGTCAGGCCCAGTACGCTTTCGCCATCGACATGGGTGATGAAATCGCCCGCTTCGACGCCTGCGTTATCGGCCGGGGTGCCGTCGATGGGCGAGACCACCTTGACGAACCCGTCTTCCTGCGTGACCTCGATGCCCAGACCGCCGAATTCGCCGCGCGTCTGTACGCGCATGTCGGCGGCGTCTTGTGGGCTGAGGTAGCTGGAGTGCGGGTCGAGCGAGGTCAGCATACCGTTGATCGCCGCCTCAATGAGGTCGGCCTCGTCCACTTCCTCGACGTATTGCGAGCGGATTCGCTCGAAGATATCGCCGAACAGGTCGAGTTGTTCATAGACATTGGTTTGCTTCTCGGCTTCCTGCGCCAGCAGGGGTGCGGCGACCTGTGTGGTCACGACGATGCCAGCCAGTGTTCCGGCGACTGCGGCCATCAGGAATTTCTTCATGGGTCGATTATCCTTCGTCTGTCTGGAACCACTGGGCGGGGTCCACGGGTGAGTTGTCTTCTCGGACCTCTATATAGAGGGTTTCGCTGCGTTCGGCATCCGTCTCTTGTGCAGAGCCGGAGGATACAAGATCTGCTGCGGGGGTGGTTCCCCCCATGAGGCCCACCGGGCTTCCCCCGGGAAGCACTTGGCCGGTGTCACCATAGACCACGTCGAGCCCTGCAAGCACCAGCAGAATTCCGGCCTGCGGTTCGAGGATGATCACGTTTCCGTAATCCAGAAGCGGCCCACGATAGCGAACGGTAGCAGGCGCAGGCGTTGTGACAAGGGCGCGCGGCCGCGTGGCCATGACGATGCCGGGCCGGGCGATGCCCGCGGCGTCCTGTTCCCCCGCGCGGCGCAGGATGCGGCCTTCTACGGGAAGGGGAAGCTCACCCTTGCGGTCGGCAATGCCCGGCAGGCTGCCGGGCGCTTCGTCCACCGCGATTTCGCTGAGCCCACTTGCGAACCCCTCAAGCGTTTCGGTCGAGGCGATCAGAAGCGCGGTTTTCACCGGGTCTTCGGTAAAGCGGCGCGGCAGGTCGGTACGGTCGGCGATGGCTTGGCTGAGGGCGGTGCGGGCCTTTTGTGCGCCTTGCAGGCCATTGGCCAGCGTGTCGGCGGCGGTTTCTTGCAGGCTGCGCAGGATGGCGACCTCGTTCAGCCTTTCGCGCAAATCCGTGGCGCGGGCGTTGAGCGCCGGGGTCACCTCGGCCACGATCATGCCCGAACGGGCGGTGCCAACGGGGCCGGAGGGGTGCAAAAGCAGCACCGGGGCGGGGGTTTCTCCCATGGCCATGAGGACGCCGAGCAGGCGGGCGATGTCATCCTCGCGCGATTGCAAGTCGCGCGTCAGGGTTTCTTCGCGGATGGCGGCGCGGCGCAGGCCCTCGCGCATGGCTTCGAGCCCGTCCTCATAGGCGCGGACGGTTTCCGACAGGGCCTTGACGCGATTGCGTGCGCTTTGCGCATCGTCCAGCATCTGGCCTGCGCGCGACAGTCGTTCGGCGGCGGCGCGGGCATTTGCGGCAGGGTCAGGCGTGGCCGCGGGTTCCTGTGCGGCGACGGCACCGGCCATGAGGATCCCTGCGAATGCGGCCAGTGGCTTCATGCGATCAGGCACTCCCCGGTCATCTCGGGCGGTTGCGGCAGCCCCATGAGGTGCAACAGGGTTGGGGCGAGGTCGGCCAGACGGCCTGGATTGAGCGATGCGCCCGCAGGCCCGCCCACGAGGATCACCGGTACGGGGTTGAGGGTATGGGCGGTGTGCGGCCCGCCGGTTTCGGGGTCGATCATGGTTTCGCAATTGCCGTGGTCGGCGGTGACGATCATGGCACCCCCCGCTTTCTGAAGGGCCTCAAGCACCTTGCCAAGCCCTTCGTCCACCGCCTCGCAGGCGGCCATGGCGGCCTTCAGGTCGCCGGTGTGGCCAACCATGTCGGGGTTGGCGTAGTTGACGACGATCAAGTCATAGCCGTCTTCGATGGCGCTGACGAAGTGTTCGGTCACTTCGGGCGCGCTCATTTCCGGTTGCAGGTCGTAGGTGGCAACCTTGGGGGAGGCGGCCATGTAGCGTTCCTCACCCGGTTCGGGGTCTTCCTTGCCGCCGTTCAGAAAGAAGGTGACATGGGGGTATTTCTCGGTTTCGGCGAGGTGGAATTGTGTTTTGCCCTGTTTGGCCACCCATTCACCCAGCGTGTTGACGATGTCGCGGGCGGGGAAGACCGTTTCCATGAAATGGTTATGCATGTCGGAGTATTCCACCATGCCCAAAAGTGCAGCCCAATCAGGGCGTTGGCCTGCATCGAAGGCGTCAAATCCCGGCTCGCCCATGGCGCTTAGGATCTCGCGGGCGCGGTCGGCGCGGAAGTTGAGGCAGAAAAACCCGTCGCCATCCTTGGCCCCGGTATAATCGCCCACAACTGTGGCGGCGATGAATTCATCGGATTCGGAGCGCGCATAGGCGTTGGTGACGGCGGTGCGGGCGTCTTTGGCGCGGATGCCCTCGCCGTGTATCATTGCCTCATAGGCTTCCTGCACGCGGTCCCAGCGATTGTCGCGGTCCATGGCGAAATAGCGGCCTGTGACGGTGGCGACGCAGGCGCCATTGGGCAGACCGTCTTCCAATGCCTCCAAGAAGGGACGAGCGGAACGCGGCAGCACATCGCGGCCATCGGTGATGGCATGCAGGGCCACGGGCACGCCCGCCTCCGTGATGGCCTTGGCGGCGGCGAGGATGTGGTTGAGGTGCCCATGCACGCCACCGTCCGAGACCAGCCCCATCAAGTGCGCGGTGCCGCCTGTTTTTTTCAATTTCGAAACAAAGGCTTGCAGGGCTTCGTTTTTGAAGAACGACCCGTCTTCGATTGCGAGATCAATTTGCCCCAAGTCCATCGCCACGACCCGGCCCGCGCCGATATTGGTATGGCCTACCTCGGAGTTGCCCATCTGCCCGCGGGGCAGGCCCACGTCCGGGCCGTGGGTGATCAGGGTGGCGTTGGGGCAGGTCTGCATGATCCGGTCGAAGTTCGGTGTCTGCGCAAGTACGGGGGCGTTGGCCTCGGACGCGTCCGAGAGGCCCCAGCCATCAAGAATGCACAGGACAACGGGTTTCGGGGGGGTCATGATCTGCTCCTGCCTCGGGTTGCGGAGGTTCTAGCGCCTCGCGGCGGCGGGGTGAACCCCTTGCCGCAAGGTTATGTAGGGGCAAATGCGCAGCTTTGGAACCGGGCCGGGGCGTCGGGCCGCAGGCGCAACCGTTCCGGGGAGGGCCAGTCTGCTTATCAGCCCTGACGGGCTTCTTCGCAATGCTCGGCAACGCCACGAGGGCAGTCGGAAGGCGGTCGTCTTCAGGCTTGGAGTGCGAAAGGCGCTACGAGTGTTTTTCTTCAAGTCGCGGTCGCACCGACCACCTGCTGTCGGCGTGGTTTTGTCAGGCATTGGAAACTGGCCTGGCGCGTCATGCTTTAACTTGCCTGAATTAGGTGCCTGCTGATACTCAGACATCTAACTTTGCAAGGTTGGATACTGTGAACAGTCAAAGCCCGTCCTATTCCATTCCGTGCCTGGCACAGATCAAGGCACAAGCGAGTGATCGGGATTTCGCGGAACTCTTCCGCAATCAATATGTCCTTGATCCGCATTCCAATGTCCGCTTTCCGGGGTGGTCCAGCAAGTCTTTGAACGGCTGGACGCTGCATCACGGTTTTGCGTTGCGCGTTTTGGAGATACTGGACAAGAACAAGACGCAGGTCGGGTTCCTGCTGGGGCACGCGCTTTATGCTGACAGCGGCTTGGTGCGCGATTGCCTGACGATAACCTCCGGGATCGAAGATGCCGGGTTCTGGCCATCGGTTGAGGCGCAGATTTCAGAATTGTCGGGGCGGTATCTGGCGATCATCGTGACGCCGCGGTTTCAGCGTATCCTGCCCGACCCGGTGAGCGATATCCCGGTCATTTACAACCCCGAGATGTCACGGGTGGGCAGCAGTCTGGGGCTTGTCTTGACACGGCCGATCCGCAGGAACCCGCTGTTTGATCCGCGCAATGTGCTGACCGGAAAGCAGACCTTGAGCTTTGGGCAAACGCTGGACAACGAGGTTTTCCGGTGCCTTCCGAACCATTTTCTGGATTTGTCGGATTTTTCGAGCCACCGGTTCTGGCCGCGAGAGGATACGGTTTTAACGGTCGCACCACGACGGGTGAGGCGAAACATCGTCGAAATCACTGAGCGCCTCAGCGCGCATATGGCGAGTTGGATTTCGGAATTCAAATGCGCCATGCCGGTGACCGGCGGAAAAGATTCGCGGGCGCTATTAGCCTGTTCGCAGGAGCATCTGGGCGAAATCACCCAGTTTTTTGCGCATCGGTTCAACAACAACACGCGCCGGGACGCCATCACCGGCCAGCAGATCATGGCCGAGCTTGGCTATCCCTTTGAGCATTATTTCCGGCGAGATGCCAGTTTGCGGCAAAGGGCCGACATGCGGTTGAAGATGGGGTGGTCGGGTTACCGGGGAGAGCTGGGCGCATTGCATGCGCTTGAAAGCTATCCCGAGGATTACATCATCCTGCGCGGTAATATCATGGAATTGATCCGCGCCAATCAGTATCGGGGTGATCGGTTGCATGGCGAGGTTCATATTGCGCATGGCATTCGGCGTACCGGAGCGCCGGAGGGGGAAGTTCATCGAGAGATTGGCAAGTGGCAGGATTTATACATGGCATGGTATGATACCTTGCCAAGCGCGGCGCAGGCCCGACCCTATGACTTCGGCTTCATCGAGCATTTGCTGCCCAACACCCAAGCCTCGTATTTCACCGCCATGCATCGCGGGCCGTTCATTAACCCGTTCAATGATCGCAGGCTCATTCAATTGGCGATTTCGATCCCGCCCGACATACGGTACCGGAAGAATCTATACGAGGAAATCATCCTGCGGCGGGCACCGGACTTGATGAATATTCCCTTCAACTAGCGGCAAAGCATCCGGGGGCTTGGCGGCGGGATTGCGACGGGGCGGACGCGGTGCCGCAGGGCGCGGCGTTAAGATTTGGGCGAATCGGCAGCAAACCCTTGGTTAACAAGAAAAAGGCCAGGCTGTAACGCGTCGGTAAAGCGTCGGTATCGCGTCGGTATCTTTCGCGGTGTCACGGCGAGTTAACAGGGCGCGCGGTGGGTTTTGTACGAAATGTACGGGCGTTTCGTATGGTTCGGGTTTTTGGGTGTGAACGGTGGATTTCAGCCCTGAGCGGACATCGTGCAAGCCGTCACGGCTCATCAGCCCTGACGGGCTTCTTCGCGAGGAGTGGCCGGTCGATGGGGCGAAGGTCGGCAGAGCGGGACAGAGCGGAGGTTGCCTCGCGCCGAATCAAGGGCCGCCGGCCCGCCGCGCATCGTCATGCTGGAAGCATGCCTTTGGCGTGACGGCACGGCGATTGGGTTAGGTTTGACGCTTGGATTGGAGGTTTCGCGCCAGTGGCTGGGATAAAGCGCTTCAGCTCAGTCGTTTGATCGCCGCGCCGCGGCCCTGCGATGCGCGGCCGGTGAAAAGATGCGTAGAGATTGCGCACCCTAAAGCCTTCGCCCCAAACCCTGGGTCACAGCTTTGCGGCGAAGGCCGCGCAACATATGACTGTTGCACGCGCCCTGCCTTTATCTGATGTGTCAGGTTAAAGGCAGGACGCTTTAGGGAAGGCTCAAAACCCGGCGCTTTGGGCCTCAGCCTTTCCCTCGCTCGATCAGCACATCCACATGGGCCCCCGCGCTGGCGGCCAGAGCGTCGAGGTTGTAGCCGCCTTCGAGGACCGAGACCACGCGCCCCTGACAGTGTTTGTCGGCGATATCGCAGAGGCGCTCGGTGACCCATGCGAAATCGGGCTCGGTGAGTTCGAGTTGTGCCAGCGGGTCGTCGCGGTGGGCGTCGAACCCGGCGGAGATGATCACCAGTTCGGGGGCGAAGGCGTCGAGGCGGGGGAAGACGCCTTCCTCGTAGGTGGCGCGGAAGGTTGCGCCATCTGTCATCGGGTCAAGCGGCACGTTGAGCACGTTGTTATGCGCGCCGGTTTCATCGGCGCGGCCGGTGCCGGGCCAAAGCGGGAACTGGTGCGAGGAGACAAAGAGCGTGCGCGCCTCGTCCCAGAGCAAATCCTGCGTACCGTTGCCGTGGTGGACGTCGAAATCCACCACCGCCACCCGCGACAGGCCATGGCGATCGAGCGCGTGCTTGGCCGCGATGGCCGCCGTGCCGAAAAGGCAAAACCCCATGGTTTTCCGGGTTTCGGCGTGGTGGCCGGGCGGGCGCATGGCGCAAAAGGCGTTTTGCGTCTTTCCGGCAAGAACCAGATCGGTGGCGCGCAGGGCCGCGCCCACGCCGCGCAGGGCGGCATTGACCGAACCGGGGGACATCCATGTGTCGGCGTCCAGTTGGATGATGCCTTCGGCAGGCTCGGAGGCTTTTATATGGTCGATATGGGCCTGTGGATGGCAGAGGCGCAGATCGTCGTTGCTGGCCAGCGGGGCCTCTTCACGGGCAAGATCCTTGCTGGCGAGAGCCGCCCAGACCCGTTCCAGTCGGGCGACCTGTTCGGGGTGGCCGGGGGGGGTGACGTGCTTAAGGCCATCGGCATGGGTCAGTATTGTGGTTGTCATCGGCTGTCTCCGCGTCCTCGTGTCGGGGCACAGCATGACCGCGTGAGGACGCGATTGTCCAGTCGGTGCTTGTTGAGACGCGCGGGGCGTGTAATCTGAGGCCATGGAAGAGGAAATCATCACGGATGGCCTTTCGCAGGCCATTCCGCAGGACACCCAGGAAATCGCCCTTGGGCTGTGGGCGCAGGCGCAGGATTTTGCCATGACGCTCTTGCGGCCGTGGAACGCCTATCAGGTGGGAATCGCCATTGGCGTTTTCATTTTGGCGGCGGTTTTGGCCAGAGTTGTTGCGCCGTGGTTTCACGACTGGATGCGCAGGCGCGAGGGCTGGCCCAAGTGGCGGATGCGTTTTCTGGTGATGATTCATCGCCGCATGCGGTTGATCCTGTTTGTCATGATGATCTGGCCGGTGGTTTGGGTGATGCAGGCGGTGACATGGCCGTCGCATTCTTACCTGCTTGGCATCTTCGCCAGCCTTGCCCTGGCGTGGCTTCTGATCACGGTGATCACACGGTTTATCGTCAACGGCTTTTTGCGCAGTCTGGTGCGCTATGCGGCCTGGACTTGGGTGACGTTGAGCATTCTGGGGTTGACCGAGGAGGTTGAGCAGCTTCTGGACAGTGCGGCGATAAGTGTGGGGGATCTGCGCCTGTCGGTCTGGATGGTGTTGCAGGCGGTTGTGATTGTCGCTGCCCTGATGTTCGCGGCGCGTTTCGTGTCGAAAACCACCGCTTCGCGGATCCGCAGCAACGATGAAATCTCGCCTTCCATGCAGGTTTTGGCCGTGAAATTCGTGCAGCTTTTGCTGTATGGGGCTGCGTTTTTTATTGGGTTGCGTGCTGTGGGCGTGGACCTGACGGGGCTTGCGGTGCTGTCGGGGGCGATTGGTGTGGGCCTTGGGTTTGGCCTGCAAAAGGTGGTTTCGAACCTTGTGTCCGGTGTCATCCTGCTGTTGGATCGGTCGATCAAGCCGGGCGATGTGATCAGCCTTGGTGAGACTTTTGGCTGGATCAACAGCCTTGGGGCGCGCTACGTGTCGATCACCACGCGCGACGGGCGGGAATATCTTATTCCGAACGAGGATTTGATCACCGGTCAGGTGGTCAACTGGTCCCATTCCAACGACTACGTGCGGTTGGATATCTATTTCGGCACCGCCTATGGCGACGATCCGCACAAGGTGCGTGCCTTGGCCATAGAGGCGGCCAAGGGGGTGGACCGGGTGTTGGAGTTCAAGCCGCCGGTGTGCCATATCGTGGGGTTTGGGGACAGCAGCGTGGATTACATCCTGCGGTTCTGGATCAGGGACCCGACCGGCGGGCTGACCAATATTCGCGGCAATGTCTATCTGGCTTTGTGGGACAGTTTTCAGGAAAACGGTATTTCCATTCCCTTCCCGCAGCGCGAGGTTCGGATGTTGGGGGATGCGGCAGATGGGGCACAGGGCACCTGAGCCTGCGCAGGGTTTTATTGAAATGGCCCGTTTCTGTTGCTACCTTGGACATATGCCCGGCGCCGGGGCTGAGCGGCGCTTTTGAGAAGGAGGACGATGTCCTGTCTTTTACGGCTGACGCGGCACAGGCCGCTGAACAGGGGGCGCCCATGATGGCGCCCGGCACTGGCGCAAATAGCGAAGCACAGCTTGCGCGCATCCTGAAATCCCTTGATGACGACAAGGCCGAAGACATCGTGCAGGTTGACCTGCGCGGCAAATCGGCGATGGGCGATTACATGGTGATCTGCTCAGGGAGATCGGCACGGCAGGTCACGGCGATTGCCGAGAAGCTGGCCGATCGTCTGAAGCAGGAGTATGGCATCCTGTCGAAGATCGAGGGCAAGGAAACGGGCGATTGGGTGCTGATCGACACGGGCGATGTGATTGTCCATGTCTTCCGCCCCGAAGTGCGTGACTTCTATCAGCTTGAGAAGATGTGGCTTTCCGGCGGCGCGGCTGCCCCGGTGCCAGCCACCGAGAGCTGAATGAAGGTGCATATCTGCGCGGTGGGCCGGTTGCGGGCCGGCCCGGAGCGTGCTTTGCTTGACGATTACCTGACCCGATTTGACAAGACGGGCCGAGCCTTGGGGCTTGGCCCTGTTTCTGTGCACGAGGTCGAGGACAAGAAAGGAGGCGGCATGGTCGCCGAGGCCGCTCTGTTGGAGCGGGTTATTCCCAAGGGCGCGGTTCTGGTGGTGATGGATGAGCGCGGCCGCGTCATCCCGTCGCCGGAGTTTGCCGGGAAGCTGGGTGCGTGGCGCGACGAGGGGCGCGGCGATGTCGCCTTTGTCATTGGTGGTGCGGACGGGGTGGACCCATCCTTGCGTGCCAAGGCAGATTTCAAGCTGTCCTTTGGCGCGATGGTCTGGCCGCATATGTTGGCGCGGGTGATGCTGTCGGAGCAGCTTTATCGGGCGGCGTCGATTTTGGCGGGAAGCCCGTATCACAGGGTGTAATGGACCCCATCACCCGAATCCGCTTTAAATCAATGCTGCGCTGCGGTATGACCCGCCCACTTTTGGAAACGGAGAACTCAGATGGGTTACAAGGTCGTCGTCGTGGGCGCCACGGGCAACGTGGGCCGCGAAATGCTGAACATTCTGGCCGAGCGCCAGTTCCCTGTGGACGAGATTGCCGTGCTGGCAAGCCGCCGCAGCCTCGGGACCGAGGTGAGCTTTGGTGACAAGACCCTGAAAACCGAAGATCTGGATACATTCGATTTCACCGGCTGGGACATGGCGCTTTTCGCCATTGGCTCTGACGCCACCAAGAAATATGCACCCAAGGCGGCAAGCCAAGGCTGTGTCGTGATCGATAACAGCTCGCTTTACCGCTATGACCCGGACGTGCCGCTGGTGGTGCCCGAGTGCAACCCCGAAGCGGTGGATGGCTATGCCAAGAAGAACATCATCGCCAACCCCAACTGCTCGACGGCGCAGATGGTTGTGGCGCTGAAGCCTTTGCATGATCGCGCGACGATCAAGCGGGTTGTGGTGAGCACCTATCAGTCGGTCTCGGGCTCGGGCAAGGACGCGATTGACGAGCTCTGGGACCAGACCAAGGCGGTGTACAATCCGACCGATGATTACGAGGCCAAGGTTTATCCCAAGCAGATCGCCTTCAACGTGATCCCGCATATCGACGTCTTCCTTGAGGACGGATCGACCAAGGAAGAATGGAAGATGGTCGCCGAGACCAAAAAGATCGTCGACCCCAAGATCAAGGTCACGGCGACCTGTGTGCGGGTGCCGGTCTTCGTGGGGCACTCGGAAGCGATCAACCTTGAGTTCGAGGATCATCTGGACGAGGAAGAAGCGCGCGACATCCTGCGTGAGGCCCCCGGTATCATGGTGATCGACAAGCGCGAGGACGGTGGCTACGTGACGCCGGTGGAATGCGTGGGTGATTTCGCCACCTTCATCAGCCGGATCCGTCAGGACAGCACGATTGATAATGGTCTGAACCTGTGGTGCGTGTCGGACAACCTGCGCAAGGGCGCGGCGTTGAACGCGGTGCAGATTGCCGAAACGCTGGGCAAGCGGGTTTTGAAGAAGGGCTGAGGGCCTTTCGCGGTGAACAATTTGACCGGCCGGTGCGGGGAACCGCGCCGGCCGTTTTGCGTTTCGCATGGGCGGGGTTTTGCCGTGAGCCGCGACATGCGGCTTGCCAAGCGGTGGATGCTCTGCCCAAGTAGCGACGTGAGGTTTTTGTCAGGAGGTCCGGCATGCGTATCATCTATCCCCTTGTTTTCATGGCATTGCCGGTGGCGGCATGGGCCGAGGATATCCCGCTGACAAGCGAGGTGAGCGAGGTCACGCTTTATCCGCAAGGGGCCACGGTGGTACGCGAGGTGGAGTTCAGCGTCCCCGCCGGGCAGCATGACTTGATCCTGACGGATTTGCCGAAAAATACGCCCTTGGCCGCGGTGCGCGTTTCCGTGGATGGGGCGGTGATGGGGAGCGTCACGGCACGCGATGACTTCGTTCCGCCGCGTGACCCTGACATGAGCGCCGCACGCGAGGCTGCGCGTGCCGAGGTGGAGCGGCTGGAAGCCGCGCTGCGCGATGGCGAGGCTGATGTGCGGGCGATCACGCTCGAGGTGCAGGCAGCCAAGGCGCGGGTGGCCTTCTTGGAACGGCTGGGCCAAGGCGAGGCCGTTGCTGGCATGAATACCAACGACCTGCGCGATCTGGTCGGGATGATCGGCGAGGAGAGCCTTTCGGCCATGCGCGCCGCCCATGAGGCCGAGCGCCGGGCCGGGGAGGCGGACCGCGCCCTGACCGACCTGCGCAAGGAGTTGGAGGCGGCGCGCGCCGCCCTGCGCGCGCTTGTCCCCGAGAAGGAGGAACGGGCGATGCTGGCCGTGGCGGTCACCGCACAGGAGGCGACGCAAGGCACGGTGCGGGTGAGTTACACCATCCGCGAGGCTGGATGGACGCCGGTCTACGATCTGCACCTTGCACGGGATTCGGGCGATCTGCGGATTGAGCGCGGCGCTTTCGTGCGACAATCCACGGGCGAAAACTGGCGTGATGTGGCGATGACCCTGTCGACGGTGCGCCCGTCCGAGCAGGTTTCGCCCAGCGAGGTGTTCCCGTGGCTGCGGCGTGTCTTCGACCCCGAGGCGATCCGGCCCAAGACGCTGCAACGCAGTCAGGCCGATGGTATGGCCGAGATGGCCGCACCACGGGCCGAGCCGATGGCGGTGGAGACCGCGCAGGCGAATTTCGATGGGCTGGCCGTGACCTATGATTACCCCGGCGATGTTTCGATTGCGACGGGGGCGGACCGTGTTCGGCTGGCGCTGGGCACGCTTGAAACGCAGGCGCAGGTCGAGGCGCGGGCGGTACCCTTGTTTGACCCCAGTGCCTTCCTGATGGCGCGGATTGAGAACGACACGGGCGAATTGATCCTGCCCACCGGTGAGGCGATGTTCTATCTGGATGGGCGGTTCATCGGCAAGCAGTTCCTTGAGATGATCCCGGCGGGCGGAGAAGCGGACCTGTCGTTCGGTCCCATCGACGGGCTGCGCCTGACCCGGACGGTTCTGGGCCGAGAGGAAGGGCAGCGGGGCGTCATCACCCGATCAAGCGATTTTACCGAAGCGGTGAAGATCGAGGTGGAGAATCTGACCGGGCAGGCGTGGCCTGTGCGGGTCGTCGACCGGGTGCCGCATTCCGAGCAGGAAGAGCTGGAGGTGGAATGGAACGCCTCGCCGCGGGCCAGCGAGGTTGATGTCGATGGCAAGCGCGGGGTTCTGGCGTGGTCCTTTGACATCACCGCAGGTGAGACCCGCGAGATCGGGTTGGAGTATGACCTGCAATGGCCCGAGGGCAAGGTTCTGCGTTAAGCGGGGCAACGCGATGTGCCGGGGCCGAAATCCTTGAAAGATTTCGGTCCGTTTTCTTTGCAAGAGAACGGGGCGCGCGGTCGGTTCAGATCGGGACGAACTGTCGGCTATCGGCATTGTATTGTTCGACGCTGCCTTCGCCGATGTCGTGCCAGATGCCGTGCAGGCTCAACTCCCCCGCTTCGACGGCGCTGGCCACGAAGGGGAAGGTCATCAGGTTTTCCAAGGACACGATCACCGCCTCTTTTTCCAAGGCGCGGCTTTGGGCCGTTTGGTCGCTGATGTCTTTCACCCGCTCGTAGCCGGGGCGCAGGATGTCCATCCAGCGGCCCACGAAGCTGCTTTTTTCTTCCAGTTGCGGGGCATTGCCGGAACACATGTCAAGGCAGCCCTGCACCCCGCCGCACTTGGAGTGCCCCATGATGATGACATGCGCCACCTTGAGCGCGGTCACCGCGTATTCCACTGCCGCCGATGTGCCGTGCTGGTTGCCATCGGGTTCATGCGGCGGGACGAGGTTGGCGATGTTGCGGTGAATGAAGAACTCGCCCTGATCCGCCCCGAAGATCGAGGTGACGTGCACGCGGCTGTCGCAGCAGGAGATCATCATCGCGCGGGGGCGCTGACCCTCATCCGCCAAGCGGCGATACCAGGCTTGGTTCTCGGCATAGGCCGTGGCTTTCCACCCGTGATAACGATGCACAAGATAGGTGGGCAGCGGGCGCGCGTGTTTCATTATGGTCCCTCGGTACGGCTTTTCCTTGGGTTGATAGAGCGTATTCGCAGAGAATTCGAGAGACAAATTCCAAGCGACTTTGCCTGCCGGAAAGGATTTGGGAACCTTTGACAGGCCAGATTGGCCTTTGTCCGTGGGGGCAGTTCGAAGGGGTGAGATTGTGAAACAGGTTACATTGTTGACTCAGGATGAGGTTGTGCATCTGGATCCTGACCGCTTGGAGGATTTGTACGATCAACTTGGCGAGAGGGGCGCGGAAAACGTGGTGTGTCGCGCGCTTGAAGAATTGGCCGCGCGATTATCGCATACCGAGCGGTGCTATCGTGAGCGGCGCATCGAAGACATGCGCAAATCGGCCCGCGGCCTGATTGCCATCGCCGAGCAGATCGGCATGTGGATGCTGGCCCGGGTGGCCCGCGATGTCACCCAGTGCATTGACGCCGGCGACCCTGTGGCCCTGGGCGCGGTGCTGGCGCGGTTGTTGCGGATCGGCGAGCGGTCGTTGAGTGAAGTTTGGGAATTGCAGGACCTTTCGATTTGATGCCTTGCAGGCGCGAATGACTGGGCTAGGCTGTGCGCGACGACCTTGATGACAGGAGCGCGCCATGGGACTGACGTTTGCCAAAGCGGCCGAAGCGGCCATTCCACTGCATGTGGTGGAGCAAGACAGGCTTGACGACTGGCTTGCAGGACAGCCCGAGCGCGTGACCCGGTGGGTGCGCGCGGCGGGGTTTGCCGGGGCTCTGGGCAAGGTTTTGATGGTTCCTGGCGAGGATGGCCGCCTTTTGATGGCCGTCGTGGGCTATGGCACCTCCGAGGCGCGCGCCCTTGGGCGGTTCCATCTGGCTGCGGCGGCTGTGGCCCTGCCGGAGGGCGTCTATCGTTTCGAGGGCTTGCACGAAGACCGCGCTGACGAGGAAGCGCTGGGCTGGCTTTTGGCGGGCTATGTCTTTGACCGCTATCGCGCGCAGACCGTACCGGGTGCGCAGCTTGTCGCGCCCGAGGGTGTGGATGCTGCCCGGATCGAGGCGATTGCGGCGGGTGAATGCCTGACCCGTGATCTGATCAATACCCCCACCAGCGAAATGGGACCGGCGGAACTGGAAGCGGCCTGTGTCGCGATGGCGGCGCAGCACGAGGCCGAGATCGAGGTGATCCGTGGCGAGGCCCTGTTGGAGCGGAATTTTCCGTTGATCCACACGGTGGGCCGGGCCGCCGCCCCGGAGGCCGAACCGCGCCTGATTGACATGCAGTGGGGTGTCGCGGGGCCGTTGCTGACCCTCGTGGGCAAGGGCGTGTGTTTTGACACCGGGGGGCTGAACCTCAAGCCCGGCGGGTCAATGGCCCTGATGAAGAAGGACATGGGCGGTGCGGCCACGGTTCTGGGGCTGGCGCAGATGATCATGGAGCTGGGCCTGCCCTTGCGCTTGCGGGTGCTGATCCCGGCGGTGGAGAATGCGGTCAGCGGCAATGCCTTCCGGCCCGGTGATATCCTGACCGCCCGCAATGGCCTGACCGTGGAGATCAACAACACCGATGCGGAGGGCCGTTTGGTCTTGGCCGATGCCTTGGCCTATGCGGCCGAGGCGGAGCCGGACTTGATGCTGTCCATGGCCACCCTCACGGGGGCGGCGCGGGTGGCTGTGGGCCCTGACCTTGCCCCGTATTTCAGCGATGACGTGGATTTCGTGCATGCCATAGAGGCCGCGGCCGAACAGGTAGCCGACCCGGTGTGGCGGTTGCCGCTCCACTTGCCGTATGAAGCGATGATCGAGCCGGGCATCGCCGATCTGGACAATGCCCCGAAGGGTGGTTTCGCCGGGGCGATCACCGCCGCCTTGTTCCTGCGCCGATTCGCGGGCGGCAGGCGCTATGCGCATTTCGACATCTACGGATGGAACCCCGAGGCGAAACCGGCCCGGCCCAAGGGCGGTATCGGCATGGGGTCGCGGGCGATCTTGCAGGCGATTTCCAAGGTTCTACCTGCATGAATTCGGCGCTTGAGGATGGCGGCACTTTCGGTGCCGGCGCGGATCATTTTTACGTGGCAAAACCCGTGGCGGACCTGCGCCAGCGGCCAGACTTGGGCCGCGACAGGCAATTGCGTTATGGTGAGCATTTCGGGCTGGGGGAAAGCCGCAGGGATGGATTCATTTTCGGGCGCTCGGAGGACACGCAGCACAGCGGATGGGTCGCGGAAGGCGATGTTCTGCCCGCGTCCGCGCGTTCGGCGCCAACCCATCGGGTCTGGGTGCGGCAAACCCATGCCTATTCCGAGCCGGACTTCAAATCCCCCGAGGTGGCCGCTTTGCCGCATTTGGCGAAACTGGTGGTCAGTGGGCAGGACGGGCGGTTTTCGCGAACCGAACTGGGCTGGATTCCCACGGTGCATCTGAGTGACGCCTATGCCAAGGACCCGGTGACTGTGGCTGAGCTTTACCTTGGCGTGCCTTATCTTTGGGGCGGCAACAGCATTTGGGGGCTGGATTGTTCCGGTCTGGTGCATGCCGCGCTGATGGCTTGCGGGATGGAGTGCCCCAGCGACAGCGGGATACAGGAACGGGCGCTGGGAGAAGAGCTGTCGCCCGACACGTCACCCCGGCGCGGCGATTTGCTGTTCTGGAAAGGGCATGTTGCATGGGTTGTGGATGACGCGACGCTTTTGCATGCTAATGCCTATCACATGGCCACGGCCTATGAGCCGATCTCGGAGGCGATCCAGCGGATCGAGGCGCAGGGGGATGGGCCGGTCACGGCGCACAAACGATTGGGAGGACAGGGATGAGCGATGGATTCTTTCAGCCGGTGAGCGGCTTCGAATTGCCGCGGTTTGCGGGGGTGCCGACCTTCATGCGGTTGCCGCATGTGCCGCTTGAGCATGAGCGTTTGGGCGAGGTGGACATCGGGTTGATCGGCGTGCCGTGGGACAGCGGCACGACGAACCGGCCCGGCCCGCGCCACGGGCCGCGGCAGTTGCGCGATGCCTCGACCATGATCCGCGCGCAGCATGCCACCAGCGGGATGCGCCCCTTCGAGGCGGTGAACTGTGCCGACTTGGGGGATGTGGGTCCGAACCCGGCGGATATCATGGACAGCATGGAGCGGATCACCGCGTTTTACGACAGGGTGAAGACGGCAGGAGTCCGGCCTTTGACGGCGGGGGGCGATCACCTCACCTCGCTTCCGGTTTTGCGGGCCTTGGCCAAGGACGCAGCCCTTGGCATGGTGCATTTCGACAGTCACACGGACCTGTTTCACAGCTATTTCAACGGCACGATGTACACCCATGGCACGCCCTTCCGCCGGGCGGTGGAAGAGGGCCTGCTGGACCCCAAGCGGGTGGTGCAGATCGGTATCCGTGGCACGATGTACGACAGCGAGGACCGCGATTTTGCCAAGGCCGAGGGCATTCGGATCATCGAGATCGAGGAGTTTCATGCCCGCGGCGTCGAGGACGTGATGGGAGAGGCGCGCGAGATTGCGGGCGATGGGGCGACCTATGTGAGCTATGACATTGATTTTGTCGATCCGACCTTCGCCCCCGGCACTGGCACGCCCGAGGTGGGTGGCCCGAACAGTTATCAGGCCTTGCAGGTGTGCCGCGAGTTGCGGGGCCTGAACATCGTGGGCGCCGATATGGTCGAGGTTTCGCCGCCCTTTGACCAATCGGGCGGCACAGCCTTTCTTGGCGTGTCGATCATGTTCGAGATCCTGTGCGTCATGGCGGCGCGGGGTTAGCCCCCGGCCAGCCGAAGTATGACGACCGCCGCCGCCACGATTTGCGCCAAGGTGATCGCGACCGATAGCCCGTGCAGCCACTTGAAACGGGTGGTTTGCCCGCTTTCAGTGGCTGTATTGATGGCGGGCATCAGGCTTTGCCTTGCATAGACTGTGCTGAGGGCGATCCCGATCATTATGCCGGCGGCTTGCCTGTCTTGGGGGATCAACAAGAAGGCGGCGGTCAGTGAGCAGGCCAGCACGAACAGGTAGAAAATCGGAAAGGCCTGTCGGATCAGTGGCCCGGCAGTCTTTGCGGGCAGGGCATTGACCACAAAGGTCGCGAACCCGAAGGAATAAAACGTCATTCCGCCGAACAGCAGCGCGGTGACCAAAAGTGTAAGACTGTCCATCGTCATGCCTTTCGATACCCTTTTGCCTCAGAGCTAGGGCAGGACAGCACGGTGACCAGTGAGAAATGAGACGATGTGTCAGTCGACCGCACGGATCAGTTTGCGTTCGAGCACGCGCAGCACGGTTTTGAGGTCGTGGCCGCGTTTGAGGATTTGGCCATCCATGCCGATCACCGCGTATTGCCCTTGCTTGTTGCGCAGCTTGGGGCGTTTTTCGATACGGTAGAGCGGGTGTTCGGCGGTGCGCCGGAAGACCGAGAAGACGGCCACGTCACGCAGCGAGGAAATACCGTAGTCGCGCCATTCCCCGGCGGCGACCATGCGGCCATAGAGTGACAGGATCACCGCAAGTTCGGTGCGGTGGAAGGCCACTTGATCCTGTCCGCCTTTGGCGGGGAAGGGGCTGGGCGATTGGAATGTCATGGCGTCAGAGTTGCGCCTCTGGGGCGGCAAATCAAGGAAATTCATGCACCCATTGCCTAAAGCGTCCTGCCTTTAACCTGACACATCAGACAAAGGCAGGGCGCGTGCAACAGTCATATGTTGGGCGGCCTTCGCCCCAAAGCTGTGACTCAGGTTTTGGGTCGAAGGCTTTATCAGGCAAAGCGCCCCTGACAGAACCAGCCTGAACTGAGTGCACCGCCGTGGGCATAAAAGAGCCACAGGCGTGCGCCGGTGGTGGTGATGACATGCCAGTAATCGCGCGTGCCGCTGCGCCAGTTTGGGTCATCGAGCCACCATTCGGGCGCGATGCGTTCGGGGCCTGTGGCCTGCGCCGGGGCGTGGGTTTGGCCGCGCCAGCGGAACTGTTCGGGCAGCGCGGGGCGGTCGGGGGCCAAGACCGGTTCGGGCCGCCAGATCAGCAGCGGGCGGGGCCGGGGTGGGGCTGGCCAATCCCCTGCGGGAGAGGACCATGCGGCGGCCATGGTTTTGGTGGTTTTCTCGGGAATGTGGCTATCGGCGGGGTGTTGGCGGGTGATCTGGTCAAGGCCCACACGCGCGCCGATGCGCGTCATCAGGTCGTCGATTGCGGTGGCGTTATCGTGCTGGCGGGCGCGGGCGGCGGCTTCGGCATGGCCGGAGGTTTGGCGGGCGTGGATCGGTTCCACGCCCGTGGCCTCAAGCCGGAGCAGGTCGATGCCGAAGCCAGCGTCGATTTGATCGAGCTTCATGGCGAGCAGCGGGGTGATCTGATCGGGGCTGTGGCTGGCGCTGGCAAGGCCCGCGGTGAGGCTTTGGCCGGTACCGTCGCAGCGGGTGAGGTCAAGCCGCAGGTGGCGCGCGCCTTGGCCCTTGTCGCGCAGTCCTTGGCAGAGCCTGGGCACCATGCGGTCAAGCGCGGCCAGCAGATCATCGCGCAGCCCGATGGGATCGGGGAAGGTGAGGCGGACGGCAAAGCGTGGCGGCGGTTTGGCGGGCGAGATGGGTTCGGGCACGGCGCCCATGGCCTGATCGAGCCGCAGGGTGAGGTCCGGGCCGAAGCGGCGGGCCAGCGGCGCGCGTGGCTGGCCCAGAAGGTCGCCGATGCAGCGCAGGCCGAGGCGGGCGAGGCCTTGGGTGATCTCGGGCGGCAGGCGCAGGGCGGCGACGGGTAGGGGGGCAAGCGCGCTGTGTGCTTGTCCCGGTGGGGCGATGCGCGGGGCGGCGGCCCCGTTGGGCAGGCTGGGGGCCGCGCGCCGCTTGGCCGCGCGGGAGCGGGTGGCGCGGGCCTCTTGATCTATTGCGTCGCCTGTGCGCTGCGCGTGGGGCGTGGCATCGCCGTAGCGGGCCAGCGCCCAAGCCGCGCCGGGTGTATCGGCCAGCCCGCAGCGCGCGGTGAGGCCCAGATCGGCGGCCTGTTGGGTGAGGGTTTGGGCCATGGCCTCCTCGCCGCCGAAAAGATGCGCGCAACCGGTGATGTCGAGCATGAGCGCATCGGGGGGCTGTGGGGCCACCCAAGGCGAGAACCCTTCGGCCCAGCGGGCAAGCGCCGTGAGAAACCCGGCCTCGGCGCGCGGCTGCCGCGCGTGCGTGACCAGTTGCGCCGAGATGGCATGTGCATCGCGCAGCGGCTGGCCGGGGTAAAGCCCTAGCCGTGCCGCGCGGGGGGAGACCGAACTGAGCACTTGCGCCTGCCCCCGTTCATCGGCCACGGCAAAGGGCCCTTCGGCCAGATCGGGGCGATGGCGCAACAGGCGTTCGGCCCCGAGGTGGGGGAACCACGCGGAAAGGATGCGGCGGGCGGGCATGGGCAGCAGACTAAGTTCATGTTTTGTTCTCAAATTAGACTGGCATCTGTGCGGAGTCGAGTCCTCACATGCAGGTCAGCCGCACCAGATGCGGGTAATGCGGCCGTCCTCATCCAGATCGACATTCAGGCGGTCGGGACGGTGGTCCATTGTCATGGCCGACCCGGGGGGCAAGATACGGGTGGGAGCCTCAACGCTCATGCTATCGAATGCGCTTCGTGGTTCGCCCAAAAGGTGTTGCAGCGCATCGGCGCCGCAGCTTTCCGCCATATCGGGTGGCGTTTCGGCTTCAGGTTGGCAGGCCGCGAGGGCGAATGCCCCAATCCCAAGAAAAACAAGCCGCAACATGGCGTTACCCTCCGGTGTGTTCCCGCTTGCAGAGTTGGTTATTCGTCGGCCCTGCACAAGCAGGTGTCGCACATTGTATTGAAACCCTGCGACATTTCGCCCAAAGTCAGGGCAAATCATATTCGGGAGGACAGATTGATGCGCACCACAGCCGCCGTTGCCGTCGAAGCGGGCAAACCGCTTGAGATCATGGAAGTGAACCTGGACGGCCCCAAGGCCGGTGAGGTTCTGGTCGAGGTCAAGGCCACGGGCCTGTGCCACACCGACGACTTTACCCTGTCGGGGGCTGATCCCGAGGGGCTTTTCCCGGCGATCCTTGGCCATGAGGGCGCGGGCGTTGTTGTGGAAGTGGGCCCCGGTGTGACCTCGCTGGAAGTGGGCGATCACGTCATCCCGCTTTACACGCCGGAGTGCCGGGAGTGCGAATACTGCCTCAACCCCAAGACAAACCTGTGCCAGTCGATCCGCTCGACCCAAGGGCAAGGCCTGATGCCCGATGGCACCAGCCGGTTTTCGATGCTGGATGGCACGCCGATCCTGCATTACATGGGCTGCTCGACCTTCGCCAACCACACGGTTCTGCCGGAAATCGCGCTGGCCAAGGTGCGCAAGGACGCGCCCTTTGACAAGATTTGCTATATCGGCTGTGGCGTGACCACCGGCATTGGCGCGGTGATCAACACCGCCAAGGTGGAAATCGGATCAACCGCGATTGTCTTTGGTTTGGGCGGTATTGGCCTCAATGTCATTCAGGGCCTGCGCCTTGCGGGAGCCGATCAGATCGTGGGTGTCGACCTGAACCCCGGCAAGAAGCCCATGGCCGAGAAATTCGGTATGACCCACTTCGTCAACCCCGAAGAGGTGGATGGCGATTTGGTGGCGCATCTGGTGGAGCTGACCGGTGGTGGCGGCGATTACACCTTTGATGCCACCGGCAATGTGGGTGTCATGCGCGCGGCGCTGGAATCGGCGCACAAGGGGTGGGGCGAAAGCGTGATCATCGGCGTGGCCCCGGCGGGGGCCGAGATTTCGACGCGGCCTTTCCAACTGGTCACGGGCCGGGTTTGGAAAGGCACCGCCTTTGGCGGCGCGCGGGGCCGGACGGATGTGCCGAAGATCGTCGATTGGTACATGGACGGGAAGATCGAGATCGACCCGATGATCACCCACACCATGGGCCTTGAGGATATCAACAAGGGCTTCGACATGATGCACGCCGGTGAATCGATCCGCTCGGTCGTGGTGTACTGACGCCTTTCAAATGGATCATTCAGGGCGCGTCCGGGGCAACTTGGGCGCGCCTTTTTTGTGCCGCACATGGGATTGTGCGGGCCTGCACCTTGCGCATCGGCGTGCTTTGGTTACCTCTTGGGCAACTGAAGAATGACAGGAGCGCGCGATGAGTGATGATGCATATACCCCGCCGAAAGTCTGGCAATGGGAGGAGCCCTCGGGAGGGCAGTTTGCCTCGATAAACCGGCCGGTTTCCGGGGCGACCCATGAGGCAGACTTGCCGGTGGGTGAGCATCCGTTTCAGCTTTATTCCATGGGCACGCCCAACGGGGTGAAAGTGACCGTGATGTTCGAAGAGCTTTTGGCGGCCGGGTATGATGCGGAATATGATGCGTGGCTGATCCGGATCACCAAGGGCGATCAGTTCGGCAGCGGGTTCGTGGACGTGAACCCCAACTCCAAGATCCCGGCCATGGTGGACCGCAGCGGGGATGCTCCGGTACGGGTGTTTGAATCCGGGTCGATCCTGCTGCATCTGGCGGAAAAATTCGGGGCGTTCCTGCCTGCAAGTGGCGCGGCGCGGACCGAAGTGATGAATTGGCTGTTCTGGCAGATGGGCAGCGCGCCTTACCTTGGCGGCGGCTTTGGCCATTTCTATCACTACGCGCCGGAAAAGTGGCAGTACCCGATTGATCGCTTCACCATGGAGGTGAAGCGGCAGATGGATGTGCTGGACAAGCAATTGGCCGAGCATGAGTTTGTTGCCGGGGATGACTATTCGATTGCCGATATGGCGATCTGGCCGTGGTATGGGAACCTTGTGCTGGGCCGGCAATATGGTGATGCGGCGACCTTCCTTGAGGCCGACAGTTATACCCACCTCAAGGCATGGGCCGAGCGGTTGGACGCGCGTGAGCCGGTGAAGCGGGGCCGGATGGTCAACCGCACCATGGGCGAGCCGCATGAGCAACTGCACGAGCGCCACGCGGCGAGCGATTTCGAGACCAAGACGCAGGACAAGATCGGCGAAAACTAAACGCCGATATAGCGGGTTGTGATGTCTTCGGTGAGGGCATCGAACCCGCCGGTCCAGACGGTTTCGCCGCGCTGAAGGATCACGGCGCGGTCGGCGACTTGGGCCAGCTCGGTGATGGATTTGTCGATCAGAAGGATCGCCAGCCCTGTGTCGCGTTTTAGAGTGGCGATGGCCGCCCAAATCTCTTGCCGGACAATGGGGGCCAGCCCCTCGGTCGCCTCGTCAAGGATCAGGAGGCGCGGGTTGGTCATCAGGGCGCGGCCAATGGCGAGCATTTGCTGCTCCCCGCCCGAAAGGGTGGCCGCGCCTTGGTCGCGGCGCTCGGCCAGACGCGGGAATAGCCCTGTGACACGCTCCATGTCCCAATGGCCCGGACGGGCCGCGGCGGTTAGATTTTCCGCGACCGTGAGATTGGGGAACACCCGGCGGCCTTCGGGCACAAGGCCAATGCCCAAGTGCGCGGCGCGGTGAGAGGGCAGGCGGGTCAGGTCATGGCCGTCGAACTCCAGCCGCCCGGCACGCGCGGGCAGCATCCGGCAGATGGTTTTCACCGTGGTGGATTTGCCCATCCCGTTTCGGCCCATCAGCGCCAGCACCTCGCCTTCGGCCAGCGAAAGCGAGACGCCAAAGAGCGCCTGTGTGGGGCCGTAGAAGGCGGTGACGTCTTGCAGGGTGAGAAGGCTCATGGCCCCAAGCCCTCCTTTGGACATGGGGGCGTTGCCCCCGCCGCCCTGCGGGCGACTCCCCCAGGATATTTTGGAACAGAAGAAGATTGGCGCGCGCCTGTTTTCTTCTGTTTCCAAATATCCCCGCCGGAGGCATCCGACATTGGCCGCGAGGTGCAAAGGGTGCTTTTCCGGGTCATGCGGTTTCCCCCAGATAGGCGGCGCGGACTTGCGGGTTGTTGCGGATTTCGTCGACCGTGCCGGTGGCGATGATTTCGCCATAGACCAGCACGCTGAGCCGGTCGGCCAGGGCAAAGACCGCGTCCATATCGTGTTCGACCAGCAGGATCGGCGCCTCATCGCGCAACTCGCCCAAGAAAGCGGTCATCCGGTGGGAGCCTTCGGTGCCCATCCCGGCCATGGGTTCGTCCATCACGAAGGCGCGGGGCGAGAGGGTGAGGGCGACAGCGACTTCCAACTGGCGGCGTTGTCCGTGGGACAGTTCGGCGGTGACGGTGCTGGCCTGCCCGGCGAGGCCCACGCGGTCAAGGGCGGTCATGGCTTTATCGTGCAGGTCTTGATCTTTGAGGGCGTTGCGCAAGAGGCCCAGTGGCCCACCGCGCGCGCCCAAAGCCCCAAGGGTGACATTTTGCAGGACGGTATCTTCCATCGCCAGCGCCGAGATTTGGAAGGTGCGGGCAAGGCCCATTGCGGCGCGTTTGCGCGTGGGCAGGGGCGTTACGTCTTGGCCGAGAAATTCCACCCGCCCCGCATCTGGTGCAAGCCCGCCGCAGATTTGCGCGATGAGGGTGGATTTGCCAGCACCATTCGGGCCGATCACGGCGTGGATTTCGCCCGGTTGCAGCGACAGGGATATATCGCGCGAGGCCTGTACCGCGCCGAAAGATTTGGTGATGCCATGGGTGGCAAGAACGGGATCAGTCATGCGCCACCTTCCGTCCGGCCAGCAGCCCGATCACCCCGCCGCGCGCAAAAAGCACCACGCCGAGAAGAAGCGCGCCAAGGTAGATGTGCCAGAACTCCGACAGCCCGCCAAGGAAATGCTCAAGCGTGATGAAGAGCGCGGCCCCCGCCACCGGGCCATAGAGGCGGCCCACGCCGCCCAAGATAATAAAGACCATGATCTCGCCGCTCATTTGCCAGCTGAACATGGTGGGAGAGACAAAGCGGTTAAGGTCGGCAAAAAGCGCTCCTGCCAGCCCGGTGATCGCACCCGAGATCACGAAGGCTGCCAGCCGCAGGCGGAAAGGGCTGAGGCCCACGGTTTCCACGCGTTGTGCGTTTTGCCGCGCCGCGTTGAGCGCCAGCCCGAAAGGAGACCGCGCCAGCCGGGCATTGAGCCACAGCGCCAGCACCAGCAGGGCAAAGCAGATGCCGAAGAACTGGATCGGGTCGAGTGTGTTAAGGCCCGGAAAATCATTGCGAATATAGATCGAAAGGCCATCCTCGCCGCCGTAGGCCGGCCAACTGATGGCGAAGAAATAGAACATCTGCCCGAAGGCCAGCGTGATCATGATGAAATAGACGCCGGAGGTGCGCAGGCTGAGAACGCCAATCAGCAGCGCGGCGAGGGCCGAGGCAACGACTGCCGTGATCCAGATCACCGGCATGGATTTGGTGCCTTCGATGAGGAAGGGCACCTCCATCAGCGGGGTGTAGCTTTGGGCGTGGCTGGCCAGAATACCCATGGCATAGCCGCCGATCCCGAAAAACGCCGCGTGCCCGAGGCTGACCAGCCCGCCAAGGCCCAATGCGATGTTCAGGCCAACGCCTGCCAGCGCCAGAATCGCCACGCGGGTGGCGAGCGTGATGGTAAAAGGCTCATCCGTGGCCCAAGCGTAAAGCGGCACGGCGGCGAGGCCCAGCAGGAGGGCGGCGTTTATCAGGCTTTCGCGGCTCATGCTTGGCCCCCGAACAGCCCTTGGGGCTTCCAGATCAGCACGCAGGCCATGAGGATATAGATCAGCATGGAGGCCAGTGCCGAGCCTGTGGTGCTGGCGGCCGAGGCTTCCATGAAGAGTTTGAACAGTTCGGGGAGCAGCAGCCCGCCCAGTGTATCGGTCAGCCCCACGAGGATCGCGCCGATAAGCGCCCCTTTGATGGAGCCGATGCCGCCGATCACGATCACCACGAAGGCAAGGATCAGCACCGGTTCGCCCATGCCAACCTGCACCGATTGGATGGCCCCCACCATGGCCCCGGCCAGCCCGGCGAGCGCCGCCCCGAGGGCAAACACCACGGTGTAGAGTTTCGAGATATCGACGCCGAGGGCGGCAATCATTTCCCGGTCGGATTCACCGGCGCGGATGCGCACCCCTAGCCGGGTGCGCGAAATCAGCCAAAAGAGGCCCGCGGCGATCACAAGCCCTGTGCAGATGATGGTAAGCCGGTAAAGCGGGTATTCTATCCCGCCCGGCAGGGTGACGGGGCCGGAGAGGTAATCGGGGATGTCCAAGAAAAGCGGGAAGGAGCCGAAGACCCACCGCGTGCCTTCGGAAAAGATCAGGATCAGCGCGAAGGTGGCCAGCACTTGATCAAGGTGGTCACGGTCATAAAGCCTGCGGATCACCACCAGTTCCACTATGGCCCCGGCGGCGGCGGCGGCGGCCAAGGCGGCGACCAGCGCCAGTAAAAACGAGCCCGTTGCCCCGGCTACGGCAGCGGCGGCGAAGGCCCCCACCATGTATAGCGAGCCATGCGCCAGATTGATCAGCCCCATGACCCCGAACACAAGCGTCAGACCGGCGGCCATGAGGAAAAGCATGACCCCGAACTGAAGCCCGTTGAGGACCTGTTCGATGAAAAGAATGGCTGTCATTGGTGGCTGGTGCGTCGCGTCCCGGGCTTGACCCGGGACCTCATGACAAGGCCCCGGATCGGTTTTTCCTTACATCTTGCAGTCTTCGACATAGACGTTGGAGTGATCCTCCAGCGCGGTGCCGATGATCTTGTTGGTGTAAACCTCACCTTCCTTGATCACTTCGCGGACATAGATGTCCTGGATCGGGTGATTGTTGCTATCGAAGGCGAAATCGCCCCGCGTGCTGTCAAAATCGGCCTCTTTCAGCGCGGCACGGAAGGCTTCGGCGTCGGAGACATCGGCTTTTCCCATGGCCGAGAGCAGCAGATTCGCCGTGTCATAGCCTTGGGACGCATAAAGCGAGGGCAGGCGGCCGTATTCGGCTTGGAAGGCTTCGACGAAGGCCTTGTTGGCTTCGTTGTCGATGTCCTTGTTCCATTGGCTGGTGTTCTTCACGCCCATGGCCGCGTCGCCGACGGCTTGCAGGATGCCTTGGTCAAAGCTGAAGGCGGGGCCGACGACCGGCAGGTCAAGGCCGCTGTCGGCATATTGCTTGAGGAAGGAAATCCCCATGCCACCTGGCAGGAAGAAGTAGACGCTATCGGCGTCGGAGGCACGGATCTGGGCAATCTCCGAGGCATAGTCTTTCTGGCCCAGCTTGGTGAAGACCTCGCCCGCCAGCTCCCCTTCGTAGATGCGCTTGTAGCCGGTCAGGGCGTCTTGGCCCGCCGGGTAGTTGGGTGCGAGGATGAAGCTGTTCTTGAAACCGGCGGAATTGGCATAGCCGCCCGCGGCCTCGTGCAGGTTGTCGTTTTGCCACGCCACGTTGAAATAGTTGGGGTGGCAGCCTTTACCGGCCAGCACCGAGGGGCCGGCATTGGGCGAAAGGTAAAACTTCCCCTGTGCAGTAGCGGCGGGCACCACGGCCATGGCGAGGTTCGACCAGATGATGCCGGTCAGAACGTCCACTTTTTCGGATTGGATCATCTTGTCGGCCAATTGTACGGCGATGTCAGGTTTGCGCTGATCGTCCTCAACCACGATCTCAAGGTTGTCATTCCCGGCCATCTTGGCGGCCAGCAGGAAGCCGTCACGCACGTCGATGCCAAGGCCTGCGCCGCCACCCGAAAGCGTGGTGATCATCCCCACCTTCACCTTGTGGTCGTCGGCAAGGCCTGCCGTGGCCATCATCGCGGCACAGCCTGCCGCCAGAAGCGTTTTCATTTTCATATCTGTCTCCCTGTTGGTCGTATCTTCAGAACGCCTTGAAGGTCAGCGTTGTCTCGGTGCGTTCGATCCCTGCGATATCAAGCAGGTTTTCGTTGATATACTTGCCCACGTCCTCGCCCTCGGGCACGTAAAGCTTTAGCAGAAGGTCAAAGGGGCCGGAGGTGGAATAAAGCTCGGAATGGATTTCGCGCAGGGCGATTTCCTCGGCCACCCGATAGGAGGTGCCGGGCTTGCAGCGGATGTTCACGTAGACGGGGCGCATGGTTGACCTCTGGATGAATTGCGCCGGTATTTAAACGCGAAACCGCGCGGGAAGGAAACGGCGAATTTCACCCCTGCACCCATGGGTTGATTGATTGCGCGACTTTGGGCTTTTCCTTGATGAAAATTCCCTGGGGGTCCGGGGGTGAAACCCCCGAAAGGGACAGCTAATCCACGATCTCGATCAGGGTTTCGGAGGGGCCCATCTGCCGGATCAGGTTATAAAGCGTTTCGGCGTTGTCAGGGTGCAGGCGGACACAGCCCGCCGAGGCGGGGGTGCCAAGCCTGTCCACCTGCGTGGTGCCGTGGATTGCGAAATTACCGTAGAAAAACACTGAAAAGGGCATCGGCGCGTTGTCGTAGAGCGTCGAGTAATGCATCCGCTTCATAGCTTGCACATGAAACAGTCCGGTTGGGGTGAACTTGCCCGCCCGCGCGGTCGAGACAGGCCAGTGGTGGATCGCCTTGCCCTCATAGACCACGGTCATTTCCTGATCCGACAGGTCGATCCGCGCCTCAAGCTGCGCGGCCTGAACAGGCCACGCAAGCAATAGCAGAAGGGTCAGTGCCGCCCGCATCAAAGGGTCATGTGCCGTGCGCGCGCGCCCCGTTCGATGGCCGCGGCGTGCAGGCGGTCGATGCTGAGTTCATATCGGATTTCCTCCAGCAGGCGCAGTTCGTCCTGCTGAATGGCACCATCCGCGGCGGCGACGTCGCAGGCCAGCGCATAGGCTGTCTCGTAAAGCTGTTCGGGAAGGTTGTCGCGGATCAGGCCGAAGAGCGCATCCAGCCCGTCCTCGACCGAGAAGAGATCGAACACGGTTTGCGCGGCGATATTCATCCGGTCCAGATCGTACTTGCCGAAAACCGGCAGGTTGTTCACGGCTGTTTCGATCTTGACCAGTTCGGCGGTGCGGATGTCCTGATCGGAGGCCGAGACCGCGATCATCACAGCGACAAGGCAATCTTCGGGCGAGAGGGGGTGTGGGATCTGCTCGGTCATGGTGGTCCTTTCGCCCGCGGGGCGTTGAATTCCTGTTGCGGTGCAGAATATTGACTGTCCGGCCCCTCGGCAATAGGAAGCGGGCGGCGCTGCGCGCGCTTTTGCGCGCAGGAATTATGGGAATGAGCACATGTCAGATATCCGCGATGCCGCGATGAATTCGAAAGCCTGGCCTTTTGAAGAAGCGCGCCGTGTGCTCAAACGTTATCAAAAGGCCCCGCCCGAGAAGGGCTATGTGCTGTTCCAGACGGGTTATGGCCCCTCGGGCCTGCCGCATATCGGCACCTTCGGCGAGGTGGCCCGCACCACCATGGTGCGCCGCGCCTTCGAGGTGCTGAGTGACATTCCCACCAAGCTGATTTGCTTTTCCGACGATATGGATGGCTTGCGCAAGGTGCCGGGCAACGTGCCCAACCAGGAGCAGATGGCCGAAGATCTGAACCTGCCGCTGACCAAGGTGCGCGATCCTTTCGGCACCCATGAAGGGTTTGCCCAGCATAACAACGCGCGTCTGCGGGCGTTCTTGGATAGTTTCGGGTTTGAATACGAGTTCGCCTCGGCCACCGAGTATTATACCTCTGGTCGCTTTGACGAGATGCTTCTGGTGGCCTTGGAGCGGTTCGACAAGATCATGGAGATCATGCTGCCGACGCTGGGCGAGGAACGGCAGAAAACCTATTCGCCTTTCCTGCCCATCAGCCCGAAAACCGGCCATGTCTTGCAGGTGCCGACGTTGGAACGCAACGTGGAAAAGGGCACGATTGTCTATGAAGAGCCCGATGGCGAGCGGGTCGAGGTGCCTGTCACCGGGGGCAATGTGAAAATGCAGTGGAAGCCCGATTGGGCGCTACGCTGGGCCGCTTTGGGTGTAGATTACGAGATGTCGGGCAAGGATTTGATCGACAGTGTGAAGCAAAGCTCACGCATCTGTGGCGCGCTTGGCAAGCGCCCGCCTGAATCGCTGTCCTATGAGTTGTTCAACGACGAGGAAGGCCAGAAGATTTCCAAGTCGAAGGGCAACGGGCTGAGCATGGAAGAGTGGCTGACCTATGCGGCACCCGAAAGCCTTTCGTATTTCATGTATCCAAAGCCCAAGACCGCCAAGCGGCTTTATTTTGATGTGATTCCAAAGGCGGTGGATGAGTATCATCAGCAGTTGCGCGCCTATCCGGGGCAGGATCAGACGCAGCAGCTCAATAACCCGGTGTTCCATATTCATGGCGGGGATGTGCCGGCCTCGGATATGGTGGTGCCGTTCTCTATGTTGCTGAACCTTGCCAGTGCGTCGAGTGCCGAGGACAAACACACCATGTGGGGTTTCATCAAGAAATACGCCCCCGGTGCCACGCCCGAGACGCACCCTGGTATGGATGCGGCAGCGGGCTTTGCCGTGCGCTATTTCAATGACTTCGTAAAGCCTGCGAAGGTGTATCGTGCGCCCACGGATGTGGAGCGGGCGGCCTTGCAGGATCTGGCCAAGGCGCTTAGCAGTCCCGAGGCAGCCTTGGAGGCAATAGCCAATAAAAACAAGGCCATGGGCCGTGATGACCCGCTGCCCGAGCCGGATTTTACGGATGAGGAGTTCCTGCAATCGGTGGTCTTTGCGATCGGCAAATTGCACGGGTTCGAGCCGCTGCGCGATTGGTTTACCGCGATTTACGAGGTGCTCTTGGGCGCCAGCCAAGGGCCGCGGTTTGGTGGGTTCATCGCGCTATATGGTGTGGATGAGACCATTGCGCTGATCAACGAGGCTTTGGCAGGCAAGTTCACCTGAGCCGGTTGCGCCAGCCCTGCGCCTTTGGCATGATGGTCAAAACAGCAAAGGCAGGGGCAAGATGCGCAACACGTTGATTTCACTGGGTGTTCTGGGGCTGATCGTGGCCTGTACCGAGGTTTCCATGCCAGAGCCTTACGAGGGCCGGGAGCTTTACATGGAAAACTGTTCGCAGTGCCACGGGGTGAGCGGCATGGGTGACGGACCTTGGGCCGATAGCCTGAGCCCCAAGCCTTCGGATCTGACACAGTTGAGCACCGCGGAGGGGTTCCCGCGGTCCAGGGTCCTGAGCGTGATCGATGGCTATGACCGCACCGGCCTTCCGGGGCAGGAAATGCCGGAGTTCGGGTTGCTGTTGGAGGGCGATACCGTGCCTTTGGATGTGGGGGACGGTGTGTTCACGCCGACGCCGCGGCCCTTGGCAGCGCTTTTGGTGTACCTCGAAAGTATCCAGCAATAACAAACGCTTAGATACGGCAAATCCCCTTCACCTCGGCGCCTTTCCACGGCAGGATCGTGGCTTCGGGGATGGGCAGTTCGCCCAAGGGGAAGGTGCTGGAGAGCATCTGTTCCATGCGCTTGGTGCGGGGGGCCTCGGGGTCGAGCGTGGCGCAACAGACGTATTCCTCGACGATGCTGGCCTGTTGTTCGTAGGCGTAGTCGAGGAAGGTTTTTTTCGTTGATAAATCAAAGAGATACGGGTCATCGGTCACGCCATGTTCACGGGCGGCGCGCAGGGGGGTGTAGCCGGTGACCTGACGGTTTTGCCATTGCCAGACGTGGGTGAGTTCATGGGCGAAAACCATGGCGTGCACGAGGCTCATCACCTGCGGGTAGCGGGGCAAAAAATTCCTTTGATACCAATCCTTTGAGTAGAAAACCTTGTTATGCACCACGAGGGCGGCGGGGCTGACGGTGACGGTGGGGGTCGTCGGCTCGGGGAAGATACGCTCGCGGCAGGCAAGGCGGGGGCGTTTGCGGCGCGGATAGGTGGCCTTGCCGATCAGCGCGCCATCGACCACGCGCACCCTTTGGGGATCGAAACTGTCGCCAAACATCTGGTTTGCAAAGGTTTTTTCCGTGTCCGTCAGGGGGCGGCCACAGGAGATGAGGATCAGGGGAAGAAAGAGCCAGAGCCAGCGCATGGGCAAAACTTAGCAAGGGATGAGCGGGGCGCACAGTGGGAAAGCGCGGGAGGGGTGCGAATCGGGGCTAAGTGCTTGGGTTAACGGCAAAAACCCCTGTCTGCATCGCGTCGGTATCACGTCGGTATCGCGTCGGTATTTTTTCCCGCAGCCCGGCGGGTTAACAGGGCGTGCGGTGGAGTTCGTACGTTTTGTACGGGCGTTTTGTACGAAACCGGGGAGCGGCCCCGGTCCAGCCCGGAGCGGGTGATTGAGGGTGCCGAAGTCTTTAAAAGACTTCGGTCCGATTTCTTTTGAAGAAATCGGGTGCGGTGCGCATGAATGCGCACCCTACGGGGTAGGTGAGAAAGCCGCGGGATTGCCAGACCGCGGGGTGGCGACCGGGGTGATTTCGTCGTGCTTTATGGTGGCGGTGTCCGGAAAACTTTGACGGGCGCGCTGACGTTTATCAATCGCCAGCCCGGGGGGGCGGTCTGGCGATCGCGCGGCGGGCCTGCGGCCCTTGATTCCGCGCGAGGCATTCTGCGATGACTGCCTATAGTCTCCGAGAACTAAGCTGAAACAGGCTTAACGAGTCCGAAGCGCTTGTTAACAATGTGATCACAATTTTCTACAAATAGCTTTAAGTCATTTACACGCGCTCGTACGTCCGCGGATGAAATCGCCTTTGGATCACCGCGAACATTTGTATGGCCATCATGTGCAATGTCGTTTCGTAATTCTACGAGCTTGTTTATTCGAGTAAGCAAATTTTTCCGCTTTGCCTTTTTTTGAGAACATTCGCACAAATCATTTAGGCCGAATGCTAAAAATAGATCGTCGATTACTTCAAACCTTTGCGTTGTATATTTGGAGAGAGAGTTTTGCACGATCGTCCGTATCTTCCTAAAAGGTCTATCAGAAGCCAAAAGCTCTAGGGAAAAACGAGCGTTAAGACCCGCGTCTTCCAGTCTCTTGAGTACCTCATCGGATATCTTCTTATCATCCTTCAAATGCGGGATAAGAACATCGCAGTATTTGGCCGTGAAATATCTGTCGAAAGCGGCGACTGCTAAGATAACCGCGGAGCGCGTTAAGTCATTTTCTTCGTCAAGTTCAGTTCCAGCGTCCTGCAAGTCTAGAAGTGAGATTGACCGACTGATTGTTTTTTCAAAAGTTGTTAAAGGACTTACTATTGCGGGCATTTAAACATCCAACTCCTCCACAAACCGCGCATTCTCGGAAATATACTGGAACCGCAACTCAGGCTTCTTGCCCATCAGGCGCTCGACCAGATCGCCGGTTTCTCCGGGTTCGTCCTCGTCGATGGTGACGCGGATCAATTTCCGGGTTTTCGGGTCCATGGTGGTTTCTTTCAAATCCTTCGCGTCCATCTCGCCCAGACCCTTAAACCGACTGACGTCGATCTTGCCTTTGCCGCCAAGGCCCTTTTCCAGCCATTCGTCGCGTTCGGCCTCATCCAGGCAATAGACGCGTTTGGCGCCTTGGGTGAGGCGATACAAAGGCGGGCAGGCGAGGTAGAGATGCCCTGCGTCGATCATCGGGCGCATTTGGGTGAAGAAGAAGGTCATCAGAAGCGAGGCGATATGGGCGCCGTCGACATCCGCGTCGGTCATGATGATGATCTTGTCATAGCGCAGGTCGTCGATGTTGAACTTGGTGCCCAGCCCCACGCCAAGGGCTTGGGTGAGGTCGTTGATCTCTTGGTTGCTGCCCAGTTTTGAGGAGGCAGCCCCAAGGACGTTGAGGATTTTGCCGCGCAGGGGCAGGAGGGCTTGGGTTTTACGGTCGCGCCCCATTTTGGCGGAGCCGCCCGCGCTGTCGCCCTCGACGATGAAAAGCTCGGTGCCTTCGCGGTTGGTGGCGGTGCAATCCACCAGTTTGCCGGGCAGGCGGAGTTTTTTCGTGGCGGTCTTGCGTTGGGTTTCTTTTTCCTGGCGGCGGCGGAGGCGTTCCTCGGCCCGGAGCACAAGGAAATCGAGGATTGCGCCGGCGGATTTGGTGTCGGACGCCAGCCAGTTGTCGAAATGGTCGCGGACGGCGTTTTCGACGAGTTTCTGCGCCTCGGTTGTGGCGAGGCGGTCCTTGGTCTGGCCGACGAATTCAGGCTCGCGGATGAAGCAGGAGACAAGGGCGCAGCCGCCGGTGATCAGGTCATCGCGGGTGATCTGTGCGGCCTTTTTGTTGTTCACCAGTTCGCCGTAGGCCTTGATGCCCTTGAGGATCGCGGCCCAGAAGCCGGCGACATGGGTGCCGCCTTCGGGTGTGGGGACGGTGTTACAGTAGGATTGCAGGAAACCGTCGCGCGAGGGGGTCCAGTTGATGGCCCATTCGACCTTGCCGGGGGTGCCGAAGCGTTCCTGGAAGTCGACGGTGCCGGCGAAGGGGTGTTCGGCATAGGTGGCCGCTTGACCCAGTGTTTCCTTGAGGTAGTCCGACAGGCCGCCGGGGAAGTGGAACGTGGCCTCTTGCGGGGTGTCGCCGTCCTCAATCGCGGATTTCCAGCGGATTTCGACGCCGGAGAAGAGGTAGGCCTTGGAGCGGATGGAGGCGAAGAGGCGGGCGGGTTTGAACCGGTGGGAGCCGAAGATATCGGCGTCGGCGTGGAAGGTGATGGTGGTGCCGCGCCGGTTGGGGGCTTGGCCGACCTTTTCGATGGGCCCGAGGGGAAGGCCGCGCGAGAAGCGTTGCTCAAAAAGCTCCTTGTTGCGGGCGACTTGGACGACCATGGAGTCCGACAGGGCATTGACCACCGAGGCGCCGACGCCGTGCAACCCGCCCGAGGTTTGATAGGCTTTACCGGAGAATTTGCCGCCTGCGTGGAGGGTGCAGAGGATCACCTCCAAGGCCGATTTGTCGGGGAACTTGGGGTGCGGGTCGATCGGGATGCCGCGGCCGTTGTCGCGGATGGTGATCGAGTAATCCTCGTGCAGTTCGACTTCGATCCGGTTGGCGTGGCCGGCGACGGCCTCGTCCATGGAGTTGTCGAGCACCTCGGCCACGAGGTGGTGCAGCGCGCGTTCGTCGGTGCCGCCGATATACATGCCGGGGCGTTTGCGGACGGGTTCCAGCCCTTCGAGCACCTCGATGGAGGAGGCGTCGTAATCGGAGGGCTCCGCTGGGGAAAGAAGATCGTCGGCCATGTCTGCGCTGCTCTTTGTTTTATGGGTTGGGGCGCATTATGGCAGAGGGATGGGCGGGGTGGAAGTGGGTGTGTGGGGCTAAGGATAGTGTATTGTTTGGCTTAGGTACTGCGCGCAGCCCCTGAGGGCCGCGGTGTCGTCGGTGATGAGGGTGATGGGGATGTTTGCCACGATCCCGGTGTAAGGCCCGCGGGCGGTGAAGGCGGGGGTGAAGACCTCCCAGATGATATGCGGGGAAATGGCGCGGGCCATTCCGCCGATGAGGAAGAGGCCGTCGGTGGCCATGTGGTGCAGGCAGAGGGGGGCTGCGGCTTCGCCCAAGAGGCGCGAGAAGAGCGCGAAGGTGTCGGGCGGATTGGCCGCGATGATCTGTTGAGGGGTGAGCGTTTCGCCCGTTAGCCAATGGTGCAACCGGGTGAGGCCGGGGCCGGAAAGGGCGGCCTCAACGGGCAAGTGCGGGTGGTCGCCGCGCAAGGCGTCGTAGAGCGGGCGCAGGTCGGGGCAATCGGGCAGGGGCGTGTGGCCGGATTCGGCGGGGGGCACGAAAAGGCTTTTGCCCAACCGATGCGCCACGGCGACGTTGCAGCCGGTGCCAAGGCCGAGGACCAGCCTTGCGCCCTTTGGGTCGGGCGTGCCGGGGCGCAGCGGCGTCAGCGTGCCGGGGGCCAGCGTGTCGAGCGCGTATCCTTGGGCCTGTAGGTCGTTCAGAAGATGCACGGTGTCCGCGCCGGTGGCTTGGGCGAGGGCCTTGGCCTCGATATGCCAAGCGTGGTTGGTGAGTTGTGCCGCATCGCCGCGCACCGGCCCGGCGACGCCCGCGCAAAGCGCGTGCAGGGGGGCGGGGCGCTGGGCGGTGAGGTAGCTTTGCAGGAGGCTGGACAGATCGGGGAAATCGGCGTTGCGCAGGCTGGCGACGGTTTCGGGGAGCAGCCCGGTTTCATCGCCCAGCCCGACGCGGCAATGGGTGCCGCCGAGATCCACCAGAAGGTCAGTCATCGCGCCAGCGGGCCATAGTCTCGCGTGCGCATTTGGCGAGCATCACCACGTCGATGCCCACGGCCAAGAATTGCGCACCCCAGTCGCGGTAGGTAAGTGCTGTGGCGTGATCAAGCGCGAGGATGCCGGGGGCTTTGCCTGCGGCTTTGATCCGGGCGAGGGCGTCTTGGATGGCCTCTTGCACCTCGGGCGCGGAGCTGTCGCCCGCGTGGCCCATATCGGCGGCAAGGTCCGAGGGGCCGATAAAGACGCCATCGACGCCATCCACGGCGAGGATGTCATCCAGCGCGGCGATACCGGCACGGGTTTCGACCTGCACCAGCAGGCAGATTTGCGCGTTGGCGGTGCCGATATAGTCAGGGATCGCCGAGAAATGCGAGGCGCGGGCGAGGGCCGCGCCAGAGCCACGGATGCCCTGCGGCGGGTAGCGGGTGGCGCGGACCAGATCGTGGGCCTCATCGGCGCTTTCGACCATGGGGATCAGCAGGGTTTGCGCGCCGGTGTCGAGCACTTGTTTGATCGCCCAGACCTCGCCCATAGGCAGGCGGACGACGGGCACGCTGTGCCGCCCTTCCAAGACCTGAAGCTGTGCCATGATGGAGCGCAGATCGTTGGGGGCATGTTCGCCGTCGATCACCAGCCAGTCGAAATTGGCGGTGGCCAGCACCTCGGTTGCGTAAGCGTCGGCGAAGCCCGCCCAACAGCCGTAAAGCATTTCGCCTTTGGCAAGGCGGGTTTTGAAGCGGTTTTCGGGGGCGGGCATGGGTGATCCTTTCGGTGTGTTACAGAAAGGATAATCCTTTTTGCGCCTGAGGTTAAATAGGGGGTTGGTTGACAGGCAAGGGGGGCGGTTCCCAAGTTTTTTCAAGCAATTTGAAGGAGGCTGACTTATGGCATCCCCGCAGACAGATATGGAAATGACACAGGTTTATCCCGATTGGGGGTGGAAGGGCTTGTTGGCCTTGGGTCTCGTGATGTTTTCCGGGGGTATTTTGGCTTTCCTGAACCCCTTTGCCGCGTCGCTGACGGTTGAGGCGCTGGCGGGGGCAGTGTTTCTGGCCGCCGGTCTGATGGAGCTTTGGAGGGCTGTGCGTGAACGTGAGCTGGAGATGAGCGACCGCCTGTTGATGGGCGGGCTTGGTGCGATGTTGGCGTTATTGGCGGTCGTGTTGTTGCTGAACCCGCTGGCGGGTCTCGTCACGCTGACCTTCGCGGTGGCGCTGATGTTTGTCGTCATGGGGGCCCTGCGCATGGCGATGGCTTGGCGGATGCGTCCGGCCACCGGTTGGGGCTGGATCATGGCGTCGGGCGTGATTTCAATCACCTTGGCGGGCCTGATCCTGATGGCTTTGCCTGAAGCGGCCTTGGGTCTGTTGGGGATTTTCCTTGGTGTTGATCTGGTGATGGCCGGGACCGTGACTCTGGCGTTGGCATGGGCGCGGAGATCCGGCGAGGTCTAGCGCGCCATGGACAGTGCCTTGGGCTTGTGCTCAAGTCCTGCGCATGACGAGTAGCACGCGCATCGGTCGCCCCGCCCTTATCCTGACGGCCCTGATAACCTTGGGCACAATGGTCACCCTGCTGGCCATGGGCCGGGTGCCGTATTGCGACTGTGGCTATATCGACCTGTGGGGCGAGTTGGGGACCAGCGAGGCCAGCCAGCAAGTTTTCGATTGGTACACGCCCAGTCATCTGCTGCATGGGGTCTTGTTTTACGCCATCCTGTGGCTGGTGGCGCGGCGGGTATCGCTTGGCGGGCGTTTGGTGATTGCCACGCTGGTCGAATGTGCGTGGGAGATTGTCGAGAACACCGATGCGGTGATCCAGCGGTATCGCGAGGTGACGATCTCGCTGGATTATTATGGGGATAGCGTTTTGAACTCGGCCTCGGATATCGCGGCGATGTTCGTGGGCTTCTGGCTGTCGCGGGTATTGCCGGTGTGGGCCAGTGTGGCGGTGGTCATCGGGTTCGAGGTGCTGACCATGTGGATTATCCGCGATGGTCTGGCGCTCAATATCATCATGCTTTTGTACCCCATTGAGGCGATCGCCGAGTGGCAGGCGGGTTAGAGCGTGATGCGCAGGCCATCTTGGCCGATATGAATGTCCCCTGAATAATGCGGTTGCGTGGCTTGCAGCCAATCCTTTGCCGTCACCTCGGGGTCGTCGGCGGGGATCAGGTGATTGAGCGCGAGCGCCTTGACCCCGGCCTGCTGCGCGATTTTGGCGGCCTCTTCTGCCGGGGTGTGGCTTCGCAGGATGTGTTTGAGCAGGCGGTCGTCTTTGTACCCCATCCGGTCGACGATTTTCTGCACGCCGGGGATGAGCATCGCCTCATGCACCAGAAGGTCGGCATCGCGGGCGAAATCCACCATTTCGGGGATCGGGGCGGTATCGCCTGAGAGGACCACGGTTTTGCCCGCGCCGGTGAGTTTGAGGGCGAAGCTGTCGCGGATCGGCGGGTGGTGGTTGCGCAGGGTGGTTATGGTGAGGTCGCCCATGTGAAGGGTCGTGGTATCGTCAAGCACATGAATCGGCGCGAGGTTGGCCAGATCGGGGCGGCCCTCGTCCGAAATGCGGGTTTCGATGTCGAACGCCATGGAGGCCAGAAAGCCTTGCCAGTAGGTGCTCAGCCCATCGGGCGCGTGGATGGGCAGCGGAGTTTTGAGGCCTGCCGTCCAGGCGGTGTGCAAAAGCGGGCCGAGTTCGAGGTAGTGATCGGAATGCAGGTGGGTGATCAGCACGGCATCGAGATCGGTGAGCGTGACCCCGGCGCGGGTGAGGGCGGAGGTACAGCCGAGGCCCGCATCCACCAGCACCGTTTGGCCCGCCATCTGAACGAGTATCGCCGTGGGCATGGAAGAGCCGGGCCGGATGGCCGGGCCGCCCTTGGTGCCAAGCAGGGTGATGGCGGCGGTCATGTGGTTGAGCCTTTCCCAAAACGGCTTCGGAGCAGGCCCAAACCGCAGGTCAACGCGATACCAACCCCATCGGCCCACAGGTCAGCCCATTCGCCGGTGCGCCCCACGCTGGGTTGGATCAGTTCGATCGCCGCACCGTAGGCCAGGGCGAGGGGGGCAAGCCAAAGAAGCGCACGGGGGCGGGAGAGGGCCACGGGCAGGACCAAGATGCCGAAGGCCAGCGCGTGCAATTGCTTGTCGGTCAGCGGCAGGGGGCTGCCGGGCGGGTCGGGGGGTGTCAGGGTGAACCAGCCGATGGCCGCGCCGATCAGCAGGGTCAGGAAAAGGGCAATGGCGTGGGGCATGGTGATCCGATCAGCATCTTTTCTCCACCGGGGATACACCCCAAGTACGGCGTGCAAAACCCCCGGTTGGAGACGGTTCGGCCCTGATAGCGTTAACGATTTGCCGGGTTTTTCGTCAAGGAATCGCAAAAAACCCGCCCCGGCGTCATCTTTTTACGCCTCGAAAATAGGTGCAAAGCGTCGCAGGTTAGTCAAGTAATTGAAAACATGTGGTATTCAACGGTATACATTCTTTTTCAAGCGGCTTGCCCGGTCTGCAAGGCTCTGCTACACCCCAGCCGAATTTCG
Source organism: uncultured Roseovarius sp. (assembly GCF_913057115.1). Lineage (GTDB taxonomy): Bacteria > Pseudomonadota > Alphaproteobacteria > Rhodobacterales > Rhodobacteraceae > Roseovarius. The sequence continues at coordinate 73,962 of NZ_CAJXNN010000013.1, forward strand.
ATGTGATCCGGGTCACATCGTTCGCTAACGCCCCCGGCAAGACGGCCCCCGCGCCGTCTTTTCTAAAACCGGGGCCAGACATCGGAAGGGTGGACGTGTCCGAACCAGCTTCGATCTCCTCCGGCATTGCCGAGCGCTATGCCACCGCCATTTTCGAGCTGACCAAGGAAAGCAAATCCGTGGCCAAGCTCGAATCCAACATCACCGACCTTGCCGCCGCGATTGACGTGAGCGAGGAGTTGCGCGACCTGATCGCCAGCCCGGTTTTGAGCCGGACCGAACAGGGCGCTGCAATCGCCGCTGTCGGCAAAAAGCTCAATCTGGTGCCGGCGCTGCAAAACGGCCTTGCTGTTATGGCCGACAAGCGCCGCCTGTTCGTATTGCCGCAGCTTCTGCAACAGCTGAGTGCGCTGATTGCGGAAGACAAGGGCGAAGTGACTGCCGAAGTGACCAGCGCCAAGGCGCTGACCAAGGCGCAGTCGGACAAACTCGCCAAGACGCTGAAAGCGCGTATTGGCAAGGACGTGAAGATTAATGCGGCCGTCGATGAAAGCCTCATCGGCGGTCTTGTCGTCAAGGTGGGCTCGAAGATGATCGATACCTCGATCCGCTCGCGCCTCGATTCCCTACAGAATGCAATGAAAGAGGTCGGATAAATGGGTATCCAAGCTGCAGAGATTTCTGCGATCCTGAAGGACCAGATCAAGAACTACGGCAAAGACGCCGAAGTGGCCGAAGTTGGCCGGGTTCTGTCGGTCGGTGACGGTATCGCGCGTGTGCACGGTCTGGACAACGTGCAGGCCGGTGAACTTGTCGAGTTCCCCGGTGGCGTCATGGGCATGGCCCTGAACCTTGAAGCCGACAACGTGGGTGTCGTGATCTTCGGCTCGGACCGTGAGATCGGTGAAGGCGACACGGTGAAGCGCACCAAGTCGATCGTGGACGTGCCCATCGGCGACGAACTGCTGGGCCGTGTTGTGGACGGTCTGGGCAACCCGCTGGACGGCAAGGGCCCGATCAAGACCAAGGCCCGCGGTGTTGCCGACGTCAAAGCGCCGGGCATCATCCCGCGTAAATCGGTTCACGAGCCGATGGCGACCGGCCTGAAATCGGTTGACGCGATGATCCCGATTGGCCGTGGCCAGCGTGAGCTTATCATTGGTGACCGCCAGACCGGTAAGACGGCTGTTGCTCTGGACACCATGCTGAATCAGAAATCCTACAACGACGCCGCCGGCGACGATGAGAGCAAGAAACTTTACTGTGTTTACGTCGCGGTTGGTCAGAAGCGGTCGACCGTTGCGCAGCTGGTGAAGAAGCTGGAAGAAGCCGGGGCGATGGAATACTCCATCGTTGTCGCCGCGACCGCCTCGGACCCTGCGCCGATGCAGTTCCTCGCACCTTACTCCGCCACCGCGATGGCCGAGCATTTCCGCGACAACGGCCGCCATGCCCTGATCGTCTACGATGACCTGTCGAAACAGGCCGTGGCCTATCGTCAGATGTCGCTGCTGCTGCGTCGTCCGCCGGGGCGTGAAGCCTATCCGGGTGACGTTTTCTACCTCCACTCCCGTCTGCTGGAGCGTTCGGCCAAGCTGAACGAGGACAATGGCTCGGGCTCGCTGACGGCGCTGCCGATCATTGAAACCCAAGGTGGTGACGTTTCGGCCTTTATTCCGACCAACGTGATCTCGATCACCGACGGTCAGATCTTCCTTGAAACGGAACTCTTCTACCAAGGTATCCGTCCTGCTGTGAACACCGGTCTGTCGGTGTCGCGTGTGGGCTCAAGCGCCCAGACCAACGCGATGAAATCGGTTGCCGGTCCGGTGAAACTGTCGCTGGCTCAGTACCGCGAGATGGCGGCCTTTGCCCAGTTCGGTTCGGACCTCGACGCCGCCACTCAGCAGCTGCTGAACCGTGGTGCGCGCCTGACCGAGCTGATGAAACAGCCACAGTATTCGCCGCTGACCAACGCCGAGATCGTCTGCATCATCTATGCGGGCACCAATGGCTACCTCGACAAGATCGACGTGAACCAGGTTGGTCGCTTCGAAGACGGTCTTCTGAACCACTTGCGGTCCAAGAAGCAGGACCTGCTGGACTGGATCACCAACGAAGATCCGAAGATCAAGGGTGAAGCCGAGGACAAGCTCAAGGCTGCGCTGGACGAATTCGCCGCCGACTTCGCGTAAGGGGGAGATAAGGCAATGCCGAATCTCAAGGACCTAAAAAACAGGATCGAGTCGGTCAAATCGACCCGCAAGATCACCAAGGCCATGCAAATGGTTGCCGCGGCGAAACTTCGCCGCGCGCAGGAGGCCGCCGAGATGGCGCGCCCCTATGCCGAGCGGTTCAATGCCGTGATGAGCAAGCTGGCCGCATCGGTCGGCGACAGTGACAGCGCGCCCCGCCTGTTGCGCGGCACCGGCGAGGACAATGTCCATCTGCTGGTGGTGATGACTGCCGAGCGGGGGTTGTGCGGTGGCTTCAACGCCAATATCGCCAAGCTGGCGCGCACCGAGGCCGAAAGCCTGCGGGCGCATGGCAAGACGGTGAAGATTATCACCGTCGGCAAGAAGGGCCGTGATGCCCTGAAGCGGGACTTTGGCGATTTGTTCATCGACCACGTCGACATGACCGGTGTGAAAAACATCAGCTATGACGATGCGCAGGCGGTGGCCAAGAACTTGCTGGATCGCTTCGACAAGGGTGAATTCGACGTTGCCAAGATCTTCTATTCGGAGTTCGAGAACGTCGTGAGCCAGATCCCGACCATGCAGCAGGTGATCCCGTTCCAAGTGGACGAAAGCGCCGCCGAGGACGAGGCCGAAGCCAATGTCGTTTACGACTACGAGCCGGACGAAGAGGCCATTCTGGCCGATCTTCTGCCGCGTGGCGTGGCGACGGCGATCTTCAGTGGATTGCTGGAAAACGGCGCCTCGGAGCAGGGCGCGCGGATGTCCGCCATGGACAACGCCACGCGCAACGCCGGCGAGATGATCGACGATCTGACCATCGAATATAACCGTTCGCGTCAGGCCGTGATCACCAACGAGCTTATCGAAATCATTTCGGGCGCCGAGGCGCTCTGACGACAACCGGAGAAACGAAACAATGGCAAACGCAAAAGGCAAAGTCACTCAGGTGATCGGCGCCGTGGTGGACGTGCAATTCGACGATCACCTGCCCGAAATTCTGAACGCCCTTGAAACCGACAACAACGGCAAGCGCCTTGTTCTCGAGGTGGCACAGCACCTTGGGGAAAGCACCGTGCGCTGCATCGCCATGGACGCGACCGAAGGTCTGGTCCGTGGGCAGGAAGTGTCGGACATGGGCGAGCCGATCAGTGTTCCCGTGGGCGACGCCACGCTTGGCCGCATCCTGAACGTCATCGGTGAGCCGGTGGACGAAGGCGAACCGATCAAGGCCAAGGAAACCCGCCCGATCCACGCCGAAGCCCCCGAGTTTCAGGCGCAGTCGACCGAATCGGAGATCCTTGTCACCGGCATCAAGGTGATCGACCTTCTGGCCCCCTATTCCAAGGGTGGTAAAATCGGTCTCTTCGGCGGTGCCGGTGTGGGCAAGACGGTTTTGATCATGGAGCTGATCAACAACATCGCCAAGGTGCACTCGGGCTACTCGGTCTTCGCGGGTGTGGGGGAACGGACCCGTGAGGGGAACGACCTTTATCACGAGATGATCGAATCCAACGTGATCAAGCCCGACAACCTTGAGGAATCCCAAGTGGCGCTGGTGTACGGCCAGATGAACGAGCCTCCGGGGGCGCGTGCCCGTGTGGCCCTGACTGGCCTGACGCTGGCCGAACAGTTCCGTGACCAGTCGGGTACTGACGTTCTGTTCTTCGTTGATAACATCTTCCGCTTTACGCAGGCGGGCTCGGAGGTGTCGGCTCTGCTCGGTCGTATTCCTTCGGCGGTGGGCTATCAGCCGACGCTGGCCACCGACATGGGCCAGATGCAGGAGCGGATCACCTCGACCAAGCAGGGCTCGATCACCTCGATCCAGGCCGTTTACGTGCCTGCGGACGACTTGACCGACCCGGCGCCGGCGACCACCTTTGCCCACTTGGACGCGACCACGGTTCTCAACCGCGCGATCTCGGAAAAAGGCATCTATCCGGCGGTTGACCCGCTTGACAGTAACTCGCGCCTGATGGACCCGCAGATCGTGGGCGAAGAGCACTACGAGGTGGCCCGCGAAGTTCAGGGTGTTTTGCAGCGCTACAAGGCGCTTCAGGACATCATCGCCATTCTCGGCATGGACGAATTGAGCGAAGACGACAAGCTGACCGTGGCGCGCGCCCGCAAGATCGAGCGCTTCCTGTCGCAGCCCTTCGACGTGGCGAAAGTCTTTACCGGGTCGGACGGTGTGCAGGTTCCGCTGGAAGACACCATCAAATCGTTCAAGGCGGTTGTGGCCGGTGAATATGACCACCTGCCCGAAGGTGCCTTCTACATGGTGGGCGGCATCGACGAGGTGAAAGCCAAAGCCGAGAAGATGGCTGCCGACGCGGCCTAAGCCTTAGCGCCTCCCGTCCTTCGGGGCGGGAGGTTAACTCCTGAAGGAGATCAATGAATGGCTGATACAGTCCAATTCGATCTGGTAAGCCCCGAGCGCCTGCTGACATCCGTCGCGGCGAAAGAGGTGCGTATTCCCGGTGCCGAGGGTGACATGATGGCAATGCCCGATCACTCACCCCTGATCACCACCCTGCGGCCCGGCATCCTCAAGGTTGTCAGCGCCGAGGGCGAGGCGGATTACGTTGTCACCGGCGGTTTTGCCGAGATCAATGCCGATGGCATTTCGGTTCTGGCCGAAAAGGCGATTGCCCGCGAAGACATCACGCAAGAGCAGTTCAAGGCGCTGGTGGACGAGGCGACCGACAAACTTGCCAAGGCGCAAGAGGTTTATGTCAACGAGCCGGGTCCGGTGGATGATGCCGCCAAACTGCTGGCCGACATGGTGGCCATGGGCGACCACATCGGTCTTTCTGTCAACTGATCCCCAGTCGACACCGGCATGAGAGATCAAAGGGCCCCAGCGGGCCCTTTTCCTTTTTTGGTTCTCAATTTCGCCCAAAACTCGTAATACTCGCATCTTGGGGAAGATGAGGAACATGATGCGGCATCTGGATAGCAAATACATCGGTGTGGCGCAGGGGGATGACGTCTTGTTCTCGGATTACGAGGACGGCGGCGACATGTGGACCGGCAGCGGATCGCGCGAACGCCGGCATAGCCTTAAATTCCCTGAGACTTTCAAAAGCCCGCCTGCCGTGCATGTCTCGCTGTCGATGTGGGATATGGACAGCGCAACGAACGCGCGGGCCGATGTCACCGCTGAAAAGGTGACCGAGCGAGGTTTTGATGTTGTCTTCCGCACATGGGCTGACACCCGGGTTGCCCGGGCGCGCATCCGCTGGATGGCGATCGGTGAGGTCTTTCACGAAGACGACTGGCAGGACGTTTACTAAAGCGTTTCACTTAATCGTTGCGCGCGCTCCACTGGAAAAGTGCGCGCGCAAGCCGTTTCGAAACGGCTTGGCCCAAGCGCCTTGCAAGGCGCTTGCGGGCGCGGTTT
>NZ_CAJXNN010000014.1 GCF_913057115.1 uncultured Roseovarius sp.
TGACCTCGTTTCAGGTCAATATCGGCCAGCGTGAGCGAGAGGATTTCGTTTTTCCGCGCGCCAGTGGAGAGCGCAAACACCACCACGGTATAGAGCGCGGCGTTGGTGCTGGCCTTGCAGGCCGCCAACAGCCGGTCGCGTTCATCGTCGGACAGGAAGCGGGTGCGTTCATTCCTGATTTTGGTGATTGCCGTCACGCCGTCCATAGGATCGTCGGCCAGCCAGCCCCAGGAGCGCGCTTTCTTGAGTATGGCTGCAAGGCTGTCCCGGTAGAGCTTCACGGTCTTACGGCTTTTAGGCTTCGCCGCCTTGGCCGTATCCTCATTTTCGCTGGCCGGACTCTTGCGGCGCGTGTCGCCGGCTGCGGCGAGATCGCCGAGCGCGCCGGAGATATGTTCCGGCGTCAGATAGGAGAGGGCATAGTCGCCCAGGGCGCGCTCCCAGAACGCGAGATATGTGGCCGCCGCCCTTTGTGTGCTTTCCGCTTTGTGGGGCAACTCTTCGCGCCTATAGCGCGCAATCACATCGCTCAGCGTCTTTGTAGCGGCTTTGCTGACCACGTTCTTGAACTCGCCACGCCGGATGGCCGCTTCGGTTTGTTGCGCCCACATTTTGGCGTCTGTAACGCGCTCGAAAGTCTTCTGCTGGGGTGGATAGCCCTTGATGCGCACGCGTACCCGATAATAGGTGCCGCCGGGGCGTTTGCGTTTCTCGATTGTTGCCATGATTGCGTCTCCGGGCCGGACCAAAAAGAAGTGGAGGGAATGCGGACCTATCAGGGGCATTAGGCGTTCGCCCTGCGGCCGTCATTCCCTTGCATCGATCCACGGGGCAGAGGTGGTTCCCTTTCCTGATAGCCTCCGTGGGGACACTATGGGGACACTCAATATCATTTTTGGTCGCTATTAGCCAAGAGTCATCAACAAGTCACGTCAGCCAAAACACTGTTTTTATTATGTAAAAAAGTTGACGTGTTTTGGTGATTTTAAGAATACATAGAACTCATAACCTGAAGGTCGCAGGTTCAAATCCTGCTCCCGCAACCAAAAATATCTCATAAATACAGATATTTATTGATCCCCTCGGGTGGTCGATTGCATTAGCAATTTGCCCGTGGAAGCACTGTGGAAGCAATCGGATTGCGAAAGTTGGTGTGGCAATTTTGCTGCATGAGACCCGCAGAGCTTTGACGATTTCCGGCCCAAACCGGCCTTTCGGCTATAAATAGCAGATGCTTCGGTCATGCCTGTCAAACCCGATATTCAAAGTACGGTTGACAAAACCGGGAAGGTTCTAGCGACATTCTGTCGCTTGATAGGTCTATTATGAAATAGCCTGTTGCTTTGAAATCAATTTGTCGTTGGGAAAACTGTCTCGTAATCTATCGAAATGATAAAATTTCTTTTTTTGAGCGCTGCTTAAGCCAAACTATCGGCGTAAGGCCGAACCAAACAAGAAACCTGCTAGAGATACGCTTGCCTATAAGGCAGGTCACAGCTTTTCTACGTCTTCCGCGAAACGAAAACCGCCACAGACGAATACATCCGCACGCGGCGAAGCGTTCGATGCAGCGACCGCTCACCCAGTCACGCTTCCGCGCGTGCTGGAAGGGCCAGCTTTGTTACAGAGGGTGATACGATTACTATCCAAAAGACACAGGTACGTCTTTACGGAATAGATGCACCCGAACTGCATCACCCCTACGGGAAAAAGGCCAAGTGGGCCATGGTCCGTTTATGTAAGGGTCATCGCATACGCGCAGAAATCACCGATGAAGATGACTATGGCCGCACAGTTGCCAAATGCTTCCTACCTGATGGCCGTGACCTATCCGCGGAACTGGTTAAGGAAGGGCTTGCTATCGACTGGCCAAAATTCTCAGGGGGTAAGTACAGGCATCTTGAGGTGGCAGGCACCCGAAAAAAGCTCTGGCTTGCCGACGCACGTCAAAAGGGCCGTATGCATGTTTGGAAACAGTTCGAAGCGCACAAGAACAGTGCAACCAAACAAAAATGAAGGAAACGGCCCACACAATGCATTCACCGCCGCTTGACTTCGCTGCGGTGCGGCTCGCCATACCGGACTATCGCTGCGGGGCAGGAATAGGCCTTGCATTTTCGAGCAGACGACCAATCCTGCGGCGCGTTACAGTCCGACTGGTCTACGAAAGGCAAGGTCGGCACGCGTTGTCACGACGATCCTATTCTCGCCAGATCTTGCGCTTCGACAGGATAATTTTCCGGACGATCTCGGCACAGGTGCCCGCGACCAGCCCCAACAATGGGTTCGCCAGCACCGTGACCAGCGCGGTCACCGCGATGACCGGGCGGCAGGACGGTCGGGCGTCAATCAGGCGGCGGCTGATGGCAAGTTCCCACGCCGCGATCAGGAGCAGCGCGCCCAGAGTCGCGGTGGGAATGGCCGCAAGAACCGCGCTTTGCACAGATGGCGGCAGGATCGCGAGAAACAACAAAAGACCACCGATCATGCAGGGGGCAGCACCCGTGCGGGCCCCGAACCTGTGATGCGCCGCGACGCCTCCCGCACCGTGGCACATCGGCAAGGCCCCCATCGGTGCCAGCAACAGATTGGCCAGCCCCGAGGTCAGGCACAGCTTGCGTGCGCTGACATGCGCCGCGCGTGCACCGAACAGGTCCCCCGCAACGAGCGTCGTCAGAAAGACCGCGTTGGTCAGGGTCAAGGCCAACTGCGGCAGGGCCAGGTCTGTTATGGCGCGCGGCAGGTCAGCGAACCCAAAATGGGGCATGACCCAAGGCGCGGCATGTAGTGCAGGCCCTTCGGGAAGGCCAGTGATCAGCCCGAAGGCGATGCCGACAATGATTGTCAGCATAGCCGCATGGGTGCCGACCCGAAGGGCGGTCATCGCCACCCCGAAGCACAGCGTGCCGATCAACCATTGGTCCAGCATCAGACCGACCGCAACCCAGGCAAGGGACAGGCCCAGCCCCAATTGTAGCCCCGACAGAATAGATTGCGGCACAAGTCGCGCAATTCGGTCAATCAGACCGCTACCACCCAGCATCAGCAGCACCAAGCCGATCAAAACGCCACTCAGCGCGATCTCGGCGGGGGAGACCACGCCCAGCATGGCCACGGCAGCGATTGCCTTCATCGGCTGCACCGGAACCGGCAGGCGATAGACAAGGCCCGAGAAGATGTAAAACAGGCCAAAGCCCATCAACACCACAGGCGCGGACAGGCCCGCCAGTGCGATGGCCCCAAGGCTCAGCGGCAGCAGCGTGCCGATATCGCCAAGGGCGCCATTCGCCTCGCGCAGATCAAAGCGAAACGCATTGCCGCGTGGATCACCCATGCTGTCCTGCCCCGTTGAAATCGCCTTGCGATATCATACCCTTTAAGAAAGCGAAAATCAGCAAGCGAGGAAAGCCCATGAAAATCAGCGCACGCAACAAGTTGGCTGGCACGGTGGTCGGTATCGAAAAAGGGGCTGTAAACGCCACGGTTCAGATCGACCTTGGCGGCGGCAGCATCGTGTCCGCGATGATCACCAATGCCTCGGTCGAGGACTTGGGACTGGAGGTTGGCAAAACCGCCTATGCCATCGTCAAGGCGTCCGATGTCATGGTCGGGGCCGACTGACGCAAGGACGGCAGACAAACCCTGCGACCAGAGGCCGTGGTTTCGACCGTGACAGGCAGGCCATAGACGGCGCTTAGGTTGGCATCGGTCAAAACATCCTGTGCCGGACCATCTGCCAGCACGCCGCCACCGCTCATCAACATGACCCTCGCATTCAAGGCAAAGGCCTGATCGGGGTCATGCGTTGACAGGATCACGCCGCGTCCGTCCTTGCCCGCCGCATGCGCCAACCCGGAAATCTGTGCCATCACCTGCGCCTGATTGCCGAAATCAAGACTGGCGGTGGGTTCATCCATGACAATGAGCGGCGCATCCTGCGCCAAGGCGCGGGCGATCAGAACAAGCTGTCGCTGGCCGCCGGACAAGCGTGAATAGTCCCGGTGCGCAAGGTCGGCGATGCCAAGCCGCTCCATCGCGCCGCGGGCTGCCGCTCGATCCGCTTTGCCCGGCTGCGAAAACGCGCCAAGCCGCGCCGTGCGCCCCATCAGCACAACCTCTATTGCTTCAAAAGGGAAAGGCGGCGCGTGGGCCTGCGGAACATAGGCGATGGCCTGCGCGATCTTGGCCCTGCTCCGGGCGCTGATCGGGTGCCCTTGCAAGAGAACCTCGCCTGCCAACGCCGGCAACAACCCCATCAACGTGCGGAAAAGCGTGGTCTTGCCGCAGCCATTGGGGCCGAGCAGGCAAAGGATTTCGCCACGTTTGACCGACAGGGTAAGGCCGCTGCCGATTTCGGATCGTCCGTGGCCGATCGACAGGCCCTGTGCCTCTAACATCAGGACCACCCCCGACGACCGCGCGCAAGAAGCCAGACGAAGAATGGCGCGCCGATAACGGCGGTCAGCACACCCAAGGGCACCTCGACCGCGGCGATGGTCCGCGCCAGCGTATCGACGATCAGCAGATAACCCGCGCCGATCAGCGCCGAGGCAGGCAAAAGCCGCCCGAACCCCGGCCCAACCAACATCCGCGCGATATGCGGGATCACAAGGCCAACCCAGCCGACCACCCCGGCCAGCGCCGTAACGCTGGCGGTGATCAGTGTAGCGGCGGCAATGACCAGAAAGCGGGTGCGCCCGGCCTCGACCCCCAGCGCGCGGGCCTCATCATCACCAAGCGAAAGAACATTGATCCGCCAGCGCAGCAGGGCCAGCGGCACCAAGCCGATCAGCACCATGGGCAAAGCGGGCAGGATGTCGCGCGTCGTGATCGAGGCCAGCGATCCAAGCAACCAGAACGTGATTGCCGGAAGCTGATCATAGGGGTCGGCCATGACCTTCAAAAGCGAGGTCGCCGCCCCCGCCAGCGCCCCCACCACCACGCCCAGCAGGACCAGCGTCAGCGTTCGGTCGGCATGACGCACCATGGCACCGACCAAAGTGACCACCCCCACCGCCGCCATGCCGCCGACAAAAGCCGAAGCCTGAATCGCGGCCACCGGCAGCGAAAGAAAGATGCCTGCCACCGCGCCCAGCCCTGCCCCTGCAGACACTCCGAGGATGTCCGGTGACACAAGCGGGTTGCGAAAAAGCGCTTGGTAACTGGCCCCGGCAGCCGCCAGCGCTGCGCCCACCAAAAGCGCCGCGCCGACACGGGGCAGACGGATGTTCCAGACGACGATCTGCGCCTGTTGATCGCCATAGCCCAGCAAGGCAGAAACAACCTGCTCCGGTGTCAGGGCATAGGGCCCGATCATCACCGCCCCAAAGGCCAGCAGAGCCAGCACACCCGCCAACACACCGGTCAGCGTCAGCCCGGCGCGCGGCAGGGTTACATCGGCGGTCGTCCCTCGGCCCATTCCAGCAGCCTTTCCAGATCGTCGTCACCAAGATCGACATGATAATAGCGCTTGTAGAAGGCACGGGTATCGGCCTTCAGATCGCCCTCCCAACGGTCAGGATACAGCAGCCCCGCCATCCAGTGTAGCCCCATCAACCTGTTCAATGATGGCGGCCGATCAATCCATCCGAAGGGGGCCGTAGGCGACAGATAGACTTGGCCATCGCGCACCGCATCAATCCCCTGCCAGAGTGGATCGTCGAACACACGGGCAAAGAAATTCCGGTCCCATGTCACGATGGTATCCGGGTTGGCGACGATCACCTGTTCCATCGAGGCATTCACCAAACCCTTGGTCACGCCGCCATCATCGGCGACATTGCGACCGCCTGCCCGCTCGATGATCTCAGTGTTGATCGAGCCTTTCATCCCGGTTTCCAGACCCTCTGGCCCACGGGCCAGATAGACGCGCGGGCGGTCTTCCTCGGGCACCTCGTCCAGCATGCTGTCCAGCCGTGCGAATGTCGCCTCGACATCCCTTGCCAGCCTTTCACCGCGTTCAGGCACACCCAAAGCCGCGCCCATGGTGCGCAGCGCCTCGGCGGTATTTTCAAAACGTCCGTCGATCAACAGATACGGGATGCCGGTCTGCTGCTGCACGCGGTTGGCAAGGTCGATATAGGTATCGCGCACCGACCCGAAATCGACGATCAGATCTGGCTGTATCTGCAACACGCGTTCCAGGTTCGCCTCACCGCCGCGCCCGGTCAGACGCCCGGTTGCAGGCAGATCGCGATAAGGTTCGGCAATGTAAACACGCTCATCGGGGCGCAGGGCGCGAGGCCAGCCAGTCAAGGCCTCCGGCTTGAGGACATAGACCAGAATTGAGGCCGGCGGCCCCGCCGCAAAGACTGTGTTCACATTGTCCGGCACCTCGACAACGCGGCCCGCGCTGTCGGTCACGCTGCGGGCTTGCGCCGGGACGGCCAGCAGCGCAAGGATCATCACAAGGTAGCGCATCTTATCCTCCGTCCACGGTCTCAAAACCATAACCGGCCAGCACGGCCTGCCCCTCGGGGGACAAGATATAATCGGCCAGCGCCGTCGCGCCGTCCGGTGCGTCGTTCAGCACGATCAGCCCATAATCCGCGCCCACGGACAGCACCTCGGGAATCTGCACGATCTGCAAATCGGACACCTCTTTTTGCGCCAACACCGCGTTGGTGCAATAGGTCAGGAAAACATCCGCCTGATCACTGTCCATAACCCATGCATAGGTGTTCCGACCCTGAGGTGGCTTTTCGCTGTCGGGTCCACCGGTCAGTTGCAGCGATTTGCCTTTCAACACCTCCGCATGGTCGGACTTGTCGAACAAGGCAAAGGCATAGTCGCCCGACGGGTCCGCCTTGGGCGTCGAGGTGCCAAGCCGAATGGCATCCTTTAGCATGACATCCAGTAATGTGCCGGTCGACACCGCAACCTCTGGCCGGGCCAGTGCGCACAGGCGGTTGCGGGCGAATAGCGTCACCGTCCCACCCTTGCCAGCGTCCGACAGCGTCCGCGGGTGGCGCATATTGGCCGAGGCAAAGACATGCGCTGTCTCTCCCGCCTCGATGCGTTCGCGCATCAGACCGGAAGGACCAAAGCTGGTCGTAACAGCGGTGCCCGTCGCCTGAGTGAAATCCTCCACCACGTCCGACAAGGCGGCCTTCAGACTGCCTGCCGCATACAAGGAAACCTCTTGCGCCATGGCGGGGCTCATCGCCAAAGCAACGAGGCTTGCAATAATGGATTTATACATGGACATCCTCCCAAGTGTTTAGGCCTTCAGCTTTGGATTGGGCCGGTCTGGCGCTTTCACAACGAAAGCCCGCCGGAGCTTTACGACGTCGCTCAGGACCATGCCGGATCGGGGTATACTCGAACCTTCACGCCAAAGCGTCGTTTCATTCGTGAGAGGGGCATTGCTGAGGCATGGCCCACGGCGTCCCACCCCGTTGGATACATCGAAACTTGACCATTGATGTCGTCCAGCGCTGGTCAAATACCTCACCCCCGCAAAAGCCCCTTCATGTACCCGTCACCGTTCCGAAAATTATGCAGTAAAAAGCGATAACCTTCGAGGAAACGCGGGCGATTTTCTAATTTTGAAGGGAAAAATTATTAAATCATAGCCTTGATCTTCAGATGTCTTGGCGCAGGAGAATAAAACTGTTCGTAGAAATTGCAAAATTGTGCGTATTTACGCTGGTTGTGTAGAGGGAGGCGAGCATGGCAAACACATCCGAAGCGGCCAATGATCCACTACGCGGTGCGCGAATTCTGATCGTCGATGACGAACCCGGAGTGCGGCACTTTCTTGTCAACACACTGAAACCGCTGTGCGGTGGCGTGGACAGTGCTGAGAATGCGTAGGCAGCCGAGAAGCTGCTGGAGTCCCGTCAGTATGGATGGCGACCCCTGCTAACCTGTCGGATTTTGCGCATGGCTTTGCTTTGACCGAGGGCATCATAAGCGATCTCGCGCAGATCGAGGATTTCGAAATCGTCCATCACGAGCAGGGACTCGAGGCGCGGTTCTTGCTGAGCGAGGATCGGGCCGATGTGCTCATGGCGCGCCGTCGTGCCATGACCGGCATTTCCGTGCTGATCGCGGTCTCGGACCCCACTGGCGCTGCCGTACATCTTGCACAGCAGGCCGGGATTACCCTTGCCGCTTTTGCTCGGGCCGGCGGTTTCGATCTTTATTCCCACCCCCCACCGCATCACCGACGCGGCCGAAGATGTCGCCTGAAAAAATGGCCCGCATGGCGAACCAGATCGCCCCCTTCTTCAAATCACAGCCGAACGAGTACGCCCCGGCCAGGGTTGCCGCGCATATCAATGACTTCTGGGAGCCACGCATGCGACGCCAGCTACGTGCCTACGCCGAAACCGATGGCGCGGGGCTCGATGATATCGTCCTGAAAGCGATACAACTGGTCTGACTGCAGTTATCGCGGCGTTTGTGATGTAATGGCGACTTTCTTCCCTTGAATGCATTCGTTGCGACATCGCAGCAAATGGCCGTTTCCAGCCGGGACTACGGGGCCACCGGACCTGTCACGTATGGCCCGCAGCTGGCCTTCGTTCGACTTCAAGCGATTTCTCCCTCGACGCTTTACCGCTGCGTGACGGCCATTCCAAGGACCTCATAAGGTCAGCAGTCTGACGGTTGATCTAATTGCCCAAAGATGTCTCTTCACGTCCCGTCGCGAGATAATTCCTGATAACCGGGTCAATCTTGCGACTGTCGGCGGCATAGAGCCCACAGGACCGCAGAACGTCCCTTGGGGATTTGTAATCCGCCACGCGTTTCCAGACCACATCTGACGCAAATGGCGTCCGGCGTGGCAGGGACGCGAGGAAGGACATCTTGCCGAAGAGGTATTGTTTCTTGTGCCTGTGGGGCGGGATCAGAATGGACATGGTGAACGCCCCCTCGTTTTTCTCCTCATAGTCGATGACGAAGATCCGTCCGTTGTGATAGGCAGCCTTGCCATCACATCGCGTCCACCGGCGCGATTTCGCGCTTCGGTCGAAAAGCGTCTCCACCAACCGGCTGTGAACGACACCATCCCTTTCGTCGAGAAACGCGGCATTTACCACGATACTCCCCGGAGCGGCGGGGGACAGGAAATGAACCTGATAGGCTCCCAGTAGCGGACGCAGCCTACCTATGTCGCCGGGAAAGGCGACGGCAAACGGATCTCGCCGCCTGTCCGACAAGGATCGCTTTTGCCTCCGGACATCGCCGACCAGTTCATCATGCGGCCCAAGCAACTGCGTGTCTTCAAGCCCGAAAAATGCGGCGATCCTTCGCAGGTTGTGCGCGGACGGTTTGGCCCGACCGCTGAGATACTTGCTGAACTGCTGGTGGTTAATGCCGATCTCGCGGCAGACCTGCGCCACAGACGGTTTTTCCGCGCAGAGATATCGCAGATTGGTCGCAAGGTGGTCAGACATGCACCAGGATTCCTTTCGGTGTAAAAAGCATAAACTCGCTTATACCAGCATAAGGTCGCTTAATTGTGTCTGACAAGGATTCGGCTGATCCCTTCCCAAGAACAAATCGACTGGGAGACCGCGACATGGACAAGAAGACCTATCTGAGATCACTCGAAGCCCGCCTGACCGCCCGTCAAATCGATCGCCGGGATTTCATGCGCGGCGCATTGGCCACTGGTCTAAGCGTTGCGGCTGCCACCGGCCTTGCGAACCGGGCCGCCGCAGCAACACCCAAGAAAGGCGGCATGCTGACGGCTGGTTTGGGCCACGGCGCAACCACCGATACGCTTGATCCCGGCCGACTTGAGGCGGGCTTCCTCATCCCCTTGGCACTCGGCGTGAATGGATACCTGACTGAAATCGATTCCAACAGCTCCGTACAGCCCTCGGTGGCGGAGTCCTGGGAGGCGTCACCCGATGCGAAGGTCTGGACGTTCAAACTGCGCAAAGGGGTGGAATTCCACAACGGCAAGTCTGTGACTGCCGAAGACGTCATCGCATCAATCAATTACCACCGCGGAGACGACTCCGAATCCGCCGGCGCACCACTGGTTGCCAGCGTCACCAATATCCGCGCGGACGGGTCCGACACCGTCGTCTTTGAGCTGGATGCCGGCAACGCAGATTTCCCGGCGGCTCTGAGCGATTACCACTTCCCAATTCTGCCTGCCTCGGGCGGAGACATTGATTGGCGGTCGGGTATCGGATGCGGGGCCTACAGGCTTGATGCTTTCGATCCCGGTGTCTCGGCCGACCTGTCGCGCTTCGAAAACCATTGGACGGATGCGGTAGGCCATGTCGAAAAATGGCGCCTTCTGACGCTACTCGATACCAATGCAAGGATGACCTCTGCCGTGTCCGGCGACGTTGATCTCATCAACAAAGTGGATTTGAAGACAGCCGCGCTCTTTGCCCGCAAGCCAGGTATCAACCTTCATTCCGTCGCCGGAACACAGCATTATTCCTTCCCGATGCTGACGAATGCTTCGCCCTTCGACGACAACAATGTGCGCCAAGCGATCAAGTGGGCCATCAATCGCGAAGAACTCGTCGAGAAAATCTTGTTCGGCTATGGCGCGATCGGCAACGACCATCCAATCGGGTCGGGCCAGAGGTTCTTCAATAGCGATCTGGAACAGAAATCCTTCGACCCGGACAAGGCGAAATTCTTCCTAAAGCAAGCCGGCCTCGACACTCTCGACGTCAAACTCTCCGCCTCCGACGCCGCCTTCCCGGGTGCCATTGATGCTTGCTTGCTGATCCAGAACTCGGCCCGTCAGTGCGGGATCAATGTCGAAGTCGAGCGCGAGCCGAATGACGGCTACTGGAGCGATGTCTGGAAGACAGCCCCTTGGTGCGCAAGCTACTGGGCGGGCCGCCCGGTTGAGGACCTCATGTTCTCGCTCGCGTTCAAGTCCGGCGTGTCGTGGAACGAGAGCTTCTGGTCGAATGAGCGGTTCGACAATCTCTTGATCGAGGCGCGCGCCGAGCTTGACGAAGCCAAGCGCCGCGAGATGTATTTCGAAATGCAGGACATCGTGGCCAACAAGGGCGGTGTCGCCATCCCGATGTTTGCCTCCTACGTCTTTGCAACGAGTGACGCGGTTGGAACCCCCGAGACTTTTGCCTCCAACCAGGATCTCGATGGCGCCAAATTCCTGGAACGCTGGTGGAAGGCGTAGGATAGACAATCCAGGCAAAGATCACATGCGGGCTGGGGCGACGCCCCGGTCCGTATCGTTCACATCAGAGTCTTGCATACAACAGGAATAGAAACAGGGGGCGATTGATGAAGCTCTTCATGGCGACACTGTCGACCGAGACGAATACGTTCTCGCCCATGCCTACGGCGATGTCAGGGTTCGAGGAGTTTTACCTGCGTCATGGAACCGCAACGCAGGACCCCCCAAACCTGATGACGGAAGCCTTGCACGTCTGGCGGCGGCGCGCCGAAGAGCACGAGTGGGAGGTGATCGAAAGCCTTGCGGCGATTGCCGAGCCTGCGGGACTGACCGTAACCGCCACATACGATGCGCTGCATGGTGAGATCCTTTCCGATCTTGAGCAGGCGAAGGGGGCTGACATAATCCTGTTGCAGCTGCATGGCGCGATGGTCGCAGAGACTGTCGAGGATTGTGAGGGCGACATTCTCAAAGCCGTGCGCGCCAGATGCCCGGATGCCATCATCGGGGTGAGCCTTGACCTGCATTGCCACCTGACGGACGCCATTCTGGCGGCGGCGGATCTGGTGATCACGTTCAAGGAGTATCCGCACGATGATGCAACAGCGCGCGCAGAAGAACTGTTCGATCTCGCCTTGCGTATGACGCGGCGTGAAATTCGCCCGGTCAGCCGCATTTTCGACTGCCGCATGTTGGGGCTGTATCTGACCAAAGAGGGCGAGATGCAATCCGTCGTCCGCGAAATGCAGGCGCTCGAGGCGCAACCCGGTATCCTGTCCGTATCTCTTGCGCATGGGTTTCCCTGGGCAGATGTCACTGATGTCGGCACCCGCGTGCTGGTGATCGCGGATCGGGACGAGAGCCTTGCCGCGGAAACCGCCGAGCAGTTCGGGCGATCCTTCTTCGCACGCCGCCACGCCCTATCCACAGCTTATCCAGATCTCGACATGGCGCTGGACAGGGCAGCAGAGATTCCTGCAAGTCCGGTGGTTCTGGCCGACATGGGCGACAATTCCGGTGCCGGTGCGCCCGGCGATGCGACCTTCGCCCTCCGAGAGGTCATGCGACGTGGACTAACCAGCATCGCGGCGGGTTTGTTCTGGGATCCGATTGTCGTGCGAATATGCGCTGATGCCGGTGTTGGGGCGGATCTGTCGCTCAGGCTTGGCGGAAAGGTTGGGCCAGACTCGGGCGATCCGCTCGACATTCAGGCTCGGGTGATGCGTATTTCCTCGGGCCTAGGGCAACATCTGGGCGAAGGCATCGAACCCCTTGGAACCATGGTTTGGCTGAAGATGGATGGAGAGATTGACCTTCTGGTCAATGACCTTCGCACACAAGTTTATCACCCGGAAGCGTTCGAGCAGATGGGGATCGCCCTTTCGTCAAAACGCCTTGTTGTCGTGAAATCCACGTTCCACTTCTACGCACCGTTCAAGGCAATCGCGTCTCAGGTGATCCAGGCGGCCACGCCCGGAGGGGCCTCACCGGACTTCAGAAATTTTGAGTATCGGCGCGGCGGCGCCGAATGCTGGCCGTTCGTGGATAACCCTCTTGAGGTCAACACCCAAAAGACATCGCAAGCCAAGGAGAGGGATCGTACCTTCGTTTGAGTCTCTACGCGAGAGTGTCAGCGTAGGTTTTATTATTTTGCTTCCATGGTCAAAACGGGATCCTGTCATTGAGCAGAAGCAAACCTCAGCAAAGTGGTCATTCATCACTGACCTGCCACCGGACCTGTCACAACCGGCCCGTTCCTGACGTTCGCCACACTTACTCGCTGCGGAGCGGTATCCCAAGACTGGCCACCCTAAACTCGAAGTCGTTTCTACGAGGACCTGCGGCGCCTTAAGCGCATCCGCGACAGAGAGCCGGGCGAGGCGATCGCCTTCCCGGATCACTGGATGCGCGCGCGGAGCTTGTCGGTGATGATCTCCATCACCATGACAATCACGAAAATCGCAAGGATGATCATAGATGCGTTGCGATATTGGAACAGGTCAAAGGCCACCTTGAGCTCCTGTCCGATCCCACCCGCGCCTACCAATCCAAGCACGACAGACGATCGCACCGCCTTTTCCAAAGCGAAAAGCGACGAGTTGATGAGAGACGGCATGATATCTGGCAGGATTGCCCCAACAAGGACCGATCCACGCCCCGCCCCTATGGCCGACAAGGCATCTTGCGGCTCCTTCTCGGCATCTTCCATAGCTTCAGCGAAGAACCTGCCGCAAAAGCCGATCGTATCGACCATGATCGTCATCGTTCCGGCCACTGCGCCCAGTCCGATCGATGCAACGAACAACAACGCCCAGACAAGATCAGGCACCGTGCGCAGGAAGGACACGAATGCCTTGACCAAGATGCTGCCGCGCCCAAGTGGCGATACGCCCCTTGCCGCGCACCACGCTATCGGCAGGCTCAGCACGATCCCCAGCGCCGCGCCCACAAGCGCAATCTGAAAGGTTTCGAGAATGCGAATACCGATACGAGCAAGAAAATCGGGCTCCGTGTTGGGCGGCAGCATCCGGCCGACAAGGTTGGCCATGCCTGGCACGCCCTCGGCCAGTTGCTGTGGCGATGGCGCCACCTTACCCATCGACGCAAGGATCATCGCGCCGACGGCGACCAACAGCACGAAGTTGAGAGGCGAAAACCCAGTCCAACGGCCGGGCGCGTCAAGGCCGCGATCAGCCATCGAAGGTGTCCTTCAGATCGGCCCGTGTCACCCGCTGCGCCGGACGGTCGAACAAAACCCGCCCATGCTTCAGCGCCACGACCCGGTCGGCGTAGTCGACCGCATGGGCCATGTCGTGCGACGTGTAGATAAGCGTGATCGCATGATCCCGGCAAAGCTGCGTGAAAAGGTCCATGACATTGCGCCCCGAAACCGGATCGAGGCTGGCCGCCGGCTCGTCCGCGATCAGAAGACGTGGTCGACGCACCAAAGCCCTGGCAATCGCCACACGCTGCTGCTGTCCTCCCGAAAGCGCATCGGCACGTTCCATCGCCTTATCCGCCAGATCGACCTCGGCCAGCGCGTGCATGGCCCGCAGGCGCCAGTCCTCTCGGGCCAGGCTGTGGGAAAAAGCGTGCCAGCTTCCGCGCTCGCCGAAAAGGCCGTGGATGACATTCGACAGAACGGTCCTGCGCCGAACAAGGCAGTGTTTCTGGAAAACGAAGCCGGTCCGCCGCCGCATCGACAATCTTTGCGCACGCGTGCCTTGCATCCCGACTGGATCGCCAAAGCAGCGCAACGTGCCGCCCGAGATCGGGTGCAGACCGATCAGGCTCTTGAGCAACGTGGACTTTCCACAGCCGTTCGATCCGATCAGCGCTACGCGCTCGCCCGCCTCGATCGTCAGGTTGATGCCATCCAGCACCATCCTGCGCCGATCGTAGGATTTCATCAGCCCGCGCGCCTCGATCAGCGGCATGGGCCCGGACAGGGCCTGTTGCCCCGTGTCGGCAGAATTCTCGGTCACAAGGTCCAGCATCTGTCCTCCGGATGAACAAGACCAGGGGCCGAGGCCCCCGGTTCATTTCGGCGGGAGCCGCTCAGTTGCCGACGAAGGCACTGGTGTCCACGCCGATCGTTTCATACATGGAACGGACGTAATCGTATTCGCTGTCTTCCACCTTGGTCAGGAAGAACCCGCCGCGGTATTTCTGATTGTCTTCGCCTGTCAGAATCGCCTGCATAAGTTCCACCGAATGATCCACGAAGGCCGACTTCACGCTGGCGATCGTGTCCTCCTCCAGATCGGACCGCGCCACCAGGATGTCGTTGGGCAGGTCACGACCACGGGCAACCACGGTAAAGGACGTATCGGGGAACGCCTCGCGGATGCGCCGCAGATGGCCTTCATTCATCCCAACCGCATGAACGTCACCACGGATCAGCGCTTCCACGGCCAGGTTCCGCGAGATGATCTGGGGTTGGTAATCCGCATTGTAAGCAAGCCCGAAATCAGACAGAACCTGTGCCGGCCCCAGGTGCTGCGAGGTCGAGCCGACCGAGCCAAAGGTCACCACCTTGCCTTCAAGATCCTGCACCGATTTGATCGGGCCGTCCGACAGAGTCACGATCTGCGCATAATAGTTCGGGCGCTGCCAAGCGGTCACGATCTTGGCATCGGTTAGTTCGTTGATGACAACGTATTCGGCCGGCCCAGTCAGAACCAGATCTACTTTGTCCTGGTTCAGCGCTTCGACGGCGGCGGTGCGTGACGAAACCGGGAAGAGGTCGATCTCGTGGCCGCTCAGCTCTTCCAGCTTCGCTTCGAATGCGCCGAATTCCTGTTGGAGGGCCTCCAGCCCCTCGATATCTGTTACTGCGAATTTCAGGGGTTCAGCAAGGACGGGAAGGGCAGCGCTAAGGGAAACCGCGGCAGCGGTGATCATGGAACGGATCATCATGTCTCTCCAAATATCCGGTGTTGTGTATACAGGAACGTCACACGCCAACGGCATAAGGGATTCGATTGACACTTTCGTGACACGGAGACCGACAAAGACATGACTGACTGCTGGACTATCACAGGAGCCGAGGTGCTCAAGCCGGGCGGATTCGTGACCGCGCCGCTGCACGTGGCAAACGGCCGGATAGCCGAAACACCCGAAAACCGCGGGCCAGTGCTTGACGCGGACGGTGCGTGGGTTCTTCCCGGAATCGTCGATCTGCACGGCGACGGATTCGAAGCCATCGTGCAGCCGCGCCCCGGTGTCCACTTCCCCTATCACCTTGCCTTTGCCGAGGCCGATGCGCAGATGATCGCCAACGGCATCACTACCGCATATCACGCGCTGACCGTGTCATGGGAAAGCGGCCTGCGCGATATCGCGGTGTCCCGCGCGCTCGTCTCAGCCCTCAGACAGGCCACCCCGAACCTGTCCTGCGACACACGCCTCAACATCCGATGGGAAACCTTCGCGCTCGACCACGTGGACGAGGTGATCAGCTGGCTGACCGAACGTCCGGGCGACATCCTGTCGATCAACGATCACACCACAGCCAATCACCACTTGGGCGAAGACAGTGCCAAGCTCAAACGCATGGCGGCCCGTATGGGCCTGTCGCCAATCGGGGCGAAACAGGAAATCGCGCGGGTCTGGGCCCGGCGCGACGAGGTGCCCGGCGCCACCGATGAGATCTGCTGCCGCGCGTTTGCCCTCGGGCGGCCCGTCCTGTCGCACGACGACGCGACCCCTAATGACCGCCGCGCGGGCCGCGCGCGGCACGCCACCGTGGCCGAGTTCCCTACAACCGCCGCTGCCGCCCGCGAGGCGCGCGACGCCGGGGAACATGTGGTCCTCGGCGCGCCCAACGCCCTGCGCGGGGAAAGCCATAATGGTGCTCTGTGTGCCACTCAGGCCATCGGCAACGGGCTCTGCACGGTTCTGGCGTCGGACTACTACTACCCCGCGCCCCTGCACGCGGTATTCCGCCTGCACGATGCCGGGGTCCTGCCGCTGGAACAGGGCTGGCCGCTGGTCTCCGCCAATCCCGCCGCGGCGGTCAGCCTGCACGACCGCGGAACGCTCGATCCCGGGCAACGCGCCGACCTGCTTGTCGTCGACAGGAAAACGCGCAAGATTAGGGCTGTTTTCGTCAAGGGAAGAAAAGTGCTCGACCGTGACTGACACGTGCTCCGCCATCACCAGCAACGCCAGCGGGCTTCAGGCGCTGGCGCGACGGCCCTATGACAAACGCGCCACCCGCCCGATCTGGTTGCAGATATACGACCGGCTCGCCCGCGCCATCGACGAAAACGTCGTGTCCCCCGGCAGCCGACTGCCGGGCGAGGTGCAACTGGCCGCGATGTTCCGTGTCAACCGTGTCACCATGCGGCGCGCTCTTGCGCTGCACCAAAGCGAAGGCAACCTTCAGGCGCGCAAGGGCGTGGGCATTTTCGTGCGGCCCAAACCCCGCCCCTTCCTGATCCAAGACGATATGCGCTTCGCCGACTCGCTCGGCGAGGCCGGTCAGAACGTCACATCGCGCACCCTGCGCCTTCACCGCGCCACGCCCAGCCCCGAAGCCGCCGCCCTGTTCGATCTCGACGACGGCGACACCGTCATCGTGCTGCACCGCGTGCGGCTGCTCGATGGAGCGCCGATCTACGTCACGCACAAGGAATTTCCCGCCCGCCGGTTTCCCGACTTCGAACGCCTCTACACCGAAACCCAATCTGTCAGCGCGATCTACAAGGCCTCCGGCATCGCCCGGTTTCACCGCGCCGAAACCCGGGTGCGGGGCGGTCTGGCCCAACAAGACGAGGCCGAAATCCTCGGCATTAACGCCAAGACGCCCGTGCAGTATGTTACCGCGATAAACACCGACCTCCAAGGTCGCCCGATCGAATTCAGCCACGGCTGCTGGTCCATGACCAGTGTAGAATTCCTGTTTAGATCATCCGAAATACGGCACAGTGGCCAGCTCTGAGGCGCCCTGGCTGCGCGCATCGCAGCGCCGTGCAAGTCTCGGCAATTCTGTACCTATTGAACGCCCAAAAATGCAGCGCAACACAGTCTAACTCGGGCCCATCTCAGCCATCTGCCGCTGCCAGTCCTTTTTCAACAAGTCCAGGGTCTCCCGGTTCTTCAGGCGTGGATTATTCATCGCCCCCCCCTCCCGTAGGCTTGGGATTGTCTTGTTGACTGCGCTACATAGGCACAGTCGGCTTGGCCCGTTGAACGTTTGGCAGTGCGGCTTCACAGATTGTCGCGTAGCGGCAGGCTTGGCACGGTTTGCCGTCGCAGAAAGCTACGCCGAGCCGCTTTGGATCGGCGCCCTGATAAGGCGGGGCAACCGTCCGCGTCTCCTCCGTGGCCTTGTCGACTACGCCCTTCACGAACCCAGGGTCGAGGAGGTAGCAGCGCATCAGCTGGCCACTGTCAGGGCGGCCGTCATTATTCAGCGAAGCTTATCAACGCCCAGGGGCCGGATGCTTGATCCACCAAGCCACCTTGTGGCCCTATCGCGGGCTTTGTCTACCCTTTCCAAGGCTGTTCGATCCGGGCAATCGGACCCTTCGCTCCATTTGTTTCGCTCGACAACTGCGTTTTGATGATTGGATACAGACAATGACAAAACCGAGCGCTTTCTCACCTAACCAACGCTATGTCTTGGCCAGCCGCACCCCTTGTTGACAACGGTTCAAGCGGCCGACACCGCCTAGGCCCCTGGCGCCGGGAATGTGCGCGCGATGATTGAGGGGCCGACGCAGGGTCGAAGGGCTTTAGCCGATTATCGGCTATTTTGAGCAAGCATCAGGCGGTACGTGGCCGGCGGTTTGATGAGAAATGCGATCAGGATGCCTTGCGGTTTTCAATCTCTTCATTGAAGCGATCGAGTTCGCGCTCGTCTTCCGGCAAGCCTTCTCGCGAAAGCAAGACAGCGACCTTGCGCAGCCCCGGAACATGACTGCAGATCACCAGCAGCATGACCATGATCGGCACCGACAGGAACATGCCGGGGATGCCCCAAACAGCGCCCCAGAACGCAAGGCTAATGATGATCCCGAAAGAAGACAGGCGCAAAGCCCGCCCCATCATCCACGGGTCAATCACATTGCCGTTCACAAACTGTATGGCGCCGGTGATCAGGAACAGCAGGGCCGTCGTCGACGGCTCACCCGTTTCGACGAAGCCAACCAGCGCCACCATTCCCGTCGCGACGATGGAGCCGATGTTCGGAATGTAGTTGAGGATGAACGTCAGGATACCCAGCGACAAAGCGAGTTCGATGCCAAAAAACGTCGCCACGACATAAACCATTGCCCCGGTGATCAGGCTGACGGCGGTCTTGACCAGCAGATAATAGTTTACCCGGTGGATGATTGACGTGATGATCTTGTTCGCGCGCTCGGCCTGCGCCTCATCGCCGAAGAAATTCGACATCTTTGCGCCGAACCAAATCCGTTCCGCGAAGAGAAAGCCGACGAAGAGGATGACAAGAACCGTTCCTTGCATCAGGTTCCCGGCTTGCCCGGCCGCGGTGCGAACGTAGCTCGACAACTCCACGCTGTTCAGCGAGTTGAGCACCGCCCGCTCTACATCGTCGCCCATCCAGGCGAAAAGCGAGGCCACCGCCGAAGGCGCGCGCTCGGCATAGGACAGGGTGGTGCTCAACACGGTATTGAGTTGCGCCAGCAGGATGGACGACAACAAAAGTAGCGCGGTGGAAATGAGCACAAGGGCCGCAATGGAGGCGAGCCAGTTCGGCACGCCAAAGCGTCCGATACGTTGTCTGGCGATCAGGCGGATCACATCCGAGGTCAGCGAAAACAGGATAATTGCCACCGCCAGCGAAATCAGAAGAAACCGCGCCTGAACCAACAGGAACAAGACCACCGCGAAAGCGATGATCACAAGCGCGCCGGTGCGTACCCGCGCGTAGTCCTCGGTTTCCCCCGGAATCCCAGACATTCTGTCTTTCCTTGTCGGCATGGGTGCCATTTTTACCCCTGATCCGACTATGCGCATCTCGGCAACATGACACAAGTCATGGCACAGCTGTGATCGGTGAATTCCCGGTCTTCAGACCGACATTGACGAAAATCGTGGCGACGCGCCTGCACAGAGCCATTCCTTCAGGTCGCCAGCTTGTTTGATTTGGGTGCCCCGTCCGGGCGCCTAGAGGCTCCAAGAGTGGTGCCCGGCCGCCAAGCTCCCTCCAAAGGAAACGCGCCCCGGGCGTATGACCCGTGGCGCAAGTTTCAGTCTGGAATATTGGGGGATCAGTTCATCAAACCCGCAAAACGCAGGGCATCATTCACCATCCCCTTGGTTTCATCCGTCAAACCGGTGAGGGGGGAGCGAACCTCTTCGCTGCACAGGCCCAGTTGCGACATGGCATATTTCACGCCAACCAGACCGGGTTCGGTAAAGATCGCGGTGTGCAGCGGCATCAGCCGATCCTGCAACTCCAGCGCCTTGGCATAGTCACCTTCCAGCGTCGCGTTCTGCACCTCGGCCACCAAACGCGGTGCCACATTGGCCGTCACCGAGATCACGCCCTGACCGCCCTGCGCATTGAAGCCATGAGCCGTGCCATCCTCGCCCGAGATCTGGCAGAACTCCGGCCCACAGATCATCCGTTGCAGGTTGACCCGCGCCAGATCGCCGGTGGCATCCTTGACGCCCACGATCCGAGGGAGCTTGGCCAGTTCACCCATGGTTTCAGGCGTCATATCCACGACCGACCGGCCCGGAATATTGTAGATGATGATCGGCAGCTCACAGCAATCATGCAGCGCGGTGAAATGTGCAATCAGCCCGCGTTGCGTCGGCTTGTTGTAGTAAGGCGTCACGATCAGCGCCGCATCAGCCCCGACTTTCGCCGCGTGCTGCATGAAGCGCATCGATTCCAGCGTGTTGTTGCTGCCCGCGCCCGCGATCACCGGAATGCGCCCGCCCACCGCGCGGACCACTTCCTCGACCACGGTTTCATGCTCTTCATGGGTCAGCGTCGGGCTTTCGCCGGTGGTGCCCACGGGCACAAGGCCATGACTGCCCTCGCCGATATGCCATTCTACAAGTTTTTTGAGCGTATCCAGATCCAGCTCGCCGTTCTTGAACGGCGTGACCAGGGCAGGAAAAGATCCTCTGAACATGACACGCTCCTTTGCTTTTGCGTCGTGGCCGTTTGAGGCCGGTTGATACTGTGCCACTGCGTGCGCGGCGAAAGCCCGCCGCCTTGCCGGGAATGTGAATGGACGCAAGGCGCGCGCATGCATAGGCTGGCGCTGTCTATCCTTCGAACGGGCCAAAAATGCAAGAGATGTTGCGCCTCATAGCTCTGTCATTGATGCTCATTTGCCAGAGTCTCCCGGCTTTGGCCGAGACACCCCCGCGCGTGGCCCCCAGGCCTTTGTCCAGTGCCTTCGATGCGCTTTCGGGCGGGCGCTGGGAGGTGGCTGCCGATCTGGCCCGTCGCGATGGGGCGGCGGCCGAGGCGCTGGTGGAATGGTACCGCCTGCGTACGGGGCACGGCACCCCGCTGGAGGTGCTCGAATTCCTCGACACCCATGCCGATTGGCCGGGTCTCGACTATCTGCGCAAGCAGAGCGAAGAGGCGATGGCAGATGCTCCCGATGAACTGATCCTGCGCTTTTACGATGGCATCCGTGCGCAAACCGGCATCGGTGCGCTATCGCAGGCCCGCGCGCTTCTGGCCGCCGGCCGCAAAGGCGAGGCCGAGGCCAGCCTTGTTCTGGCCTGGCGCACCCTTGATCTTAGCACCGAAGAACACGAGGCTTTCATCGCCCGCCACGGCGCGCTCCTCAAGCCGCACCACGCCGAGCGCCTCGACATGGCCCACTGGCGCGGGTTGCGCGACGTGGCCCTGATGCTCCCATTGGTGGATGAGGAAAAGCGCCAACAAATCGAAACCGCCCAGATGATCGACAGCGCACGCCGCGGCCTGGACGATCGAATCGATGATCTGTCCGAGGCTGAAAAGACCGATCCGCATGTCGCCTATGCACTGTTCAATCACTACCTTGAACGCAACCGGCGCCAGGATGCGCTCGACACCATCCTCACTCAAAGCCGCATCCCGGGAGGCTTGGGCGAACCCGACCGCTGGGCGGGCTGGCGCCGCGCCTTGGCGCGTGACCAAATGCGCGACGACGACCCGCAAACCGCCTACGCCCTTGCCGCCACCCACCAGCTTGCCGATGGGTCAGCCTATGCCGATCTCGAATGGCTTTCGGGCTACCTTGCGCTGACTTACCTCAAAGATGCCGAACTCGCCCGCGATCACTTCCAACGGTTCCGCGCTGCCGTGGACACGCCCATTTCCCTTGGCCGGGCGGGATACTGGATTGGCCGCGCCCAAGAGGCGCTGGGCGATGATGAGGCCGCGCAAATGGCCTATGCCCAAGGTGCAGACCATCAAACCAGTTTCTACGGCCTGCTGGCCGCCGAAAAGGCCGGGTTGCCCTCGGATCCGGCTCTGAAAGGCGTGAATGATTTCGCAGAATACGAAGGCAGTGAGTTGATCCAACGCCCGGTGACCCAAGCCGCCATAATGGCGCTTGCCGCGGGTCGTTTGAACCTTGCCGAACGATTCTTCACCCATATCGCCGAAACGCTGGACGAGGACGGGCTGAAACAACTGGCCGGCCTTCTACGTGATCTTGAGCAACCGCATTTGCAAGTGATGATCGGCAAACGCGCGGCCCGCCGCGGCCTTACCCTGCCGGGGCCCTACTATGCCCTGCACCCAATGACCGAAATGAACCTGTCCGTGTCCATGGAATTGGCCCTCGCCATAGCCCGCCGCGAAAGCGAATTCGATCATCGGGTTTCAAGCCGTGTCGGCGCCGAAGGCCTGATGCAGCTTATGCCGGGAACCGCCTCGGACATGGCCCGCGATCTGGGGATTGAACATGACCGCAGGCGCGTGCTGTCCGATTGGGCCTATAACGCGCAGCTCGGCTCGGCCTACCTTGCCTATCTGGCGGATCGCTTCGACGGCAATATCGTGCTGATGTCGGCAGGCTATAACGCCGGGCCTGCCCGCCCCGATCGCTGGATCGAGCGCTTCGGCGATCCCCGGCGCGGCGATATGGATGTCGTGGACTGGATCGAACACATCCCCTTCCGCGAAACCCGCAACTACGTCATGCGCGTCGCCGAAAGCGTGGCCGTTTATCGCGCCCGTCTGGGGCGCGATCCACACCCTGTGCCCTTTTCTAAGGAGCTCACCGGCGCAACCCTGCGCGTGGTACTCGATTAACCGCTCTTCAGGCCTCGCGGCCTTCTTCGCGAAAAGGCCCCGAAAGGGGCCGATGAGCGGCGCGAGGCGTCCCCGCGCCACCCTTGTCTCAAAACCCTTTGCGCCATGCCACCTGCAATGACCAATCGCGCTTCAATCGCGGACCGTTCAGGCGTTGATAAACCGGAACGCCAATTTCCAACCCGATCTTATGACCCTTCAGCGCGCCGCGCTGCACGGTGAAATCCGCGCCGCCATAAATGCTAACCGTTTCACCACCGTAGTTCAGCGGATCAGTCCCCGGCATGGCGCCGCCGATCAGCGGGTCGCGCCCGTCGATCCGGCCTTCGGTCTCGGCCTCGACCCGCGCCGAGTAACTCACCCATTTCGCGGCACGGTAGCTGGTCCATGCGGTCACGCTCGCCTTGTCCCCAAGGCTATAGCCCTCGTCGTTGCTGCCCAGGCGGATCACACCGCTGGCCTGCGCACCCCAATTCCAGCGCCCCTTGCCATCCGACCACGTCAGCCTTGGCATCAGATCATAGGTCCCCGACCCCAACTGCATGCTATAGGCCATCCGTCCGACAGGACGTGCCCCGTTCGGCATCAGCATTCGGCCCGTTTCGGTGATCGACCCGGTGGGCAGGCTCAGACCCAGACCAAGGGTCAGCCGCTGGCGCTTTTTCTTGTGCAGCCCGACAAGCGCGCCAACCTTGATATCGCCCAGGCCTTCCGAACGCATCGTATTGGTGCCAAGCCGCGTGGCCCCGGCCATCCCCGAATAGGTCAGCGCGGTCATGGATTTCTTCACATAAGGCACCATCGCCATCAGGGTGACCTTGTCGCTCAGGCCATACATCCCGCCCACCATCTGCATATCGCCTTCCATCGAAAGCGGGATCACCCGCAGGTTCGCAGGCGGGGCGAACCGGTTGGCCAAGGTGGTTGCCGCCACATCCGGGGCATAATCCGTCGTCCCCGACCGTAGACCCGACATCTCCATATGCCCCGCCCGATAGGTCAGCATGAATTTCCCCTTGGGCAGGGTATGCCGCCCCATCACACCAATTGGCCCATGCATACCGCCATGCATCATCTTGTCCTTGTGCGCCTTCTGGCCCATGTCCCCCATATCGTCGCCCATCGCCATCTGGGCCGCGGCACCACTGGCCACAGCCATACACAGCGCCAAGGCGCTCAAAAATTTCACTGTCATTGTCATGTCCTTTGTCTCCCGCAGGCCCAAGGCCGCGGAGTATTGTCCGAGAGTTTGTTTGACTTGATCTCAGACAGGCAAAGGCGGCGCGCGCGCGGTATTGCTGCGCGCCCGACGGGATTGGACGTGTAAGGAAACGGCGGGCCAGTCGGCCCATTGCGCCACGCGCTCTGGCCGGGTCACCTGAGGGGGCTGCACCCCGACCAGCGCCAGCGTGACACCGTGGAAGGGGCACGGCTCGCCTTCGGGTGCGTCACCATCCACGGGTGTTCCATCCAGCGTGACGTAATAAACCTCACCACCCGAACAGACCGCGATCAACCCGGGTTCCGGGGCCGACAGGATGACGGGGGCGGCAACAACCCGCAGTGCCACCACAAGCACCAACAGGGCGGCCAAGCCACCCCGCGCCCATGATCCAACGCTGTTCAGGGTCGCTCTCACCGCGCACTCGCCATTAACATTCCAGCGCTGGAATGTTTGTCACAATCCGATCACCAAGGGAAGGCGGTCAAACCGCCGCAGCTAGGCTTTTTGCCTTTGCCGCCACAGGGTAAAGAGGCCCGCCCCAACAATCAGGGCCGCGCCAAGTGCCACGTTCAACTGGATCGTCTCGGCAAACACGGTGATTCCGATGGCGCTGCCAAAGACCAGCTGCAAATAGGCAAAGGGCTGCACCGAACTGGCCTCGGCCACCTCGTAGCATTTGATCAGCGTGAAATGCCCCAAGGCCCCGGTGATGCAAAGCGCCCCCATCCAGACCCAATCCGGCCCGGTCATCGGCTCCCAAAACCAGATGCCCACGGCGGTCATCGCCACCGATCCCACCGTGCCGGTCCAGAAAAACGAGGTCGCCGCACTGTCCTGCCGCGCCACATAGCGCGTCAAAAGCCCATAAAGCGCGAACATCAGCGCCGCGATCAGGGGAACAACGGCAGCAGGCTGAAAGACGCCAAACCCCGGCTCCAGAATGATGATGACACCGATAAACCCAACCCCAATCGCCGCCCAGCGGCGCCAGCCCACATGCTCACCCAAAATCGGCCCCGATAGCGCGGCAATCAACAGCGGGTAACAGGTAAAAACCGCATGGCTTTCCACCAGCCCCAAAAGGGTGAATCCGTAAACCATCACACAGATTTCCGCGACAAGCAGAACCGCCCGAAACCCCTGCACCACGGGTTGCCGCGTTCGCGCCGCCGCCCTTAGGCCACCGGCCTTGCGCGCCGCCACGCTCATCACGAAGGCGGCAAAGAACCAATAGCGGATCATCACCACCATCAGCACATTGTATTCCCCCGCCAAATGGCGGCTGATCCCGTCCTGCACGGCAAAAATAAATGTCGTCACCACCATCAGGATGATGCCAAGCCGGGTGTTTTGCTCGGTCATGCGCTACCCATCCTAGCCTGTGTCATGTGCCGTTTGCGGCCATAGCCCGGCACGCGGGTTACCGTGAAGCCCGCCGCCTCCAATCCCCGCCGCACGAAACCCGCGGCGGTATAGGTCGCCGCCGTTCCATTCGGGGCCGTATGCGCGCCCACTTGCGCCATCAAGCCCTCTTCCCACAACTCCGGGTTCTTCGCGGGTGAAAACCCGTCCAGAAACCACGCATCGGCCCGGCCTTGCCAGTCCGGCAATGTCTCCCTCGCGTCGCCCTCGATCATCTCGAACCGCAAATCGGGCAGGTCAAACGCCCGCGCCCCGCGCTGCCAATGCGCAGCCAACGCCTCGGCAATCTCCGCCACCTCCGGAAACCCCGCCTGTGCCCGGATCATATCCTCCGCCGCCATCGGAAAGGCTTCGAACGTGGTGTACCGCAAAACGCCGGAAACCCCCGCCGCCCGCCACGCCTGCAAGCAGGCCAACAGGTTCAGCCCCGTGCCAAACCCCAACTCGGCCACCTGAAACCCATCCTTGAGACGCGCGGACAAATCATTGCCCGCCAAGAACACATGCCGCGTTTCCGCCAACCCGTTTTCAAGGCTGTAATAGGGGTCGTCGAACCGGGTTGAGACCGGCACGCTCTCACGCCATTGCAACTCGGCTTGCCCCGTCATGTCCTTCGTCGCCTTTCGGAGTGTCTGAGGCGCGCGCCGGATATACACCGCGCCGCCCTCATGCCATAACGCGCCCGACACTGCCGGGGAAGAAGGGAAATGGCAATGGCCGACGTCACCATTCGCGGCGCGGGAATCTTCGGGCTCTCCATCGCTTGGGCCTGCCTGCAAAAAGGCGCGACCGTCCGGGTGATTGACCCGCACGGGCCGGGGGCCGGGGCCTCGGGCGGTGTTGTCGGCGCGCTCGCCCCGCATGTGCCGGAAAACTGGAACGCCAAGAAAGCCTTTCAATTCGACAGCCTGCTCATGGCCGCACCCTTCTGGGCCGAGGTCGAGGCGCTGGGCGGCCTGTCCTCCGGCTATGGCCGCACAGGCCGCCTGCAACCCATCGCTGACGATCACACTCTATCCCTTGCCCATGCCCGCGAAACCACCGCGCAAGAGCTTTGGCAAGGTCACGCCACATGGCGCGTCATCCCCGCCACGGGGGATGCGTGGGAGCCGCACAGCCCCACGGGCTTTCTGATTCACGACACGCTCACCGCCCGGATGCACCCGCGCCAAGCCTGCGCCGCGCTTGTCGCAGCCCTGCGCGCCAAGGGGGGCGAGATCACAACCGAAGGCCCCGACACCGGCCATGTCCTGCACGCCACCGGCACCGCAGGGCTTGAGGAGCTCACCCGCCACCACACCCGCACCGTCGGCAATGGCGTCAAAGGGCAGGGGGCGGTGCTGGATTATGCCATGCCCGACGCGCCGCAGCTTTTCGCCGATACCATCCACATCGTCCCCCACGCCGATGGCACCACCGCCATCGGCTCCACGTCCGAGCGTGACTACGATTCCCCCAACACCACCGATGCCCAACTCGATGAGGTCATCGCCCGCGCCCGCCGTGCGGTGCCCGCACTCGCCAAGGCCAAGGTCACCGAACGCTGGGCCGGGGTCCGCCCGCGCAGCCGCTCGCGCGCCCCGATGCTCGGTGCGCACCCGCTTTATCCCGGTCACTTCATCGCCAATGGGGGGTTCAAAATCGGCTTCGGCATGGCCCCCAAGGTGGGGCAGGTCATGGCCGAGCTAATGCTCGATGGGGCCGATCACATCCCGCCGGATTTCCGGCCCGAGGCGTCTTATTGAGGGGCGTTTCGTACGACTCGTACGAAAGATTTTTGGCACCCCCTGATTTTCGTACGAAAATCGGGGTCTGACCTTACGACTCGTACGATTATTCTGCCGTCGCCGTCAGACACTGCCGCCCGTCCGGCCCGCGCACCCAAACGCGCCCCTCAGGGTGCCAACAAATCTCGGCTGTCTCGAAATGCATCAAGGGGGCCGTGGCCCGAAAGGCAAAGCGTTTCAGCCCGCCAAGCTCCCTGTCGGCCAGCGAAATCATGTGCTGCGCGAGAAGCGGGCCATGCACGACCAACCCTTGGTACCCTTCAATTTCTTTCGCATAATCAATGTCATAGTGGATGCGATGGCCATTGAAGGTCAGGGCGGAGTAGCGAAACAACAACGTGCTATCGAAGCTCTTGGTCTCGCAAACCGCCTCATCCGTGGCGGCCTCTGGCGGTGTGGGTTTCGGCGCATCCGGGCTTGGATCTTCACGATAAACCAAGTCCTGCCAATCGGTTAGGCACAGGGTCTCGCCTTGCCAAAGCTCATGCCGCAAGGTGACGAACCCCAAAGGCCCGGTACGCCCCATCTTGCGTTCTGATTTTTCTAAGTAAGTCAATCGCTTAGCGGATTTTCCTGCACGCAACGGTGCATGGAATTCCATCCGCCCCCCGGCCCACATCCGCCGTGGTAGTCCCATATCCGGGATCACGCCGCCCACCTTCGGATGGCCATCTCGTCCCAAATCTTGTGGGTGCTGTGGATCCCAACAGTATATCTGGTGGTAAAAAGGCGGCAAAGGGTCCCCGGCCCCAATCGTCGCCTCACCCCCCAATGTCACCTGCAACGCTCTCGCGCGCGCAGGGTCCATCACATCGTTGATTTCTTGTAACGGCTTGCTCATGGAGATAAGCTAACCACCTGAGATAAAAGGAACAATCCCAAAATGAAGCCGCGCGTCGACAGCCTCGATCACCTTGTTCTGACAGTCTCTGACATCCCCCGAAGCATCGCCTTTTACGAAACCGCGCTGGGCATGGTGGCCGAAAAGTTTACCCCGGCCGATGGCACAACCCGTTGGGCTTTGAAGTTTGGCAACCACAAGATAAACCTTCACCAAGCCGGCGCGGAGTTCGAGCCGAAGGCCCAATGTCCGACACCGGGAAGCGCAGACCTTTGTTTTTTAACCAAAATTCCGCTTTCAGAGTGGTGCACCCGCCTTGACCAACAGAATATCCCGATCCTGGAAGGCCCGGTTCCCCGTACCGGGGCAACCGGGCTCATCGTGTCGATCTACCTACGTGATCCCGATGGTAATCTTCTGGAAATATCAAATGAATCAAATGGTTAGTTGTTCAGGTCGCGGCACGTAGAGCGTCCATCTTGCCGCCCAAAACCTTGAGGTAGTGATCGTTCGTCATGCGGCTATCGTCATTGAATTCCTTGCCTGCGGCAGCCACGCAAAGCATTGGCCCGGGAATGACATGCGCCTGAAGCGGCACAAGGCAACTCAGTACCATGAATTGCCCGGTTTCCCCACCCGTGCGCCCGGCATTTGCCGACATGACCACCGTGGGTTTGCCCTTGAAGGGCATGCCTTCAACCCGACTGATCCAGTCGAACGCGTTTTTCAGAACACCGGTGATTCCCTTGTTGTACTCAGGGCTGGATATCACCACCGCATCGGCGTTTTTTACTTGTTCGGCAAGGGTTTGCACAGCACTTGGCACTCCCTCGGCCTCTTCCAGATCACCGTCGTAAAGCGGTAGGTTCAGGTCGGCACGCGTAACCTCTGCGTCACCAAAAGCGCGTTCCGCCTCGCCCAGAAGCATCCGGTTGAAAGATCCTTTGCGAAGTGAGCCCGAGATCGTCAGCAACTTGGGTTTGGACATTGAAACATCCTTTCTTGGCAATTTGATTTGCTCTCAATGTGTCACGCTCAGGGCGCGGGACAAGGAAAAACCCCGCACAGTGCCTGTACAACGGCCAAAGAAAACCCCGGCGCGCGATTGCGGCCGGGGAAGGTTGCCATTGATGGCGAGGGGATACTTACCAGTCGGTCGGGCCCTTGTCGGCAAAGGCATGAACCAGAAAATCTATGAACGCGCGGACCTTGGGCTGGGTGAACCGCCCCGGTGGGTAAACCGCGTAGATGCCTTGAGTCTCAACCGGCAAATCCGGGATGACATCCTCAACTAGGCCGTCCGCCATGGCTTGCGCGTAGAGAAAGCTGGGAAGATAGGCGATGCCAAGCCCGGAAATCGCCGCGTTCAGCAGGGACTGCCCGTCATTCACCGAAAGGCCACCTGCGGTTCGAACCTGCCGTTTCTCGCCCGAGGGGGCCGTCAACTTCCAGACCGCGCCGTTGGATTGGCTGGAATAGTGAAGCAGCTTATGCTCGTTAAGCTCGTCGATCTTCGAGGGGCGGCCGTGCTTTTGAATATAGTCCGGGCTGGCGATCATGCGTTTCGTGGTTTCGGTCAGTTTCCGAGCGCGCAGGGTGCTGTCCTCCAGCTCCCCGATGCGAATGGCCATATCAAAGCCCTCGGAAATCAATTCCACATAGCGGTTATTGAGCACCATGTTCACGGTGATATCGGGGAAATCATCAAGAAATTCACCCAAAATCGGACTCAGGTGATTGACGCCGAAATCCGTAGCCACCGAAATGCGCAAAAGGCCAGAGGGGTCCGATTGCATGGAGCTGACAAGCGCGTCCGCCTCGCCTGCATCATTGAGAACCCGAAGCGCCCGGTCGTAATAGGCCAGGCCAATCTCCGTCGGGCTAACCCGGCGGGTTGTCCGGTTCAAAAGGCGCGCCCCAAGCCGTGCTTCAAGGGATGAAACGTGTTTTGACACCGCGGACTTTGAAATGCCCATCTTGCGAGCCGCGTCTGTGAAGCCACCTTGATCCACGACCGTGGCGAAGGCTTCCATTTCCGTCAGGCGATCCATGCTCAGTACCTCTGCGTGTTTTTCTGAAGGCAGGTATCGCGCTGAATTCGGGCGCAACTTGGGCATGTCCCAGACAATATCTGGGTTTTGTCTGGGATCGTTCGTGTCACGGAAACAAGGAAACGGCTGTTTCCATGACTTGGGGAAGCCTGTCATGTCGTGCTAGGGTTGTGGCCTATACTTGGGAGGAAACAATGATCAAATACATCAAAGCGGCTTCACTGGCGCTTGCCCTTGTGGCGGGCCCTGCGATTGCCGGGGATACACCCGCGCCCGAGGGGGCCGAGGTCTATTTTGCCAACCTTGAAGATGGCGCGACAGTCAGCGCACCGGTCACGGTTGTCTTTGGCTTGAGAGGTATGGGAGTGGCTCCGGCAGGGACCGATAAGGAAAACACGGGTCACCATCACATCCTTATAGACCGCCCGCCTTTGGGTGAAGGGCCGGATGGGGCCGAAGAACTCGAATATGGCCTGCCAGCCGACGACAACCATGTCCACTTTGGTGGCGGGCAGACCGAAGTGTCGCTTGATCTCGCGCCGGGGCAGCACACACTACAGTTGGTTTTGGGGGACATGAATCACGTGCCCCATGACCCGCCGGTTGTATCTGAGGTCATCACCATCACGGTCGAGTAATACCCTAAAGCGTGGCGGCCAGCCGTGTGCCTTGGTCAATCGCGCGTTTCGCGTCCAGTTCGGCGGCCACATCCGCGCCGCCGATCACATGAACGGAAACGCCGCGCTCTTGCAAGGCGTCTGCCAAACTACGTTCCGAGAGTTGCCCGGCGCAAAGCACGATGGTGTCTGCTTCGATCAGCCTTGGGTTCTCGCGGGCTTCTCCCTCGGAGACATAAAGGCCCGCGGCGTCAATACGCTCATAATTCACGCCGCTGACCATCTGCACACCCTTCATCCGCAGCGCCGCGCGGTGAATCCAACCGGTAGTTTTGCCAAGTCGCTTGCCCACGCGCTCGGCCTTGCGCTGCAAAAGCGTGACCTGACGTGCGGGTGGTTCGGGTTGCGGGCCTTCGGGGGCCAAGCCACCGCGCGCCTGCTCCGGATCGCCCACGCCCCATTCCTCTTTCCACTCGGCCAAATCCTCGGTGGGGCTTTCGCCTTCGTGAACAAGGTATTCAGCCACGTCGAACCCGATCCCACCCGCACCGATGATCGCCACGCGCTTGCCCACCGGGGCCTTGCCGCGCAGCACGTCGATATAAGACAGCACATTCGGCCCATCCTGGCCCTCAATCCCCGGATCACGTGGGACAACGCCCGTGGCGACGATCACCTCGTCAAAGCCGTCAAGATCATCCGCGCCCACCTCGGCGCCCAGTTTCAAGGTAATGCCAAGATCATCCACCATGGTGGCGAACCAATCGACAAACCCGTGAAACTCCTCCTTCCCGGGGATTTCGCGGGCCATGTTGAGCTGCCCGCCCAGTTTGTTGTCACGGTCAAAGAGGGTCACGCTATGGCCCCGCTCGGCGGCTGTCATGGCGGCGGAAAGTCCTGCTGGCCCGGCGCCGACCACACCAATGGAGCGGGGGCGTTCCGTCGGCGTGACGGTCAGTTCTGTTTCATAACAGGCGCGCGGATTGACCAGACAACTTGAGATTTTGCCGCTGAACGTATGGTCCAGACAGGCTTGGTTGCAGGCGATACAGGGGGCAATCGTATCGGCGCGGCCATCCTTGGCCTTGCGCACGAAATCGGGGTCGGCAAGGAAGGGGCGCGCCATCGAGACCATATCGGCGCAGCCATCGGCCAGCACTTGTTCGGCCACATCAGGCATGTTGATCCGGTTCGAGGTGATCACCGGGATGCCCACCTTGCCCATCAGCTTCTTGGTGACCCATGCAAAGCCCGCGCGTGGAACGCTGGTGGCGATCGTGGGAATGCGCGCCTCGTGCCAGCCGATGCCGGTATTGATGATCGTGGCCCCGGCTTTCTCAATCTCTTGGGCCAGTTGCACCACCTCGTCATGGGTCGATCCTTCGGGCACCAGATCAATCATAGAGAGCCGATAAATAAGGATAAAATCGGGGCCCACAGCCTGGCGGGTGCGGCGGACGACCTCTATGGGAAGGCGCATGCGGTTCTCATAGGAGCCGCCCCAGCGGTCGGTGCGCTTGTTGGTGTGGGTGACAAGGAACTGGTTGAGGAAGTAGCCCTCGGAGCCCATGATTTCGGCCCCGTCATAGCCCGCCTGCTGCGCGCGGGCGACGGCGGTGACGATGTCGGAGATCTGTTTCTCAATCCCCTCTTCGTCCAATTCCTTGGGCGGAAAGGGCGAAATCGGCGACTTCACGGGCGAGGGGCCGACGCAATCGGGGCTATAGGCATAGCGGCCCGCGTGAAGCACCTGCATGGCGATCAGACCACCGGCATCGTGCACGCGGTCCGTCACAACCTTATGATTTTCAATGTCTTTTTCTGTATAAAGCCCCGCCGCGCCGGGAAAGACCCCGCCTTCGGGATTGGGAGCCATTCCGCCGGTGACCATCAAGGCCACGTCACCACGGGCGCGAGTGGCATAGAATTCGGCCACGCGGTTCCAATCCTTGGTTTCCTCAAGCCCGGTGTGCATGGAGCCCATCAAAACACGGTTCTTCAAGGTCACATGCCCAAGGTCCAGCGGGGCAAGAAGATGCGGATATTCACTCATGGAGGCCTCCCTTATTGCGCGTCACGATGCCTGTGAGCGGCCAAATTGTCACCCTGAACGCTGCGTTAAAAACGGCCAAAAATCCACGTCGGCAAAACGTCGGTATTCTGTCGGTATCGCGTCGGTGGCAAATCCGGCCGCGCTTATCAGCCCTGACGGGCTTCTTCGCGAGGAGCGGCAGCGATGAGCGCCCCGCCGCTTGTTGGAGGCTTGACGGTTGCGGCAGGGTCGCCTCAGACTATGTTCTCAAAAGAAAAGCCAAGGGAGTTCACCCGCCATGCTGACACGTCGCAGTTTCTTTGCTGGAGCCGCCGGAATGATCGCTGCCACCCCGATTGCAGGGTTGGCCAACCAAGGCCCGGAAATTCACGTGATGAAAGACCCTAATTGTGGATGTTGCAAGGCGTGGATGAAGATCTTGGCCGAGGATGGGTTCACCGTGACCAGTGAAAACGGCTTTGGCTCGCTTCTGATCCGCTACAAGTTGGACAATGGCGTGCCGCAAAGCATGATGTCCTGCCACACTGCGCAGGTGGAGGGATATGTCATCGAAGGTCATGTGCCGCCCGCTGACATCCGCCGCCTTCTGGCCGAGCGGCCGGATGCGGTTGGCCTTGCCGTGCCGGATATGCCCTATGGATCGCCTGGCATGGGGCCGGAGGACCGGCGCGAGGCTTACGACGTGTTCCTGATCCGGCCCGATGGCAGCACCGAGGTTTTCCAGAGCTACGACGCAGCCTGACCCCGTCCAAGCCTTGAGAAGGAAAGACCATGCCATACCCGGACTTCATAAGAGAGTTGCCACGACTTGACGTACCTTTCCCCGAGGATGTGGTGGAAACATCGGTAGTGAAGTCTGCTTCGGGGTTGGTCGCGTTTTTCACATTCCTCAAAGACATGGAGCTGCCGCCCCATTCCCATGGCGCGCAGTGGGGCACTGTGGTGGAAGGGGAGATTGAATTGACCATCGGGGCTGAGACCAAGGTCTACCGCCCCGGTGACAGCTATTCGATTCCGGCAGGCGTAGAGCATGGGGCGCAGATCAAAGCCGGGACGCGCGTCATTGACGTGTTTGAAGAGGCGGATCGTTACCCTGTGAAGGCGTAACGCGCCCTTACATCACCCGCATCAGCCGGAAGGCATCCAAGATCGCGGCGTGGGTGTTGCGGGAGGAAACCGCATCGCCGATGCGGAAAAGCTGAAACCCCTGCGGCCCACCGTTCATTTGTTGCGGCCGACCCTCAAGCAAAGCGTCATAGTCCACGGCCCCAAGGTTTTGTGACTGTGGTTTGAGGTCGAAATAGAGATCATCCAGCGGGTCGATGCCGGAGTTGACCACTACTTGATCCACTTCGCGGGTCTGGGTGAGGTCCATGTAATCCGAGCCGATATGCGCGCGCAGGCGGTTGCCGTCGCGTTCCACCCCGGTCACGCGGTAGGTGACGGTAAAGCGCACATCGCGGTCCTGCATCTGGCGCATGAAGGGGACAAGGGTGATGCCCGAGACCTCGACCGAAAGCGATTGATGCGGTGTCATCATTTCCAGTTTCGCCCCGGATTCGGCCAGCATTTGCGCGGCTTGGATGCCCACGTAATCGCCCACCTCGTCAAACAGCAGGACATTATCGCCGGGTTTCACATCGCCCGACAGGATATCCCACGCCGACACGACAAGGTCATTTCCTTGCTCAAAAAGCTCGGTCCGGGCCAGCCCACCGGTGGCGATGATCGCCACGTCGGGCTTGAGGGCCAGCACATCCTCGGCCTCGGCGAAGGTGTTGTAGCGGAAGGTGACGCCTTGGGCCTCGCATTGTGCGGCGCGCCAATCGGTGATGCCGATCATTTCCGAGCGGTCGCGGGCCTGCGCGGCCAGCCGGACCTGTCCCCCCGGCGCGTCGGCAGCCTCCAGAACGGTCACGTCATGGCCGCGCAATGAGGCGACGCGTGCGGCCTCAAGCCCGCCGGGGCCTGCGCCGACGATCACCACGGTTTTCTTGTCCGAGGTTTTTTCCACCTCATGCGGCAAGTATTCTTCGCGCCCCGTGGAGGGGTTGTGAATGCAGAGCGCGGCACCGCCGTGGTAAATTCGGCCTAGGCAATAGGTGGCCCCAACGCAGGGGCGAATGTCATCCTCTTGTCCGGCTTCGATTTTGCGCACGATATGCGGGTCGGCGATATGGGCGCGGGTCATGCCGACCATATCAAGCTGTCCGGTGGCCACGGCATGGCGCGCGGTGGCCACATCGGGGATGCGCGCGGCGTGGAAGGTGGGCAGGCCCACCTCGTGCCGGATGCGCCCCGCAAAATCGAGGTGCGGGGCATAGCGCATCCCTTGCACCGGGATCACATCGGCAAGCGCGGCATCGGTGTGCACGCGGCCACGAATGACGTTGATAAAGTCGATGACGCCGAGATCCTTGAGGGTTTGGGCGAATTGCACGCCTTCTTCGACCGGG
This sequence comes from uncultured Roseovarius sp., assembly GCF_913057115.1. Taxonomy (GTDB): domain Bacteria; phylum Pseudomonadota; class Alphaproteobacteria; order Rhodobacterales; family Rhodobacteraceae; genus Roseovarius. The sequence goes on from NZ_CAJXNN010000014.1 coordinate 35,327, forward strand.
ATGCCGCCTTCCTCGGCCTCGTCTGCGACAAAGCGCAGCCCGATGATGAAATCCGGCCCGACGCGGTCGCGGCAGGCGGTGAGGATTTCGGTAGCAAAGCGGGCGCGGTTTTCGAACGCTCCGCCGTAAGCGCCATCCATCTGGTTGGTGAGGGGGCTAAGAAATTGATCGGGCAGGTGGCCGTAACATTCGATTTCCACCCCATCGAGGCCTGCGGCCTGCATCCGTTCGGCGGCATCGGCGTAGTCGGCTATGATGCGCGGGATATCCCAATCTTCGGCCTGTTTGGGAAAGGCGCGGTGCGCCGGTTCACGCTTGCGGCTGGCCCCGAGGTTGGGCAGCCAATCGCCCGCGTCCCAACGGGTGCGACGGCCAAGGTGTGTGAGCTGGATCATCACCTTGCAATCGTGTTCGTGGCAATCGTCGGTCAGTTTTTTCATCCAGCCGACGACCTCATCCTTGTAGGCGAGGATATTGCCGAAGGCGGGCGGGCTGTCGCGCGAGACCACGGCGGAGCCCGCTGTCATGGTCAGGGCCACGCCGCCCTTGGCGCGTTCAAGGTGATAGAGGCGGTAGCGATCCTTGGGCATCCCGTCTTCGGTATAGGCGGGTTCGTGGCTGGAGATCATCAGCCGGTTCTTCAGCGTCAGATGCTTGAGCTGATAGGGTTGCAGCAGCGGATCGTTTGCCATGGTCTTGCCTTTACGCTGTGGTGGCGGCCCAGTCCCAGTACATCTCGCGGATGCGGCGGGTAAGGGGGCCGATCTGGTATTGCCGGTCCTCGAAGGCGGTGACCGGCGTGACCTTCATCATGTTGCCCGAGAGGAACACTTCGTCGGCATTGCGGAAATCCTCGAAGGACATGACGCATTCATGGACCGTCACGCCATCGGCGCGCAGGTTTTCGATGTGGCGCGCGCGGGTGATCCCGGCAAGGAAGGTGCCGTTGGGGACGGGGGTAAACACCTCACCATCCTTGACGGCAAAGGCATTGGCGGTGGCGGCTTCGGCGACATTGCCAAGGGCATCGGCGACAAGCGCGTTGCCGAACCCCTTGTCGCGGGCCTCGGCCAGCATGCGGGCGTTGTTGGGGTAAAGGCAGGCGGCCTTGGCGTTGACCACGGCATCCTCCATCACCGGACGGCGGAAACGGGTGCGGGCCAGAGTGGTGCTGGCCTCGGGCGGGGCCATGGGGATTTCCTCAAGGCTGATGGCAAAGCCTGTGCCGCCGCCCTCTTTCGGGACGATCGCCGACATGCCGCCATCGAGCGCCCAGTACATGGGCCTGATGTAGACCGCCGCATCGGGGGAATAGGCTTTGAGGCCTTCATGGATGATCGCGACCATGTCCTCGGGCGTCACGGTCGGTTCCACCATCAAAGCGCGAGCCGAGGCGTTAACCCGGGCGCAGTGCTTGTCAAGGTCGGGCGTGAGTCCATTGGCATAGCGCGCCCCGTCAAAGACATTGCTGCCCAGCCACATGCCATGATCGGCGGCGCGCATGACGGGCACGTCGCCATCGTGCCACGTGCCGTTGAAATAGGTGCGGATATTGCTGCCGGTTGCCATGGGTCTCTCCCTGATTTGGCGGTACGTTAAGACGGCATGGCGGGGGCGTCCAGAGGGGGCGCGCGCTTTGGCCTTCCCCCTTGGCACGTGATCCGCTAGGCAAGGGCAACCCGCCGCAACCCCGAAGGCCCGCCCATGAGACCCGTTCGCCTGCTTTCCGGTGTTCTGACCGTCGGCGGCTGGACTTTGGCCAGCCGGATATTGGGCTTTGTGCGCGACGTGCTGATTGCCAATTTCCTTGGGCCGGGCGCGGTGATGGATGCCTTTGTGGCGGCCTTCCGCCTGCCCAACATGTTCCGCCGCTTCTTTGCCGAAGGGGCCTTCAACGCCGCTTTTGTGCCGATGTTTTCCAAACGGCTGGAAGGCGACGAGGATGCCGTGGGCTTTGCCGCGCAGGCGCTTTCGGGGCTGGCCTTTGTTCTATTGATCCTCACTGGCCTCGCAATGGTCTTTATGCCGGCGCTGGTCTGGGCCACGGCGGAGGGGTTCGTGGGCGACGAACGCTTTGATTTGACAGTAGAGTTCGGGCGCGTGGTGTTCCCCTACATCTTCTTCATCTCACTGGCGGCGCTGTTCTCGGGCGTGTTGAACGCCAGCGGGCGATTTGCCGCCGCCGCGGCTGCGCCTGTGTTGCTCAACATCATGCTGGTCACGGCGATGAGCGTCTCGGCCATGATGGGCAAGCCGGTAGCCACGGCGCTGGTCTGGACCATCCCGTTTGCCGGAGTTGCACAGCTTGCCCTGGTCTGGGTGGCCGCTGACAAGGCGGGGATGCGGATCAGGTTTACGCGCCCGCGCTGGACGCCCGAGATGTCACAGCTGGTCCGGATTGCCATTCCGGCTGCATTGGCGGGGGGCGTGATGCAGGTGAACCTGTTGGTCGGGCAGCAGGTAGCGTCGAACTTCGATAAGGCGGTCAGCTGGCTTTATTCCGCCGATCGCCTCTATCAACTGCCGCTGGGTGTGGTGGGGATTGCGGTGGGCATTGTCCTGTTGCCTGACCTGTCGCGTCGCCTGAAGGCCGCCGATGATGCGGGCGCGCGCGAGGCCTATTCGCGGGCGGCTGAAATTTCATTGGCGTTGACGGTACCCTCGGCGGTGGCCCTGGTGGCAATCCCGATGCCGATTGTCTCGGTCCTGTTCGAGCGGGGGGCCTTTGGGTCGGACGACACGGCAGCCACGGCACTTGCGGTGTCGGTCTATGGCTTGGGCCTGCCTGCTTTTGTTTTGCAAAAGGTGCTGCAACCGCTTTTCTTTGCTCGAGAGGACACCAAAAGCCCTTTCCGCTTTGCTCTTGTCGCCATGGTGGTCAATGCGGTTCTGGCGATTGGCTTGGCCTTTCTCATCGGTTGGATCGCGGCGGCGATTGCCACTACGGTCGCAGGCTGGGCCATGGTGTGGCTTTTGATGCGCGGCGCGCGGCCCTTGGGTGATGTGGCGCGGTTTGACGCGCGCTTTCATCGGCGTGTCTGGCGGATCGTTGCGGCGTCCATACTCATGGGGGCAGTGCTATGGGGCGTGAACCTCGTGCTGTCACCGCTGTTTGAGGTAGGCGGGCTGCGCTGGCTGGCGCTTTTGTTGCTGATCGGGATCGGGAGCGTGGCCTATTTCGGCATCGGTCACGCGCTGGGCGCGTTCCGGGTGCAGGAGTTTGGCAAGGCCTTCCGGCGGGGCGGTTAATTTCGGCGGATGCGGCTGCGGATACGCCGCCAGCCGCCGGGGGCCAGAAAGATCGACAAGATAAACCCTGCTCCAAAGCCCGTGACATCGGCGATCCATGTGCTGTTGGCGCCGAAAAGCAAGCCGAAGATGAGTTGCAAAAGCATCAGAACGCCAATGAGGGTAAAAGCGCGGTATTGCTTTTCACCCATTTGCCCCAGCTTGAGCCACATAAGGTAAGTGAACCCGCCAATCAGGCCATAGACGCCGGGAAAGGCCCCCATCAGCCAAGGCTGTGCACCAGCAAAAAGCGTAAAGCCCAAGGCACCAATGATGCCCGAGAGCAGAAAGAGAACGATCACCGCCCATTGTGCGAAAACCTCGCTCACGAATTTGCCCAAGGCGAGAAGCATCACGCCCGCGAAAAGCGCATGGGTGAAGGTGCCGTGGATGAAGGGGAAGGTGACAAAGCGCTTGAGATGCTCCAGCGGCCAGATGTTGTTTTGCAGCATCCAGCGCAGCACATCGGCGTTATAGCCGTAATCCTGAATGGCGACGGTGCGCCAACCGACAGCCGCAGGTCCGCCGACAAGGCCGCGGTTGCCAAGGGAAAACGTGGCCTCAACGCCAAGGACCACCAAGAAAAGCGCCACCACGGCGGGCGGCAGGGGATTGACGACGGTGTGGTTCTCGGGGCTGCTCATGGCCTGCTCTCCTTGACGGGGCTTTGCCCCATGGGTAAGCGAGGCGGGCAGTAAAATCCACCACGGAGATCAACCATGTCAGAGGTGTCCTTCACCCCCCGGGTATTTTCCGGCATCCAACCTTCGGGGCGCCTGACCTTGGGCAACTACCTTGGGGCGATGAAGCGTTTCGTGGAAATGCAGGACGAGGGGCGCGAGACGATCTATTGCATGGTCGACCTGCACGCGATCACCGTTTGGCAGGACCCCGCCGACCTGCGCCGCGCCACGCGTGAGCTTTGCGCAGGGTATCTTGCCGCCGGGCTGAACCCGGAAAAGTCGATCCTGTTCAACCAGAGCCAAGTGCCCGAGCACACGCAACTGGCGTGGATTTTCAACTGTGTCGCGCGCATGGGGTGGATGCAGCGAATGACCCAGTGGAAGGACAAGGCGGGTAAAAACCAGCAGAACGCTTCGCTTGGCCTGTTTGCCTATCCGGCGCTGATGGCGGCGGATATTCTGTTGTATCATGCGACGCATATCCCTGTGGGCGAGGATCAAAAGCAGCATGTGGAACTGACCCGCGATATCGCGATCAAGTTCAATAATGACTTCGGTCAGGAGTTCTTTCCGATCCCGGAGCCGGTGATCGAAGGCGCCGCGACGCGGGTGATGAGCCTGCGGGATGGCTCTAAAAAGATGTCGAAATCCGACCCTTCGGACATGAGCCGGATCAACCTGACTGATGACGCTGACACGATTGCCAAGAAAATCCGCAAGGCCAAGACCGACCCCGAGCCCCTGCCATCCGAGGCCAAGGGGCTGGAAGAGCGGGCCGAGGCGCGCAACCTGGTCAATATCTATGCCGCTCTGTCGGAGCAGAGCGTGGATCAGGTGATGGCCGACGTGGGCGGCAAGGCGTTTTCGGAGTTCAAGCCGATGCTGGCCGATCTGGCGGTAGATCGTTTGGCGCCGATTTCGCAGGAGATGGCCCGGCTGATGGGGGACGTGAGCGAGATCGACCGGATCTTGGGCCGAGGGGCGGAGCGGGCGCGCGAGATCGCCAGCCCGATTTTGCAAAAGACCTATGACATCGTCGGGATGGTCGGCGCGAAAGGCTGACCGCATGACCAAAAGGAGCGGCTTTCGCCGCGCAGGTTAAGCGCGCTGTCGCGCGCCGGTGGGGGCTTTGCCCCCTCGTTGAAAATGGGATTTTCAACGCCCCCCAGGATATTTATGGCCAGAAGAAAGGGGGGCGTAGAGATCCCTTTGATTTTCGTTACAGCATCAGTTGGTAGCTGGTGGGGACGTAGCTGTAACCCTCGCCCTGTTTTTCCACGAAGCCAGTGCCGGGCCATGGCATGTGGTAGCCGATGAAGGGAACCTGATCGGCGGCCAGCATGTCGAGGATGCTGCGGCGGGTTTTGGCGGCGGCGGCTTTGTCCATGTCGAATTTCACTTCCCAATCCGGGTAGCCGAGGGACCAGACGTAGTGGTTGGCGAAATCAGCGGCGACGAGGAGCTGTTTGCCTTCGCTTTCCAGCATGTAGGTCATGTGGCCGGGGGTGTGGCCGAAAGCGGCCATGGCGGTGATGCCCGAGGCGACGCTGCCGCCCTCGTCGAGCATGGTCATTTGTTCGGCCAGCGGGCGGACCTTGGCGTTGAAGCCGTCGTTATCCATCGCGGCCCATGCATCGAATTCCTTTGAACCGGTGACATAACGGGCGTTGGGGAAGGTGGGCATATCGCCCGCCATTAGGCCACCGATGTGATCGCCGTGCATATGGGTGATCACCACCACGTCGACCTGATCGGCGGTATAGCCCGCCTGTTCGATGGCGGCGGTGGTGCCTTCGGCGTTGAGGCCGGTGTCAAAAAGCACCAGCTCATTGCCGGTGTTGACCAGCGTCGGAGTAAAGAAGAACTGGGCCGCGTCGGTGGGGATATGGGCGGCCTGTGAGGCCTCGGCAAAGGCTTCGGCGCTGACGTTCATGCCGAAGATGTTTTGCGGCTCGGGCACGGTGCGGGTGCCGGCGAGAATGGTTGTCACCTCGAAGCTGCCCAGCTTGACGCGGTTGAAGCGGGTGGAGGCCACGCCCATCATCGGGGCCGCGGCACGCGCGGCACCTGTGGTTGCGGCGGCCAGCGGCAGGGCCGCGGCGGAGGCCAGAACGTGGCGGCGGGTTAATCCAGTCTTGGTCATGGCGAATCCTCTCTGCGTAGTACGTGTATGAGCCCAAGCGTAGCGCAACTTTGGAGGGGCCCTTGGGGGTTCACGGGAATGTGAAGCCAATGTGCTTACTTAACGTAGGCAGGGTAGCGCGCTATCCTGCGAATATGATTGCAATTTTGAGCAACCCCACCTTCCGCGCACTTTTCGCAGCACAGATCATCGCGCTTGTTGGCACGGGCCTTTTGACCGTTGGGCTTGGCCTTTTGGCATACGACCTTGCAGGCGAGCGGGCGGGCGTTGTTCTGGGGATGGCGCTGACCCTGAAGATGGTGGCCTATGTGGGCTTGTCGCCCATAGCACAGGCCTTGGCCACGCGCCTGCCGCGTAAGGCGGTTTTGGTCGGGGCGGATGTGGTGCGGGCACTGGTGGCCTTGTGCCTGCCATTCGTCAGCGAAGTCTGGCAGATTTACCTGCTGATTTTCGTTCTGCAATCAGCCTCGGCCACCTTTACGCCCGCCTTTCAGGCGATGATCCCGGATGTTCTGCCGGATGAGGGGGACTATACCCGAGCACTATCGCTGTCGCGCATGGCTTATGATCTTGAAAACCTGCTCAGCCCAGCCTTGGCGGCGCTGCTGTTGAGCTTTGTCAGCTATAGTTGGCTGTTTGTCGGAACGGTTCTGGGGTTCGTGCTCTCTGGGGGCTTGGTGCTGGTGGCCGCTGTGCCGCCTTTGGGAAAAGATGCAGGCCAGCGACCGTTCCGTGAGCGTTTGACACGGGGCATTCGGATTTACCTTGCCACGCCGCGCCTGCGAGGGCTTTGGGCCTTGAACCTTGCGGCCTCGGCGGTGGGGGCCTTCGTGCTGGTCAATACCGTGGTTCTGGTGCGTGCGGGATATGGCGGGGATGAGCGTGACCTTGCGCTGGCCATGGCGGCCTTTGGCGCGGGGTCCATGGGGGCGGCGCTGATCCTGCCGCGATTGTTGGAGCGGATGGCGGACCGGCCCGTGATGATGGGCGGCGCGCAGGGGTTAGCCCTGGTGGCGCTGGTCATGGGGGCGGTCTTGGCCGTGGGTGGCTTGCCGGGGTGGACGGTGTTCTTGCTGGTCTGGGCGATGACCGGGTTTCTATACGCCGCGATCCTGACGCCGTCGGGGCGGCTTTTGCGGCGCTCGGCCCATGCCGAGGACCGGCCTGCCGTTTTTGCTGCGCAGTTCGCGCTGAGCCATGCCTGTTGGTTGGTGACCTATCCCACAGCGGGCTGGGCTGCGGAAATTTTGGGCATGGGTGGCGCCCTTGTTTTATTGGGGTTCATGGCGCTTTTGGGGGTGGTTGCGGCGCGTGTGGTTTGGCCTGCGGGGCTGGCACAGGAGGTTGAGCATGAGCACCCGGATCTGCCTGCTGATCACCCGCATTTGCGCGCTCATGGCGGGCGGCGGCATGCCCATGTGTTCGTGATCGACGATGAGCACAGGGTTTGGCCGACGCAGGGCTAATCTGGACAATCGCGCGCCACTGTGACATGGCCCACGCGAACCAGGAGACACCAGATGACCACCACCCGTTTCGCCCCGTCGCCCACTGGATATATCCATGTGGGCAACTTGCGCACCGCCTTGATGAACTTCCTCATTGCCCGCAAAGCCGGGGGGCAATTCATCCTGCGGATCGACGATACCGATCCGGATCGGTCGAAAGAGGAATATGTTGATGCCATCAAGGCCGATCTTGAGTGGCTTGGCTTGCATTGGGACAAGGTTGAGCGGCAGTCAGACCGCTTGGACCGCTATGAGGCGGCGGCCGGCAAACTGCGGGACATGGGCCGATTTTACGAGGCTTTTGAGACACCTACGGAACTGGACCTCAAGCGCAAGAAACAGCTGAACATGGGCAAGCCGCCGGTCTATGACCGCGCGGCCCTGACCCTTTCGGACGAGGAGCGCGAGGCACTGCGGGCCGAGCGGGGCAATGGGGTTTGGCGGTTCAAACTGGAGCATGAGCGGATCGAGTGGGAGGATGGTATCCTTGGCCATACCTCGATTGATGCGGCAAGCGTCAGTGACCCGGTGTTGATCCGGGGGGATGGGCAATTTCTCTACACCCTCGCCTCGGTCGTGGATGACACGGAAATGGGCGTGACCCATGTGGTTCGCGGCTCGGACCATGTGACCAATACGGCGACACAAATTCAAATAATTCAAGCGCTTGGCGGCAATGTGCCCAGCTTTGCGCACCATTCGCTTTTGACCGGACCGCAGGGCGAAAGCCTGTCGAAACGACTTGGCACGCTCAGCTTGCGGGACCTGCGGGCCTCGGGCGTGGAGCCTATGGCTCTGCTGAGCCTGATGGCGCGGTTGGGGTCGGCCGATCCGGTGGAATTGCGCACGGATATGGCGGAACTGATCGAGGGGTTCGACATCACCCGCTTTGGCGCGGCACCGACGAAGTTTGACGTCAATGATCTGTATCCGCTGACCGCGCGCATCCTGCACGAGCGCAGTTTTGACGAGGTGAAAGACCAGATCGCGGACATCGGCGTGCCCGATGATCTGGCCGAGCGATTTTGGACGGTGACGCGGGAAAACATCACGACTCTCAATGACTTATCCGCCTGGTGGGAGATGTTCCACGACGGAGCGGAGCCGGTGATCGACGACGAGGACGAGGAGTTCGTGGCCGAGGCCATGGCGCTTTTGCCCGAGGGGCCTTATGACGGCGAGACTTGGGGGCAGTGGACCGCTGCGGTAAAAGAAGCCACGGGGCGCAAGGGCCGGGGGCTGTTCATGCCGCTCAGAAAGGCGCTGACCGGGCAGAGCCACGGGCCGGACATGGCCCAGGTCTTGCCGTTGCTGCAAAATATCAAGGCCAAGGGGTAAGGATTTCCCTCAAGGCAGGCGAATCGGGGCTAACCCATTGGTTAACCTCGAAAACCCCTGTCTGTAACGCATCGGTTTCACGTCGGTATCGTGTCGGTATTCTTGTCTGTGACCGGGTGGGTTAACAGGGCGCGCAGTGAGAGTTGTACGAAACGTACGCGGGTTTCGTACGTTCGCTTTGCGGTCGCTCATCAGCCCTGACGGGCTTCTTCGCGCAAGATGCGTCCTTGTGAGGGTCGGCTGTTCGGGACGACGCGGAGGACCGTGGCGTTTGGCCTGATTGGCGGTTTTCGGAAAACCACCCGGACCTTGCAAGTTCCACGTCCTGCGCGTGGTTGCCGCTTGACCCATCATCTGACCGACGCAGGCAGCCCCACAGGCAAATCCGGACCATTTTGCCAAGTGCCGAACATGAGCGCCTAAACGCGTTCCGCCTTTGACCCTAGGCGTCAGACAAAGGGGAACGCGTGCAACGAGTGAGCCGAGCACTGCGTTGTGCGAAAGGCTATGGTCCAGGTATTTTTGAAAAACGCTTTAGGTCGGCTGCGTGACCTTCATCGCGTCACGTTCGGCAAAAACTGCCAGCCAGTCATCCAGCGCGTCGTTCCCCTTGCGCCAGTTCCGCTCGGCGTGGCGAAAATCCAGATAACCCAAGGCGCAGCCCACGGCGATTTGTCCGGCGTCCAGCGGCCCGTTCAGGTGGCTCATCCAACGGGCATTGAGGGCGCTGGTGGCGCGTTCGATCTTGGCCCATTGGGCATCGCACCAGCCGTCAAAAACCTTTTCGGGCGGGCGGAAGCGATGCTCGTAAACCATGGCCACAGCGGCGTCCATGATCGCATCTGCCGTGGCCTCCAGCGTCAGCACCTCCCAGATGCGCGCCTGCGGATAGAGCTCTGCCTGTGCATGATCGTCCAGATACCGGCAAATCACCCGGCTGTCATAGATCGACGGCCCCTCGTCGCGGATCAGTGCCGGGATTTTGCCCAAGGGGTTGGCCGCGATCACCTCGGCGGGGCTGTCGAAGGGATTGGTGGCCACCGGGACGATCTCGACCTCATTCAGAAGGCCGGTTTCGTGCAAGACGACATGCACCTTGCGCACAAAGGGCGAGGCGGCGGCAAAGACGAGTTTCATCGGGGATACCTCCTTGGTCTGTCGTCACGCTAGACCGCGGCAGGAGGGCTGGCAAGATCGCTTCAGAAACTGAAGAACTCACCGAGGTTCTCGATGATCGCGACCAAGAGGACCATGCCCGCCACCAAAAGCGCGACCCACCACAGGAACTGGAACACGATCGCGCCGAGACCAAGACAGGCCCCATAGGTTGGAAGGCGCCAATTCTCGCGCTTGACCGCCGAGACCGCTGCCAAGATCACGGCGAGAACCCCGAAAACGGGGGCGATCATCGCCAGGTAATAGTGCATGGGCACGGCCTGCACCTCGGGTTCGGGTTTCGGCAGGCCAAGGAAGCTGCGCCATGCGGCGCGCTTCATCTCGCCTGCGATTTCACCCACACGTTCCCCAACCGAAGGGCTGGGCTCCAATGAGGGGGCAACGATCTGGGCAAAGACAAGGACCATCGCCAGACCACCCGCCAGGATCGCCCAAAACCCCACGTTTCTGAACGGGCTTGGATCGGCCAAGGTGGCGGCGGCTGTATTGGCGTTATGTTCCATGCCTTGGTGGTATCCATGAAATCGGACAGAAATGGTGCGTCAAAAGGGTTTTTGCGTGTCACGTCGGCTAGGGCCTGTGGACAGTCACCACGGACCCTAGCTGCCATAGACCATACCCCAGCGCTCGATCAGCTTTTGCTGTAGCTGCTTGGCCCGTCTGTTCCAACTGCGCGCGCCCGGAGGGCGTTCGGTCACGCTGGAATCAATCTTTGCGCGCCGCCCCGTGTCGGCGGTGAAGATCGCGAAGGCCAGTTCGGTGCCATCGGGCGCCGTCATGTAGCCCGCCAGCGAGGAGACGAAATAAAGCGTGCCTGTCTTGGCCTGTACCTTGACCGGGTGATTGCGGTTCACCCTGCCATTGCCGTCACGCAGGTCGATGTCCTTGAGGATCGGCCGCAAGGCGCGGGCACCATGCACCTTGACCAAGGCCTGTGCCATGGCCCGCGCCGACAGGCGCGAGGCCTCGCCCAGCCCCGAGTGATCGACCAGCTTCGCGCCGCTCATGCCCAGCTCGCTCCGCGCCCAGCGGCTCATCTCGCGCGCCGAGGCATCCAGTGATTGCACCCGGCCATTGCGTGCACGGGTGGCCATCATGCCCACCAGTTCGGCGGTAAGGTTGGTGGAATACTTGAGCATCCCGCGCAGCACATCGCGCAGGGGTGCGCTTTGATGTGTCACCAAGGCGGTGCCCTTCGGCGTCTGGCGCAATTCACCGCCGTCTTTCAGAACGATCCCCTGCGACCGGGCGAAGACGGCAAAGACCTCACCGGCATAGGCCGCCGGTTTGCGCACCGGAAGCCAGCGTGCCCCGCGCCCGCCCAGCGCGCCACGCGCCACGGTCCAACTGTCGTATTCGCCACGGTCCTTGTAGGTGTAGACTGGCGATGAGCGTGTCGAAATCACCATGCGCGCGACCCGCACCTCGGGACGGTAGCGCGCGGAGCGGGCGTCCATCGTCACCTGATAGCCATCGCCGCCGCGCCGCCATTCGAAATGCACGCGGTTGTAATTCAGGTTCAGCCCGGAAATCGACGGGTTGTACCCCACATGCGCTGGTTGTCCCGCGTCGATCACCTTTTCGAAGGGCAGCGCGCCGCCCCATGTGCGGAACTGCCCGCGTACCTCGCGCACGCCCTTTGCTTTCAGGGCCGCCGCCATCTCGGCCAGCGCATCGGTGTCCAGCGTCGGGTCGCCGCCGCCGGCAAGAATCAGGTCGCCCTTGAGAACCCCGCCCTCAACCGGGCCGGTGGCAATCAATTGGGTTTTGAACCGATACCCCCCGCCCAAGGTATCGAGGGCATAAAGCGCGGTCACCGCCTTGGTCACGCTGGCGGGCGGTTGGCCATCGCGCGCCTCGCGCTCTTCCAGCGTCAGGCCGGTTTTCACATCCATGACCGAAAAGGACACCTCGCCACCAAGCTGCGCCTCTGCAATCAGCCGCTCGACACCGGGCGCCGCTCTTTGAATGAAATCCTCGGGGCGTCTTTCGGGGCGCAGAGAAACGGCAGGGGCATTGGCACAGGCCGCAGCACCGAACACCGACAATCCCGAGGACAAAAAGGCACGTCTGGAAAACAGCGTCATCATGGTGCCAGTTAACCGCAGGTCCGGGCTTCAGACAATCCACTGATTGCGCTTTTGATTAAGGTTTTTCGCTTTGCCTCCATGCCCCGCGCGCCCGCAGCCGGGTCGAGGAGATATCCAGCATCGGCACATTGACGAAGGCCCAGGCCGGCGGCATGGCCCGGCCCAGCATCACCGCCCTTTTGCCGCGCAGCCGGGCATGGCCATAAACCCGCGCCGCCTTGGACATCCGCGCCGAAATCCTTTGCCCGGGTCGCGCAAGCACACCTACCGGCACTCGGCCCATGATGTCGTGCCAATCCTGCCACTGGTCGAACTGCGCAAGGTTGTCGGCCCCCATCAGCCAGACAAAATGCACGCCCGGATAGCGCGCCTGAAGCGCTCGTAGGGTTTGTGCGGTATAACGCGTGCCAAGCTGCGCCTCGATATCACTGACCGTGATGCGCGGATGCGTGACCAGATCACGGCAGGCGGCCATGCGTGTCTCCAGCGGCGCGGGTCCATGGTCCTTCAAAGGGTTGCCGGGACTGACCAGCCACCACACCCGATCAAGGCCAAACCGGCGCAGCGCCTCGCGGCTGATGTGCAGATGCCCTGTGTGCGGCGGGTCGAACGACCCCCCCAAAAGCCCGATCACCTGCCCGGCCCGCGCCTTTGGCATGCCGTACCGCATCTGCCGCATCCTCCCATGTTTACCCGGGGCCAGAAGACCATGGCCGTCAACCTGTTTGCCATAGTCGAAGTCACTCACAAGGTTCAATCATTTCAATTCTAAGGATTTCGGGACCCGGGACTGCGCCATTGGCTACCGAATGTTAACGCGCGTCGTCGCACTTTGCCTGCAAAACAGGCGAATGCAACAGGCGGCCCCGGTGACCTTTGAGCAGACCAGAACAGGCGAAGCGACTCATGACCAGACGGTTTGGGCCAATGAACAAGCGATTGTTGGTCTTGTGCTGGATCACACGCGCGATGCCATCATCGTGCAGGATGTCGAGGGCCACGTCGAATGGATCAACCCCGCCGCTGAAGCGATGTTCGGCTGGTCGCTGGAGGAGGTGCGCGGATACAAGACCCACGGCTTTATCCTGCCCGAGGGGCTGCGCCCCTCGCCCGAGCGGCTCAAGGCGTTCCGCTATGATCTCAACAGCAAACTGTTTGATCGCTACCACCTTGCCGAGCACCAGCGCCGCGATGGCTCACGCTTCTGGAACCAACAGAACTTCTCGGTCATCGACCTTGGTCAAAAGGACGGGCAGAAGAAGATCGTCATCACCTGCCGCGATGTCACCGATCAAGTCACCACCGAGGCCGAGTTGCGCCGCGTGCAGGTTGATCTGCAACATGCCGCTTATCACGACGACCTGACCGGGCTGGCCAACCGCAAGCGCCTGACCGAATACCTCGCCTCGGACATGGTCGACGGCCATATCCGGCGGCAGGAAATCGGCGTGCTTCAGGTGGATGTCGACAAGTTCAAGGAAATCAACGACACCTTGGGCCACGCCGCGGGCGACGCCACGCTTGTGCATGTCGCGCAGGCCCTGCGCGCGGCCTGCGGGCGGCACGATCTGGTCTGTCGCACGGGGGGTGACGAGTTCTTGCTTGTCGGGCTCAAGACCGTGAGTCAAGACGCCCTGATGGCGCGGGCCGAATTGCTTTTGCGGGAAATCGCCAAGCCCCTTCCATGGAAAGATCAGACCATTCGCATCGGCGTCTCCATCGGGGCCAGCCTGTGCGCCACCGGGCGCTGCACCGGCGAGGCGCTGATTCAACAGGCCGATCAGGCGCTTTACGCCGCCAAGAACCGGGGTCGGGGCTGCGTGGTGTTCTACACCGAGCATCTGGGCCGGGTGCAAAAAGCGCAACAACAACTGGCCCGTGACCTCAAAAGGGCTGTGACCGAGGACCAGTTTGAAATTCACTTGCAACCGCAACTCCTGTTGCCCGCAAATCGCATCACCGGCTGCGAGGCGCTTTTGCGCTGGAACCACCCCAAGCGCGGCCAACTTGCCCCGGGGGCTTTCCTAGAAGCCGCCCGCAAAACCGGCCTCATGGCCGAGATTGATTACATCTCGATGAACCTCTCGCTCGATGCCCTCGTGGCGCTGCGCGAAAACGGCTTTCCCGATATGTGCATGGCGATCAATGTTTCCTGCGCGATCCTGGCCGACAGCAACTATCCCGGGCTGCTGGACTGGGCGCTGCAATCGCGTGGCCTGCCTGCCTCCTCCGTCTGCGTCGAGATTCTGGAAACCACCATCCTAGAAGGCGGTGATCTGGATGTGGTCACCGCCGTGGACCGCCTCAAACGGCTTGGCGTGCGGGTGGCACTGGATGATTTCGGCACCGGCTATGCAGGGCTGGCGCATATGTCGGCCTTCGATATCGACGCGATCAAGCTGGATCGCTCGATGATCGGACGGCTGGATGATGACCCGCGCAACCGCGTCATCATCCGCTCTATCATCCGGCTTTGCGCCCTGCTCAACATGAAGGTCATCGCCGAAGGCGTCGAAACCAATGCGCAGCTTGAGATTCTCCGCCGTGCCAAATGCCCCCTGATCCAAGGCTTCGGCCTCGCCCGCCCGATGCCGGTTGACGCCATGATCGACTGGCTGCGCGTCAACACACCGCTTGATGCCCCGGTGACCTTCGACACCCCCGAGGCCTCGCGAAAACAGGGCTAACCTCCCATTGCTACGCCCCGCCCCCAAGGTTATATCGCGAGGAACCCAAGTTTTCCTCGCAGGAGCGGACCAAAATGGCAGCCTATCAATACGTCTATCACATGCAGGGTGTCTCCAAGACCTACCCCGGCGGCAAGAAATGCTTTGAGAACATCCACCTCAGCTTCCTGCCCGGCGTGAAGATCGGCGTCGTCGGCCCCAACGGCGCCGGTAAATCCACCCTGATGAAGATCATGGCCGGCCTCGACACCGAATTTTCCGGTGAGGCATGGGCCGCCGAAGGCGCCAAGGTCGGTTACCTGCCGCAGGAGCCGCAGCTTGACCCGGCGCT
This sequence comes from uncultured Roseovarius sp., assembly GCF_913057115.1. Taxonomy (GTDB): domain Bacteria; phylum Pseudomonadota; class Alphaproteobacteria; order Rhodobacterales; family Rhodobacteraceae; genus Roseovarius. The sequence goes on from NZ_CAJXNN010000014.1 coordinate 50,571, forward strand.
GACCGTCCGCGAAAACGTCATGCTCGGCGTGGCCGAGAAAAAGGCCAAGCTCGATCGTTTCAACGAGCTGGCGATGAACTACTCGGACGAAACCGCCGATGAAATGGCGGCCCTGCAAGATGAGATCGACAGTCAGAACCTCTGGGATCTCGACGCGCAAATCGACGTCTCCATGGAGGCCCTGCGCTGCCCGCCCGACGATGCCGATGTCACCACCCTTTCGGGCGGGGAAAAGCGCCGCGTGGCGCTGTGCAAACTGCTGCTCGAAGCGCCCGACATGCTGCTCCTTGACGAGCCGACAAACCACCTTGACGCCGAAACCATCGCATGGCTGCAACAGCACCTCATTGACTACAAGGGCACCATCCTGATCGTCACCCACGACCGGTATTTCCTTGACGACATCACCGGCTGGATTCTGGAACTCGACCGCGGCCGCGGCATCCCTTACGAGGGTAACTATTCCAGCTGGCTGGAACAAAAGGCCAAGCGGCTGGAACAAGAGGCGCGCGAGGATAAATCGCGTCAGAAAACGCTGGAGCGGGAACTGGAATGGATGCGCCAAGGGCAAAAGGCCCGGCAAGCCAAATCCAAGGCCCGGATCAACGCCTATAACGATCTTGCCAACCAGTCCGAGCGCGAAAAACTCGCCCGCGCCCAGATCGTCATCCCCAACGGCCCGCGCCTTGGCTCGAAGGTGATCGAGGTGGAGGGCCTGAAAAAGCACATGGGCGACAAGCTCCTGATCGAAGACCTGACGTTTTCGCTGCCCCCCGGCGGTATCGTCGGCGTGATCGGCCCCAACGGCGCGGGTAAATCCACGCTCTTCAAGGTGCTGACGGGCCAGGAACAGCCCGACGAAGGCACCGTCGAATACGGCGACACGGTGGATCTGTCTTACGTCGACCAATCCCGCGATGACCTCAAGGACGATGAAACCGTCTGGGAGGCGATCACCGGCGGCGCGGAAATCATCCAACTGGGCGACGCGCAAATGAACTCCCGCGCCTATTGCTCGGCCTTCAACTTCAAAGGCGGCGATCAGCAAAAGAAAGTCTCGCTTCTGTCTGGCGGCGAACGCAACCGCGTCCACATGGCCCGCCTGCTGAAATCCGGCGGCAACGTGCTCCTCTTGGACGAACCGACCAACGATCTAGACGTCGAAACCCTCCGCGCTTTGGAAGACGCGCTGGTGGATTTCGCCGGCTGCGCCGTGGTCATCTCCCACGACCGTTTCTTCCTCGACCGCATCTGCACGCATATCCTGGCGTTCGAGGGCGAAGCCCACGTGGAATGGTTCGAAGGCAACTTCGAGGACTACGAGGAAGACAAGAAGCGGCGTCTTGGCCCGGATGCGCTGGAGCCAACGCGGATGAAGCATAAGAAGTTTACGCGGTAACGTCGAACGCCCCGCGTTCGACGGGTGGGCGAAAGCGTTTCCAAAGGAAATGCGTGCCCACCCCGATTGCCATTCTAGGTGCCACAGCGATCACAATGACGTCCCAGACCCGATCCGGGACCTCGCCACCTCCGTTATCAAGCCACGCGCTCGCCAGCCCGGGGGGGGGGTGAGCAGGCTTCCCGGAAACGCTCCGGGGGAGCGTTTCGCCTGCGCACGGGCGGAGCCCAGGACTGGCGATCGCGCGGCGGCGCTACGCGCCTTGATTCCGCGCGGGGGCCTACTCCTCCGGTATCGCATCAGTCTCCTTTGGGGTTTCTGCCTCCTCCCCCTCCGGCACCTCCACCTTCTCCCCCCAGCCCAGCCGCTCTTTCAGCTTGGCCTCCAGTTCCACCTCCCCGGCGATCTTCATCTGCGCCCATGTGGCCAGCAACCGATTGATCCGCGCGTGGTACCCCTTGCCCATCGCCCGATAGAACCGCGCCACCGAGCGGTCCAAGTAAAGCGTCACCTTCTCTTTCGGTTCCTCCACGTCCACATCCGCCTCCAGCGTGTGCCACGCCTCGGGCACCTCCAAGGCAATGGTCGACGGGATCCACGTTTCCTGCGACAGGAACACGAGGTTCTTCATCAGCCCCTCACGGGCCAGCTTTTCGGTTTTGGTCATCCGGGCCATCATTTCGCCTTCCGTTTTGCAGCAGGCCACAACCCTCGCCAAACAGGGTTAACACCACCTAAGCAGGGCGCGCGCAGGCACCGACGCGATACCGACGTTTTACCGACGCGATACAGACACCGCTTTTCGCCCCCCGCCGAAGGGCTTATGAACACCACATGAAACAGGTCGATCTGGTCATTCTGGGCGCAGGCCCCGCAGGCAGCGCCGCCGCCGTCACCGCCCGGCGCGCAGGGTTAACCGTCGCCCTGATCGACAAGGCGCGCTTTCCCCGCGACAAGCTTTGCGGGGGGCTGGTGACAGGCCGCTGCGCTGCGCATCTGGCGCGGATTTTCGGGCAAGAGATCACAGAAGACCTCTTCGATACTCGCCGCAACTTTGAATTTTTCCTGCAAGGTCAGGACCTTGGCAGGCTGGATGACGTTCCGCCCCTGCACCTGACCATGCGCCACGCCTTTGATGCGCGGCTTTTGGGCCATGCGCTGGCGGCAGGCGCCGAGGATTTTACCGGCCACCGCGTGGCCACCCTCGATCTGGCGCAAAACCGTGTGACACTGGACAGGGGCGAGGCCCTCTTCTTCAAGGTTCTGATCGGGGCCGATGGCGTGCAAAGCCCTGTGGCCAAAGAACTTTTTGGCCGCGCCTTCGACCCCGACCGCGTCGGCTTCGCGTTGGAGGTCGAGGCCCCCACCCAAGCCGCATCCGAGCAAACACCCATCAGAATCGATTTCGCCGCCGCCCGCTGGGGCTATGGCTGGTCCTTCCCGAAACGCGGCTCAACCACCGTCGGCTTGGGCGGCTTGCATGCCCCCAACCCGGATATGAAGGCCCACCTTGCCGCCTATCTTGACCAGTTGAACACAGGCCAAGACGCCAAGGTCAAAGGGCATTTCCTCCCCTTTGGCGAGGCGAAATCACATCCCGGTCGGGCCAATATACTGTTGGCGGGGGATGCGGCGGGCTTTGTCGATCCGATCACCGGTGAGGGCATCGGCCACGCCATCCACTCGGGCGAGCTGGCCGCGCTTTCCGCCGCCCGCGCCATCCAGAAAAATATGCCAGATCAAGCCTTTAAAGACTATCGCCACGCCACTCGGCCGATCCGCCACGCCGTGCGGCACGCCCGCCTGTTGCGCCCCTTGATCTTCACGCCCCGCCTGCAACCCTTCTTCGCACGAACGTTCAGAACCTCGCGCAGCCTCAAGCGCGAGTATATGCACCTGCTGTCGGGGGAGGCGGAGTATCCCGAACTGCTCTTTCGCGTGCTGGCGCGGCTGCCTGCGGCGTCGTTGCGCAACATTCGCGGCAAAAATCCCTGAAACCAATCACTTGGTTTTGATTTTTGTCACGGGCGATGGCAGCATAGATAGACCGTGCAACAAGGGGAACGCACCAATGATCAAACGCCGCCACTTCATGGCCACCGGCATGGCCGCGCTTGCCGCTCCGGCAATTCTTCCCGGGGCTGCCCATGCCTTCGAGGTCGCCGATAAATTCAAGCCCACCAAGGTCCGCGTCCGGGCACCCTATGAACCGGGGCAATTGCTGATCTTGCCTCGGGCGCATTTCCTGTACTTCCTGACGGGCGAGCAAGAGGCGCTGCGCTATGGCGTGGGCGTCGGGAAGGCTGGCCTGCAGTTCACCGGTACCGCGACGATTGATGTCAAGAAAAAGTGGCCCACCTGGCGCCCCACGAACGAGATGATCGAACGTGAGCCCAAGACCTATGCCAAGTTCAAGGATAACGATTACGTGCAACCCGGCGGCCCCGGCAATCCGCTTGGCGCGCGGGCACTCTACCTGTTTCAGAACGGGCGGGACACTTATTTCCGCATTCACGGCACAACCGCGCCCCGGTCCATTGGGCGCTCGGTTTCGAACGGCTGTATCCGCATGTTGAACGAACATGTAAAGGACCTGTACGAGCGCGTGCCATTGGGCACCACGGTCACTGTTCTATAAGCGCATACATGGTTAAATCCTTGGCACGCTCATTCTTGAATGGGCGTGCGCGCGCCATGTCGAATCCTTGAAAACATTTCGGGTATGTCCCATATTTGCCCTTGCGACGTTACCTCTATCGACCACCTGCTCCTCTAACGGCCAGTCACTCGATCTAGCACTGACTGCGCCGGGCTGCCGCACTACCGCGGGCAGCATAAACTATAAGGAGACTGACGGATGGCTTCAGGTACCGTCAAATGGTTCAACACCACCAAAGGCTACGGCTTTATCGCACCCGAAGGCGGCGGCAAGGACGTTTTCGTTCACATTTCTGCTGTTGAGCGCGCTGGCCTGACCGGTCTGGCCGACAACCAGAAAGTGACCTTTGACGTGGAAGCGGGCCGTGATGGCCGCGAATCGGCGTCGAATATCGCCCTGGCCTAATCGGCCGTTATCACGACTGATCTTGCAGGGCCCCAAGCGGGCCCTGTTTGCGTTCAGGCCATCCTGCTTGGACGCGAGTGAACCGGATGCGAGGTAGCTGCCAATCCCGTTCGAACGGGATTGAACAACGCGGTTTTGAAACCGCTTAAAATGCGTTTTCGAAGGCGCTTGCGTCAAGCCGTTTCGAAACGGCTTGTGCGTCTCTTCAATAGCAAGCCTTAGGCCTCCGGCTCCTCGACCCGGTCGATCAGGTCCAGCACTTTCGGCCCCAAACCTTCAACGATTTTTTGCACCCCCTCGGCGTTAGGGTGAATTCCATCCGCTTGAAAATACGCCCGCGCCTGCGCGGGGTCTGAGGTGCCAAGGCCCACGAAAAAACTCTCGGCATAAAGCGCCCCGTACTCCTCGGCCAACTCCGGATATAGGCTGTCAAAATCCTGCTTGTACTCCGGCCCGTAATTGCCCGGCGCCTGCATGCCCACCAACAGCACCTCGACCGATTGCTCCTGCGCCGCGCGCAGGATCGTTTCGATATTCGCCCGCGTGACACTCGGATCAATCCCACGCAGCAAATCATTGCCCCCCAGCGTCACGATCATCGCATCAACATCCGGCGTCAGGCTCCACTCCACCCGCGCGGCTCCCCCGGCGCTGGTATCGCCCGAGACGCCGCCATTGATCACCGCCACCTTGGCCCCCTGCGCCTCAAGCCAAGCGTCCAGTTGTGGCACAAAACCGAAATCCTCGATCAATCCATAGCCTTGGGTCAGGCTATCGCCCAAGGCCAGAATCCGCACGTCCTCTGCCATGGCGGCAAAAGGCATCAGGGTACAAAGAATGGCCCCCGTCACCTTGCCCCTGAGCATGGCGATGCCATATCTCAACCACTGTCCTTGTCCTAGGTGCCTGTGCATGTCCGATCCTGTCTTGTCACTCGAAAACGCCGCGCTCACCCTTCAGGGGAACGCTGGGCCTGTCCAGATACTTGATGCGATTACGCTCGATGTCCACAGGGGTGAGACGCTCGGCCTGATTGGGCCATCGGGGTCCGGCAAATCTTCGCTCTTGATGCTGATGGGCGGGTTGGAGCGCGCAACCGGCGGCAGCGTATCGGCCCTTGGCCATGACCTGTCGAGCATGAGCGAGGATGCCCTTGCCCGCCTGCGCCGCGACAACTTCGGCGTCGTTTTCCAATCCTTCCACCTGATCCCGACGATGACCGCAGTGGAAAACGTGGCAACCCCGCTGGAACTGGCCGGCAATCCCGATGCACAGGACCGCGCGAAAGAAGAGCTTGAGGCCGTGGGCCTCGGCGCCCGGATGCACCATTACCCTTCACAGCTTTCCGGCGGCGAACAACAGCGCGTGGCGCTGGCCCGTGCCGCCGCGCCCCGGCCCGCCATTGTCTTGGCGGATGAGCCCACCGGCAACCTTGACAGTCGTACGGGCGCAGGGATCATCGACTTGCTCTTTGGCCTGCGCGACCGGCATGGCGCGACCCTTGTCATGGTCACCCATGCGCCGGAACTGGCCGACCGCTGTGACCGCATCATCACCCTCAGCGACGGGCGCATCGCCCCGGAAAGCACCGAGGCCCCCGCATGCGCCTGATTACCGCTGCCCGCCTTGCCCGGCGGGAGTTGCGCGGGGGGCTGCGCGGGTTCCGCATTTTTCTGGCCTGCGTGATCCTTGGCGTGGCGGCCATCGCCGCCGTGGGCACAGTGCGCGAAAGCATCACCCAAGGGCTGGTGCAGGAAGGCGCGACCCTTCTGGGCGGCGATGCCGAGATCGAGATCACCTATCGCTTCGCCTCTGACCAAGAACGCGCGTGGATGGAGGACACCGCCCTGCGGGTCTCCGAAGTGGTCGATTTCCGTTCGATGGTCAGCACCTCGGAGGGCGAACGCGGGTTGACCCAAGTGAAGGCTGTCGATGACGCCTATCCGCTTCTGGGGCAGGTCACGCTTGACCCGCCCATGGCGCTTTCCGACGCGCTCGACGGTGCCAGGGGCCTGCCCGGCGTGGTCATGCATCCTGTTCTGGTGGATCGCCTCGGGCTGACCCCCGGCGATACCGTTCGCCTTGGCAGCAAAGACTTCCACCTTTCCGCCCGTCTGACCGGTGAGCCGGACAATGCCACCGCCGGGTTCGGCCTTGGCCCGCGCACGATCCTGCGCAGGTCGGCGCTGGAGGGCTCGGGCCTGCTGGCCCCCGGCACGCTTTTCAGCAGCGATTACCGGCTGGACCTGCCCGATGGCACCGATCTTGCCGCCGCCGAACACGCGGCCCAAGCCGCCTTCCCCGACAGTGGTTTCACATGGCGCGATGCCCGCAACGGCGCCCCCGGCGTGGCCGAGTTCGTCGAGCGGCTGGGCGCCTTCCTCGTGCTGGTAGGGCTTTCGGGGCTCGCCGTGGGCGGGGTGGGCATCTCTGCCGCCCTGCGTGCCTATCTTGCCACCAAGACCGAAACCATCGCCACCCTGCGCACGCTTGGGGCCGACCGCCGGACGATATTCCTGACCTACCTGTTCCAAACCGGCGCGCTGGCGCTGCTTGGCCTGATCCTTGGCCTTGCCCTTGGCGTCGGCCTTCCCATCCTGCTTGCGCCCCTGATCGAGGCGCGCCTGCCGGTGCCTGCCGCCTTCGCCCCCTATCCCGGCCCGATGGGGGAGGCCGCGCTCTACAGCGTTCTGACGGTGCTGATCTTCACCTTATGGCCACTGGCCCGGGCGCAGGAAACCCGCGCCGCCAGCCTGTTTCGCGAGGCGCTATCCGGCGCGCGCAGCCTGCCGCGCTGGCCCTACCTCGTCGCCACTGCCCTCCTGACCACGCTGCTTATAGTCGCCGCCGCGTTCTTCTCCGGCAACACGCTTCTGACCCTCTGGACAGCGGGCGGCATCACCGGAGCGCTTGTCATTCTGGCGCTGGCCGCTTGGGGTATTCGCCACGCTGCCCGACACCTCAAACCACTGGCGCGGGGCCGTCCCGCCTTGAGCTGGGCTTTGGCGGCCATCGGTGGTCCCGGCACCACCGCTGGCCCGGTTGTCCTTTCCTTGGGCCTTGGCCTTTCGGTGCTGGCCGCCGTGGGCCAGATCGACAGCAACCTGCGCGGGGCCATCGCCCGCGACCTGCCCACGCGCGCGCCATCCTATTTTTTCGTCGATATCCAGAAAGATCAAATGCCAAAGGTATTGGAGCGGCTGGAAAACGATCCGGCGGTCAGTGGCATCGACAGCGCGCCCATGCTGCGCGGCATCATCTCGCAAATCAACGCCCGCCCCGCCGCGGAGGTCGCCGGGGACCACTGGGTGATCGAAGGCGACCGCGGCATCACCTATGCCGCGACCGTGCCCGACCGCACAAAGCTGGTCGCGGGCGAATGGTGGGACCCGGACAACCAAGGCAAGCCACAAGTCAGCTTCGCCGCCGAAGAGGCCGAGGAGATGGGCCTCAAGCTGGGCGATATGCTCACCCTCAACATCCTTGGCCGCGATATCGAGGCCGAAATCACCTCGCTCCGGGAGGTGGATTTCTCCACCGCCGGGATGGGATTCATCATGGTGATGAACCCCGCCGCGATCGAGGCCGCGCCGCACACCTTCATCGCCACCGTCTATGCCGAACAAGAGGCCGAGGCGCAGATTCTGCGGGATCTGGCAAACCGCTTCCCCAATATCACCGCGATCCGCGTGCGCGATGCGATCAATCAAGTCTCCGACCTGCTGGCCGGGCTTGCCTCGGCCACCACCTGGGGGGCTGCGGCCACCCTGCTGACCGGTTTTCTGGTGCTGATCGGGGCCGCCGCCGCCGATCAATCCGCCCGCACCCGCGAGGCGGCGATCCTGAAAACGCTCGGCGCCACCCGCGCGCGGCTATTGGGCAGCCTCGCCTTGCGCGCCGCGCTTCTGGGCGGGGCGGCGGGCCTTGTCGCTCTGGTGGCGGGCCTCACAGGCGGCTGGGCAGTCAGCCATTTCGTCATGGAAACCGAATTTTTCATAGACTGGGGCTCGGCCCTGACAATCATCATCGGCGGCGCCCTCATAAGCCTTTTGGCAGGGATGGGCTTTGCATGGGGGCCGCTCCGGGCCCGGCCCGCGCGTATTTTGCGGGCGCGCGAATAACCGCGTTGCACCACGGGACCCAAGCTGGCAACCCTTGGGCCAACAGCCCCAAACCCTGCGGATACCGCCATGACCGATTCCCTGCCCATTCCCCTGACCGCGCTGAGCACGGCGCAGAAAACCGCGCTGATCAACCTTGTGCGCCGCACCGCCAAGGCCGAGATCATGCCGCGGTTCCGCAACCTTTCCCATGCCGATATTTCCGCCAAATCCTCGCCCTACGACCTGGTGACCGAGGCCGATCTGGCCGCCGAGGCGATGCTGGCACGTGGTATCCAGGGCATGTTCCCGCACGCCCTTGTCATCGGCGAGGAAGCCAGCAGCGCCGACCCTGACCTGCGCGGCAAGATCAGCGAAGCCGAGCTTGCCTTCATCCTCGACCCGCTGGACGGCACATGGAATTTCGCCCATGGCCTGCCGCTTTTCGGGGTGATCCTCGCCGCCACCCGCTTTGGCAAGCCGGTCTTTGGCCTGCTCTACGATCCGGTGATGGACGACTGGATCAGTGCCGATCTGGACAACACCGCGCATCTGTCACGCAACATGGGCGCGGCCCGGCCCCTGTCGGTCTCGCGCGGTGGCGATATCGCCTCGCTCTCGGGCTACGTCCACCTCTACCTCATGCCCGACGAGGTGCAGGCGCAAATGGCCGCCAAACTGCCCGATTTCGCCCGCACCCTGATGCTGCGCTGCTCGTGTCACGAATACCGCACTCTGGCTCAAGGCGGCATGGATTTTGCCCTGTCCAGCGTGCCCAACCCATGGGATCACGCCGCGGGCCTGCTCATCTGCCAACAGGCGGGCGGCGTCGCGCGGATGCTTGATGGCCGCGATTATACCGCTGGCATAACCGAGGGGCATATCCTCGCTGCCCCCGATGAGGACACATGGCACCGCCTGCGCGATCACTTCGCCTTTTTGCTGGATGAGGCGCCAAAACCTTAACGTAAGGTAAACCAGACCCGCGCAGTTTTTCCGAATCGCGTATGATGACGGGAAAGGAGGCGCGAAGGGTATGACCAACCGGTCCCGGCATGGTGAAGATAACATCCCGACGCTGTCGGGGACCGATCTCAATGCCACCATCGACCGGCTCTATGACGTGGCCCTTGACCCCTTGCGCTACGAAGCCCTGCTTGATCACTGGGAAAGCGCCATTGGCCCGCTTAGGGCTCAGGCCGATTTTCAATCGCCCCAATTTCTGGATGATCCATTGATCGAAGGGCATTTCGAACGCGCAGGCACCTTCCTCGACCGTGTCGATACCGGCGATCAAACCAAGGAAATCGAAGCTATCCTCGCGCCCTTTGACCGGGTCGCAGCCTTCGTTCTGGATGGCTCTCAACAGATCCGCGCGGCCAATGCCACAGCGAAAACCCTGATGGGCCTGCACACCGGCAAACCGCTCAGCGAGCTGCCGATCAACGCCGAAGATGTGGAGGCCGTGCGCAGCACGCTGCGCGGGCTTTTCTCGGGCGGCCCCGAGGATTCTGCGATCCTGCGCGTCCGCTCCCGGCAAAAGGGGCGTTTCATGGTGCTTCGCCTGCAAATCTGCGCCACGCGTGATGGCACGCCGCTGGTCCTTGCCGCTTCGAACGAGGTGGGCTGGCCCGATGGCTTTCGTCACATCCTACGCAAGGCCTTTGATCTGACGGGCGCCGAAGCCGATGTGGTGCGCGGGCTGGTGGCCTGTTGCTCGGTCGCTGAAATCGCCCAGCAAAGGGGCCGCTCCGTCGATACGATCCGCGTGCAAATCAGATCCATCCTCGGCAAGACCGAAACGCACAGTCAGGTTGAGCTGGTCCGCCTTGCCCTGTCGATGATGGATATGGTCAGCCTCACCGTCGAAGCCGCCCCCGGCCTACGCGTCGTCAGCCGAGGCAGCGGCACACTGGAAGAACGCGAATTTCGCTCGCTGGTCACGCCCGATGGGCGGCGGCTGGATTACCTTGTCTTGGGCGACCCCAATGGCCGTCCCATGCTCTACTTGCCTCTGGACTACGGCCTCGTCCGCTGGCCCGCCGAGGCCGAGGCTGAGGCCACGCGCCGTGGCATCCGCGTGATCGTTCCGATCAGGGCAGGCTATGGTCAATCCGATGCGGTACCGAAGGCGACCGATTACGACGCCGCCTTGGTCGCGGACACGCTGCTCGCGCTCGACGCTGAAAAGGCCACTTCCTGCCCGATCCTGTCATTGGGCGGCGATTCCTACTATGCCACCATGCTCGCCTTGGCCGCGCCCGACCGTTTCACCGCGATCATCGCCTGCGCCGGGGTGCTGCCCCTCACCCGCCGTGAACAATATGAACGCATGGAAAAATGGCACCGTTTCATTCTGGCCGGGGCCAAGTACACGCCGCATCTTCTGCCCTTCATGGTCAAGGCCGGGTTCCTGCTGGCCCGCAAGATCGGCAAGCGTGGCTTTATCCATGCGGTCTATGGTCAATGCCCCGCCGATGTGGACACTTTTGAAAACCCCGATGTTTTCGAAGCCATGGTCACCGGCTCCGAAGTGGCGCTTTCCGACACCCATTCCGCGCATGACGCCTTCTCGCGGCAGGTGCTTGGTCGACAAAAACTGGATTGGTCCGAGGATATCAACGCCCTGCGCGACAGCCACCCGGTGATCTTCCTCAACGGCACGCAAGACCCGCAGGTGCCGCTTGCCACGCTCAGCGAATTCCAACGCGATTTCGACTGGATCGACTACCGCATCTACGACGATGCCGGTCAGTTGGTGTTCTTTCGCCACTGGCGCGACGCCTTGGACATTTGCGAGGCACACCTGAGATAACCCGGGCTTTTACCCAATCTGGGGTATGACGGACCGCCACGGAATCAGTAGCATCAGATTGACAAACAGGTCTGTTTTTGACCGCTTCGCAGGCCCCCGGCGCTTGTCTGGCAAGCGCCGAGAGCCATCCGAAGACGTCAACGCGATTTCAGCACCGAGGCTTAGACCAAAAGTCTTTTCAGTATCAAAAAGGGGCGGTCCAAGACCACTTGGATCGCCCCGTTTTCTTATTCCGCCGCTTCGGCATAGTCCTCCATCGGCGGGCAGGTGCACACCAGATGCCGATCACCATAGACGTTATCCACCCGGTTCACCGGCGGCCAGTATTTGTCCACCCGGAAGGCCCCCGGCGGGAAGCAGGCCTGTTCGCGCGTATAGGGCCGATCCCAGTCTTTCACCAAATCTTCCATGGTGTGCGGCGCGTGCTTGAGCGGGTTGTTTTCGGCGTCGATCTTGCCCTCTTCGATCTCGCGGATTTCCTCACGAATGGCCAGCATAGCGTCACAGAACCGGTCCAGCTCCGCCTTGGTTTCCGACTCGGTGGGCTCGATCATCAGGGTCCCGGCCACCGGCCAACTCATCGTTGGCGCATGGAAGCCATGGTCCATCAGCCGCTTGGCAATATCGTCCACCGTGACGCCCGCGCTTTCGGCATAGGGGCGGGTGTCGATGATGCATTCATGCGCCACACGGCCATTCCGGCCCTTGTAAAGCACGTCATAGGACCCCTCCAACCGCTTCGCGATATAGTTGGCGTTCAAAATCGCCACCCGCGTCGCTTGCGTCAGGCCCTCACCGCCCATCAACAGGCAATAGGCCCAACTGATCGGCAAAATAGACGGCGAGCCAAACGGCGCCGCACTCACCGGTCCTTCTTCGCCGCCCGTTTCGGGGTGCCCCGGCAAATGCGGTGAAAGATGCGCCTTCACGCCAATCGGCCCCATGCCCGGACCGCCCCCGCCATGCGGAATGCAGAATGTCTTGTGCAGGTTCAAATGGCTCACATCCCCGCCAAGGTCGCCGGGGCGGCTCAGCCCCACCATGGCATTGAGGTTCGCGCCATCAATATAGACCTGCCCACCGTGGTCATGGGTGAGCTGGCAAACCTCCTTCACCCCTTCCTCGAACACGCCATGCGTGCTGGGATAGGTGATCATGCAGCCCGCAAGGTTCTCCGAATGCTGCTCGGCCTTGGTGCGGAAATCCGCGATGTCGATGTCGCCGTTTTCATCTGACTTCACCGGCACCACGGTCCATCCCACCATTTGAGCGCTCGCCGGGTTGGTGCCATGGGCACTCATCGGGATAAGGCAGATGTTGCGATGCCCCTCGCCATTGGCGCGATGATAGGCGGCAATGGTCAGAAGGCCCGCATATTCCCCCTGCGCGCCCGAATTGGGCTGCATCGACAGGTCATCATAGCCGGTGATCTCGCAGAGCTTGGCCGACAAATCGCGGATCATCTCCAAATAGCCTTCGGCCTGATCCTCGGGGCAGAAGGGGTGCAACCGCGAAAACTCCCGCCAACTCACCGGCATCATCTCGGCGGCCGAATTGAGCTTCATGGTGCACGACCCCAGCGGGATCATCGCCCGGTCCAGCGCCAGATCCCGATCCGCCAAGCGCCGCATATAGCGCATCATCTCGGTCTCGGCGCGGTTCATGTGGAAAATCGGATGGGTCAGGTACTCCGACGTGCGGTGCATATCCTCGGGGATGCGGTACTCCGGCGAGAAATCATCATCCTTCTGTGTGATCCCGAAGGCCCGCCAAACCGCCTCGATGGTCGCCGGGCGCGCCGCCTCATCCATCGAAATGCCAACCCGGCGCTCCCCGACACGTCGCAGGTTCACCCCCTCATCCACCGCCGATTTCAGAACCGCCGCTTGCAGCGGCCCGACATCCACGGTGATCGTGTCGAAAAACACCTGTGGGTCCACCTTGAAGCCGGCGGCTTCCAGCCCCTTGGCCAGACGCGCGGTCTTGCGGTGGATGCGCTGCGCGATGGCCTTGAGGCCCTTCGGCCCATGGAACACCGCATACATCGAAGCCATGACCGCCAGTAGCGCCTGCGCGGTGCAGACATTGCTGGTCGCCTTCTCGCGCCGGATATGTTGTTCGCGGGTTTGCAGAGACAGACGGTACGCCTTGTTGCCATGGGTATCGACCGATACGCCGACAATCCGGCCCGGCAAAGACCGCTTATAGGCATCGCGACAGGCAATATAGGCCGCATGCGGCCCGCCATAGCCCACCGGCACGCCAAAGCGCTGCGTGCTGCCCACGGCAATATCGGCATCCATCGCGCCCGGCTCCTTCAACAGGGTCAGGGCCAGCGGATCGGCGGCAACGATCCCGATGGCCTTGTGGTCGTGCAACATACTGATATGGCTGGTGAAATCCTTCACATGCCCATAGGTGCCGGGGTACTGGAAAATCGCGCCGAACACCTCTTCAGGCTTGAGCTTGTCAGGGTTGCCGACAATCACCTCGATCCCCAAAGGCTCGGCCCGGGTCTTGATCACCGCGATATTCTGCGGATGACAATCGCGATCCACGAAAAACGCCTTGGCCTTCGATTTCGCCACCCGCTGCGCCATGGTCATCGCCTCGGCACAGGCCGTCGCCTCGTCCAGCAAGGACGCATTGGCAATCTCAAGCCCCGTCAGGTCGCTGATCATCGTCTGATAATTCAACAGCGCTTCAAGCCGCCCTTGGCTGATCTCGGGCTGATAGGGGGTATAGGCGGTGTACCACGCGGGGTTTTCAAGGATATTGCGCTGAATGGCGGGCGGCGTCACCGTGCCGTAATACCCCTGCCCAATGAGCGAGGTCAGAACCTTGTTCTTGCCCGCCGTCATCCGCATCTTGTGCATCAATTCGCGCTCCGACAGCGGCTTGCCGAAATCAAGGGCTTCGTCCTGCCGGATGGATTTCGGCACGGTCTCGTCAATCAAGCCTTCAAGGCTCTCCGCCCCCAACACCTCCAGCATCTCGCCCATTTCCTCGGGCGAGGGGCCGATATGGCGGCGGTTGGCAAAATCATACGGCAGGTAATCCGTCGGTTTGAACGGCATCTCTCATGCTCCCCGGGCGGGCTTTCACCGCCCCTGTTTCATCTTTCCAAAAATACTCCCGCCGGAGGCATCCCCGGCCCGCCACAGGCGTTATCCGATGAAGTCCTTGTAGGCCGCTTCATCCATGTAATCGTCCATCTGGCTCAGGTCGCTGGCTTTGATCTTGAAGAACCACGCATCGCCCATCGGGTCCTCGTTCACCTTGCCCGGCTCGTCGACAAGCGCTTCGTTCACCTCGGTGATCTCACCGTCCAGAGGGGCCAGAATATCGCTCGCGGCCTTGACGCTTTCGATCACCACGACCTCGTCATCCTTGGCCACTTCACCGCCTACCTCGGGCAGTTCCACGAAGACCACATCGCCCAATTGCTCGCTGGCGTGCTCTGTGATGCCCACGACCACCACGTCATCTTCAACGCGCAGCCATTCATGTTCTTCGGTAAATTTCATCGCTTATCTCCCTGTGTATCAGCGTTTGAAGTTCGCGGGGGTAAAGGGCAGGGGCGCCACCGTCACCGGCTGGCGCTTGCCCCGAACCTCCCCGAATAATTGCGTGCCCTCCGCGGCATGGTCGCGCGGCACATATCCCATCGACATCGGCCCGCCGATCGTCGGCCCGAAAGCGCCCGAGGTGACCTTGCCAATCGGCGCGCCGCCCTCAGGCCCCGTATAAATCTCGGTGCCTTCGCGCATCGGCGCGCGCCCCTCGGGAAGCAAGCCCACACGCTTGCGCGGCGCGCCGTTTTCCAACTGGTTCAGGATCACGTCAGCACCGGGAAAGCCGCCCGCGCGCTCCCCGCCCCGGCGGCGCACTTTCTGAATGGCCCATGACAGGGCCGCTTCCACTGGTGTTGTGCCTTCGTCGATGTCATGGCCATAAAGGCACAGCCCGCCTTCCAGCCGCAGGCTATCGCGCGCGCCAAGACCGATGGGCTCCACCTCTTCTTCGGCCAGCACGGCACGGGCGAAGCCCTCGGCCTGATCCGAGGCCACCGAAATCTCATAGCCATCCTCGCCGGTATAGCCCGAGCGTGAAATCCACAGCTCGCCAAAATCACTTGCCTTCACGGCCACATCCATGAACCGCATCTCGGCCACCCCGGCCAACAGACGCGCCAGAACCGCCTCGGCCTTGGGGCCTTGCAAGGCCAAAAGCGCACGGTCAGTCACCTCCTCGACCTCACAGCCGGGCATCCCGTCCCGCATATGCGCAATATCCGTCGCCTTGCAGGCTGCATTGACCACCACGAACAGGTGATCGCCCCGGTTGGCCAGCATCAGGTCGTCCAGAATACCGCCCTGATCGTTGGTGAACATGGCATAGCGCTGCCGCCCCTCGGCCAGGCCCAGAACCGACACCGGCACCAAGCCCTCCATCGCGCGGGCCACCTCGTCATAACCACCGGGCGCACGGACAATCACCTGCCCCATGTGGCTGACGTCAAACAGCCCCGCCGCGGCACGGCAATGCAAATGCTCCTTCATCACGCCCAGCTTGTACTGCACCGGCATGTCATAGCCCGCAAAGGGCACCATCTTGGCCCCCAGCTCCACGTGCAATCCGTAAAGGGGTGTCTGGCGCAAGTCGTCGCTCATCGGGTCATCTCCCAAATCTGCGCCGTTTGATGGTGTATCAATCCGGCATCGGTTCCGCACGGGCCATCATGGCCGTGCAACGATGCCCCCTCTGTCCTTCGGCCTGAGATCGCTATCCCTTCGGCGCCCCGACGCTATGTCAGGATCTCTCCAGAGTCTCTTGTCAAATCGAATGGTCCCTGACGCCTGAGAGTTTCCGGGGCGGTTGCTCCTTCGGCACCGGCAAGGCCGGTTCTCCCATCCGATTTATGTGAACGTTAGTATACTGTCCGTCGCGCTTCAAGCCCGTTCGTGGCAGGCCACCGGCACGAACAAATCCATCAAGGCCGCGTTGCCACAAACCAAGGCCTCCAGCGTCACACCGTCCAGATGCCCGTAAAACGCCTCTGCCGCATCGGCAATCGCCAGCTTCAACCGGCAGGCCTTGACCAGAGGGCAGGTGTTGTCGACATCGGCAAAACACTCGGCCAAGGGCACATCGCCCTCCAGCTTGCGAAAGACATCGCCGATAACAATCTTGCCCGCAGGGCGGCCCAACCTGATACCACCACATCGGCCTCGCTGTGTGTGCAGGAAATTCAGCTGCGCAAGCCGGTTGATCACCTGCGCCAAATGGCTTTCCGAGGTATTGCACCGCTCGGCAATCTCCGACTTGGTCACCAGCCTGTCGGCATTGGCGGCACAGAACATCAACACGCGGATCGCGATATTCGTGCGTTTGGTGATGCGCATGGTGAGACACCTCGATTGCTTGAACCTGCCCGAGACTGCCGTCAAAACAGGCAAATCAACATGACTCAGATCAAGCACAGGCCAGAAAGATACATGAAACATGCATATTTCTTCGGCTACGGCAGCCTCGTGAACCGCGACACCCATGAATTCGCCGAGGCCCACACCGCGCGCCTGCGCGGCTGGAAACGCGTCTGGCGTCACACCAGCCTGCGACCGGTGGCTTTTCTCACCGTCGTGCCCGATGAAACCTCGGAAATCGACGGGCTGATCGCCGCCGTGCCGGGCGATGACTGGGCCGCACTCGATGAACGCGAACGCGCCTATAACCGCGTGCCCGCCGCCCATCAGGTCACCCATGCGCTGACGCACAGCCCCGAAATCGCGGTCTATTCGATCCCCGACGGGGCCCACGGCCACCCGACACAGGCACACCCCGCCTTGCTCAGCTATATCGACGTGGTCGTCCAAGGCTACCTGCGCGAGTTTGGCGAGGAAGGTGCGCGCGCCTTCTTCGAGACCACCGACGGCTGGGAGGCCCCCGTGCTGAATGACCGGGCCGATCCCGTCTATCCGCGTCACAAGGTTCTTACGCCGGACGAACGCTGCTTCGTGGACGATCAACTCGCACTGCGCGACATCCAACTGATCCGCCGCTAAACCCACTGGACCCACCCGCGCGCTTGCCCCATGCTGTCCTCAAAAGGGGGGCCGATGGCTGATTTCAAGACCGCGTCGCAAACCATGATGATCCTGCTTCGCTTTTCCCGCAGGCTTTGGGTGCGCGTGGCCCTGATGGCGCTTTTGTCGGTCGTGGCTGCCGTCGCCGCGATGTATCTCGAAGACTTCATTCCAAAAGACCTGCGCGACCGGTTCCGGCCTGACACCGTGATGCCGATTCTCACGATCCTCGCATCTGGCATGCTGGCGGTCAGCACCTTTTCACTCAACGTCATGGTCTCGGCCCATAATGCCGCCGCCGCACAGGCCACCCCGCGGGCGCATCGCATCCTGCTGGCCGACACGACGACACAATCTGTCCTCGCGACTTTCATCGGCGCCTTTGTCTACGCGCTGACCTCCATCATCCTGCTGCGCGCGGGGCTCGATGGTGGGAGCTCCTCGGTCACGGTGCTGTTGTTCACAGTGGCCGTCGTGGTGCTGGTGATCCTCGCGCTCTTGCGCTGGATCGACCACCTCAGCGACCTTGGCAGCATGGACGCCACTCTCCGCATGACCGAGGCCGAGGCCCGTACCAGCCTGCAACTCACCCGCCGCGCGCCCACCCTCAACGCCAGCCCTCTGACCTCCGACACCGTGATCCCGACCGATGCCGTTCCGGTGCCCGCGCATCGCTCTGGCTATCTGCAATTCATCGATGTGGCGCGTTTGAACGGCGTGATCGAAAAATCCAAGGCCTGCATTTACCTGCACACCGCGCCGGGGGACTTCGTCCTCACCGGCCAACCCGTGGCCTATGCCACCGGCCTGACCGACAAACAGATGAAAACCGTGCAAAACAGCCTGACCATCGGGCAGTACCGCACCTTTGAACAAGACGCGACCTACGGCCTTCTGGTCCTGTCGGAAATCGCCTCGCGGGCTTTATCACCGGGCATGAACGACCCGGGAACCGCCATCGACGTCATCGCCCGGCAAGAGCGCCTTTTGTGGAACTGGGCCCAGTCCGAGGAAGCCAAGGCCGACCCAAAGTACCCAAGCATCTTCGTGCCGGAAATGTCGCGCGGAAAGATGATCGAAAACGCCTTTTCCAGCACCGCCCGCGATGGGGCTGGCTCGATCGAAGTGACCTGCCGATTACTGCATGCCCTGCGCGCCTTGCAAGACGCGCCCGACCCGGCCTTGGCCGAGGCTGCGGCCCAGATGTCCGAGATCACCCGCCAATACGCCGAAGAGGCCCTGACCCTGAAATCCGAAAAAGAGACCATGCGCCAAGCCCACGATGCCCCGCGCCTTGGGTGAGGGGCGAGGCCTGCATCGCCCCGCCCAGGTCAGAGCCAACCCGACAGGGGATATCCGCTCCGCGAGCCGCCGGGCCTTGGCAGGCGCGGCGGCGAAAGCCGGGATTGAGCCCAGATTGACCGCAAGGCCTTTATTGCTAAGCTGCATTCAATGACTAGTCGTTCAAACCGTGAGCAAAGCGTCATAGTGACGGTTTACGCCTTATGCTTTGCTTTGGGTGCGCTTTCCCACGCGAAGGATTTTTTGTCCTACGGATGGCGACCATACGACACGGCCCCGCTGCCGATCGAAGTGTTTTGGAGTAGTCTGTTATTCATCGATCTGGTGATCGTCGGTGTTTTGCTGTCCAAACACAAATGCTTAGGTGCTGCCCTGGCTCTTTTTGTTATGCTGACCGACGTGGCGATAAACGCATATGCCGCGATTGCGCTGGAATTTGAAAACCTAGTGGGCCCGCTCGTTCTCCAATCAATTTTCTTGGGTTTCATCCTGGGAACAATCGGATTTGTCTTTCGGCCATCGAGACGGTCCAAGCAAAGTTAGCCTGCTGATGTAAGGCTTAGCTCCGTCCCGCATGCCGGTCACTGCCAAAAGGCCATGCGAAGGTCCGCTTCGGGATTGACAGTCGTCATCTGATCGTTGCGCATCGAGGATTCAGCATCAGGATGCGATACCCTGAGTGTTGCGGGTCTTTTGTGTCGGGTGCTGATCCTTAGTTCAGTTCTTGCAACACCTGCGCCAGCCTCTTTTGCCAGTCGGGCGGGGCGATGCCGAAATCGGCCAAGAGTTTCGCGCCATCGAGGCGCGAATTGGCCGGGCGTTGGGCCGGGGTGGGGTAGCCGCTTGTCGGGATGTCCTCGACGGTGACGGACTGGCCCGCCGCGGTAAAGATCGCGCGGGCGAAATCGGCCCAACTGACATGCGGCTGCCCGGCGAAATGATAAAGCCCGCCGCGTTGACCGCCTTGCATGGCGCGCGCCATCGTCAGCAAAGTCGCTGCGATATCGGCGGCGGGCGTGGGCCCACCTATTTGATCGGCGACGACGGTCAGGTGGTCACGATTTTCACTTAGGCGCAGCATGGATTTCACGAAATTACCGCCATGCGCCGAAAACACCCAAGAGGTGCGCAGCACCGCCCATTGCCCACCCGACAGGGAAATCGCCTGTTCGCCGGCCAGTTTGCTACGGCCATAGGCGTTGAGCGGCGCGGTCATGTCCGTCTCTTGCCAAGGCTTGGTTCCGCTGCCGTCAAAGACGTAATCGGTCGAGACATGCAGGAACGGGATGCCCAATTCGGCACAAGCGGCGGCCATAACGCCGGGGGCCTTGGCGTTGATCACCGTGGCGTGCTCTTCGTTCTCCTCGGCGGCATCGACGGCGGTATAGGCGGCGGCGTTGATGACGACACCGGGCCGGTGGGCCGCGATGGCCGCGGCACAGGCGTCTGGGTCGCTCAGGTCGGCGTCATCCCGGCCAAGGGCCGTCACGCTTGCCTGACGCTGCAATTCGGTGGCGACTTGCCCGGTTTTGCCAAAAACAAGGATCATGGCCTAACCCCTGCCCAGCCGGGTGCCCACGCCCTCACGTGATTGCAGGGCACGCCACCAGTCTTCATTGTCGAGATACCATTGCACGGTTTTCTCCAACCCCTGTTCCAGTGTCGCCGAAGGCCGCCAGCCGAGTTCTTCGCGGATGCGGCTGGGGTCGATGGCATAGCGCAGGTCGTGACCGGGCCGGTCGCTGACGAAACGGATCAGATCGGCATATGGGCGCGCGCCTGGGCGCAGGCGGTCAAGGATCGCGCAGATCA
The DNA here is from genome assembly GCF_913057115.1 of uncultured Roseovarius sp. Classification (GTDB taxonomy): domain Bacteria; phylum Pseudomonadota; class Alphaproteobacteria; order Rhodobacterales; family Rhodobacteraceae; genus Roseovarius. The sequence continues at coordinate 71,149 of NZ_CAJXNN010000014.1, forward strand.
TCCGCACCAGATCAATATTGCGCGCCTCGTTTTCGCCGCCGATGTTATAGCTGCGGCCCACAGCGCCCTTTTGTACCACCAGCAAAAGCGCCTCGGCGTGGTCCTCGACATAGAGCCAATCGCGGATGTTATCGCCCTTGCCGTAAACAGGAATCTCCTTGCCCGCCAAAGCATTGAGGATCACCACCGGGATCAGCTTTTCGGGAAAGTGATAGGGGCCGTAGTTGTTTGAGCAATTGGTCAGCACCACGGGCAACCCATAGGTTTCGTGCCATGCGCGCACAAGGTGGTCGGAACTGGCCTTGGAGGCCGAATAGGGGCTGCGCGGATCGTAGGGGGTGGTCTCGGTAAACTGCACCTCGGGATCGGCTGGCAGGCTGCCATAAACCTCGTCGGTGGAAATATGGTGAAAGCGGAAGCTGTCGGGCTTGCCTTGCGCCGTCCAATAGGCGCGGGCGGCTTCCAACAGGTGGAAGGTGCCCAAAACATTGGTTTCCATGAAGGTGGCAGGCGCGTCGATGGATCGGTCGACATGGCTTTCGGCGGCCAGATGCATCACCGCATCCGGCACATGATCCTCAAAGACCTTATCCAAGGCCGCGCGGTCGCGAATATCGGCCTTCACGAAGCTGTAGTTCGGGTCGTCTGCCACGCTGGCGACGTTCTCAAGACAGGCGGCATAGGTCAGCGCATCAAGGTTGACCACTTCGTGGCCTGCGCCGATGGCCTGCCGCACCACCGCAGAGCCGATGAACCCCGCGCCGCCGGTGACGAGAAGTTTCATGGACCACCCTCCCATGTGAAGGGGCTGTCAACCGCCTCAAGCCGCGGCGCGGCGCTGTCCTTGTCGGACAGGATCGGCGCGCCGGTCAGGCCCCAGTCGATGCCGCATGAATCCCAATGGATGGCCCGGTCACAGTCGGGCGCGTAGTAATTCGAGCATTTATAGATAATCTCGGTGTCCGGCTCCCGGGTCGCAAAGCCATGGGCAAACCCGGCCGGCACCCAAAGCTGCTTGCCGTTCTCGAAGCTCAATTCGACGCTCACATGCTGCCCGTAGGTGGGCGAGCCACGGCGGATATCCACCGCCACGTCCAAAAATCGCCCCCGCCCACAGCGCACCAGCTTGGCCTGCGCATGCGGCGGGGTCTGGAAATGCAGGCCGCGCAGGGTGTTTTCGCGTTCGGACAGCGAATGGTTGTCCTGCACGAAATCAACATTGATCCCGGCCTCTTGCAGACGCTTGCGGTTCCAGCTTTCGCTGAAGAAACCGCGGGCATCGCCGTGACGCTGCGGTGTCAGGATCAAAACACCCTCTATCGCGGTGGGTTCGATCAGCATGGGGGGCGGGACCTCTTACAAGTGCAACTGGCGGTAAGACCTATCAGGCGCCAGGGCGCTTGTCACAGGGAATTGCGGTGGAATTTTGGCGCTTTGGGGCCAAGGTGGCAATGATTTCAGGGTGTTGCCAGCTCATACCGTTTGCCGCCGTGATCCCGTGGCGCATGGGCCACGCGGAAGCGCGTTATGGTGTTTTGGTTTGAATTGACGGGGGCGTGGCTATAGGGATTGAAGCCACTTTGGGGTGGTGGAGAAACGGCCGCGCGGTTGACTGCACGGCACAGATGAGGGCGATACCATGGGCGGTGTCATTACACCTGTTATTCTTTGTGGCGGGTCCGGGACCCGGCTTTGGCCGTTGTCGCGCAAAAGCTACCCCAAGCAGTTCGTGCCGATGATCGGCGACGGCAGCCTGTTTCAGCAATCCGCCTGCCGCTTCTCGGGGCCTGAATTCGCCGCCCCTGTGGTGGTCACCAATTCCGATTTCCGCTTCATCGTCACCCAGCAACTGGGCGAGGTGGGGATCGACCCCGGCCCGGTCCTGATCGAACCCGAGGGGCGCAATACCGCGCCCGCGCTTCTGGCCGCGGCGCTGGTGGTGGCGCAAGATGACCCCGAGGCCATGATCCTTGCCGCGCCCTCGGATCACTACATCAAGGATGCCGATGCCTTCCGCGCCTCGGTGCAGGCCGGGCGCACCGCGGCGCAAGCGGGCCGCATCGTCACATTCGGTATCGTGCCGGACCGCCCGGAAACCGGCTATGGCTATCTGGAACTGGACGCAGGCGACGAAATGCAGGGCGCGATGGCGCTCAAACGCTTTGTCGAAAAACCCTCGCTGGACCTTGCGCAGGAGATGCTGGACCAAGGTGGATACCTGTGGAACTCGGGCATTTTCCTTTATTCCGCGAAAACCCTGATCGCGGCGTTTGAACGCCACGCCCCGGCGATGCTGGAACAGGTGCGCGCCGCCGTCACGCAGGCGCAGGCCGATCTTGGGTTCCTGCGGCTGGCTTCGGACCCTTGGGCGCAGTGCGACGATATCTCGGTTGATCTGGCGATAATGGAAAAATTCGACGCGCTTTCCGTAGTCCGTCATGCGGGCGACTGGTCGGATCTTGGCGGCTGGGAGGCGGTGTTGCAGCACTCCGAGGCCGATAGCGCCGAGGTTGCCTGCCAAGGCCCGGTGCGCGCCATCGACTGCAAGGGGTCGCTGCTGCGCTCGGAAAACGATGGTCAGCAGCTTTTGGGGCTGGGGCTTGAGAATATCGTGGCGGTGGCCATGCCTGACGCAGTGCTTGTGGCTGATCGGTCGCGGGTATCGGAATTGGGCGATGCGGTGAAGGCGATGCGTCTGGCTGATATTCCGCAGGCCGACACCTTCCCCAAGGATCACCGGCCATGGGGGTTTTTCGAAACCCTCATTCTGGGCGGGCGGTTTCAGGTCAAGCGCATCGTGGTCAATCCCGGCGCGGCGCTGAGCCTGCAAAGCCATATGCACCGGGCCGAGCATTGGATTGTCGTGGCCGGGACCGCGAAGGTTACCATTGATGACGAGGTCAAACTGGTAGGCGAGAACCAGTCGGTCTATATCCCGCTGGGCGCGGTGCACCGGATGGAGAACCCCGGCAAAGTGCCGATGGAACTGATCGAAGTGCAGACCGGCAGTTACCTGGGCGAGGATGACATCATCCGCTACGAAGATGTCTATGCCCGGGGGCAGGGTGCCAAGGG
>NZ_CAJXNN010000015.1 GCF_913057115.1 uncultured Roseovarius sp.
CCGATGATCCCGATCAGGATGATCCCCATGATCACGATATCGGTGTTCTGGAAGCGGCTGGCGACCATCACCATCATGCCCGCGCCCTTTTCGGCGGCGACAAGTTCGGCGGCAACCACCGTGCCCCAACAGACCCCCATGGCCACACGCGCGCCGGTGAAGATCTCGGGCAGGGAATTCGGCACGATCACATGGCGCATCAGCTGCCACTTGCTGGCCCCCAGCGAATAGGCCGCATGCACCTTGGAAATCGCCACGCCCGACACCCCGGCACGGGCCGAAATCGTCATGATCCAGAGCGCGGCCAGGAACAGCAGGATGATCTTGCCGGTTTCACCAATACCGGCCCAGATGATGACCAGCGGGATCAGCGCCAAGGGCGGCACCGGGCGCATGAATTCCACGATCGGGTCAAACCAGCCGCGGAACCAATCGGAAAGGCCCATGGCATAGCCCAACGGAATGCCCACCGCGGCGCCGATAATAAAGCCTACGATCACCCGGAAGAGCGACCAGAAAAGGTGCTGCCAGAGGGTGAAGTTCTGATAGCCCTCGCTGGCGATCTCGCCCACGCGCGCGACCACCGCCTCGGGCGAGGGTAGCCAGATGGGTTCCATCTGCATGCCCTTGGCGGGGCTGAAGTTGATCGAGCCTTTGGAGGTGAGCGCAACCGTGCCATCGGCAACGCGGACGCTTTCTCCGGCGCTCACCGGCTGGCCATCAATCGCGACGATCTTGGCCCCTTCCTTGCGCTTCACCTCGTCGTTCTTGTCCATCAACAAAAGCTCGGACCGCCACGCGCCCACCTTGATGGCGTCGTCTTTGGCAAAGCCTTCACCGGGGTCGACCTCGGGCACATCGGCGTCCTCACCCACCTTGAAGACACGGGCGAAAACTGTGGCGTCATCGCGGGCACCGTCCGGGGCCTCAAGCGTGTAGGTGAACTGGGTCTCGCCCACGAAGGGTCCGGGCGCATGGATTGGCACCCATTTCGACCCGGTGAACGCCCCCCAGAGAAGGAAAATCGTGATCACCGATATCACGCTGGCCCAGCGATCCGGCCTTACCGCGCTTTCATCGCCAAATGTCACCGTCTTGAGCGAGGTGAAATCCTGCATCTGGCGGAATTTGCTCACGCCCATGCGCACCACGAAAAACGCCGCCGTAAAGATCACGATGTAGATAATCAGAATGGTCATGCCGAAGCCTCCTCGGTGCGGCCCATGATCTCTTCTTCCATGTCCCAGATCATCGACAGGATTTCCTCGCGCTTCTGGCCGAACTCGGGGTTCTTCTTGACCTCACGAAGGTCCTTGCCCACGCCATCATCGGCGAAGGGCAGGCGATATTCCTTGTGAATGCGCCCCGGGCGCGGGGCCATGACCAACAAGCGTTCCCCCAGCAAAAGCGCCTCTTCGACCGAGTGGGTGATCAGGATGATCGTCTTGCCGGTTTCTTTCCACAGCTTCAGAACCAAACCTTGCATCTTTTCACGGGTCAGCGCGTCCAAAGCGCCCAATGGCTCGTCCATCAAGATCACGTCGGGATCATTGGCAAGGCAGCGGGCCAAGGCGACACGCTGCTGCATCCCGCCCGACAATTCATAAACCGCCTTTTCCTTGAAGTCCTGAAGGCCCACCACATCGAGCAAATGGTCGACCGTTCCGGCCCATTCCTTTTCACGCTTGCCAGCCATGCGCGGCCCGAAACTCACGTTGTCGCGCACGCTCATCCACTCGAAGAGCGCGCCTTGCTGAAACACCATGCCGCGCTCGGCGTCCGGCCCGGTGACCAGATGATCGTTCAGCATGATCTTGCCTTCGGTCGGGGCCAAAAACCCCGCGACGATATTCAAAAGCGTGGTCTTGCCACAGCCCGAAGGCCCCAGCACACTCATCAATTCGCCTGTCTTGATCTCAAGACTGACGTCTTTCAAGGCTTGCACATGCCCGCCATTCGGCAGGTCAAAGCGCATCGATATATTTTCGATGGATAGCGTCGACATCCCCGCCCCCGTTGTTGATTTTTGAAATTTTTGAGTGTGGCGCGGGCCAAAGGATCAGGCCCGCGCCGCGTGACAGCGGGGATTACATCCCGTGGGCTTGCTCAAGCGGCCCGGTGTTCACGTTGTTCTCGTAAGTGTCCAGCGCGGCGTCGATGCTGCCGGCTTCCACAAAGACGTCGGCAACGCCTTTCATGAATTCCTGTGCACCGCCACCAAGCCACTTCTCGGTCAACTGCTCATCAACCGGCGGGAAAACGAAGGTGTCGATGGTGGCTGCTGTGGCCTCGACATCCATACCGCTGTCCTTGGCGATGACGGGCAGCATCTTGTCGCGGTTGGCGTCATCGGCCCACATCGCGTTGGCATCTGCGGTGACTTTCAGGAACTTGGCGACCACGTCGCCGTTTTCGGCGATGTAATCGGCAGGGCCACTGGTCACGTCAAACACCAGAATACCCAGTTCTTCCTTCTCAGCGCCGGTCAGCAGGACATTGCCGTGCTCTTTCGCACGACGCAGGCTGCCACCCCAGCCGCAGAACAGGTCAATCGCGCCTTGTGCGATGGCGGCAGCGCCCTCAGGCGGCGCCATGTTGACCACATCCATGGTCGAAATATCGACGCCAAAGTGGTTCATCTGCTTGAGGAAACCATAGTGCGCGGCGGTGCCCAGCGGCACGGCGGCCTTCTTGCCTTCAAGTTCCTTGGCGTTGGTCTTGTCGATCTCAAGCGCCTCGGCGGCGACACAGTTGTCGTTTTCCGAATAGCTCACCGCAACGTCGACGATCTGCAAATCCTGCCCCGCGCTTGTGGCCACCACGAAGGGCGGAACCCCTTGGCTGACCGACAGCTGCACATCGCCCGAGGCCATGGCCGCGCTCATCGCCGTACCGGTGTCGAAGGCGCGCCAGTTCACGGTCATGCCCAGCGCCTCGTCATACATGCCTTCGACCTTGGCGTACTGGAACGGCATCGGCCACTCAAGGAAGTAGCCCACGGTGATCTCTTCGGCGCTGGCGGCGCTGGCGCCACCCAGCATGGCCGCGCCGGCCGCAGCCGATATCAGTTTGGTTTTCAGCGTCATAATCTTGGTTCTCCCGTTGGTTCTTGGACCGGGCCTTTGCAGACCCTGTTGTTATAGATGCGCAGACAGCTGGCCATCCCCTTGGGTTTGGCGCAGCGGTCCGGTGCAGGTGTATCCGAGACCAATTCGCGATTCCGATCAATGCTTTTATCGGTCTGCTCCAGGTATTTCGCGCTTCGTGAAGGCAAATTTCGGGAAATCGCAAAGGAAAACGGCACGATTTGCTACAATATAAATACACGGGCGAGTCGCGGTGCCGCTCTGGCCTTAAACAAAGGTAAGTTTTGGCCCTATCGGATTCTTGGGATTCCGGGCTGATATGCCAGTCAGACAGCACCGGGCCAAGGCCCGCCACCCGGCATGCGAAACCCGGGCCCAACAGATGGAGACCCACCATGGATGGCACCCTGAAGAACGATATCGAAAAGGTCGTCGATGCCGACCGCGCCCACGTCTGGCACCACCTGATCCAGCACAAGCCGTTTGAAACCGGCGCACCGCGTATCATCGTGGAAGGCAAGGGCATGCGGGTCTGGGATCAGCATGGCAAGGAACACCTTGATGCGGTCTCGGGCGGGGTATGGACGGTAAACGTCGGCTATGGCCGTGAACGCATTGCCAACGCCGTGCGCGACCAATTGATCAAGCTCAATTATTTCGCTGGCACCACCGGCTCCATTCCCGGCGCGCTGTTTTCCGAGCGTCTGATCGAGAAGATGCCGGGGATGAGCCGAGTTTACTACACCAACTCCGGCTCCGAGGCGAACGAGAAAGCCTTCAAGATGGTCCGCCAGATCGCGCACAAGCGCTACGGCGGCAAGAAATACAAGATCCTCTACCGCGACCGCGATTACCACGGCTCCACCCTCGCCACCATGTCGGCGGGCGGTCAGGATGAGCGCAACGCCCAATACGGCCCCTTCGCGCCCGGTTTCGTGCGCGTGCCGCATTGTCTTGAATACCGCGCGCAGTGGGACCTGTCGGGCGAGGAATACGGCGTCGCCGCCGCCAACGCCATCGAAGAGGTGATCCTTGCCGAAGGCCCCGACACCGTCGGCGCGCTCTGCCTTGAACCCGTCACCGCCGGGGGCGGCGTCATCACCCCGCCGCCGGGCTACTGGCCCCGCGTGCAGGAGATTTGCCGCAAGTACGACATACTGCTGCATATCGACGAAGTGGTTTGCGGCGTCGGCCGCACCGGCACATGGTTCGGCTATCAGCACTACGGGATTGAGCCTGATTTCGTGACCATGGCCAAGGGCGTCGCCTCGGGTTACGCCGCGATTGCCTGCTGTGTGACCAATGAAAAGGTCTTCGACATGTTCAAGGAATCGCCCGACGATCCCATGGACTACTTCCGCGACATTTCCACCTTCGGCGGCTGCACCGCTGGCCCCGCTGCCGCGCTGGAAAACATGGCCATCATCGAAGAGGAAGGCCTGCTGGAAAACACCACGCAAATGGGCGATTACATGCTCGACCAGTTGCGCGCCCTGCAAGACAAGCACGCCGTGATCGGCGAGGTGCGCGGCAAGGGCCTTTTCCTTGGGGCCGAACTGGTCGCCGACCGCGACAGCCGCGAACCCGTGGCCGAGAAACTGGCACAGGCCGTGGTTGGTGACTGCAATGCCCAAGGCGTGATCATCGGCGTCACCAACCGGTCGATCCCCGGGTTCAACAACACGCTGTGTTACTCGCCCGCGCTGATCTCGACCAAGAACGACATCGACCAGATCGTCGAGGCCACGGACAAGGCCCTGACCAAGGTCTTCGGCTGATCACACTCCCAAAGATTAGCTTCTTCCCTACTCCCCGGCGCGCCGCGCCGGGGTTTTTTACCTGCGTGGTTGCATCCTCGGCCCAAAGCAGGCCATCTGACCCAAGACGTGACTCACCCCGAGGCGTCGGCAGACCAAATTGAGGACCACATGAAAAAGACCCCCGCACTCGCCACAATGGCCATCCTTGCCGCCACCCCCGCCGCCGCCCACCTGCCGCCCGGCGAATACGGCTCATTCCTTGCCGGGGTCACCCACCCGCTTTTCGGCCTTGATCACGTTCTGGCCATGATTGCCGTTGGCCTTTGGGCCGCGCAAATCGGCGGGCGGGCGCTCTGGCAAGTGCCCAGCGCCTTTGTCCTCGCCATGCTGGCCGGGTTCGCACTGGCATTGGCAGGCCTGCCGCTCCCCATGGTCGAACCGGCAATCCTTGTGTCGATCATCGTGCTGGGCCTTGTCGTCGCCATGGCCCTGCGCCCCGCCGCTCCTTGGGCCATGGCACTGGTCGCCGGCTTCGCGCTCTTCCATGGCCACGCTCACGGCGGAGAACTGGGCGGCGCACAAGCGCTGACATTCGGCGCGGGCTTTGCCATGGCCACCGCCGCGCTGCACGCCATGGGCCTTCTGATCGCGCTGATCTTTGCCCGCGCCCTTCAGGCAGGCTCCGGCCTCGTCCTGCGCCTCATGGGTGGGGCCACCGCCCTCGCCGGGGCCGCCATCGCCTTTGGCTAATCATCACAGAAAACCCCGGCGCATCGTGCCGGGGTTTTCTCTAAGCGGCACCGATTTCTTCAAAAGAAATCGGACCGAAATCTTTTAAAGATTTCGGTACCCTCACTGCCCATGTGCCGCTTTACTATCCGCAGGGGCCTCATCCCGCTCGTGCATCCCGTAATCCCGGATCACGCTGACCACCCGCAGGCGATAATCGTCGAACATCCTCTCACGCCCGGCCTTTTGCGCCCCCCGGTGCGCCTCCAAGGTGCGCCAACGCTCGACCGCAGCTTCATCCTCCCAAAAGCTCAGCGATAACAGCTTCTCGGGGTTGGTCAGGCTCTGGAACCGCTCCACGCTGATGAACCCCTCCACGCCTTCCGCCAAGGGCCGCATCTTGGCGGCCATCTCAAGGTAATCCGCCTTCTGCCCCTCACCGGGGGTCACTTCAAAAATGACCGCGATCATTTTTACCTCCTATGTCATCGACTTGACCCCAGACAACCGGATTACAACCTTCTGTGCAAACCCTGTTCCGCACCACCATGACCCGGGTTTTGTACGAAACGTACGTTCCGCCTCACGCACCCCCCGATTTTTGTACGAAACTCACGTACAAAACGTACGACTCGTACAAAACTCACACCATACCAGATTGCCAGCGCGATAAGTCCAATCTAACGTCACCTCTATGGCAATCTCGGTCGAAACCTTCTTTCTCAACCCCGATGATGAGGGCACGCTACAGGCCCGCATCCAACAGATGATCGCCCAAGGCATCCTGTCGGGGCGCTTCCGAAAGGGCGAAAAACTCCCTAGTTCCCGTAAGTTAGCCCAACATCTCGGAGTCAGCCGTATCACCGTGACCCTCGCCTACACCGAGCTTTTGGCCAACGATTACCTCGAATCGCGCGACCGCTCAGGCTATTATGTATCTGAAAACGCGCCAGAACCTCCGCAGTTCACCCCCAACCCCACCAGCAGCGGCGACAATATCGACTGGTCCCGCGCGCTTGGCCGCCGCTTTACCGGCGGGCGTACCCCTACCAAACCGCTCGATTGGTCAAGCTACCGTTATCCCTTTATCTATGGCCAAACCGACCCCACACTGTTCGATCACGCCAACTGGCGGCACTGCGCATTGCAAGCCCTTGGGCAAAAAGACTTTTCCGCGCTCACCACCGATTACTTCGACCAAGACGACCCCAAACTGATCGAGTTCATCGCCCGTCATACCCTGCCCCGGCGCGGCATCCTTGCCCAACCCGACGAGATCCTCGTCACCATGGGCGCCCAGAACGCCCTGTGGCTCACGGCGCAGGTTTTGCTGACCCAGCGGCGCACCGCCGCCATCGAGGAACCCTGCTACCACGCCCTTCGCGACATCCTCACGCAATCGCGCTGCTATCTCTCCCCCGTTGAGGTGGATACCAACGGCCTGCCCCCCGATGCGCTGCCCAATCATGCCGATGTGATTTTCACCACGCCCAGCCACCAATCGCCCACCAATGCCACCATGCCGCTTGAGCGGCGCAAGGCGCTGTTGGAAAAGGCGCGCAAGATGGACGCGCTGATTGTCGAGGACGACTACGAATTCGAGATTTCTTTCCTTCGCAGCCCCTCACCGGCTCTCAAATCGCTCGATACCGATGGCCGGGTGATCTATGTCGGCAGCTTCTCCAAGTCGATCTTCCCCGGCCTGCGACTTGGCTATCTTGTTGGATCAAAACAGTTTATCCGCGAATGCCGGGCCTTGCGAGCCTCTGTGCTGCGCCACCCGCCGGGGCATATACAGCGCACCGCGGCTTATTTCCTCAGCCTCGGCCATTACGACAGCCTGATACGGCGGATGGGGCAGGTCTTTGCCCGCCGCCGCAAAGTGATGGAGAAAGCGCTGGCGGATCATGGCCTTGGCGTCGAGGGGCGCGGCGTCTTTGGCGGCTCGTCCATCTGGATGCGCGCCCCCGAGGGCGTGGATACCGAGGAGTTGGACCATATCCTGCGCGCGCGCAGTGTGCTGATAGAACCCGGGCGCACCTTCTTTCGCGGCCCTGGTGCGCCGCGCAACTTTTACCGGCTGGCCTATTCCTCGATCCCGTCCGAGCGCATCCCGGACGGGATCGCGATTCTGGCCGACGAACTGGCAAAGTTAACAAGATAGCCCGCCTTCCGGGATGGCTCTGCAAAGCCCTGAATTTCCAGAAGAGTCTTTTTAAGAATCTCTTGAGGGCCGCCAAATTTTCCCAATAATGACTTACAATTGAGACCTTGAGTCTCATTAATATTTTACACTGGATATATCATGCTATAGTATCTGGCCCTACTGCGCGGATGCGGCGCGGCATACCTTTCGCCAGACTCGCCGGACCTCCGGCCTTTTTTCTCTTGGGAGTGCCAGACATGAAGATGACCACCGAAGAAGCCTTCGTTAAAACCCTTCAACGCCATGGGATCGAACATGCCTTCGGGATCATCGGGTCGGCCATGATGCCGATCTCCGACCTGTTTCCAAAGGCCGGGATCACCTTCTGGGATTGCGCCCACGAAGGCAGCGCCGGCATGATGGCCGATGGCTACACCCGCGCCACCGGCAAGATGTCGATGATGATCGCCCAAAACGGGCCCGGCATCACCAACTTCGTGACTGCGGTCAAAACCGCCTATTGGAACCACACCCCGCTTCTTCTGGTCACCCCACAAGCCGCCAACAAGACCATCGGTCAGGGTGGCTTCCAGGAAGTCGAGCAGATGAAGCTCTTTGAAGATATGGTCGCCTATCAGGAAGAAGTGCGCGACCCATCCCGCGTGGCCGAGGTTCTGGCGCGCGTGATCTCCAAGGCGAAACAGCTTTCGGCCCCTGCGCAAATCAACCTGCCGCGCGATTACTGGACGCAAGTGATCGACGTGGAGATTCCGCAAGCCTTGGAATTCGAGCGCTCTTCTGGCGGTGAAAACTCGGTCGCCGAGGCTGCGCGCATCATGTCCGAAGCCAAGAACCCGGTCATTCTCAATGGCGCGGGCGTGGTCCTGTCCAAGGGCGGCATCGCAGCCAGCCAAGCCTTGGCCGAGCGTCTGGATGCCCCTGTTTGCGTGGGCTACCAGCACAACGATGCCTTCCCCGGTTCGCACCCCCTGTTCGCCGGGCCGCTGGGCTACAACGGCTCCAAGGCCGGGATGGAACTGATCAAGGAGGCCGATGTTGTGCTTTGCCTCGGCACCCGGCTTAACCCGTTCTCGACCTTGCCGGGCTACGGCATGGAATACTGGCCCGCAGACGCCAAGATCATTCAGGTCGACATCAACCCCGACCGGATCGGCCTGACCAAGAAGGTCACCGTCGGTATCGTCGGTGATGCGGCCAAAGTGGCAACGGGTATCCTGAACCAGCTTTCTGATACCGCCGGTGACGAAGGCCGCGAGGCCCGCAAGGCGAAAATCGCCGAAACCAAATCCCGCTGGGCGCAACAACTGTCGTCGATGGACCACGAAGAAGATGATCCCGGCACCACCTGGAACGAACGCGCCCGCGCCGACAAGCCCGAGTGGATGAGCCCCCGCATGGCATGGCGCGCCATCCAAAGCGCCCTGCCGCGCGAGGCGATCATCAGCTCGGACATCGGCAACAACTGTGCCATCGGTAACGCTTATCCGGCGTTCGAGGAAGGCCGCAAATACCTTGCGCCGGGCCTGTTCGGGCCTTGCGGTTATGGCCTTCCCGCCATCGTCGGCGCCAAGATCGGCTGCCCGGATGTGCCGGTTGTGGGCTTTGCCGGTGACGGGGCCTTTGGCATCGCGGTCAACGAACTGACCGCCATTGGCCGCAGCGAATGGCCCCCGGTCACGCAGATCGTGTTCCGCAACTACCAATGGGGTGCGGAAAAGCGCAACTCGACCCTGTGGTTCGACGATAACTTTGTCGGCACCGAGTTGGACGACGACGTCAGCTATGCCGGTATCGCCAAGGCCTGTGGTCTGAAAGGCGTGGTGGCCCGCACCATGGACGAACTGACCGACGCGCTGAACCAAGCGATCAAGGATCAGATGGAAAACGGCACCACCACCCTGATCGAGGCGATGATCAACCAGGAACTGGGCGAACCCTTCCGCCGCGACGCGATGAAGAAACCCGTGGCTGTGGCTGGCATCGACGCCGGCGACATGACCCCGCAGCAGGTGTAAGACAGTGGCAGGGCCCGGTGATACAGATCTTATTCTGGTTCTCAATGCCGGGTCCTCCTCTATCAAGTTTGCCGTTTTCGACAGCAAGCTGAACGATGTTCTGTCCGGAATGGCCGATGGCGTCGGTGGGCCGGGCACGCTCAAGGTTGGCGACGACAAGACCGAGGTCAGCCTTGCCAATCACGATACATCCCTAGAAGCAGTGCTTGACGCGCTGCGCGCAAAGGATATGCCGCCCGAACGGTTCGCCGCCGCCGCGCATCGCGTCGTCCATGGCGGCACCAATCTGACCGCCCCCGCGCGCGTCACACCCGACACTCTCAACGAAATACGTGCCTGCGTGCCCTTGGCCCCGCTGCATAACCCGCACAACATCGCCGCCATGGAAACCTTGGCCCGGCTGGCCCCGGACCTGCCGCAATTCGCCAGCTTCGACACCGCCTTTCACGCCACCATGCCCGAGGTTGAGCGGCTATATGCCCTGCCGCCGCGCATCAGTGCGCGTGGCATTCGCCGCTATGGCTTTCACGGCACCTCTTACGCTTCCTTGGTGCGGCTTTGGCCTTCGGTCACAGGGGGCGATCTGCCCGACCGGGTCTTGGCCTTCCACCTTGGCAACGGGGCCTCCCTTTGTGCAATCCACGAAGGCCGTTCAGTGGCCACGACCATGGGCTATTCGCCGATTGAGGGGCTGACCATGGGCACCCGCACAGGCGATATTGACGCCAATGCCGTACTGCGCTTGGCCGAGGAAGACGGCATCGCAGCAACAGCCAAACTCCTCAACCGCGAAAGCGGGCTGACGGGCCTCTCGGGCGGCACCTCGGACATGCGCGCGCTATTGGCCAGTGACGACCCGGACTGCGCTTTCGCGGTCGATCACTTCTGCCACAGCGCCCTGCGCCACGCAGGGGCCTTGATCGCTGCCATGGGTGGGTGCGATGCCTTGGCCTTTACCGGCGGTATCGGCGAAAACGCCGCCCCGATCCGGGCGCGGATCATGGCGGGCCTCGCATGGCTTGGTCTGACGCCGGACGTGACCGCAAACGACGCCAATCAGCCGCGGCTTCATGCCCAGGACTCCGCCATTTCCGCATGGATTATCCCCGCCGAAGAAGAACGCATGATCGCCGCCGACGCCCTCCGCCTTCTGAAACCGGAGGCCGAATGACTCACAACGCATACCCCCGACATTCAGGATTTCCGGGACGATTTTTCGGCAAATCAGAAGGTTTTAGAAATATGTCGCGAGGCTGCAAAATCTGCCCTACCGTGACCCACGCATCAAACGGGACCGCGCAATGACACATCACCAGCCACGGATCGACACCTCGCCGAAAGTTTCCGACGAGGTCAGGAAAACCACCTGCTACATGTGCGCCTGCCGTTGCGGCATCAACGTGCACATGAAGGATGGCAAGGTCGCCTATATCGAAGGCAACCGCGACCACCCGGTGAACAAGGGCGTGCTTTGCGCCAAGGGCAGCGCCGGGATCATGCAGCACAACGCGCCCTCGCGCCTGCGCGCGCCCCTGAAACGTGTCGGCCCCCGCGGCTCGGGCGAGTTCGAGGAGATTTCGTGGGACGAGGCGCTCAGCCTCGCCACCGAATGGCTGGCCCCGATCCGCGCGGAAAACCCTGAAAAGCTGGCCTTCTTCACCGGCCGTGATCAATCACAAAGTTTCACCAGCTTTTGGGCGCAAAACTTCGGCACCCCCAACTATGCCGCCCACGGCGGCTTTTGCTCGGTCAACATGGCGGCGGCGGGTATCTACACCATGGGCGGTGCCTTTTGGGAGTTTGGTCAGCCCGATTGGGATTACACGAAACTCTTCATGATTTTCGGCGTGGCCGAAGACCACGATTCCAACCCCATCAAGATGGGCATCGGCAAGATCAAGGAACGCGGCGCGCGGGTCATCGGGGTGAACCCGATCCGCTCAGGCTATAACGCCGTGGCCGATGATTGGGTCGGCATCACACCCGGCACCGATGGCCTCTTCATCCTGTCGCTGATCCATGAGTTGCTCAAGGCGGGCCGGATTGATCTGGATTACCTTGCGCGTTTCACCAACGCGCCCTGCCTGGTGAACATGGACCCGGATTCACCCGAACACGGGCTGCTGCTGCGCGACGAGAACGGCAAGACGCTGGTCATCGACCGCAAGACCGGGAAGCTCACCCCCTTCGATCAACCCGGCGTACAGCCCGATCTTTCGGCCAGTCACCGCAAGGCCGGCATCACCCATAAGCCGGTGATGCACCTGATTGCCGAGCGTTACCTAGACGATCAATACGCGCCCGAGGCCGTGGCCGAACACTGCGGCATAAAGCCAGAAAAAATCCGCGCCATTGCCGCCGAACTGGCCCGCGTCGCCTTTGACGAGGCCTTCGAGCTGGACCATGAATGGACGGATTTCCGCGGCGAGACCCACAAAACCATGACGGGCCGCCCGGTCAGCTTCCATTCCATGCGCGGAATTTCCGCCCATTCCAACGGCTTCCAAACCTGCCGCTCCTTGCACCTGCTGCAAATCCTGCTGGGCACGGTCGAAGTACCGGGCGGTTTCCGCTTCAAACCGCCCTACCCCAAACCAGTCAGCGCCCACCCCAAACCGCATTGCGGCGTAACGCCGGGAAAGCCGCTCGATGGCCCGCACCTCGGCTTTGTCCAAGGCCCCGACGATCTGGCGCTGAAGGACGATGGCAGCCCCGCCCGCATCGACAAGGCCTTCACATGGGAAAACCCCATGTCGGCCCATGGCCTGATGCATATGGTGATTTCCAACGCCCACGCGGGCGACCCCTACAAGATCGACACGCTTTTCATGTACATGGCCAACATGTCGTGGAACTCCACCATGAACACGCGCGGCGTGATCGACATGTTGACCGACAAAGATGAAAACGGCGATTACGTGATCCCACATATCATCTATTCCGATGCCTATAGTTCGGAGATGGTGGCCTATGCCGATCTGATTTTCCCCGATACCACCTATCTGGAACGGCACGATTGCATCTCGCTGCTGGACCGCCCGATTTGCGAGGCGGACGCGGCGGCCGACGCCATCCGCTGGCCAGTGGTGGAACCCGATCGCGACGTGCGCGGCTTCCAATCGGTGCTGTGCGAGTTGGGCGCGCGCCTCAACCTGCCAGGCTTCGTCAACGACGACGGCAGCCAAAAATACGCCGATTACGCCGATTACATCACCAACCACGAACGCAAACCGGGCATCGGCCCGCTGGCCGGCTGGCGCATGGGCGAAGAGGGCCTGACGCACGGGCGCGGCGGCCCGAACGAGGCACAGCTTGACCACTACATCGAAAACGGTGGCTTCATGGTCAAACACATCCCCGAGGAAGCCAGCTATTACAAACCGTGGAACAAGGCCTATCAGGACTGGGCGGTGGAGCTGGGGCTTTTCGACAGCCCGCAACACTACATCTTCGATCTCTACGCCGAACCCCTGCGCCGCTTCCAACTGGCTGCCGAAGGCCATGGCGACCGACAGCCACCCGAACACCTGCGCGAGCGTATCAAGGAAACGCTGGACCCGCTGCCGATCTGGTACGCACCATTCGAGGATAGCGGCGTCGACACCGACGAATTCAACGTCCACGCGCTGACGCAACGGCCCATGGCCATGTACCACTCATGGGGCACTCAAAACGCGTGGCTGCGGCAAATCCACGGGCACAATCCGCTCTACCTGCCGACCAAACTCTGGGAAAAGCACGGCTTCGCCGAAGGCGACTGGGCGCGCGTGACCTCGGCGCATGGTGAAATCACCGTACCCGTGGCCCACATGGCCGCGCTCAACGAAAACACCGTCTGGACATGGAACGCCATCGGCAAGCGCAAGGGCGCTTGGGCGCTCGACAAGGACGCGCCCGAAGCCACCAAAGGCTTCCTGCTCAACCACCTTATCCATGAGCTGCAACCGCCCAAGGGCGATGGCCTGCGCTGGGCCAATTCCGACCCGGTCACGGGACAGGCGGCTTGGTTCGACCTGCGGGTGAAAATCGAAAAATCGGGCGCCCCCGCCGAGGTTCAACCCAGCTTTGAGCCGATCAAATCCCCGGTGGGCCAAGGCCCCGCCAACCTTGAATGGAAGGTTGGTAAATGAGCGGCAAAACCCTGACCCTCTTGCTCATCCTCGCCTTCGTCGCCCTGACGCTGGGCTCTTTCATCTGGTTCATCATGAGCTGGGACAAATCCAAGACACAATCGGTCACAACCGGACCGCAAATTATTGAGG
Organism: uncultured Roseovarius sp.; assembly: GCF_913057115.1. Taxonomy (GTDB): domain Bacteria; phylum Pseudomonadota; class Alphaproteobacteria; order Rhodobacterales; family Rhodobacteraceae; genus Roseovarius. The sequence continues at coordinate 14,020 of NZ_CAJXNN010000015.1, forward strand.
AGCGCATCGCATGACCACGCTTCCCGAAAAAACCGACCGTAAACTGGGGCTGGTGATCGACCTTGATACCTGCGTCGGCTGTCACGCCTGCGTGGTCTCCTGCAAAGGCTGGAACACCGAAAACTACGGCGCGCCCCTCTCGGATCAAGACCCCTATGGCGCCGACCCAACGGGCACCTTCCTCAACCGCGTGCACTCCTACGAGGTGCAGCCCGAGGAAGGCACGGCGCAGCTCATCCATTTCCCCAAATCCTGCCTGCATTGCGACGACGCGCCTTGCGTCACCGTCTGCCCCACCGGGGCCAGCTACAAGCGCACCGAGGATGGCATCGTTCTGGTCAATGAAACCGACTGCATCGGCTGCGGGCTTTGCGCATGGGCCTGCCCCTATGGCGCGCGGGAAATGGATGCCGCCGAGGGCGTGATGAAGAAATGCACCCTCTGCGTCGACCGCATCTATAACGACAACCTGCCGGAGGTGGACCGCGTCCCTGCCTGCGTACGCACCTGCCCTGCCGGCGCGCGCCACTTCGGCGATCTGGGCGACCCCGACAGCGAGGTCAGCCAACTGGTCGCCGAACGCGGCGGCATGGACCTGATGCCGGAACAAGGCACCAAGCCGGTCAACAAATACCTGCCGCCCCGGCCCAAGGATGAACTTGACCGCACAGCCGCCCCCGAGGATGGCGAGATCGACGTTCTGGCCCCCTATCTCAATCCCGTCGCCGACAGCCCCAAGGGCTTCCTTGGCTGGCTCGACAAGACATTGGAGAAGCTCTGATGCATCCCGCACCCTCCGTCATCATCTTCACAACGCTGTCCGGTCTGGGTTTTGGCCTGCTGGCGTGGCTTGGTCTTGGCTTTCCCGCCGTCACCGGCTGGACCGCCTTTGCCTTTTTCGCCATCGCCTATGCGCTGGCCGTGGGCGGGCTTCTGGCTTCGACCTTCCACCTCGGACACCCCGAACGGGCGATCAAGGCCTTCACCCAATGGCGCTCCAGCTGGCTCAGCCGCGAGGCTTGTACCAGTGTCGCCGCGCTTGTCGTTATGGGCCTCTACGGCGCGGGTTTGGTGTTCTTGGGGGAACGCTGGACACTGCTTGGCTGGATCGGCGCGGCGCTCTCGCTGCTGACCGTCTTTACCACCTCGATGATCTACGCCCAGATGAAGACCGTGCCACGCTGGAAAACCCCGTTGACCCCGGTTCTATTTCTGACCCTCGCCCTCACCGGCGGGGCGATCCTTTCGGGCGAAGTCACCGCGGCACTGGTGCTATTGCTCCTCGCTGCCGTGGTGCAGGTGATCTGGTGGCAACGCGGCGATAACGCCTTGGGGCAAAGCGGCACCAACCTTGCCACAGCCACAGGCCTTGGCAAACCCGGCCAAGTCCGCGCCTTCGAGCCGCCGCACACCGGCACCAACTACCTGCTGCGCGAATTCGTCCATGTGGTGGGCCGCAAGCATGCGATGAAACTGCGCCTCATCGCGCTGGTTCTTGGCTATGCCCTGCCCTTTGCCTTCCTTGCCCTGCCTTTCAGTCACCTCTTCGCACTTCTCGCCGTGCTCAGCCATCTGGCCGGCATCGCCGCCTCGCGTTGGCTGTTCTTCGCAGAAGCCGAACATGTTGTGGGCCTCTACTACGGCAAACGCTAAGACAGAGGCACCCGCCGCTTCTTCTGGCCGCAAATATCCTGGGGGAGTTTGAAAATCTTCTGATTTTCAAACTGGGGCGAAGCCCCTAACGGCGCGCCGCAGGCGCACAGTTTTGAATGCGTTCAGGCCACGCAGGCCTTGGGGGCGCTGCCCCCAAACGCCCGGGATATTTAAGAACAGAAGAAGAGGCTAAAGCGTTATTCCCAGCCGTCGGTCCATTCATCGACCTTGGGGGCGATCTTGTTCTTTCTAAACCGCCGCCAACGGGCCCAGATACCCCATGCGAAAGCGGCGAGAATCGTCAGAACGATGATGTTGAACCACGGGATGAGCGTTACATCCGGTCCTGCCACCCGCTTGATCCCCACGGCATTGGGGAAGATCGACAGGAACTCATTTCGCCACCCATAATGCGTGACGGCATACCATTCCGGCGCGTCCTTGGTGGAGGTCGAGTCGCTGGCATCGGTATAAAGGTTGGCGGTGTCGAACTTGAAGTAAGGCGGCCAGCCCCAGCCGGTATCCTCGTTGCGATAGACCATCGGATCACCATCGGGGGCGATCGCTTGAATGAACTGAACATCCCAGCTTTGCAGGCGCTCCTGTGATTGGTCCGAGGCAGCCCAGAACATCTTGGTCCAGCCGGTGACATCTTGGCGTTCTTCATAGGTGTTCACGATCCGCACGATATCGCGCTGCGGCAGGGAGTAATGCAGGAACCCAACCACGATGAGCCAGAAAAGCCCCCAGAACACCCATTTGACATAAACCATCAAAAGCCCTTTCACATGAAATTGGTCACGTAGATGATCGTTCCGACCACAACGACCGGCACCACATAGATGAGCAGTATAAGCTTGCGGCGCAAGGATTGTTCGTATTGCGCCATGCCGGTCTCGATATAGGTTTCCTTATCGCCCGGCTGGCCGTTTTCGGTCCAGTCCTTCGCAAGCTTGCGGCGCTGCGTCGCGCGCGACCAGACCAAGACGATGACATAGATCACCGTGAGGATCAGAAAGCCAAAGACCACCAATCGCAGGAATGCCACCATGACGTTCGCCTTTCATCCGCGTTCCCGTTCTGCATAAGGCGCAGGAGATCACAGGGCAATGACGATCGACGCGAAAAAGGGCGGCACTCGCGCCGCCCTTGCCTGTCCTTGTCGTATCGCGGTTACCCCACCACGTTGAACTCTGGCCCGTAGGGGTAGCCGGTGATGTTCTCGTTGCCATCCTCGGTGATGATCAGGATGTCATGCTCGCGGTAGCCGCCCGCACCCGGTTGGTCATTGGCAATGGTCAGCATCGGCTCCATCGAGATCACCATGCCCGGTTCCAGCACCGTGTCGATATCCTCGCGCAGTTCCAGCCCCGCCTCGCGGCCATAGTAATGCGACAGCACTCCGAAGGAATGGCCATAGCCAAAGGTCCGGTATTGCAGCAGGTCACGCTCGGCAAAGAAATCGTTGGTCTTCTGGGTCACCTCGGCACAGCTTGCCCCGGGGTTGAGCAGGCTCATCCCGTATTCATGCGCCGCCACGTTGGCCTCCCAGATCTTCAGGCTGGCCTCGTCCACCTCACCCACGAACATGGTGCGTTCCAAAGCGGTGTAATAGCCCGAGATCATCGGGAAGGTATTGAGGCTCAGGATATCACCGCGCTGCAATTGCCGCGCTGTTACCGGGTTATGCGCGCCATCGGTGTTCAGCCCCGATTGGAACCAGACCCATGTGTCGCGGTATTCGGCATCGGGGAAGGATTTGGCAATCTCCAACTCCATGGCATCGCGCCCTGCCATGGCCACGTCGATCTCGCGCGCGCCCTCCTTGACGGCCTCGCGGATGGCATAGCCCCCCACATCGGCCACCCGCGCCCCTTCGCGGATCAACAAAAGCTCGGCAGGCGATTTATGCATCCGCTGGCGCATGGTGGTGGGGGCGATATCGACCATGGTCACCGGCTTCAGGAAATCCTCCAGCTTGTCGCGCTGTTGCAGGGTCAGGTGATCGCCCTCATAGCCCACAACGCGCCCCTCGCCCGTCACTGACAGGATCGCGCGCCAGAAATTGTCGCGTTGCCAGTCCGTATAGGTGATGTTGTCACCATGGCACCGGCGCCACGGCTGGCCCGCGTCAATGCCCGCACTGATGGTCACGCTTTCGCTGTCCGTCACGACAAGCCCATAGGGCCGCCCGAACGAGCAATACAAGAAACCGCTGTAATAGGCGATGTTGTGCATCGAGGTGAAAACCGCCGCTTGCACACCGGCCTCTTCCATCCGGGCGCGCAGAGCTTTCAAGCGCGCTTCATACTCGATCTCGGCAAAAGGCAGCGGGGCCTTTTCACCATTGTGGAAACGATACATTTCAGGACGTGCAGTCATAACGACCCTCCTTCAAAAGAAAGGTCCCGGCGTTCAGGACTGTTTTGGAATAAGGCCCGAAGCGGGCGACGCCATCGCCCGGCCATAGGCTTTCCTTGCCGATCGCGCGCAATCTGGCAAGATGAATCTCACCAAGGATAGGAAATTTCACGACCATGACCGCCAAACCCGGCCCCCGTAACCTGATCACCGATGTTCCCGGCCTGAAGGTCGGCCAAGCGCAGGACGAGTCCGTCAAGACCGGGGTCAATGTCCTTTTGGGTGACGCGCCCTTCACCTGCGGGGTGCATGTCATGGGCGGCGCGCCGGGTACCCGCGAAACTGACCTTCTGGCGCCTGACAAAACGGTCGAGCAGGTGGATGCCCTCGTGCTGTCCGGCGGCTCGGCCTTTGGGCTTGATGCCGCCTCGGGCGTGGCCGACGGATTGCGCGCCATGGGGCGCGGCTTTGCCGTGGGGGACCAACGCGTGCCGATCGTGCCGGGCGCGATCATCTTCGACCTGCTGAATGGCGGCGACAAGAGTTGGAGCGATAACCCCTACAAGCGATTGGGGCGAAAGGCCCTCGGTGCCGCATCGGGAAAATTCGCCCTCGGCACCCATGGCGCAGGGACCGGGGCCACCACGGCCAACCTCAAAGGCGGCGTCGGCTCTGCGTCGGTGGTGCTTGCAACGGGGCATACAGTCGGTGCGCTTGTCATCGTCAACGCGCTTGGCTCCGCCACCGTGGGGGACAGCCCGCATTTCTGGGCCGCCCCCTTCGAGATCGAGCAGGAATTCGGCGGCTTTGGCCCGGCGTCGCAGTATCCCGACCTCACAACCCCTCCCACCAAGCTCAGCCAACACGCCAACACGACCATCGGCATCGTCGCCACAGACGCCGCCCTGACAAAGCCGCAATGCACGCGGATGGCCACGGCCGCGCATGATGGCTATGCCCGCGCCTTGGTGCCTTCGCACACGCCCATGGACGGCGATTTGATCTTCGCTGCCGCAACGGGCGCACGGATGATGGCTGATCCTCTGGCGGAAACGCTCATGCTGGGCCATGCGGCAGCCACATGCATGGCAAGGGCGATTGCCCGGGGGGTCTATGCCGCCACTGCCGCCAAAGGCGATACGCTTCCCTGCTGGCACGACAGGTTCGACAAGGCTTAGCCCGCCAAACCCAACCGCGTGCCCAATGCTTGCAAGCCCAATGGCTCCAGATCCTCGGCGGCCACGACGTCGACCGGCACGCCCTGCGCCTGCAAGGCACCGGCATACCCCAACCTGTCGCCAATCACCGCCACCTGCTGACCCAACCAATAAGGCCGTGCGGCAGCCAATTCCGCGCCGATCAAATGCCCGGTCAGCGCAGTCGCATTGCCAGCCACCTCCGCTGCACGCAGATGCGCGGCAAGGCGTTCCGGGCGGCTCAGGCTATCGGCAAGGGCGGCCTCGTCGGGGGCGGCTGCCGCGCCCAAGGCCTCATTCAGGCGTGGGGTCAGAAAACTCTGGCAACTCACCACCTCATCGGCGCTGACATGCAGCCAATGACTGATCCCGCCCTCTTGGGCACAGATGATCCCATCCCAATTCTCACGGCTGGCCAGAAACCCGGCGATCCAAATACGCACCCAAGCGCCGATCACATCCGCCGGGGTTTGCTGGGTCAGCGCAGGACAGCCTCCACCGCTTTTCGGCAAAACCGGCGCAGGCACCGCTTCCGGCGCCCCATCCCCTATCCGTACCAAGCGGGCCTCACCATGCCCCAAGGCTGCCAAGGCCCCGGTCTCATCGCTCCCCTGCGCCGACGAAAGCCAGCTCGCGCCGCGCATCGCATGGGCAACAACACCCGACCCGCCGTGGCGGCCAATGGCAATCCAATCGCTTGCCAAAACTCAGCGCGCCTGCAACTGGCGGACAAGCCCGCCCATGTCATAACCCGCCGCCTGCGTCGCCTTCAGGATTTCATCACCGCCAAGATCGTCGAACTTCACAAGGCTCCACAGCATGGTGCAGCGCGTCCCGGTCCGGCAATAGGCCAAGATCGGCTTGGGCATCTCCTCAAGCGCCTGCGCGAAATCCTGTGCCGCCTGCGGCGTCACCATGCCCGACACAATCGGCACGCTGCGCACCTCAAGGCCCGCCGCCTCGGCGGCCTTGGCCACATCGTCAAAATCGGGCTGGCCATATTCCTCACCATCCGGGCGATTACACAGGATGGATTTGAACCCGGCCTGCGCCACCGCCTCCGCCTCGCTCACATCAATCTGCGGCGAGACCGAAAAATCATCCGAAAGTTTGCGGGCATCCATGGGTCAATCTCCTTTGACACTCCCTGCCATATGCCCCCAAGGCCCAGGCAATTTCAATGCCGTGCCGCGTTGACTTTTGCCCAGAACCCTACAAACCTTTGACATATGGGTAATTTTTGGGCGGGGTTGGTATGAGCGGACAATGGGAATTCTGGATCGACCGGGGCGGCACCTTCACCGATATCGTGGCGCTTGACCCAAAAGGCACGGTGCATACCCACAAACTTCTGTCCGAAAACCCCGACCGCTACCGCGATGCCGCCGTGCAAGGCATCCGTGAGGTGATGGAGGTTACCGGCGACTTCCCCAACCAAAGCATCCGCGCCGTCAAGATGGGTACCACCGTCGCCACCAACGCCCTTTTGGAGCGTAAGGGGGAACGCGTGCTTTTGCTCATCACCAAGGGGTTCCGCGACCTGCTGCAAATCGGCTATCAGACGCGCCCGCGCCTCTTTGATCTGCATATCAAACGCCCCGACCTGCTGTATGAGGAGGTGGCCGAGATGGACGAGCGCCTCGATGCCGATGGCGCGGTGGTTCAGGCCCTCGATGAAGACACCACCCGCATCGCCCTCCAGGCAGCCTATGACAAGGGTATTCGCGCGGTGGCCATCGCGGGCCTGCACGCCTACCTCAACCCCGATCACGAACGCCGCGTTGCCGACATCGCCGCCGAACTGGGCTTTACCCAAATCACCGCCAGCCATCAGGTCAACCGATTGGCCAAGCTGGTGGGCCGCGGCGATACCTCCGTGGTCGATGCCTACCTTTCCCCGATCCTGCGCCGCTATGTCGATCAGGTGGCCGATGCGCTGGACGTGGGCCGCGCCTGCGAGGCGCTGTTGTTCATGCAATCGAACGGCGGGCTAACCGATGCGCGGCTCTTTCAAGGCAAGGATGCCATCCTGTCCGGCCCCGCGGGCGGTATCGTCGGCATGGTCAAAACCGGCGAGGCGGCGGGCCATGACAAGCTCATCGGCTTTGACATGGGCGGCACCTCCACCGATGTCAGCCACTACGCCGGGGACTACGAACGCAGCTTCGAGACTGAGGTGGCCGGCGTGCGGATGCGCGCGCCGATGATGGATATTCACACCGTCGCCGCCGGTGGCGGTAGCATCTGCAAATTCGAAGGCGGCCGCTTTCAGGTTGGCCCCGAAAGCGCGGGCGCCGATCCCGGCCCGGCCTGCTATCGCCGCGGCGGGCCGCTCACGGTGACCGATTGCAACGTCATGCTGGGCAAGCTGAACCCCGATCACTTCCCCGCCGTTTTCGGCCCAAACGGTGACGAGCCGCTAGACGCCGAGGTGGTCCGCCAGAAATTTGCCGACCTCGCCCAAACCGTGGCTGAAGAAACGGGCGAAAGCCCCCGCACCCCCGAAGACATGGCCGAAGGCTTCCTGCGCATCGCCGTCGACAACATGGCCAACGCGATCAAGAAAATCAGCGTGCAGCGCGGCCATGACGTGACCGGCTATACCCTGCAATGCTTCGGCGGCGCGGGCGGGCAACATGCCTGCCTCGTGGCCGATGCGCTTGGCATGCAAAAGGTGCTGATCCACCCGCACGCAGGCGTCCTTTCGGCCTATGGCATGGGCCTTGCCGAAATCCGCGCCATGCGCGAGGTGCAGCTTGATGCCCCCCTCTCGGCCATCCAAACCGCCGAAGACGCGCTTGCCCAAATCACCCGCCAAGCCCGTGGCGAGGTTGAGGCGCAGGGCGTGCAAGACATCTCCCTGCAACCCCGCGCCCACCTGCGCTATGACGGCTCCCATCAGGCGCTTGAGGTGCCTTATGGCAGCCCCGACCAGATGCAGAAGGATTTCGAAGCCGCCCACCGGCAACGCTTTGGCTTTCACAGCCCTGAACGCGACATCCTGTTCGACATGCTCAGCGTCGAGGCCATCGGCGAAACCGGCCAAGCGCCCAGCGCCGCCATGCCCTCGGGCCAAGGAAACCCAAAGGCACAAATCCCCGTGCATATCGAAAACGGCTATACCGATATCCCGCTTTATGACCGCGACGATCTGAACGCCAATACGACCGTCCAAGGCCCCGCCATCATAACTGAACCCACCGGCACCAACATGGTCGAACCCGGCTGGTCCGCCCGTGTCGATGCCATGGGAAACCTCCTGCTCCAGCGCACGGAAACCAAATCCCGCGACCTTGCCGCAGGCACACAGGCCGACCCTGTGCTTCTGGAGGTGTTCAACAACCTCTTCATGTCCGTCGCCGACCAAATGGGCGCGACGCTGGCCAATACCTCATGGTCGGTGAACATCAAGGAACGGCTGGATTTCTCCTGCGCCATCTTCGACGACAAGGGCGATCTGGTGGCCAATGCCCCGCATGTCCCGGTGCACCTTGGCTCCATGTCCGACAGCATCAAAACCGTGATGCGCCTCAATCCCGATGTTTGCCCCGGCGATGCCTTCATGCTCAACTCGCCCTATAACGGCGGCACCCACCTGCCCGATGTGACCGTGGTCACCCCTGTGTTCGTCGGCGACACCCCCGCCTTCTGGCTTGGCTCGCGCGGGCACCACGCCGATATCGGTGGCCGCACCCCCGGAAGTGCGCCGCCCGACAGCAGCCATATCGATGAAGAAGGCGTTTTGATCGACAACGTCAAACTCGTCGACCAAGGCAGCCTTTTGGAAGAAAAGGCCGAAGCGGTGCTCGCCTCGGGCCGCTACCCCTGCCGCAACATCCGCCAGAACATGGCCGACCTGAAAGCCCAAGTCGCCGCCAATGAAACCGGACGGCAGGAACTCCTCAAGGTCGTCGACCACTACGGCCTCGATGTGGTGCAGGCCTATATGGGCCACGTTCAGGACAACGCCGAAGAAAGCGTGCGCCGGGTGATCGACCGCCTCAAAGACGGTGAATTCACCTACCCGATGGATATCGGCAGCACGATCCAAGTGAAGGTCACCGTCGATCACGCCAACCGCGCGGCCACCATCGACTTCACCGGCACCTCACCGCAGAACCCCGGCAACTACAACGCCCCGCGCTCGATCTGTGACGCGGTGGTGCTCTATGTCTTCCGCACCATGGTCGGCGGGGACATTCCATTGAACCAAGGTTGCCTGAAACCGCTCAACATCATCGTCCCCGATGGCTCCATGCTCAACCCGGTCTATCCCGCCGCCGTCATCGCCGGGAACACCGAGGTTAGCCAAGCCACCTGCAACGCGCTGTACGGCGCGCTGCATGTCATCGCCGGATCACAGGCGACGATGAACAACTTTGTCTGGGGCAATGACGACTTCCAGAACTATGAAACCATCGCCGGTGGCACCGGCGCGGGACAGGGGTTCGATGGCTGCGACGCGGTGCAAAGCCATATGACCAACACCCGCATGACCGATCCGGAAATCCTAGAAAAACGCTTCCCCGTCCGGCTTGAAGATTTCTCGATCCGGCCCGCCTCGGGCGGCGCGGGCAGGTGGCGCGGCGGGCATGGCGTCTTCCGCCGCCTGCGCTTCCTTGCGCCGGTTACCGTGACAACCCTGTGTTCGCACCGCGAAATTCCGCCCTTCGGCGTGGATGGCGGTGAACCCGGCAAGGTCGGGGAAAACTGGGCCGAATGGCCCGATGGCACCGTACAACCCATGGCTGGCAATGATGAAATCGACCTGCCCGCCGGGGCCGTGTTTGGCATGGCCACACCGGGCGGCGGCGGCTGGGGGCGTTAATCCCCAAGCCCATCCAGATTGTAACCCCGAAACTCCTTCACCGTGGAAAGGCTCAACAGCGTCTTCATCTGCGTGACCGACGGAATCTGTGACAGCCGATTGCGATAAAGCGCCTCGTAATCCCCGGTGCTCTGTGCCGCGACCCGAATCAGGTAATCGAACTCCCCCGAAATCAGGTGACACTCCAGAACGTCATCCATCCGCTTGATCGCCTCCTCGAAGGCTTGGATATCCTCAGGTCGTTGCGACGTCAGCTTGATCTCGATGAAGACCTGAATTTCAAGGCCAATCGCCCGCCGATCCAACCGCGCGGCGTAATGCGAAATCTTCCCCTCGCCCTCAAGAATCTTGACCCGCCGGTGACAGGCCGAAAGAGACAACCCAACCGCCTCGGACAAGCGCGCCATACTGATCTGTCCGTCCCTTTGCAGAATGGAAAGAATACGGCGATCCAGTTTATCCATAATAAAATTTCCCATATATTGCCTATTTTAAGATATGTTTTCTTAAATTTTCCGAATTCGCAAGGAACTTCGATAAGTTTTACCTCACAACGCAGGGTAAATTGGACCTGCGCCAAAACCGCGCAGCTACAACTTTGGGAGGATGCAATGTCCGGAAAATTCGTCGTCGGCTATGACGGCAGCGAAGGCGCGCGCCGTGCGCTCGACTTCGCGATTGAACGCGCCGCGGCACAAGGTGGGTCGGTCGTGATCGCCCATGTGCTCGAATGGTCGCCCTATTCGTTTCTGACACCAAACGAACTGGAGGAGCGTCACAAACGCCGCAAGGAAGAACTGGAACGCGCCGAAACCGCCCTCATGGCTCCGGTCGTGAAAGAGGTGTCCGGCAAAGGTGCCGAGATCGAGACCGCCATCAAATACGGCAAGATCGCGGACGTCCTGTGTGACATCGCCAAAGAAATGGGCGCATCACAGATGTTCATCGGTCGTAACGGTCATTCACCAATGGGCGCACGCGTCTTCGGATCGGTGGCAAGCGTATTGGTGCAAACCGCGCCCGTACCCTGCACCGTCGTACCATAAACAACAGATAAAACAGGGATAGTCATCATGTTCCGCACGTTCAATCGCGCGGCTGCCACGGGTCTGGGCCTCAGCCTTCTATCCGCCCCCGCCTTCGCGCAGTCCATCGACGAAAAGGTCAACGACCTTTTCGCAAGCTCCACAGGCTGGTTCGTCAGCTTCATCTTCAGCCCCTTCCCCGGCACGTCCTTTCCATGGATCGTGGCATGGCTGGTTGTCGCGGCAACCGTCTTCACTCTCTACTTCGCCTTCGTGCAGTTCCGAAGCTTCGGCCATGCGATCTCACTGGTGAAAGGCGACTACTCCGACCCCAACGACGCCGGTGAAGTCAGTCACTTCCAAGCACTGGCAACGGCGCTTTCAGGCACCGTCGGCCTGGGCAACATCGCCGGTGTGGCCGTGGCCATCGGCATTGGCGGTCCGGGTGCCACCTTCTGGATGATCCTTGCGGGCCTGATGGGGATGGCCTCGAAATTCACCGAATGTACGCTGGGCGTAAAATATCGCAACGAATACGAAGACGGCACCGTTTCAGGCGGCCCGATGTATTATCTCACCAAGGGCTTTGCCGAACGCGGCCTGCCGGGCGGGAAAATCCTCGCGGTTCTCTTCTCGGTCTTCTGTATCCTCGGTGCCCTGGGCGGCGGCAACATGTTCCAAGCCAACCAGGCCCACCAGCAAATCAGCGGCATCACCGGCGACTATCCCGGCTGGATCACGGGTGTGATTTTTGCCGTGATCGTCTTCCTCGTGATCGTCGGCGGCCTGAAATCCATTGCCCGCGTGACCGAAAAGGTGGTGCCCTTCATGGCCGTGGTCTACGTTTCGGCCGCCCTGATCATCATCATCGCCAACTTCGACATGGTCGGCTGGGCCTTCGGACAGATTTTCGAAGGGGCCTTCACCGGGCTGGGCGTTGCCGGCGGCATGGTCGGCGCGCTGATCCAAGGCTTCAAGCGCGCCGCCTTCTCGAACGAAGCGGGCGTTGGTTCAGCGGCCATCGCCCACTCGGCGGTGCGCACCAAGGAACCCATCACCGAAGGCTTCGTGTCATTGCTGGAACCTTTCATCGACACCGTCGTGATCTGCACCATGACCGCGCTTGTGATCATCATCTCGGGCCAATTGATCGTCGATGCCGATACCGGTCTCTACATCGCCACCGAAAGCGGCATGTTGCAAACCGTCGATGGCAACACCGGCGTCAGCCTGACCTCAGCCGCCTTCGCCACGGCCTTCGGCTGGTTCCCTGTCGTGCTGGCCATCGCGGTGGTGCTCTTCGCATTCTCGACGATGATCAGCTGGTCCTACTACGGCCTCAAAGCCTGGACCTACCTCTTCGGCGAAGGTCAAGGCAAAGAGATCACCTTCAAGGTCATCTTCTGCATCTTCGTGGTGATCGGCGCCTCGGCCAACCTCGGCCCGGTTATCGACTTCTCGGATGCGGCAATCTTTGCCATGGCCGTGGTCAATGTCTTCGGCCTCTACTTCCTGATGCCGATCGTCAAACGCGAGCTGCAAAGCTACACCGAGCGGCTGCGCTCCGGCGAAATCAAGAAGTTCCACTAAAGAACCATATCATTGACCTGATCAGGGCCGGCCATGCGCCGGCCCTTTTTTCATGCTATCGTGCGATTGTCGCAGACGGTTGATGGTCGCGGTCCGTGCTCTTACCTCTGGTTAAGAGACAGGCCGCAACTCGGCTCATTTGGAATTGAACGGAAGGATTTACCCATGGCGGACAAAGACGCATACGAAAAGAAGCTCAAAGCCCAACTGGACGAATGGCAGGCCAACATCGACAAGATGCGCGCCCAAGCGCAAGAAGCCAGCGCCGACGCGCAAATCAAGTACCAAGAACAGATCAAGGAACTCCGCAGTCAACGCGACGAGATGGAGACCAAGCTCAAAGAGCTGCAGGATTCACAATCTACCGCTTGGAATGACGTAAAAGCCGGTGCCGACAAGGCTTGGGACGAAATGACCAAGGCCATGCAGGACGCCTGGAAACGGTTTAGCTAAGGTCAAGAGTAGGGTGCGCATTCACTGCGCACCCTCCAAAGCTCACGCCGCGGCAAACCCTTTATCAAGTGCCGCGATGATCCGGTCCACCTCAGCCTCAGAAATTGTCAGGGGCGGTGACATCAGGATGTTATGCGCGCCCAGCCGCACCATGGCCCCGGCCTCATAGGCCGTCTGGTGCACCCGCTTCATGGTCTCGGCATCCATCGGCGTCTTGGCCGCCCGGTCACTGACCAGTTCGATCCCGGTCATCAACCCATGGCCACCCCGCACATCGCCGATGATGTCGTATTTCTCGGCCAGCTTGCGCACACCTTCATAAAGCTGCGTGCCCCGCGCCGCCGCATTGGTTTTGGTATCAAGCCGCAAAGTCTCACTCAAACAGGCCACAACCGCCGCCGCGCCGACGGGATGCGCCGAATAGGTATAGCCCGTCCAGATCGACCCTTCCGGCCCCGCACTTTCGAACACATCCGCCACCTTGTCCGACAGCAGCACACCACCCACCGGGAAATACCCGCTGGTGATGCCCTTGGCGACGGTCATCATGTCGGGCTTCACGCCCCAATGCCGCGCGCCGGTCCAGTCACCCGTCCGGCCAAAGCCACAGATCACCTCGTCACTGATCATCAGGATGCCGTAGCGGTCACAAATCTCGCGCATATGGGTCATGAAGGAGGCATCCGGCACGATCACCCCACCAGCCCCCTGAATCGGCTCCATGATGAAGGCGGCAATGGTGCTGGGGTCTTGGAACTCGATCTCGTCCACCATGGCTGCCGCGATCTTCTCGGCCAGCTTGGCAGGATCGGTTTCGTCAAACGGATTGCGATAGGTGTACGGGCTGGGCAGGTGGAAACAGCCCGGCAAAAGCGGCTCATAGGTGATGCGGAAGCGGTTGTTGCCATTCACACTGGCCCCACCCCAATGCGTGCCGTGATAGCCCTTCTTGAGGCTCAGGAACTTGGTGCGCGTCGGCTCTCCGCGAAGGCGGTGATACTGCCGCGCCATGCGCAAGGCGGTATCCACACTGTCCGACCCGCCCGAGGTAAAGAACACCCGGCTCATGCCATCCTCGGCAAAAAATTCCTGCACCGCGTATGACGCCTCAATCGCCGCCGGGTTCGAAGTGCCCGCAAAGGCCGAATAATAGGGCAACTGCCACAGTTGATCGGCAATCGCCTGCTTCACCGCATCGTTGGAATAGCCAAGGTTCACACACCACAGGCCACCCACCGCATCCACCGCCCGGTGGCCATCAAGGTCGATAATCTCAACGCCCTCGGCGCCTTTGATGATCTTGGGGGCGTTCTCTTGCGCCTCGCCGGGGTGGCCCATCGGGTGCCACAAATGGCGGGCGTTCATCTCGCGCAGGAAATTGTCGTCTTTCATCGGGCCACTCCTTGGGCTGAGTCTCGGATTTGATCAAATCCTGACACCAGCCTGCGCCCAAGTCCAGAGGGCTCAGGTCTCCTCGCGCCCCCAGCCGTCCGATTGCATCTCGCGCAAGCGGCTTGCGGTGCGCTCGAACTCGAAACTGCCTTCGCCCTCGACGTACAGATACTCCGGCTCCGCCGCCGCCGAACAGATCAGCCGCACCTTGGCTTCATAGAGCGCATCAATCAGGGTCACGAACCGCTTGGCCTCGTTGAAGTTCGACCGGCTCAGTTGTGGCACGTTTTCCAACACCAAAACCCGCGCCGCATTGGCAAGCGCAAGGTAATCCGCCGGGCCAAGCGGCTTACCGCAAAGGTCATAAAACGTCGCCCGCGCCACGCCATTGCGAAACGCCGGAATCTCCACCTCGCGCTTTTTCACATGCAGGGTCAAAGGCTCACCCCCCTGCCCATCGGTCAGGTCCTGCCAAACCTCTTCGATCCGCGCCCGAGCTTCCGCGCCCAATGGCGCGAAATAGGTGGGCGAACCTGCCAATCGATCCTGCCGGTAATCGGTGGGGCTGACCATCTCATGCACCACCATCCGTTCTTTCAGAAGGTCAATGAACGGCAAAAACAACTGCCGGTTCAGCCCGTCCTTGTAAAGATCATCCGGCACCCGGTTGCTCGTCGTGATGACCACGACACCACCGTCGAACAACGCCTCGAACAGCCGCCCCACGATCATCGCATCGGTGATGTCGGTGATCTGCATCTCGTCAAAGGCCAAAAGGCGTACCTCGTCGACAACCTGCTTGGCGACAGGGGCCAGCGCATCCTCCACCCCTTCGGCACGGGCCTTGTGCATCCCGGCATGAATTTCCTGCATGAAAGCATGGAAATGCACCCGACGGCTTGGCACCTCCAAGCCCTCCACGAACAAATCCATCAACATGGATTTGCCGCGTCCGACACCGCCCCAAAGGTAAAGCCCCTTGATCTCGGGCGCCGAGGCGCGCCGAAACCACCCGCGCTTCACCGGCTGCGCCAATCCCTCGCGAATACGCTCGAACTCCGGTAACACCGCCTCCTGCGCGGGGTCGGCTTCCAACCTGCCCTCGGCCACCAGCCGGGCATATCTTTCACTCACGCGTTCCATAGACCCGCCATAGCGCACCGCATTTCGTTAGGGAAGAACCCTCCGTGCGTCAGCCTCCCTGATACCCCCCATCACAAACCCTGAATTGACCACCCCCTGAAAACGCCTAAAGTCGCGCCCAGCGAACCAAGGACAGATCATGCAAAAGTCACCCCCCCTCTTCACGCCCGTCCTTATCGCGGGCTGCGTGATCATGCTGGTCTCCTTCGCGATCCGCGCGTCCTTCGGCGTGTTTCAAATCCCGATTGCCGAGGAATTCGGCTGGCTCCGGGCCGAGTTTTCGCTCGCCATCGCCATCCAGAACCTCGCATGGGGCATCGGGCAACCCATTTTTGGGGCCATCGCCGAACGCATCGGCGACCGCAAGGCCATCATCTTGGGCGCGCTCACCTATGCCGCCGGTCTGGTGCTCTCGTCCTTCGCGGTCTCCCCCGAAGCACACCAGTTCTATGAAATCCTCGTCGGCTTTGGCATCGCGGGCACCGGCTTTGGCGTGATCCTCGCCGTCGTGGGCCGCGCCAGCAGCGACGCCAACCGCTCCATGAGCCTTGCCATCGCCACCGCCGCAGGCTCGGCCGGGCAAGTCTTCGGCCCACCCGTGGCCGAGGCGCTGCTTGGCATAATGAGCTGGCAAATGGTTTTCGTCAGTTTCGCCGCCGCGGTGCTGGCCACGCTCGTGTTCCTTCCGCTGATGCGCGCCCCCGAACCCGCCTCCAAGGCGGAACTCGAAGAAACCATGGGCCAGATCCTCACCAAGGCCTTCCGCGACCCCTCCTATACGCTGATCTTCCTTGGCTTCTTCTCTTGTGGCTACCAATTGGGCTTCATCACCGCCCACTTCCCCGCCTTCGTGACGGAAATGTGCGGCCCGATCTCCCCCGGCGGGGTGCTGCACAATATCGGCATCACCACCACCTCGGCCCTTGGGGCCACCGCCATCGCGGTCATCGGCCTTGCCAATATCGCCGGCACGCTCAGCGCCGGTTGGCTCGGCAATCGCTATTCCAAGAAATACCTGCTGGCGGGCATCTATGCCGGGCGCACCCTGATCGCCGCCGCCTTCATCATGACCCCGATGACCCCAGCCACAGTGCTGCTATTCTCGGCCAGCATGGGCGCGCTATGGCTCGCCACGGTCCCCCTCACCTCTGGCCTCATCGCGCATCTTTACGGGCTGCGCTACATGGGCACGCTCTATGGCATCGTCTTCTTCAGCCACCAACTCGGCAGCTTCCTTGGCGTCTGGCTCGGTGGCCGCATGTATGACCTGACGGGTGGCTACACCATGGTCTGGTGGATCGGCGTGGGCGTGGGGGCCTTCTCGGCCCTCGTCCACCTGCCGGTGCGTGAGACTCGCCTGATCCCCAAAACCACTTGAGGCCACGCCACCACCCCGCTATCTCAGGGCGCAAAGGAGCCGCGCCATGAGCCTCAACACATTCGGACATCTCTTTCGCGTCACCACATGGGGCGAAAGCCACGGCCCCGCCTTGGGCGCCACCGTCGATGGCTGCCCCCCGGGCGTGCCGGTGGATGAAGGCTTCCTGCAACAATGGCTCGACAAACGCCGCCCCGGTCAGAACAAGAACACCACTCAGCGGAATGAACCCGACGCGGTGCAAATCCTCTCGGGCGTGTTCGAAGGCCAGACCACCGGCACCTCGATCCAACTGATGATCGAAAACACCGATCAACGCTCCCGCGACTATGGCGAGATCGCCCAGACCTTCCGGCCCGGTCACGCCGATATCACCTATCACCAGAAATACGGGCTGCGCGATTATCGCGGCGGCGGGCGCAGTTCCGCCCGCGAAACCGCGGCCCGCGTGGCCGCCGGTGGTATCGCCCGCGCCGCCCTGCGTGAACTGGTCCCCGGTTTGGAAATCAAAGGCTACATGACCCGCATGGGCGAGATGGAGATCGACCGCGAGCGCATCGACTGGGCCGCCATCGACACCAATGATTTCTGGCTCCCCGATGCGAACGCCGCGCCCGAGTGGGAGGCTTATCTGCAAAAACTCCGCAAGGATAAAAACTCCGTCGGGGCCGAGGTCGAAGTGGTCGCGCGCGGCGTCCCGGTGGGCCTGGGCGCGCCGGTCTATGGCAAACTCGATACCGACCTTGCCGCCGCCATGATGTCGATCAACGCCGTGAAAGGCGTGGAAATCGGCGAAGGGATGGCGGCCGCCCGCCTGACAGGCACCGAAAACGCCGATGAGATATTCATGGGCGACAACGGCCCGGAATATTCCTCGAACCATTCCGGCGGCATCCTTGGCGGTATCTCGACGGGGCAAGACGTGGTCGTGCGCTTTGCCGTCAAACCTACCTCCTCGATCCTGACGCCCCGCCGCTCCATCCGCATGGATGGCACGCCCACCGAAGTGGTCACCAAGGGCCGCCATGATCCTTGCGTCGGCATCCGCGCCGTGCCCGTGGGCGAGGCGATGATGGCCTGCGTGCTGCTCGATCACCTCATGCTGCACCGCGCCCAAGTGGGCGAAGGGCCAAGGGGCAAGATCGGCTAGACCCACCTCGCCAAACCAGCCTGAAACGCAGCCCGCCACAGCTTGCTTGACAGCGGGTGGCGGTCATGATCATTCGCCCTATGATTGCACCCACCCTTCTCTTCTTCGCGTCGCTCCTAGGTATCTGCATCGCCCTCTTGGTGATGCAGTCGACCAATCTCGCGCTCCTTGCCGCCCTCTGCAGCATCGCCAGCCTAATCCTGCTGGTCCAAGGCTATATTCGCCACCGCCGCGCCAAGGCGCGGGCGAACTGGCTGATCTTGGATGGCTCAAACATTATGCATTGGAAAGACAACACCGCCGATATTGCCACCCTGCGTGCGGTGACTGACTACCTATCGCAACTTGGCTACACCCCTGGCGTCGTCTTCGACGCCAATGTTGGCTATAAAATTTCCAACCGTTTCCTGGATGATCGCGCCTTGGCCAAACTGCTACACCTGCCCCGCAATCAGGTGATGGTCGTGCCAAAAGGCACCCCCGCCGATCCCACAATCCTCACCGCCGCCCACGACTTTGGCGCAAGGGTCGTCAGCGACGACCGCTTTCGCGATTGGGAGCAAACATACCCGGAAATCAACGAGCCAGGGTTCCTCATTCGTGGCGGCTATCAAAACGGCGAACTCTGGCTGGACTTGCCAACAGCCTCACAGCGCAGTGCATGACGGGTTTGAGGCCGCGCTGGACATTGACGCCACAAACGGAAAACGGCGCAAGAAAAGACCCTTAGGCTGACTTTGGCGCGCGCGGCAACTCGCTCCGGTAGAGACCTGCCTCAATGTCGCGCGCGATCCGGGTCATCGCCTCTCCGATACTCACGCGGAATGCCGGGGAAAACACGCGGGTCGATCCCGTCGCGCCGATTGACATTGTCGCGCCCGGTCCGCTGTGGCCCAGCGGTGCGGCGACCGAACACATGCCGCGTTCAATTTCCTCAACGCATTCGGCATAGCCGCGCCTGCGGATTTGTTCCAGTTCCGCCTCCAAATCCTCAAACCTTGTAAGCGTAAATTCGGTATAGGCCTTGAGCCGACCAGCAAGGCTTTGCGACGCCAGAACTTCCGGCGAAAACGCCACGATCGCCTTCGAGCAGGAGCACGCGTGAAGCGGGCGTTTCCCAAGGCCGGGGTGCAGAAAGGACACCCCGGTATCAGGGGTTTCGACATGGATGATCTCGACGGCCCGACCGCGCAGCCGCGACAGGAAAAAGGCCGCGCCATGCGTCATTGCCGCCTGTTTCAGGCTGGGGGCCACAAGTTCAATCAGTGTTTCGTCCGACTGGTCGGATTGAACAACCCGCCTGAGCCGCGTGCCGATCATGAACCGCCCCCGCGCCACCGGTTCCAGCAATCCGGTGCCAACCAAATCCTGCACCAGCCGATAGGCCGTGGCCTTGGGCAGGTCCGAATGGCCGCAGATATCGGCCACCGTCGCCTCGCCCTTCTGGCCAACGATTTCGAGGATAAGCGTCAGGCGTTCCAGATGCATGATTTTCTCATTTCATAAAACATGGTTTTTCGTTATACGGGAATTAACGGGGATTCAAGGGAGGACGCGGACAATGGACGGAGCATGCTGCGGACCGGGCTATTCAAGCCCGCAAGAGGCGATAAGAGCACCAAGGGAAAAACTGCTTTACACAATCGCCATCTATACCGGGACCGGAATCCAGAAACCGGACTATCTGGCAACGGTCGATGCCGACCCCGACAGCCCGACCTATTCCCAGGTGATCCACCGGCTGGAAATGCCGGGCATCGGGGATGAGCTGCACCACATGGGCTGGAACGCATGCTCCTCGTGCCATGACGACAGCTCGATGTCGCGCAAGTACCTGCTGGTTCCGGGCGTGCGCTCCAACAACATCCATGTCGTCGACACGGCCACCGACCCCTATGCGCCGCGCCTGCACAAGGTGATCGACGGGGCCGAAATCAAGGCAAAGGCCAACCTCAGCGGCCCGCACACCGTGCATTGCCTCGGGTCCGAGATCATCATTTCGTTCCTCGGTGACGCGCAGGGCGAAGCGCCGGGCGGCTACCTTCATCTCAACAAGGACTTCGAGATCGTCGGCCGCTGGGAAGAAACCATGGGCGACATCCCCTTCGGCTACGATTTCTGGTATCAGCCGCGGCACAACGTGATGATCAGCTCGGAATGGGCGGCCCCCAACACCTTCATGCCGGGCTTCGATCTGGAGGAGGTGGGGCACCTGAAATACGGCCGCCGCCTGCATATCTGGGATTTCGAGAAACGCACCCCCGTCGACAGCATGTATCTGGGCGAGGACGGGTTGATCCCGCTGGAGGTGAAGTTCCTGCACGATCCCGACAGCACGCATGGCTTCTGCGGGGCGGCCCTGTCCACCAACGTGATCCATTTCTGGAAATCCGACTCCGGCAAATGGGAATGGGAAAAGGTCATCGACGTCGACAACGAGCCGCACCCCGAATGGCCCATTCCAGTGCCGGGTGTGATGTCGGCCATCCTCGTGTCGATGGACGACAAGTATCTCTACCTCAACAACTGGCTGCACGGCGACATGCGCCAGTATGACATCACCGACCCGCACAACCCGAAACTGACCGGCCAGGTCTGGATGGGCGGGCTTCTGGGCCGCGCCCCCGAGGTCAACGGCGTCAAGGTCGCCGGCGGGCCGCAGATGTTCCAGCTCAGCCTCGATGGCAAACGGCTCTATGTCACCACCTCGCTGTTTTCGACCTGGGACAACCAGTTCTACCCCGAGATCCGCACCCAAGGCGGGGTGATGGTGATGATCGACTGCGATGTTGAAAACGGCGGCATGAAGATCAACGAGGATTTCATCGTCGATTTCGGGAAAGAGCCGAACGGCCCCAGCCGTTGCCACGAAACCCGCTACCCCGGTGGCGACTGCACCAGCGATATCTGGCTTTGACCGAGACCCGCACCATAACCCTCGCCAACCGCGACGGCGCGACATACACCGTCGATGCGCGCCGCCCGTTGCTCGACACCCTGCGCGAGCAAGGCGTTGATCTGCCATATGGCTGCAAATACGGCGGCTGCATCACCTGCGCGGCCAAGCTCACCGCGGGCGAGGTTGATCAGCGCCGCCAAGTGGCCCTGAACAATCGTCAGATCGACAACGGCTATGTCCTGCTGTGCATTGCCCGTGCGACCACCGACATCACCTTGGAAATCGGTGTCGAAAGCCACGACAAACTCTACCGAAACCCATTCCTCGATCCGCTGGAGCCGCATGAGCTCAAGGCGGACATCGCCACACCGAAGGAGCGTTAACATGCCTGCGACCGCGCTTGACGAGCTTTACGACTACGACCAGACGTACCTCGCCGACATCCTGAACTCGGTCAAGACCATCGCGATGGTCGGGGCCAGCGCCGACAAGACCAAGTTCAGCTACGGGGTGCTGCGGGTTCTGCACGAAACCGGCTACGACATGATCCCGGTGAACCCCAACCCCAAGGTCACCGAGATCCGGGGCATCAAGGTCTATAACTCGCTGGAGGACATCGACCGGCCCGTGGACATGGTCGAAGTGTTCCGCCCCAAGGAAGAGCTTTACGGCATCACCGAAAAGGCCATCGCCATTGGCGCGAAAGTGCTTTGGGGGCAGATCGGCGTCTACGACGATGACGCGGCCAAACTTGCCGAGGAGGCAGGCTTGAAGGTGGTAATGAACCGCTGCCCCAAAATCGAGCTGTTCCGCCCCTTCTGGAAGCCGCGCCTCGATCTGGCGATCTGAACCGCCCGGGGCAATGAATGTATGTCGGAGGCTCGGAGCTACCGTTGGCGCCCGGCCCCGACCCTGCGCCGCGGCCCGCCATACCGGCCATTCGTCCGCCTGGCAGAATTTTTGAGCGCGAAGGGTCGCTATGCGGGACGGAGTGGACTTCTTGAATTCCTCTCCGTGTGTCGACTTTCGAAAAAACGTGCTATGGTCGCGCGATGTTTAACGCATTCTCCGCAATGCAGTCTTTCGTGAGAGCAACGCTATGTCGCAATCGCTTGGTCGCCTTGTAGAACGCCAGATTCAGAAAGCATTGGCTGAAGGCAAACTTCAAGGATTGGAGGGCGAAGGGAAACCACTTCCTGACCGCTCAGGCGAAGCTTTCACAGATATGGCAACAGCAGTCGCGGTTCGGATAATGGCCGAAGCGGGGACGCTTCCGGAAGAGTTCAAGATCAAGAAGCTTCTCGAAGCTGCTAGGGAAAACTATCGGGCTGCGAAGACAGAAGACGAAAAACATGTTGCAATGGCGCTGATCGCAGAGTTGGAACAACGCTACAGTATTGCGGTCGAAGCCCGACGCCGTTTCATGGCTCCGTAACAGAACCGCCATTCGCGCATTCTGCAGCATTAGCCGAAATGGGCTCAAAGCAGCCTTGCGGCAGAGCAGAGAGCGGGTTCGCGTCAAGGCCTTTCAGACATCCGTTTCTCCGCTTTGACGCTGTAAGGCTCGTCAACGCAGCGAATGTTTCTCCCCGTCCACCGTATCCATCACCGTATCGATGAGGGTCTGGGTGTGGGGTCAGCGTCTGACTGGCAAAAGCGATCTTTGTTCTAACGGGTCAAAACGTACGAAACTTCCGTACGTTTCGTACGTTTCTCACCGCACGCCCTGTTAACCTGCGGGGACACAGACAAAAACACCGACGCGATACCGACGTTTTACCGACGCGTTACAGAAAGCGATTTTTTCGGTTAACCAATGGGTTAGACCCGATTCGCTCGTCCTTTGCCTCTGCCCCCTTCAACCCGCCAGAAGCTCCAGCCCACGCCGCCCCAGAGCCTGCGCCAGCGGCGCAAGCTGATCCGCGTTCTTGCCCGCCGCCGTCCCGGCGCGGGCGCGGTCGGCTATGCCCACGAAGATCACGCCAAAGCGGAAAAGCGAGAATATGACGTGGAAATCCGTCAACTGACCCGCCTCCGATTGCGCGTCGTACCGGGCCACGAACTCCTCCTTGGACGGGATGCCAAGCGCCCCAAGGTCAAGGCCACGGATGCCGCCGTATTCTTCCGGCGTCGTGTGCCATGTCATGCAGCAATACCCAAGGTCAGCCAAGGGGTGGCCAAGCGTCGACAACTCCCAATCCAGAATCGCGATGACCCGCGGCTCGGTCGGGTGAAACATCAAGTTTCCAAGGCGAAAATCGCCATGCGCAATCCGGCTTTGCCCGTCATCTTCGGGCAGGTTTTCCTGCAACCACAGGGACAATTCATGCAGTTCGGGGATCGGCTCGCCGGTGGAGCCATGCAACTGCTTGGTCCAGCGTCCGACCTGCCGCGCAAAATAGTTTCCGGGCTTGCCATAATCAGCCAGCCCCACCTGTGCCGGATCGACAGCATGCATCTTGGCCATGGCATCCGCCATGCCAAGATAAATCGCGCGGCGTTCCTCCGGCGCGATACCGGGAAGCGAGCAATCCTCGAAAACCCGTCCCTGCAACCGTTCCATCAAGTAAAACGGGGTTCCAAGCGCCTCCGGGTCATCATGGAAAAGCACCACCTTCGGCACCGGCACAGGCGTCGGGCCAAGGGCCTCCATCACCCGGTATTCGCGGTCAATGGCATGCGCCCCCCGAAGGATCTCCCCGTTGGGCTGTTTGCGCAGCACCATCTGCCTTGTGCCATGCGTCACGAAATAGGTCGGGTTCGACTGCCCACCCGATATGCGGGTCAACTCGGTGATGGGCGCAGCGCCAAGGGTACTATCCAACACCGCCTGAAGGCGCGCAGGGTCGAAATCGGTGTCGCTCATGCCTCTGCCCCGGCCACATCCCAAGCCCAGAAACCACGGCCCTCTGCCCGCAACTCACGGCTCAGGACCATGCGATGTACCTCGTCGGCCCCGTCGACAAGCCGGGCCTGCCGGGCATAGCGGTATATCCACTCCACGACGGTATCCTTGGAGTATCCGCGCGCACCGTTTATCTGGATCGCCGCATCGGCGGCATCGTGCAGGACATTGGCCACCTGGATCTTGGCCATGGAAATCTCCTTGCGGGCAAAGCCGCCCCGGTCGATTTCCCGCGCGGCTTTCATGACAAGCAACCGCCCCACTTCGATCCGCATCGCAACGTCACCCAGAATCTGCGCCACGCTTTCGCGCTCGATCAGACGCTGTCCAAAGCCTTCGCGCGTCTCGGCGTACTCCGTGGCAATCTCCATGCAGCGTTTGGCAAGCCCCAACCACCGCATGCAATGTGTCAGGCGCGCAGGCCCCAAACGGGTCTGCGTCACTTTCATGCCACGGCCTTCCTCCAAAAGCACGTTCTCGGCAGGAATCTCCAAACCATCGAACACCATCTCGCAATGGCCGCCATGCTCTTCTGGACCCATGATCGGGATGCGCCGTTCAATCGACCAACCCGGGTCATCCCGGTGAAACAGAAAGGCAGTATGCCCGCGCTTCGCGTCATCCGAGGTGCGCGCCACGAGGATGAAATGCGCCGCTTCGTCGGCGCCGGTGATGAACCACTTGCGCCCATGCACGACATATCGGTCGCCCCGCTTCTCCGCTCGGGTCAACATCATGCCGGGGTCCGATCCACCCCCGGGCGCGGGCTCGGTCATCGCAAAGGCCGAGCGCACCTCGCCACGCATGATCGGGTCGAGCCAACGCTCGCGCTGTGCTTCTGTTCCCAAGGCCCCGAGAACCATCATGTTGCCGTCATCCGGCGCGGCCGAGTTGAACACCACCGGCCCGAAGATCGAGCGGTTCATCTCTTCATAGACCACTGCCATGCCAGCCTTGGACAGCCCCCCACCGCCAAGCTTTTGCGGCATCTGCAAACACCACAGCCCCGCGTCACGCGCGGCGGCGCGCTCGCGCTCAAGAACATCCAACGCTATGTTTTCATGGTCGTCGTAGTTCGCTCTATCCGCCTCAAGCGGGATCAGGCGCTCCTCAACGAACTCCGCTACGCGGCGGCGGATGTCTTCGAGGTCCGTGGAGATGCTGAAGTCCATGTTGTCGCCTTTCACCAGGTTGCAACCAAAGGCTCGCCTTTGAAGGCGAACGCGTTTCCGGCTTGTAACGCGCGCCACCGAGGGCAGGCAACCATCACCTCGTCGTGGAATTGGAAACCATCGGGTCCGCTTTACCGGCGGATCATGGGGCCGCCCTTGGCAAACAATGAAACTCACGCGGGAACATCTCGATAACAACTAAAACACCCGCTTTTCTGAAGCGTGGGTTTCAGTGGAAAAACCGCAGCATGGAAAGGCTTGCGGCTCAGCGCTTAGCGCAACTGCAAATCCGCAAATTGACCAGTGCCCCGGTCTGAGATGAAGCGCATGGTCCGCCCTCGAACCTTCACCGCCTGGCAATTCGGTCCAAGATCCATCTGGCCCCAGTACAGATCACGACAGAAGTATCCGGACCTCCAGCGCCATGCGCCTGTCACATCACGCCCGAAAGCACGGCCCTTGATCCGACCATCACGGGTGACATCCAGCTTGATACCAAAACGGGTAAGCTCGCGGCCTTCGACAAGCGAAACGAACGCGCCTTTTTCGGAAATTTGTGAAAAGCCTTCGGCGCTTGCGGGCGGCGCCAAGGCCATCGCGAGAACAAGTGCGCATGCACGTTTCATGGGTCACGCTCTTTTGGCATACACCGATGGTACGTGACCCGAGGGAAACCGGATCAATTTTCGCTCAGGCCCAGCACATCCAGCATGTCATATTCGCCAGGGCCACGTCCCTGCCCCCAAAGCGCCGCCTTCAATGCGCCACGGGCGAAAACCGCCCTGTCACTGGCGACATGGCGCAGGGTGATCCGCTCACCCGTGGCGGCGAAAAGAACATCATGCTCCCCCACGATGTCACCGCCCCGGATTGCGTGAAAGCCAATGTGCCCGCGTTCGCGTTTGCCGGTGATCCCGTCGCGCCCTCGGTCCGAAACGGCTTCAAGATCGACACCCCGGCCATCCGCCGCGGCTTGGCCCAGCATCAGGGCCGTCCCCGAAGGCGCATCGACTTTTTGGTTGTGGTGAGACTCGATCACCTCGATGTCGAAATCTTCGTCCAGTGCCGCAGCCACCTTTTTCGTCAATTGAACCAACAGGTTGACCCCAAGGCTCATGTTGCCGGCCCGAACCACGACAGCGTGGCGCGCCGCAGCCTTGATCTTGGCAAGGTCATCGTCGCTCATGCCAGTGGTACCAATGACATGCACACAGCGTGCTTGCGCGGCGATGCCCGCGAATTCCACCGTGGCGGCAGGGGCGGTAAAATCAATAACCGCATGCGCTTTGGCGAAGGCTTCCAGCGGGTCGTCCGTTACGGTCACCCCCATTTCGGCACCTCCCATGGCTATACCCACGTCGCGACCGATCCAGTCATGGCCCTTGCGCTCCAACGCCCCCACCAGCCGCGCGCGTCCACTTTCCACGATGGTACGGATCAACATCTGTCCCATGCGCCCCGAGGCGCCTGTCACCACGATACCCGGCAGGTCTGTCATCGCTTTTATCTCCCGTTCTTGCCGCGCCTTGCATAGCGCGGGCAGAGACAATTGGCAAAGCGGCTTTGTGGTGGTGCAATCAGGCCAACCAACGCCGATCATCGCTTGGCAAAACGAGCCCGAGCGATTAGATGCGAGGCATGGCAAAGAACAAGTTTCATGACGGGCCCGGCCCCTCCCAACGGCAACTTCGCGTCGGCGAGTTGATCCGCCGGACCCTGTCCGAGGTGCTGATGCGTGGCGATATCCATGATCCCGACCTCAACCGCATGTCGGTAACGGTGGGTGAAGTGCGCACCTCTCCCGACCTCAAGATCGCCACAGCCTATGTCTTGCCCTTGGGCGGCGAAGGACAGGATGATCTGATTGAGCTGCTGGCGCGCAACAAAAGCGAGTTGCGTCGTCTCATCGGTAAGAAACTTGATCTGAAGTACGCCCCCGACCTGCGCTTTCGCCTTGATAAGACCTTCGATCAAATGGACGAAACCCGACGCCTGTTTTCCCAAGAAAAAGTTCGCCGGGATGTTGAAGGCTAGGCGCTTCGCGTGGTGTCTTGCGACGCTCACGGTTCTCGCAAGTCCGACCCTCGCGGTAGAGTGCGGCCGTCTGGACCATGACGGCGCAACCTATACCGTTTGCAAAGTCGACACGACGCATGAAACCATCCGGCTGTTCCTGAATGACCCTGAAACCGGCAAACCTCTGGGCAGCTTCAACAATGTCGAAACGCTCAGCGAAGCGCGTGGCGAAATCCTCACTTTCGCCATGAATGCCGGGATGTATCATCAGGATCGCACCCCTGTGGGGCATTACCTTGAGGACGGCAAGGAAGCCCGAGGGGTCATAACATCGGATGGTCCTGGCAATTTCGGCCTTTTGCCCAATGGCGTGTTCTGCGTAGGTGGTGACGGCGCGCAGGTCATCGAGACCAAGCGCTATGTCGAGGAAAAGCCAAACTGCACATATGCCACGCAATCCGGGCCCATGCTGGTGATTGACGGCGGACTGCACCCGCGTTTCCTGAAGGACAGCGACAGCCTTTATGTCCGCAACGGTGTGGGAACCTCAGCTGACGGCAAAACGGCCTATTTCGCGATCTCCGAGGACGCTGTGAATTTCCACGCATTCGGACGCCTGTTTCGCGATGCCTTGAAAGTTCCGCAAGCGCTGTATTTCGACGGCAATATCTCACGGCTCTTTTCGCGCGACTTGGGCCGCCACGATGGCGGCTTTCCCATGGGGCCTATCGTCGGTGTGACCCAACCTACCCAATAACGCGAAACTGGCCTTCCCTGGGACGCGCACTACGTCGGCACAGATGATATCAGAAGGCCAAACCGCATGACCGCCGATCGTGACCTGAACGAAGGCCCGGTCAGTCACGCCCTGATCGCTGTCAGCGCGCCCATGACGCTTGGTATTTTAGGCGTTCTTTCGGTGGGTCTGGCCGACGCCTTTTTTCTGGCCCGCCACAGCGACACGGCGCTGGCTGCTATCGGGTTCGTCTACCCGGTTATCGTCGCGCTGGTCTCGCTTTCCATCGGGCTATCTGCAGGAACCAACACGGTCGTCTCGCAGGCCATTGGCAAGGGGGAGCGAGGCGCGACGCGACAACGCCTGACGCTACACGCCATGGGCCTCGCGGCGACCATGGCCTGCACGGTGTCATTGGCATTTTATCTTGCCGCGCCGTGGCTGTTCTCGGTGATGGGTGCCAAGGGGGACGTACACGACGCGATCCTCGGCTATGTGCCCTATTGGTGTCTCAGCTTTCCGCCAATGGTGACGGGCATGGCGCTGAACGCCACCTTCCGCGCCGCCGGACGCAGCGGCGTAGCAGCCACGGTGATGGCGGTTCAAGCCCTCCTCAATATCGCTCTTGATCCGCTTTTTATCTTTGGCATTGCTGGTGTGCCTGCTCTGGGCGCCGAAGGTGCCGGGCTGGCGACTTTCCTCGCACGTGGTATTGCCTTTCTTGGGCTATTCACCTTCGCGCTGCATCAAGGTGCGATCCGGCTGGATTGTGCGCCCCTTACCGACCTACGCAAATCCATCCGAAGGATTGCACGCGTCGGACTGCCGGCAGCCCTGTCCAATGCAATCAACCCGGCGGGCATGGCCGCCGTCACAGCCGCCGTGGCCGTCATCGGCGATGTGGCCGTTGCAGGCTTTGGCGCGGCGGCGCGAGTGCAATCCATCCTTTTCGTCCCCATGCTGGCGCTGTCGTCCGGGATCGGCCCTGTGGTTGGTCAGGCCTGGGGTGCCAAAAAGTATGATCGCGCTCGCGATGCGATGCGGCTTTCGGTTCTTATCTGCCTTGGCTATGGGCTGACACTGGCTTTGGTACTGCTGGTTTTCGCCAAACCGATCGCTACCCTAATGACTGGTGGAGATGGGGCTGCGCCCTATACCGCGCGATACCTGCGCATCGTCGGCTGGGGCTTTTTCGGCTACGGCATTCTTGTCACCGCGAACGCTGCAATGAACGCCCGGGACCGCGCGGTTTGGTCCATGGCGCTGAGCGTTACGCGCATCGCGGTGGTTTTCATACCTTTCGCTTGGGCGGGTGTCTGGCTCCTGGAGTACACCGGAGTTCTGTTGGCGGCACTGGCCGCCAATGTCATCGGCGCCTGGGCCGCATTGATCGCCACGCGCGCCACGGGCCTGCTGCACCTTGACTGGTGGCCGATAGGTCTACCCGCCCGGCAACTCACACGCAGCTTGCCAGTCAGCACGAATTGACAGGACACCCGCCTTGGGCTACCCCGCCGCCTTCATCCAGGGCAACGGGCAGGCAAGCACCATGGCACGCAAACGCAAGGGACGCGATATCTCCGGCTGGCTGGTGGTGGACAAACCGGCTGGCATGACCTCTACTTCCGTGGTGAACAAGGTCCGCTGGGCGCTTCAAGCCAAGAAGGCCGGCCACGCTGGAACGCTGGACCCCGAGGCGACGGGGGTATTGGCCGTGGCTTTGGGTGAAGCCACCAAAACCGTTCCCTACATCACCGATGCACTCAAGGCCTATGAGTTTACGGTGCGCTTGGGGCAAGCCACCAATACCGACGATGCCGATGGCGAGGTCATCGCAGAAAGCGACACCCGTCCGGACGATGATGCCATCAAGGATGCACTCGGCCAATTCGTGGGTGAGATCATGCAGGTCCCGCCCAAGTATTCCGCCGTGAAAATCGACGGCGAACGCGCCTACAAACGCGCCCGCGATGGTGAGGATTTCGAGGTTGAAGCCCGCCCCCTCTGGGTTGAGGAGTTGCTGCTTGTCGATCGCCCCGACGCCGACCACGTCACGCTGGAAATGACCTGCGGCAAAGGCGGCTACGTGCGGGCAATCGCCCGCGATCTGGGTGAGGCGCTCGGCTGCTACGGCCATGTGCGCGACTTGCGGCGCATCTGGTCCGGTCCCTTCCGCGCCGAGGAGGGATTGACCATCGACCAGATCGACGAAATGGCCCATTCGCCCGAACTGGACACCTACCTGCGACCGCTCGAAGATGGCCTTACCGACCTTCCCCGCGTTACCGTCACCGACCAGGGGCTTGCCAAGCTCAAGAACGGCAATCCTGGCTTGGTTGTCGCGCATGATGTCGAGTATGGCGAAGAATGCTGGGCCGCCTATGATGGCCACGCCGTCGCCGTGGGCCGCTTCAAGGCCGGGGAATTGCACCCCAGCCGGGTCTTCAACCAATGACCGAAACCGGCGCGCATGATCCCGGTGGCAAGGTTCGCCTGAAACTGCCCGAGGGTGTGACAGGCACCGCCAGGTTTTCCGATTGCGGCCGCTATCGGCAGGCCCTTACGCGCGATTGGACACCCGAAGGCGGGGCCCCCCGCGCGATCCTCTTTATCGGCATGAACCCCTCGGTTGCCGCCGCCGAAGTCTCCGACCCAACGTGCCACCGCGAATTGATCTTTGCGCAGGATTGGGGATTTACCCGATATCTCAAGGGCAATGTTCTGGATTGGCGGGCCACCTCGCCCAAGGACATCCCCGCCGATCCTGATCTGGCGTGCAGCCCCGCCAATATTCCGACGCTGGTCGAAATGGCGGCTGAAGCCGAAGTGATCGTCATGGCCTACGGCAAGCTTCACAAACGCTTTGCCCCCCTGACCGAAACCGTGATCCGCGCCATGGCCGACACCGGCAAACCACTACGCTGTTTGGGCCTCAACAAGGATGGCTCTGCCAAACACCCGCTTTACCTGCGCAAGGACACGCCCTTGATGGACTTCCCCCACCAAGGCTAATCGCGCCGCTATCGCAGCCCGTCTTCACCTTTGACTTCATCGACGGTCAGCCCACCCATACGGTCGTGAATACGCCCGCCGCGCGACATGGCCAGCACAAAGAGCAACTCGTCGGCGCGGGGGCCATCGGGCAGACCCACTTCCATCCCATCAAAATGACTGCGCACATAGGCGGCGTTGATATGGCCCAGTGGCACATCAAGGCGGGTGCCCGGCCCGCCTTGTTTCATTGAAGAGGGCACGATGGCCTTGGCCTCGCCCAGCCGGGCGCGCATGGCGTAACCGCCCGGCACGTGCCAAAGCGCGGTATGCTCAAGCTCGCCGCGTTCCCCGGCCATGGCGGCCTTGCCGTAGCCGTCGATGCCCTCGGCACCGCCCATGGCCTCGACCAGACGGTCGGTCATCATCAGGCCCAGCGGTTTGAGGTCATCCATGGCCGATTGCAGATCGTCCACATAGGTGCCTGCAAAAGGGTTCTTGACCAGCGCCGCGATGGCGGCGCGGCGGCGGGGCTGGTCGGCGAAGGGGCCGCCATCGTGGTGAATCTCTTCGACGAAAAGCGCGGTTTTACGCAGGGTGAACTCGGGCATGTTCTGGGTCTTTCTTTTGGATGAGCGAAGGCGCGCCAACAAGGCGCTGTGCGCCTTGCAGGGTCAGTACGGCGGCGGTGATCAGGCCTTGGGCGATCAGCAATTCTGCATAAGCCGCGCCGGTGTCGAGGGCTTTGGCCTTGTCTTGCTCAGACAAGGCGGCGACATGGGTGGTGACGAGCCGCGCGCCAAGATCACTATCGTGCGCAAGGTCCTTGGCCGGCTGCCGGACGATGGCCGGGTGGCCCGGCAGATCAGTGGCATTGGCGATCATCGTGGCGGCGGCATCGGCCATGGCCGCGCCGGGGGCCAGCACGGTAACCGCATCGGCGATGCCCAGCGAATGGCTGCGCCCTTGCCAGCCGGAAGTGGCGACGCCGCGCACCGGGTCGCCGTGGCAGATCAGGGCCTGGCCGGGGGGTGCGGTGGCCAGCGCGGCGCGCATCGCCTCACCTTCACATAGGTGAAAGGCCACGTCGCCGCCGTTGTTGACATAGGCGCGGGTGATCCCCGGCCCGTAACAAATAGCGCGCAGGATGGTTTCGGCCCCCGCGCCCGCCACGGCGGCCATGGGCGTGATGAAGCGCGGCACGAAGGGCTGTGTTGCGCGGTGCATGATGCGGGCGGTTTCGCCTTTGGGTACGGGGCCATGTGCGCGGCGCAGGCGGGGTAGTTCCTCCACGAGTTCGTTCAGCAGGGTTTCAAACCTTTGGGTGGCGCGGGCAAACCCGGCCTTTCGCCCTGGCCCGTCCATCCCGACGATCATGTCGATCGGCCCGTGGTGCAGGTGAAGCCTTTGACCATCCGGGAGCCATGATGCCTGTGCCCCGCTCATGCTTTGCCCTTGGGGCCGACGGCGCGGGCGGCGCTGCCGTATTCGCCGCCTTTTTCGAGGATGTCCGAAAGGCTGCGCACCGCTTTGTCATGGCCGCCTAGCACCCGGTAATCTTCGCGCGGCAGGGTGAATTCCAAGGGCGCGACCAGCGCCGGGGTGGGCACATAGCCAAAGGAGCCTTCGGGCATCTGCGTGACATCCACCATCAGGGTGATCCCGCCACCGGGCCAGACATAGGCAGGCGCACCGCCGCAGGTCACACGGGTTTTGAGCGCCTGCACCGAGCGGGTTAGCTTTACCGGGTTGCGCGTGACGCCCGAGCGCAGGGAACCGCCTGCGCCCGCCTGAAACATCACCGTGCAAAGCGCCGGTTCACAGTTTTCGGCGATCAGGTCGACCGAAGGCTGGAGTGCCTCTGGCATAGGGGTCGGTTGCGGGGTCAGGTCATCGTCCAGCACGTAATAGGCCGCGTGTTCGCCGGTGGTGGAGACCATCAGCAGGGTCAGCCCCGGCCGCGCGCCTTTCTTTTCCAGCCATGGGTTGAGAATCGCCAGCGGGTCATCAATATCCGTCCCGCCCCAGCCAAGGCCGGGGTTGGCAACTTGGAAATAGCGCCCGGGGGTGGAGCGGCGGCCCTTGATGCGGATGCCGGTATCGGGCCAGCCCAGAACCTTTCCGGCCTGATGTTCACTGACCACGCCGGTGATATGGTCATCGACCACGACGACTTCATCCACCAAGCCGTGCCATTGACTGGCGAACATCCCGATGGTGGCCGAGCCGCAGCCAACGCGCATGCGTTCCTCGCGCTGGCCATCGACGATGGGGGCCTTGCCAGCCTGCACCGTGACGGTTGCGCCGCCGTCGATGGTCAGCTCCACCGCCTCGCGGTTGCACAGGCGCAGGAGGGTGTCGCAGGTGACGCGGCCTTCGGGTTTGCTGCCGCCGGTGAGGTGTTCGACCCCGCCAAGCGACAGCATTTGCGAGCCGTATTCGGAGGTGGTGACATGGCCCACGGCCTCGCCCTGCGCCCGCACCGTCGCGGCCTCCTCGCCCAGGTGCCTGTCGGTGTCGATTTTCACCTTCACGCCACAGTAGGAATAGATCGCCTCGGTCACCACGGTGACGAAATCCGCGCCGTCTACCTCTTGGCTGACGATGAAGGGGGCGGGTTTGTAATCGGGGTAGGTGGTGCCCGCGCCGACGCCGCTTATCGCCAAGGTTTCATTGCCCATAACCTCGCCGTCCCAATCGGATTTGAGGAAGGGGCGGACCTCATCGCCTGCGGCCAAGCGACGGTCCAGCACGGTGAAGGGATCGCAGCGGACGATCTTGCCATCCTCGTTGGCGTAGCGGTCGCAGGCGCCCACTTTGCCCGGTGCGATGTAGCACATCACCGGGCAGGCATCGCAGCGGATCTTTTCCTCTTTTTCGCGGGCGCGGTCGCTCATGCCTTTGCCTCCCGCATCGCCGCCAGCACGCGGTGCGGCAGCGCGGGCAGTTCGGTGACCAATGCGCCGGTGGCGTGGCGAATGGCGTTGAGGATCGCAGGCGCGGTGGGGATCAGCACGTGTTCGCCCAAGCCCTTGGCCCCCATCGGGCCTTCGGGGTCGGGCACCTCAAGGAAGATCGTGTCGATCGGGGGCATGTCGCCGGTGGTGGGAATGAGGTAATCGTGCAGGTTTTCGGTGCGGGCGGGGATATATTCCTCCATCAGCGCAAGGCCCAAACCTTGGGCGATGCCGCCCTGCACCTGACCTTCGGCCAAGATCGGGTTGATCAACCGGCCCAGATCATGCGCGGCGGTGATATGGGTGACTTTGACCGTGCCAAGCCGGGTGTCCACCGTCAGGCGGACCACCTGTGCGCCGTAGCCATAGACCGCATAGGGCGCGCCTTGGCCGTTTTCATCCAAGGGCCGCGTGGGTGGGTCATAGGTTTCTTCGGCGGCGAGGACATAGCCGTTGGCGTCAGCCTGTAAGTCCGACAGGGCGATGTGGCGCGCGGCTTGGCAGTCGCTGACCGTGAGGGTGGTGCCATCGAGGTGGAACGCGGCCTCCTTACCCATGTTGGTCATTTGCAGGATGCGTTGGCGCAGGGCGGCCCCGGCGCGCAGGGCGGCGCTTCCGGTGACATAGGTTTGCCGCGAGCCGGAGGTTTTGCCGCAATCGGGGGTGCGGGCGGTATCGGCGTCGATGATCTGCATCTGGGCGATGGGCAGGCCAAGGGCGTCGGCGCAAATCTGGGTGATCACGGTGTTGGAGCCTTGGCCGATGTCGACCGCCCCTTGGTGCAGGCGCAAATCGCCCTGGGCTGTGATCCCCACCCGAATGGTCGAGGGGTTCGGGATGCCGGTATTGCCGCAGCCATACCAACAGGAGGCCACGCCAACCCCGTGGCGCATGGCCCCGCCCTGGGCGTTCTCTGTTTCGGCCCAGGCCAGCGCCTTCTTCCAAGGCTCTTCAAGGGCCTCAAGACAGGCGGCCATGCCGACGCCATGCAGGACTTGCCCGCAGACGGTATCCTGCCCGTCGCGCAAGGCGTTGAGGTGGCGGAAGGCCAAGCGGTCCATTCCGGCCTTGTCGGCAAGTTCATCGAACAGGGTTTCTTGCAGGATTGCCGCCTGTGGCACGCCAAAGCCCCGGAAAGCGCCCGAGATCGGCTCGTAGCTGTAATTGGCGCGCGCCTCGGCGTGGTAGTGGGGGATGTAATAGGGGCCGGAGGCATGCACCGGCACCCGGCCCGAGACCGTCGGCCCCCAACTGGCATAGGCGCCAGTGTTGAAATCACCGTCAAAGGTCATGCCCGTCAGCCGCCCCTCGGCATCGACGCCGATGGTGCCGCGCATGTCGGAGGGGTGGCGCTTGGTCGTGGTGGCCATGGATTCGGCGCGGCTATAGATCATCCGCGCGGGCCGCCCGGTTTTCAGCGCCACAAGCCCGATGAGCGGTTGCAGCGAGAGGTCCAGCTTGGCCCCGAAACCACCGCCGGTTGCTGCGGGCAGGATGCGCAGCTTCTCAAGCGGTAGGCCAAGGATGCGCGCGGTATCGTCGCGGTCCATGATCGGGGCTTGGGTGCAGGCGCGGATGACAAGCGTGTCGCCTTCCATCCAAGCCACCCCGGCCTCGGGCTCAATATAGGCGTGTTCCACATATCCGGTGCGCATATGGCCGCTTGCCAGATGGGCCGCGTTTTTCAGGGCGTCTTGGGCTGTGCCGCGCCGCACCACGCCTGTGATCAGGGTGTTATCGGGGTGGGTGTCATGCACGGGGGCGTCGCTTGGGGCCTCGGCCCAAGT
Organism: uncultured Roseovarius sp.; assembly: GCF_913057115.1. GTDB lineage: Bacteria > Pseudomonadota > Alphaproteobacteria > Rhodobacterales > Rhodobacteraceae > Roseovarius. Next base: position 49,652 of record NZ_CAJXNN010000015.1, read on the forward strand.
GATGGGGAAGGTTTCAAGCTCCAGCGATTCGATCAGCGCAGGGTCGCCCGCGACAAGGGCCACGGCCTCGCCCCGCATGCGGACGCGCGATTGGGCAAGGGCCGGTTGATCGACGAAAGCCGGGATGACGCCAAAGCGGTTCACGCCGGGAATGTCACTTGCCGTGAAGATATGCAGCGGGCCGGCGTGCGCGGCCTGCCATTCTTCAAGATCGCCGAAGGTGAAGGTCATCGGCGCGGCGGGGGCGCGGATCGCCCGGACCAAAAGCGCACCTTCGGGGACGTGATCAGCACCGTAGCTTTCGCTGCCGTCGACCTTGGGGGCACCGTCCAGCCGCTCCAGTGGCGCGCCCACCGATTGCCCCGCGTCGGGCATCGGTGGGGCTGCGCCGGGGGCGGCATCCAGCACCGCGTCAAGGATGCGGGTGTAGCCGGTACAACGGCAAAGCACGCCGCCAAGGGCCTCCTCAGCCTCGGCACGGGTCGGGGTTGGGATGCGTTCCAGAAGGGCGGTGGCGGCCATCAGCATGCCGGGCGTGCAAATTCCGCATTGCGCCGCGCCGTGACGCAGGAAGGCGCTTTGCAGGCGGGTGGCGGTCAGGCCTTCGACGGTGGTGATATTCCGCCCGGCGGCTTGGGCGGCAGGGGTCAGGCAGGCGCAGACCGGCGCGCCATCCAAAAGAACGGTGCAGGCCCCGCAATCGCCCGCGTCGCAGCCCACCTTGGTGCCGCGCATCCCCAGCCCCTCGCGCAGAAGTTCCGACAAGCGGGTGCCGGGATGGGCGGGCAGGCTGACTGTTTCGTCGTTGACGCTTAGGGTGAGGGTGTCAAAGGGCCTGTTCATGCGGCGGCCTCATACTCGTGGGCCAGATCAGCCAAGGCTCGGCGCATGAGCTCCGCCGCCGCGTGGGCGCGATAGATGGCATCGGCGCGGATATCGGCGATGGGGGCAAGGGCAGGTGTGATGATGGCATCTATGGCAAGGGCCGGCAGGCTGCTGTCCACCGGCTGTCCGATCAAGGCCTGTTCCAATTCGGGCAGACGCGTGGCTACCGGGCCGCAGGCCCCGATGGCAAGAGCGGCTTGTTTGACGTGACCGTCCTCCACCTCAATGCGCACAGCAACCATGGCAATGGAAATCACCAGATACCTGCGCGCGCCCAGCTTCGCGAAGCGCGAACGCCCTTGCACCGCGCTCTGCGGAACATGGATCGCCGACAACATCTCACCGGGGGCCAGCGCGGTTTGCCGTGGGCCTGTGATGAACGCCTTTAGCGGTAGAGTGCGCACACCTTGGATCGAGGTCAATTCCACCTCAGCATCCAGGGTCAATAAGCAAGGCACGCCATCGGCCGCGGGCGAAGCGTTGCAAAGATTCCCCGCGATTGTCCCCGCGTTCTGAATCTGACGCGATCCGACCTCCTTCGCCGCCTCTTTCAACATATCGAAGGCGGGCGGCAAATCGGCGGCGATAACGTCTGACCACGTCGTTGCCGCACCGATACGGAAACCGGACGAAGCTGACCCGATCCCACGAAGTGCCTTGATACCAGTGATATCAAGCACCGACCCGGGCAAACTTCGCGCCTCGGTGGCTGGGAAAAGGTCGGTGCAGCCCGCCGCGATGGTCACCCCGCCCTCGGCCAGAAGGCCAAGCGCGTCTTCCATCCTGTCGGGCCTGTGATAAGCAGCCATGGCGCACCGCTGTCCTGAAACCACCGGAAGATCCGGCAATGGAATGGTGCGGCAGGCGGCGCGCGCCTGTCAACTGCGCTGTCAGCTGCCGGTCGCCTCGGCCATGGCCGACAGGAATTGCGCCACTTCGGCATGGCTGTTGTAATGGCTGATGGAGACCCTGATGCAATCCTCAACCCCCAAGGGGCCAAGGATATTGCCACAGTAATGGTCGTTCTTGCGGATGTGAACGCGAATGCCACGCTCGGCAAGGAAATCCACCAGATCAGCAGAATTGATGGAGGCAAGACGCAACGAAACAACACCCTCGCGCCCATCCAAAGCATCGCCGCCAATGAACTCTACCCCCGGCATTTCTCGCAGCCCTGGAAGGTTTCCGGTGCCAGACAACGCCGCCTGCATCAACGCGCGTTCATGCACGGCAATCGCTTGTGTCGCCGCTTCCAGACGGGCGCGGGGGGCGGTGACATCGCTCACCTCACCGCCCAACCAATCGAGATAATCAACGACGTCCGAAAAGGTGGCATAGGCCCCGGTATCACGGGTGCCCAATTCCCAGTTTTCCGTCGGACCATCCTTGATCTGTTCCTTGGTCAGAGCCGTCAGCCGGTCCGAGGCCCAGCCGACACCATAGCCATGGCGCGAGAACACTTTGTAAGGTGATACTGCATAGCCATCGGCCTGACAGGTGGAGACATCCACCGCACCGTGGCTGGCATGCTGTATCCCGTCCACGATGATGAAACATTCGGGCGCAACCTCACGAATGGCGGCGGCAATCGCCGGTACATCAACGGCCATACCTGTAACCGGCGAGGTATGGACAATGGTCGCAACGCGCAGATCCGAGGTGATATGTTCACGATAAGCATCGACCGATACCGTCCCCGTGGCATCATCATGCGGCACTCGGATATGAGGGCGTCCAGTCACCTCGGCCCAGCGCGCCATCGCACTGTTCGACGCCGGATGCTCAAGGGACGACCCCAACATCACACCCCCCTGCGGTGCGCCCAAGGCGGCCGTGCGGACCAATCGGAACAAAACCTCTGTGCCGCTTTCCCCCACGAAGGGCACGCCACCCGAGGCGTTGAAAAACAGCATCATGTCTGCCTTGCCTTTGGCAATCACCTCCATCAACGCCCGCGAAGCAACGTTAGCACGCCCTTGGTTGTCTGGATAGCCTGCGAACTTGGCTGATGTTTCGATCACGGATTTCAGCCGCAAGGCCCCGCCCGCATTCTCGAAAAACACCCTGGGGCCTTCGAACGGGCACATGTCGACATGTGCGAAACGACTGCGAATAGCCTGTAAAAGGTCTGGTGTGTCTGAGATCATCGCCCGTAGCCCCAAGATTCTTTGCCCGAACCATGAACAGCCACGCGGCAATTGGCAAGCCGGTCACCTGATACGCTGAAACCCCAGAAAGCTATCACGACGAACAGGGAATCGCGCATTCGATACACCCGTTCACCAAGCAGCGCGCTCACATCACGAGATCTGGCACCCGCTGTCGCAGAACGAACTTTTGGATTTTCCCGGTCGAGGTTCTGGGGATCGTTTCGAAGACGATCTTGCCCGGAACCTTGTAGGACGCAAGATGCTCGCGGCACCAAGTGCGCAGGGTCGCCTCATCCAACTCTTGGCCCGCGTTCAGTTCGACAAAGGCACAAGGGGTTTCGCCCCATTTCTCGTGCGGCATGGCAACGACCGCTGCCACCGCCACAGCCGGGTGGCGATACAATGCTTCCTCCACCTCGATGGAAGAGATATTTTCGCCCCCCGAGATGATGATGTCCTTGGAACGGTCCTTCAATTGTATGTAGCCATCCGGGTGAACAACCCCCAGGTCACCCGAATGGAACCACCCGCCCGAAAGGGCCTTTTGTGTGGCTTCCGCGTTGCGGAAGTAACCTTTCATCACGACATTGCCACGGAACATGACCTCGCCCATGGTTTCGCCGTCACGTGGGACGGGCTGCATGGTGTCGGGGTCCAGCACGTCAAGCTGTTCCAGCGGCAAGTACCGCACGCCTTGGCGGGCCTTCAGGCGGGCCTGTTCGGCGGCGGGCAGGGCCGACCAATCGCCATGCCATTCATTGACCACCGCCGGGCCATAGGTTTCGGTGAGGCCGTAAAGGTGCGTCACGTCAAAGCCTGCCGCATCCATGCTGGCCAACAGGCTTTCGGGCGGCGGGGCGGCGGCGGTGAAAAACTGCACCCGGCGGTCAAGCTCACGCTTTTCCTCGGCCGGGGCGCTTTCGATCAGCGACATGACGATGGGCGCGCCGCAGAGGTGTGTCACCCCTTCTTCGGCGAGCGCGCGCCAGATCGGTTCGGAGCGGACTTGGCGAAGGCAGACATGAGTGCCGATGATGGCGGACAAAGTCCAAGGGAAGCACCAGCCGTTGCAATGGAACATCGGCAGGGTCCAGAGGTAAACGCTGTGCTTGCCCATCGAGGTGGTCAACGCGTTGCCCTGCGCCAGAAGGTAAGCCCCCCGGTGGTGCGAAACCACGCCCTTGGGGTCGCCCGTGGTGCCGGAGGTGTAGTTGATGGAAATCGCGTCCCACTCATCCTCGGGCATGAGCCATGCAAATTCCGGATCGCCCGAGGCCACGAATGCCTCGTAATCCTCGGCCCCTTCCATGGCACCGGGGCCGGTATATTCGGGATCATCGTAGAGGATCACCTGCGGAGTGACCTTGGCCAGCGCCAAGGCCTCGCTCATCAGCGGTGCGAATTCCCGGTCCACGATGACGATCTTCGCCATGGCGTGATCCAGTTGGAAGGCGATGATCGCGGCATCAAGGCGCGTGTTGATCGAATGCAGAACCGCACCGCACATCGGCACGCCATAGTGGCTTTCCAGCATGGCAGGCGTATTGGCCAGCATCGCCGAGACCGTATCGCCCCGCCCCATGCCGCGCTCCGCCAAGGCCGATGCCAAAGCCCGCGACCGGGCATAGAACTCCGCATAATTGCGGCGCAGGTCCCCGTGCACGATAGCGGTGTGATCGGGAAACACACTGGCCGCACGCTCCAGAAAGCCAAGCGGCGTCAGCGGCTGATGGTTCGCCGGGGTGCGATCAAGGCCGGTGTTGTAGGGGTTCTCGGTCATGTCTTTTATCGATCCTGCCACTGGGGCGCGCGTTTTTCGATGAAGGCACCGATGCCTTCTTCGGCATCATGCGCCAGCATGTTATCAACCATGACTTGGCTGGCATAGTCATAGGCCTCGGCCAAGGGCATTTCGCGCTGGGCATAGAAGGCGCGCTTGCCGGTGGCCAGTGTCATGCTGGATTTCGAGGCGATCTTGCGGGCCATTTCCATGGTCGTCTCGGTCAAGGCATCCTCGGCCACGGCATAGTTCACAAGGCCGATCTCGGCGGCGCGGGCGGCCGGCGTCATATCGCCGGTCAGCAGCATTTCCATGGCGTGCTTGTTAGCGGTGTTGCGCGACAGCGCCACCATGGGGGTGGAGCAGAACAGCCCGATATGCACGCCCGGCGTGCTGAACTTGGCGCTCTCGGCGGCCACGGCCAGATCGCAGCTTGCCACCAATTGGCAGCCTGCGGCGGTGGCAATCCCGGTCACTTCGGCAATCACCGGCTTGGGGCAGTTGACGATCCCCTGCATGACGCCCGAACACTGCGCCATCACGCGCGTGAAATAGGCGCGACCCCGATCCTCGGCCTCGCGCCCGGCGGTCATTTCCTTGAGGTCGTGACCGGCGCAGAAGGCCGGGCCATTGGCGGCCAGCACGATCACCCGAACATCCGGGTTCTCGCCTGCCTCCGCAAATGTCCGGCCCAGCTCGGTCAGCATCGCCTCGGACAGCGCGTTGCGCCGCCCGACGTCATTCAGCGTCAACCGAAGGATCCCGTCGTCTGACAAATCTTGCAGCAGAATAACGCTTTCGTTTTTCATAGCACGAGGTCCTTCTTGGGGTCTTAGTTGACGTTGATGTCCACGCTGTCGGCCAGCGTGTTGGCGATGAAGCAATAGCGGTGCGCGCGGTGCTGCATCTCGTCCAGCTTGTCTTGCTCGACCGTGAATCCAGTGTCGAAACGCACCACCGGGTTCAGGTCGATCCGCGTGACCGACATTTGCCCCTTTGGGTTCTTGCCCAAATGCGCCTCGGCATAGTCGTGGTAGCTGGCCACCGGCCAACCCGCCTTGGCGCAAAGCGCCAAGAAGGTCATCATGTGGCAACTCGACAGGGCCGCGGCGAGGGCCTGTTCGGGGTTGGTGTTTTCCGGATCGCCGCCCCAATCAGGGGCGGCGTCCACTTGCAGCTCATGCTCGCGGTTGTATTGCACGGTATGGGAGTTGGAAAACTTGCCAGTTTCCAAAACCGGTTCCGCGCGGTGCCAGTGCAACTCGACCGCGAGATCGGAAAGCGTCGCGGCCTTCATGCTGTCGCCTGTGCGTTGATGGCGGCACCGGTGGCGGCAATCTGCTTGCGCGGATCGAAGAAGGGTTTTTCCACGACGGTCGCGGTGGTCTCACCCGTCTGGGTCAGAACTTCCAACTCGCTGCCCAGTTCGGCCGCCTCAACCGCCACCATGGCCAGCGCGATGTTCTTTTTCAGGCGCGGCGAATAAACCGCCGAGGTTACCTTGCCCACAGTCTCGCCCTCGTGATTGATCGTCCAGAAGGCGGTGTTCGGGCCGGCCATCGGATCGCCATCAATGATCAGGCCAACCTGTTTGCGGGCAACACCATTGTCACGGATGCGTTGCAGGGCGAACTTGCCGATGAAATCGGCCTCCATGTCGAGGTTCACCAGACGGTCAAAGCCCAACTCGAAGGGGTTCGTGGTGATGTCGGCATCGGCGTGGTACGACAGCATGCCACCTTCGATGCGGCGGATGGTCGAGGTGTGGCCGGGCTTGAGGCCCATGGGCATACCAACGGCCATGATCCGCTCCCACAGGGCGTCGCCATAGGTGGAGTCTCGCAGGTAAATCTCGTACCCCAATTCGCTGGACCAGCCGGTGCGCGACACGATCAGCGGAATACCGTCCAGCTGCGTTTCGATGAACCAGTAGTAACGCAGGTCCATGATCTCGTCGCCAAAGAGTTCCCGCATGATCTCACCCGATTTCGGGCCTTGCAGCTGCAACGGCGACACATCCGGCTCGGTGATGGTCACATCAAGGCCCGAGTGTACGGCCACACCCTGCGCCCAAAGCAGGATGTCGCTATCGGCCAGCGACAGCCAGAAGTGATCTTCCGCCAGTTTCAGCAAGATCGGATCGTTCAGGATGCCGCCTTCGGCATTGGTGATCAGGACGTATTTGCACTGACCGACCGACATGTTGGACAGGTCGCGCGGGGTCAGCATCTGGGTGAACTTTGCAGCATCCGGCCCGGTGATTTCGACCTGACGCTCGACCGCCACGTCACACAGGATGGCGTCGTTCACAAGGTTCCAGAAGTTTTGTTCCGGATCACCGAAATCGCGCGGGATGTACATGTGGTTGTAAACCGAAAATCCCTGCGCGCCCCAACGCACGGTGGCGTCGAAGTAAGGCGATTTGCGAATCTGAGTACCAAAGCCAAAATCTTGAAGTTGCATGATGTTCTCCACCCTCATTTGCGCTTCGGGCCCGGCCCTAGGCTGCGTTGTCTCCTGAGGCGGATGTAATCGGTTTCATTTGAAATTCCGGCCTAAAAATCGGGGCTTACGCAGACCGTTCAGGCTTGGATTCAGGGCTTTGAGGACCGATTGGACCAAGTTGCCAAGTAGCGACACGGGCGTGTCGCAAATATCTGAATCAGTATTTCACGATTGATCCGCCTGTTGTGCGCATCTTTTCAAATCCGTCGTTCATCGTAGAGATGTGAGCGGCGGCTTTGCGCAGGGAGCGGAGTTCGCGAAGTTGCGACGTTTCTCGATACCAGACCTTCGTTTCAACCGCCACAAATGCGGGCAGTGAGCCCTTGCTGGACGTTCAAAGCATAGACCCGGGCCCGAATAGCACCGCAGGTGCCAGGCCATCGCCGCTTCGTCCCGCAAAACCGACATGCACAGGCTTTATCCGCAGTCTGGGACGAACACCAAACTGACCCACGTGCAAGCCACGCCGCGGGCTTGACCCGGGGCCTCTTTCACGTTCCAAAAGGTGAAAACGCAAAGCATCCCCGAGGACCAAATGACCAAACACGGCTATGAAAGCGGGCGGCTCGACCTGCCCTTCGTCGGCATCTCCACCTTCGGCAAAAGGCCCTATGTGGCGGATTGGTCCACCATCGACGCCGATATCGCCATCCTCGGCGCACCGTTTGACGCAGGCACCCAATGGCGCTCGGGCGCGCGCTTCGGCCCGCGTGGCGTGCGCGAGGCAAGCACGCTCTTCAGCTTCGGCCACGCCGGGGCCTATGACCATGAGGACGACGCCACCTACCTGCCCGGCACGGTGCGCATGGTCGACATTGGCGACGCCGATATCATCCACACCGATACCGAAAGCTCCCACGCCAATATCGAACAGGGCGTGCGCGCCATCCTCAAGGCGGGGGCCCTGCCGGTGACCATCGGCGGCGATCACTCGGTCAATATCCCCTGCATCAACGCCTTTGAGGGCCAAGGCGATATCCACATCCTGCAAATCGACGCCCACCTCGATTTCGTCGATGAACGCCACGGCGTGCGGCACGGCCACGGCAACCCGATGCGCCGCGCCGCCGAGAAACCCTATGTCACCGGCCTCACCCAACTGGGCATCCGCAACGTCAGCTCCACCGCCAAGGACGGCTATGACGACGCCCGCGCGCGCGGCTCCGATATCCTCTCGGTCCGGCAAATGCGCGCGCTGGGGCCAGAAGCCACCGCAAACCGCATCCCCAAAGGCGCGCGGGTCTATGTCACCATCGACATCGACGCCTTCTGCCCCTCCATCGCACCGGGCACCGGCACACCCAGCCACGGCGGCTTTCTCTACTACGAAGTGCTGGAACTGCTGCAAACGGTGGCCCAAAACCACGAGGTGGTCGGCCTCGACCTCGTCGAGGTTGCCCCCGATTACGACCCCACAGGCTCCACCTCCATCCTCGCGGCACAACTTTTGCTGAACGTTCTGGGCTTCATCTTCCACGCGCGGGGGCACGGCCTTTAACCCCGCGCCAGCACATCACAGCAAGATCACATTCGCTGCCAAATATCGCCCAATTTAGCGGCGAACCCTAGGCAAACACAAAACGCTTAGGTTGCAAATGCATTTTCAAAGTCTAATCAAATCCTGCCTGACCGAAAAATTCTGGTCGATCCAAGGCCGCGCCTCCCGATCCGAGTTTTGGATCTTCATGGCGTTTTGCACGGCGGTGATGGTGATCTTGGTGCTCTTCACCGGCACATGGCGGATGAAACCGCTCATTTCACTCTGGCTCGATCCCTCCTACGGGTTCTACCTGCTCCGCACGGTGGGCAGCCTGATCGAACTGGCGCTCTTTGTGCCTGCCACAACAGTCACCATTCGCCGGTTTCACGATATAGGGCTTAGCGGCTGGTGGTATCTGGGCATCCTTGTCCCCTCCGCCTACATGACAGCCCGGTTTGCCGATGGCGAAATTCTCGGCCCGCTGTTTGGTCTGGTCGCCATAACTTCGGTCGCCCTGCGCAAAGGCACCTATCGCGGCGAAAAATACGGCCCCGCACCGAAGGCCCCAGACCCCGATGAAGCCCGTCAATTTGACAGGTCCGGCCACAAACGGCTCTGGATCGGCCTGCGCCCGCTGACCGCGCGCCTCGGGCTGGCCGCCATCGGCCTCATCGGGCTTCTCGACGTGGCTATCGCCCATCTTTACACCCCCGCGCCCCAACCAGAGCCCTACTTCGACCCAAACCGCCAGCAAGTGATGCTGCGCGACGCGGGCCGCAATGGGCATTGGGGCGACCATGATGATGCCCTCTGGGCCTTCAGCTTTCCCAAAGCCGCCAACGTGCACCCCACGGTGGATTACAAACGCGTCACACTTGTGAGCGCCGAAGATGTCGAAAAGACCCACAAACAGGGCTACGCTGTGCTTTCAACCGAGCTGCGCCCCAAACAGCCCGCGTCGGGAGACTCCACGCTGAAACTTCTCGTTACCTTACCCGAATTCAGCCCGCTTGCCGGGGCGTTTACAGATCACCCAAAGACAGCCTTGGAAATCTCCCTACCCTCACAGCATCGCCTTTACGATGGCACCCCCGATTGGGGGAGCACCCCCTCCTTCACCGACGAATTCGAAAAACTGACCCGCTTCAATTGTGAAGCCGACCGTGTCATTGCCCCGGGGATCACCCGGTTAAAGGAAATGTCCGCCGCCTCGGCCCAAGCCGCGCTTGAGGCCTTTCGCGACCGCGGCCCGCGCTATGAAACCCGCGAGGGCTGCATCGGCAAAGCCGCTGCGCGCGGGGCAAGCTATGCCGTCACCGACGGCACCGGCAACCCGGCGGGTTTCGGAACCTGTGAGAGTTATCGCAAAGCCGAAGATTTCGGAACATGCCGCTTTACATTCTGGCTGCCCCAAGAGCGCGTCATCACCTACCGCTTTTCCGAGGAATTCCTGCCCATGCTGCGCGACATAGATGCCCAAGCCCGCGATGCTCTGGCGCAGGCCACCGTGGCGCATGCCTCCAAGAACATTGACCTACCGACGCGCCAAAGCGCGCATGGTCAGTAATTCCCCGCCACGTACTTGGCAATCGCCGCCCCGCGTGAGTTCACATCGAGCTTCTGGTAAATCGCCTTGAGGTAATATTTCACCGTGTTCTCGCTCAGGCCCAGCCGCGCGGAAATCTGGAAATTGGTCAAGCCATCCACCAACAGCGCCAAAATCTCATGCTCGCGCCGCGACAGCGCGTCGGTGTTCTCCGAAGTCAGCCGCTTGAGGATATCCGTGGGCACGATCGAATGTCCCTCCACCAGCTTGCCCAGAATCTTCGGCAGGCTGGTCAGGATCTGGCTCATCATGCAAACCGAATTGGCCCCCTGTTTGATCGCCGCCCGGATAAAAGCAAACTCGCTGTCCTCGGCGACGACGACGACCATCACCTGCGGGTAATCCTTGCGCACCATCTCCAGCACCTGGGTCAAATCCCCATCCGCCAGCCGCACACCCAAAATCAGGATGGCAGGCCCCTTGGTCCCCGACAGCAGCTTCTTGAGGCTCGCCTTGTCGGTGGCGAAGGCACCCAGCGTCACCTCGGGAATTTGCGACACAAGCGACCCTATCCCCTGACAGACGATCACTTGCCGGTCGGCAACAATCACCTGCGGGGCGTCGCGCGTGGCGCTGTCTACAGGCGCCGCGGTCATGAATTTGGTCTCCTCCATCGGCACAGTGTACACGAAACGCGGCCTTTTCCCACGCCCTGAAATGCGACAAAAAATCACTCTAAAACGATGATTTTCAAGGATTTTTCAGTATGCCACGGCATGCGACTGTGCGCCTTCACTCAACCGGGTGGGGCCGCCCTACCCGATAGGAGGCACGCCCCGCCAGCCGCTCGCCATGGGTATTCACTCGGGGATTACGCCAACAGCCGCAGATGCCGATACAGGGATCAAAGAAAAACTGGAGAAGCCCCATGCACGGTTATCAACACCTCTTCGTCCCCGGCCCCACCAATGTCCCCGAACCCGTCCGGCAGGCCATGAACATCCCCATGGAGGACATGCGCGCCCCGGATTTCGGCGGCTTCGTCGATAGCGTCCTGACCGACATCAAAAAGGTCTTCCGGCTTGAAAACGGCCGGGTCTTCATCTTCCCCTCCTCCGGCACCGGGGCTTGGGAATCGGCGATCACCAACACGCTCGACACCGGCGACCGTGTGCTGATGTCGCGCTTCGGCCAGTTCTCCCTGCTCTGGGCCGAGATGGCCACCCGCCTCGGCCTCGATGTGGACCTCTGCGACACCGACTGGGGCAACCCCGTCCCGGTCGAGACCTATGCCGAACGCCTCAAGGCTGATACCGGCCACCAGATCAAGGCCGTCTTCGCCACCCACAACGAGACCGCCACCGGCGTCACCTCCGACATTGCCGCCATCCGCCGCGCCCTGGACGAGGCGGGCCACCCCGCCTTGCTTTTCGTCGATGGCGTCAGCTCCATCGCCTCGATCGAATTCGAGATGGAAAAATGGGGCGTCGACCTCGCTGTCGCCGGTTCGCAAAAGGGCTTCATGCTGCCGGCGGGCCTCGGCTTCCTCGGGGTCTCCGACAAGGCGCTTGCGGCCAGCAAAACCGCCTCCATGCCGCGCAGCTACTTCCATTTCGCCGATATGATCGCCCTCAACGACACCGGCTATTTCCCCTATACGCCCGCTACGCAACTCCTGCGCGGTCTACGCGTGTCGCTCGACATGCTGCTTGAGCCCGGAATGGAAAGCACATGGGCCCGGCACGCCCGCCTCGCCGAAGGCACACGCGCCGCCGTGGCCGCTTGGAATGGCTGCGAACTGGTGGCCCGCGATCCGGCCTGCTACTCCGACACGGTCTCGGCGATCTATACGCCCCAAGGCGTCGATGCCCGCGACGTGATCTCGACCGCCTATTACAAATACCAAACCTCGCTGGGATCGGGCCTCAACATCCTTGCCGGTCGCGCCTTCCGCATCGGTCATATCGGCTCGATGAACGCGGTCATGCTCTGCGGTGCGATTTCCGCCGCTGAAATGGCCCTGCGCGATGCCGGGGCCAAGGTTGAACCCGGCTCCGGCATCGCCGCCGCGTCCGAGCATTTCCGCGCCACGACCCCCGATGCGCGCCACGCGGAAAGCAAGGCAGCCTGAGCCTGCCTTGCGCCCTGCCGCATAGCTGACAACCACATGAGGGAGCGTTTGTGTTGAAGCCGCAGGCGACACCAACGAATGCTCCCTCATCAAAGCCAAGTCATGCGTTAGACGGCGCTCATGCCGGTTGCCGGCTCCACTTGGTGCCGGGGACCGCTGCCAGAAGGTTGCGGGTATACTCCGCCTTGGGATCAAGAAAGACCTCGCCCACCGGGCCAAGCTCCACCAGCTTGCCCTTTTGCATCACCGCCACCCTGTCACAAAGCTGCGCCGCCACCCGCATGTCATGGGTGATGAACATCAGCGACAGGTTCAACCGGCTTTGCAGGTCGCGCAAAAGGTCCAGAACCTGCGCCTGAATGGACACGTCCAAGGCCGAAACCGCCTCATCCGCGATGATCAGGTCCGGGTCCATCGCCAAGGCGCGGGCAATGCCAATCCGCTGCCGCTGCCCGCCGGAAAACTCATGCGGATAGCGGTCTGCGGCGCCGGCATCCAGCTCGACAATCTCCAGCAATTCGCGCGCCCGCGCATGGGCCTTATCCTTGGGCACGCCTTGCACAATCGGCCCTTCCGACAGGGCATGCAAAATCTTCTTGCGCGGATTGAGCGAGGCATAAGGGTCTTGGAAAATCATCTGCACCCTGCGGCGCGCGCTGCGCAATTCCTCGGCGCTCAGGCTGTTCATGTCTTGGCCGTCAAGGATCACCTCGCCGCTGTCGGCCTCCACCAGCCGCACGATGGCGCGGCCCACGGTGGATTTGCCCGAACCGGATTCGCCGACAATGCCCAAAACCTCGCCCCGCGCGATGGTGAACGACACATCGTCAATCGCCGTGACACTCCGCTTGGGTTTGAAGAGACCACCCGAGGTGACAAAGGTCTTGCGCAGGTTGCGCACCTCCAGAACCGGCCCCCCGGCATTTGGCTCAGGTGTGGGAACGTGATCAGACGGGATCGCCTCAAGCAAGGCCTTGGTGTAATCGTGCTGCGGGTTTTCCAGAACCTCGCGCGCCGCGCCCTGCTCGACAATCTCGCCATAGCGCATGACGATCACCCGGTCGGCAATCTCGGCCACGACGCCGAAATCATGGGTGATGAACATCACCGCCATGCCGTGGCGTTCCTGAATGGATTTGATGAGGTCAAGGATTTGCGCCTGCGTTGTCACATCCAGCGCCGTTGTCGGCTCATCGGCAATCAGGATCGCCGGATCAAGCGCCAGCGCCATGGCGATCATCGCCCGCTGCCGCTGCCCGCCCGACAATTGGAAAGGATAGGCGCGGATGATCTTTTCGGGGTCGGGCAGGCCCACCTCACGAATAAGGGACAGGGCCTTTTCCCGCCGCTCTGCCGGGCTGTGCCGGTTGTGCGCCTCGAAGACCTCGGTGATCTGGTCGCCAATCCGCATCAGCGGGTTGAGGGCGGTCATCGGCTCTTGGAAGATCATCCCGATCCGGTCACCCCGCAGCTTACGGCGCTCACCGTCCGGCAGGCTCATGATGTCCCGCCCTTCGAAGACTGCGCTGCCCTGCGCCACCTCCACCTGATCGGGCAAAAGCCCCATCAGCGCATTCGCGGTCATGGACTTGCCCGACCCGGATTCCCCCACCACACACAGGATTTCCCCGGCGTTGAGGTCAAATTCCACATGCTGAACGGCAAACTCCCGGTCGGCCCCGGGGGGCAGGGAAATCGCCAGATCGCGGATTGAAAGCACCGTTTCCATCTTAGCGCCCCTTCCGTGCCAGCCGCGGGTTGAGCGCATCGTTCAGCCCCTCGCCGATCAGGTTCAGCGCCAGCACCGTCAACAGGATCGCCACACCGGGAATGAAGCTCAGCCACCAGGCCGAGCGGATCACCGTCCGCGCCGCCCCGATCATATAGCCCCAGCTCATGATATTCGGGTCGCCCAACCCAAGGAACGACAGCGAGCTTTCCAGCAAGATCGCCGTCGCCACCATAAGCGAGGCCATGACGATTATCGGCGACATGGCATTGGGCAGGATATGCCCGAACAAGATCCGCGTGTTCGACAGCCCCGCCAGCCGCGCGGCATCGACAAACTCGCGCTTGCGCAGCGATAGCACCTCGGCCCGCACAAGGCGGGCGACGGGCGGCCAACTGACAATCGCAATGGCAAGGGTGATGGTGGGAAGCGTCGGCTCCATGATCGCGACAAGCACAATGGCCAGCGCGAAATTCGGGATGGTCTGGAAGAATTCGGTAAAGCGCATCGCGCCATCATCCACCAAGCCGCCATAAAAGCCCGCAAAGGCCCCCAGCGGCACACCGATCAGCAATGCCACAAGCGTCGAGACCAGTCCCACGATCAGCGACACCCGCGCCCCATGCACCAGCCCCGCCGCCACATCCCGGCCCAAGGTATCGGTGCCAAGCGGGAAGCCCTCGGTGCTGAACGGCACAAGGAAGGGCCGTTGTACCATCTTCCACGGGCTGTCGGGGTAAAGCAGCGGCGCGAACACCGCCAGAAGCACCACGCAAATCAGGATCAAAGCGCCGATCACCGCGCCGCGATTGCGGGAAAAACGTTTGAGGAAATCCATCATATCCGCCTCCTCAAATCCGCGGGTCAATCAACCGATAAACGATATCGGTGATGATATTGAAGGCAATGACCATCGCCGCCGAGACAAGGAACACCCCCAAAAGCGTGTTGTAATCCCGCGCGGTCAGGCTCTCGAACATCAGCCGCCCGATGCCGGGCCATGCGAACACCGTTTCGGTCAGAACGGCCCCGCCCACCAGTTGCCCGGCCTGCAAACCCGCCAGCGTCACCACCGGCAACAGCGCATTGCGCAGGATATGACGGCGGCGGATCGTGCCTTCGACCAACCCCTTGGCGCGGGCGGTCTTGACGAAATCCATCTGGCTGACTTCCAGCACCGATGAGCGCGTCATCCGCAGGTAAACGGCCATGAAAAACAGCCCCAGCGTCAGCGCCGGCAGGAAGAGATGCGTCAAGCGGTCCATCACGGCGGCCATCCCGGTGTAATCGGCCCCCACCGATTCATAACCAAAGGCCGGGAACCAGCCCAGTTGCACCGAGAACAGCACCACCGCCATCAGCGCCACCCAGAAGAGCGGCGTGGCATAAAAGAGCAGCGCCATGGTGGTGATCATCGTATCGCTCCACTTGCCCTGACGGGCGGCGGCGGCAAGGCCAAAGACGATGCCCAACAGCAAGGACATGCCAAAGGCCGTCAGCGTCAGCAAAAGCGTGGCGGGAAGCCGATCAAGGATCAGGTCCAGCACCGGCATCTGTTGGCGATAGGAATAGCCAAGGTCCAGTTGCAGAACGCCTGAGACATAGTTCCAGAACTGCACATAAAGCGGCTGGTCCAGCCCGAATTGCTCGCGCAGTTGCTGGATGAATTGCTCATCGGCCGCGCCCGCTTCACCCGCCATAACCATGGCCGGATCGCCGGGGGCGGCGTGGATCAGGAAGAAATTCAAAATCACGATCAGCAAAAGCGTGATCGCGGCCTTGGCGGCGCGGCCGAATATGGCGGCGGCGAGTGTCATGGTATGGGCCTGCTCGGTTCGTGGTGAGGGTCAGAATCCGAAAGGGGCCAGCCCGGAAATGCCCGGACTGGCCCAAAGTCTTGGCTTGGGGTTACTGCTTGACCCAAGCGTCGCGCAGACCGTCGTTCACACCGATGGCGGTGGTCACAAGGTCTTGGACATCACAGCGATAGATCGTCGGAAATTCGATCTCCAACAGCCATGCCACCGGCACGTCATCGACAAGCTGCTGCTGGATCTTGGTATAGATTTCCTGACGCTCCTCATTGGTCGCGGCCACGGCGGCCTCGGCAAACATCTCATCGACGTCTTCATTTGAATAGCCCGCCACGTTGTTCCACGGGCTGCCCTTTGCGATGTTCGACGACAAGTAGCTGCGCGCGACACCAAGCGCCGGATCGCCGTACTGGTAGAGGTAGGTGAAGGCGATATCGAAATCCCACTCCGCCTGCTTCTGGTTCCAGCCCGCAACATCCGTGGCCACCATCTCGACGTTGACGCCCACCTCTTCGAGGTTCTGCTTCATCGCCTCGGCCCAACGCTGCCAAGTCTCGCCATAAGGCAGCGGCAGGATGCGCACGGTTTCCCCGTCATAGCCCGCAGCCTCAAGATGCTCGCGCGCCTTGTCGGGGTCTTGATCATACATGATGGTGTCGTCGGTGTAGAAATTCGTCTTCGACGACACCGGGCTTGTCGCCACCTTGCCAAAGCCGTTCCAGATCACGTCTTTCACGAACTCCCGGTCCATCGCATACATCACCGCCTTGCGGAAATCCTTGTTGGCGGTGGGGCCTTCGCGGTTGTTCATCCACGCCATGGCATGCGGCGCGAAATATTCCCACCCCTTGCCGGTGGAACACACACCGTCCATCTCGGTCAGGCGCTTCACATCCCAGTTCTCGACCGAGCCACCGGGAAGCACATCGACCTCACCATTCTCAAACGCCACGGCCCGCGAGGCCGCATCGGGGATCACCCTGTAATAGACTTCGTCCAGATAGGGCTGCCCATCCAGATAGTAGTCCTCGTTCTTCACAAGGTGGATATAGCTACCCTTTTCCCACTCGTTGAACTTGTAGGGGCCGGTCCCGATGGGCGTGTTGTTCGCCGGGTTGTTGGCGAAATCGGTGCCTTCATAGATGTGCTTGGGGATCATCGGCATGGTGCCGGCCTCAAAGACGCCAATGAAGGGGCCAAAGGGGTTCTTGAGCTTGAAAACAACCGTATGGTCATCCGGCGCGGTGACCGATTCCACATGTTGCAGGCTCACCCGAAGGCGCGCATGGGTTTCACGCAGGAAGGTATCGACCGAAAACACCACATCCTCGGCGGTGAACGGCTCGCCATCGTGCCACGTAACCCCTTCGTGCAGTTTGAAGGTATAGGTCAGCGCATCGTCGGAAATCTCCCACGATTTGGCCAGCGAGGGCATCGGGTTCAGGTCATTGTCGTAGCGCAGAAGGCTTTCGTAAATGTCGCCCGCCACAAGTTGCGTCGGGCCGTTCTGAACCAAGCCCAGCATCAGGCTGGGTGGCTCGGGCTGCACCACGATATCAAGGCGGCCCCCGGCGTCTTGCGCAAAAGTCGGTAGCGCAAGCCCAAGGCTCAGGATCGAGGCTGTGAGAATAGTCTTCATCGAAGTCTCCCTGTTGAAACGCGGGGGGCGGCCCTTTGCGGCTGGTCATGTGACCATGCCCAAGACGCAACCCCACGCTGTGGTCTCCATAGCGCGCCTTGCCGTTGGTCGGTCTCTTGGCGCGGCCAAATAGTCACTTGTCGCGCGCCATATACGCACCCAAGCTCACTCCAACTTCATCGGCAGCTTCGCGGCAAGTCAAGGTAAATTGTCGACAGACGACAATCGCTTGTCTAATTTGAAGGCATGAACAGGTCCACAAAGCCACTTTTTCAACCGCTCACGCGCGATGCTCTCTCGCAGCAAATCGCACGCATGCTGACCGATGCGATCGTTTCGGGGCAGTTGCGGCCCGGTGACCGGGTGGCCGAATCCGTGATTGCCCGCGATTTGGGCGTCAGCCGCGCCCCGGTGCGCGAAGCGGGGCGCCTCTTGGAAAGCGCGGGGCTCTTGGTGTCGCACGCCAACCGGGGGTTTTTCGTCCGCACGATGGATTCCGAGGATCTCGATTCGCTTTACGAACTGCGCCTCTGCATCGAACGCGAAGCCGCCGCGCGGGTCGTGCGAGAGGGCCGCGTTGACGGCATCATCGACAAGCTGCGCCGCCAAATCGACGATATGGTCGATTCCTCGAAGGACGAACAATTGATCTTCCAGATCGGCGTCGACCTGCAATTTCACCGCCTGATCGTGGAAAGCAGCGGCAATGCCCGTTTTCTGGGGGTTTTCGATAAACTGGCATCGGAAATTCAGGTCTGCACCGCCCTGATCGAACGGGTTTTCGATGAACCGGGCCTCGTGGCGCGCAATCACTACCTGATCATCGACGCATTAGCCTCCGGCGATGAGGACGAGGCACGCGCCGCCATGGATTACCACATCAGCGTCGCCCGCGAGACCGTTGTCAGCCACTTTCGCAACCTTGAAACGACATGACGTGCAGGGTGTCCCGCAATCCCTGAACCGCAGGAGCGAACCGCACGACTGACGCGACGCGGTGCAGGTCGGCAATGGCGGCTTTGCACAGGACGTCAGGGCGACGACAAACCCTTACCCCTAGGGTGCGCATTCATGCGCACCGCGTGACGCGCGCCGCGCAGGGAGTGGGGTTTGCAAAGCGGTGGCGTTGTCCCGAAAGACGTCAGCGGCCATGGCTACCATCAGGCACACACCGGGCATCGGCCGACCTGGAGGGCGTTTGCAAGGACTCTGTGGGGCCTGACATCTCCAAGCCACTCGACGATTTTTCTTTGGCAAATGTTGGAAAATCGCCCTCCGGGGGGAGGTCGGGCGATGCCCGGTGTGCGCCGGGCGGTTGCACTCGACGGCAATCCTTTCGCGATCCTCGGGCGGCAGCTTCGTCCCGCAACATACCAATTCGCAACATGCACGGCCAAGGTCGGCTATCGCCCAGTGACGGCGAAGGCCTTGGGTCCGCTCCGGGCTGAGAGCAGTCTTCGCTGGCTGCCGTGTACAAAACGCGCGCAGGTCTGCGTTATCGTGGACGCCCGAATTTAACCCCTGCCAACGAAGACACGTTCCTCTTATCGCCCGCTTTCGGCAACCAGCTTGGCAAGGTTGGGCTGTTCGGCCTTGATCAGGCGGGTGGCAAAATAGGTCATATAGCGGTCCACCGCCAAATCCGCCGAGAGCAGATCATCCATCAAGGCCTGAAAGGACGACAGGGTGGGGCAGACCACTGTCATCACGTAGTCGATACCGCCGCCCGTGGCGACGCAATTTATGATCTCGTCCACTTGCTTGATGTATGCCTCGAAACGGTCGAAATCAGTCTTGCGGTGATGGGTCAGCGAGACCGTCACCACGACCCGCGTCGCATCAATCACCCGCTCCAGCGCGATATCGGCGTGATAGCCTCGAATATATCCTGCCGCGCGCAAGCGGTTCAAACGCGCCCAACAGGGCGTGGCCGAGAGGTTTACCAGTTCCGCAAGTTTGGTCTTGCTCAACTGGCCGTGCTTTTGAACGGCACTGAGAATGCGAATGTCTGTTGGGTCGAGCCCTTGTCGTTCTCGCATAGCTAACCGCCTTGTCGACTGACCTAATCACGTGTCGTCTTGATCATGACGAACTGCGTTACCACCGATCAATATGTAACTATCCAGCCCAAGCGAAGCGGGTTTGCGACGCATTGTAGCGTGTCACCGTCAAGCGTTGGCTATAAGATAACCCAAGCCAACGCAAAGCAACGCTCGCCCATGAACGTCTTCCGCAACCTTTTGTCCAATTCCCTTGAATTCTCGACGTGGCGATCCCGCAAAGTCAAGCTCAACCACCAGCCTATGACATTCGCACCGCACGCGACATTGGACGGCCATCAAAAAACCGCAACTTCGGTTCCTGTTGAGTTTCGCATTCGGCAATTTTCCGTACTGCTTTCAGAAAAGCCATACGACAGGCCCAAGTGAAAATTCTGGTCAGCCAAGTCATTGATAGTCAAAAAACAGTGGTGAGCCGTGCAGGATTCGAACCTGCAACCCACTGATTAAAAGTCAGTATACCCTAAAATTTTTCGTCAAGCAATTTCTTTTTAAAATTGCACAAAGCCTTGAAATAAGCGGATATTTTACCCCTCAGGCTCAAAACTTCAAACTTGGTACAACTATAGAGAATATTGTGATTCGCTAAAATGTGGGGTATCACCGGGGTATCATGGTGTATCACCACTCAATCGTCCAGACTGAGAAAATTCAAACGAAGGGCTAATGCTATGAAGTTGACGCAGGACGCGGTGAAGAAACTCAAGCCGACCGGGAAGCAGTACTATGTTCGCGATGAATCAATGACTGGTTTCTATGTCAGAGTTTCAAGAGCAGGAACAAAAACCTTCACGTTAAGAGCGCGGGTTGATGGTAAGAAAAAGGATATCGACCTTGGTAAGGTGGGTGAAATCTCGGTATCCGAAGCGCGGAAGAAGGCAGAGCGGCAACGTGTCGGGTTAATGGACAGAAAAAATTTTACGCGCCAAGAGGAGCTATCTGGCCACCTACCCCTTGCCGACGCTTTGGAGAGCTATCTCCGAGAAGAGTGCTCAAAAAGATATGAGTGCCCCTATCACGTCGAGGCCAGTCAGCGAACATCATGGCCAAAAACCCTCCGGGAAAAGCATTATGCGTATAAACGTATTCGAGAGTTTTTTGGTGACGACTTTGACGTGCGCCACCTTACGTATCAAGCTGTGAATGAGTATCATATCTGGCGCTCTACTTCGGCAAAGACTGCAGCGAATAGAGAGCTCTCGTATCTGTCGCACGTACTCACTGATCTCGTACGACGATCAGTTATCCCGGATAATCCGTGCAAGCTTGTCAAGAAAAATGCAGAAAAGCGAACACGCATCGCAATCCCAGAGTCTCAGGTTGGGCTGTTCTTAGAGGCAGTAGATGCTCTTGGACATGACGTGGCTCAGAGAGCCATCAAGTTTGGATTGTACTCTGGGATGAGGCCTGGATCATTTTTGTCACTCCAGCACTTTGATAATGGTAGCAATAACTATGTTAACTTTGATGAAGGATATGCGTATCTGCGCACCCATAAAACCGACTGGTTACGTGACGATGTCATCGTTCCATTGCATGAAGCTGCTCTAGATAACATTAAACGACCTGCTACTCGAAAAGAGGCTTTTCGCAACCCGTGGTGTTTTCCAAGCCGTAACGCGGGTAAGGCAATGACACGTGATACTTACGGTAAATACGTGAAGCAAGTTCTAGATTTTACCCCGCTTACTAACGATGAGCGAGGATCCATCACGCCGTATTCTTTGAGACATACTTTTGCTCAAACGATGGTGGATACTGGAGTGCCAATCGAAGACGTGAGTTTTATGCTTTCTCATGCATCCACTCAAATGGTCAAAAGCAGATACGCTAAATTGGAAAAACGCTATGCCCATCAGGTTAAGGCGCGCACTGAAAGCACTGCTTCTAATGCTTGGAGTAAGTATCAAAAATGATAGGTGTCAGCGCTGAAAGAAATTTGTTTCTCTAAAGCCACTCCCAAAAAGAAAAGAGGGGCAAATTGGCCCCTCTCTTTTGCTACCTACATGGTAGTGTACTCTTCATAAATTAAGATATATCATTAAATAATAGCTATTGCAATATATAATTTATTAATTTATTAAAAGAACATTAAAGAATTCTCAAAAAGGAGGTCGCCATGACGAAGAATTTAGAAGATATGACATATGAAGAACTTCTAGAGCACCAGAAACAAGCAGAGCAGCTTCTTGAGAACCAAAAGAAAGAGGCACTTAATAGTCTAGCGCAAAGCATTAAGCAGCAGATTGCTGATAGCCCATTTGATATCGATGAGGTTTTAGTCGCAATGGGTGTAAAGGCCAGCGCGTCTCCTAAAAAAGGTAAGGTACGTGCAAAGTATAAGCATCCTGAGGATCCAAATTTAACGTGGACTGGACGGGGTCGGTCCACGCCTCAATGGGCTTTGGACTATTTAGGCATTGAGAAATTAGATCGTAAAAATCCTGAGCATCAGGCAAAGCTAAAAGAGTGGGAAGCCAAAAGCCGATAAAAAGCCGCGCTAACGAAACCAAAAGCAGCCCAAAAAATTAATTGGGCTGTTTCTTATTTTTTATATTGACTTTATTAATTTTTTTAATTATTAAAGTAATTGGCAATTATTTAGCCAACAAAACCATTTAACAGAAAGGTAATGAAAATGGGAATTATGGAAAATATGGACACCGGTTGGTCCAACAAATTTGAAGCCGCAAGTATGAGTTTACACACTGTGCTCACCGAAAAGCCAGAGCCTTTGGATTTCGTGTTTCCAGGTTTGCTAGCGGAAACCTTTGGCGTTTTGGTATCACCTGGTGGTGTTGGTAAAAGCTTTCTTGCTTTACAAAAAGCTATCAGCGTCGCCCTAGGCAAAGACCTATTTGGCATTTGGGGTGAAGACCCAGAGCAGGGTCAAGTGGTCGTGCTGTCACTTGAAGACCCAGAAGCTGTTACTCGTCACCGTTTGTTTGCGATGGGCCACCATCTGTCAGAAGTGGACAAAGCGCAGCTACAGGAAAACTTGGATATTCT